>NZ_ANAT01000006.1:0-583413 GCF_000411595.1 Paenibacillus lentimorbus NRRL B-30488 | reverse complement strand
GAGTGCAGTTTTTTTTAGACCTCCATAATGATCGGAAGGATCATCGGGCGGCGTTTTGTTTTTCGTATAGGAACGGAGCAAGCGTATCGGTAATTTCGTTTTAATTTCGGACCACTGCGTTGTTTTCCGATCCATTACTTTCTCCAGATGGTTCGAAATGAGCTGCTGCGCGTCATTGATCAAATCACCGGATTCTCTCATGTATACAAAACCTCTTGAGATTAAATCAGGTCCCGCCGAAACCTTAAAGTCGTCCATATTGATGCTGACAACAACGATAACAAGGCCTTCTTCTGAAAGAATGCGGCGGTCGCGGAGCACGATATTGCCGATATCACCGATTCCGCTTCCGTCAATGTAAACGGAGCCGGACGGAATTTTGCCTGCCACAGCGGCTTCTTCGCCTTTGAGGGCCAGCACTTCGCCATTATCCATGATAAAGCAGTTTTCTTCAGGTATGCCGCAATCAGTCGCGAGTTTGACGTGCATTTTCTGCATTCTGTACTCACCGTGAATCGGCATAAAGAACTTCGGTTTGATCAGGCGGAGCATTAATTTCTGCTCTTCCTGTCCGCCGTGTCCGGATGTATGAATGTCATTCAATGAACCGTGAATGACTTCTGCGCCCGCACGGTACAGCTGGTTGATGGTGCGGCTTACGCTGATTGTGTTTCCGGGTATCGGAGAGGAAGAAAAGACGACTGTATCTCCGGGATTAATGGAAATCTGCCGGTGCGTCCCGTTAGCGATGCGTGATAACGCCGCCATCGGTTCACCTTGGCTCCCCGTACATAAAATCGTTACCTTATTGGCAGGCAAACGATTGATTTCGTTATGCTCAATAAACGTATTTTTAGGACAGGTAATGTAACCGAGATTTTGTCCGATTTCAATAGCCGATTCCATACTGCGTCCGAATACGGCAACTTTTCTGCCGTTTAAAACGGCTGCTTCAATCACCTGCTGAAGACGGTGTATATTCGAAGCGAATGTCGCAAATATAATTCTGCCGTCCACTTTTCGGAAAATATCGTGAATGCTTTCGCCTACGCGGCGTTCTGACATGGTGAAATCAGGCACCTCACTGTTTGTACTGTCAGAAAGCAGGCACAAAACGCCTTCTTTCCCGATTTCAGCCATCTTTGTCAAGTTGGCCGGTTCGCCTACCGGTGTGAAATCGAACTTAAAGTCCCCGGTATGTACGATATTGCCCGGCGGTGTTTTGACGACGATTCCGTATGAATCCGGAATGCTGTGTGTCGTTCTGAAGAAGGATACAGACGTCTTGCGGAACTTCACGATGTCGTCTTCACCGATGATGTTTAATTTGGTCTGTCTTAACAGCCCGTGCTCTTCAAGTTTATTCCGAAGTAAGCCGATCGCGAGTTTACCGCCGTAAACGGGAATATTTACTTGTCTGAGCAGGTACGGAATACCGCCGATATGGTCTTCATGACCGTGGGTGATAAACAGACCTTTAATTTTATCTTCATTTTTTACTAAATACGTGTAATCGGGGATTACGTAATCAATGCCGAGAAGTTCATCTTCCGGGAACTTGATTCCCGCATCAATCAGTACAATTTCATCCTGAAACTGCACCCCGTACGTATTTTTCCCGATCTCGCCCAATCCGCCGAGGGCGAAAACGGCAGTCTGGTCATTTTTTACAAATTTCATTCCGCTCATAACTCCAATACTTTAAAATTTTCGCTCTGCTTCTCATATTCTAAAAAAGCACCGTCCACAGGCTGAACAAATTCAATGTTGTATTTCTGATCTTTCAGTTTCGTTCTGACGTCCCGTTCTGAAACGCCCTCAATGTAAAGTGAATCTGTTTTTTCCCGAACAGGTACTTCGTCAGCCTTCTCTTGATAAAATACCTTATAAATCATCCAAATCTCTCCTTAAATGCCGTATGTTAGACTCGCTTATTCTATTATATTCGAAAACGGATTATAAGGAAAGTCTCGAGCAAAAAAGGGACTTTCAAAAACCGAAAGATCCCTTCTACGCGATGACTTTTTTCCGGAGCATTCCGCCCCACTGTCTTCTGAGTTTCTTCCGTAATCGGCGCAGCATCGTATACCTCCTTTAAAGCCCTTTATAGCAGTAGTATGCGGAAAAAATGAATTTGTTTTCGTGGGTAAAACTGGAATTTGATCAAGGCGGTTTTCCGGAAGAAAAACTTTCTGTATGATGATATTGAAAAAGACACGACTGATAAACGGGAAAAAGGAGAAATTGACATGAAACCAAAACTGATCTTTTTTGATATTGACGGCACGATCTATGACCATGATAAACATATTCCCGATAGCGCAAGAAACGCCGTGACGGCGCTTAAAGAGGCTGGACATCACGTTTTTATCGCCAGCGGAAGGTCCCCGTTTATGGTAAAACCGATTCTGGAAGAGCTTGAGATTGAATCATTTATTTCATACAACGGCCAGTATGTCGTATTTGAAGGTGAGGTCATTTATAAAAATCCGCTTCCTGAAGATGCGGTTGCGCGTTTATTAAAGCAGGCTGCAGAAGGGGAGCACCCCGTCGTATTTATGGCGGAAGACACGATGAAAACGACCGTCCCCGGACATCCGCACGTCTCGGAAGGAATCGGCAGTCTGAAAGCGCCTTATCCCGAAGTTGATGAAACATTTTATAAAGGAAAAGAAATTTATCAGCTGCTTTTATTCTGCCGCGGACATGAAGAAAAAGCATATGCCGCTTTTCCGGAGTTTGATTACGTCCGCTGGCATGAATTGTCCACGGATGTGCTTCCGAAAGGCGGTTCAAAAGCGGAAGGCATTAAAAGAGTGCTTGAGCGGCTTCCGTACGGCGTAAGTGACACTTATGCATTCGGCGACGGACTAAATGACCTTGAGATGATCCGTTTTGTCGGCACCGGGGTGGCGATGGGAAATGCGGTTCCGGAATTAAAAGCTGCCGCCGATTTTGTCACAAAGCCGGTGGATGAAGAGGGAATCAGCTGGGCCGTCAAAGAACTGGGCCTTTTGAAATAAAGAAAACCGGCACTTTGGGAAGTGCCGGTTTTTTTTAACGGTCAATGGCAATGGCGTTTTCAGGTTCTTTGAACGGATCTTCTTTATCGATATGGTCGTAAAACATCACGCCGTTCAGATGATCGATTTCGTGCTGAAACACGATGGCCGGAAAACCTTTGAGGCGGATGTCAATCTGTTCTCCTTCAAGCGTCACCGCCTTCACGCGGATGCGGGCGTAGCGCGGCACATAGCCGGGAATGGGTTCGTCTACCGACAGGCAGCCTTCTCCGCTCGTCAAGTAGCTTTTTTCCACTGAGTGGCTGACGATTTTAGGGTTAAAAAGAGCATAGCTGTATAAAGTGCCTTTCGCATCTTCTGCATGGACGGCGATCATCCGTTTTTTTACGTCTGTTTGCGGAGCGGCAAGACCGACGCCCGGACGAAGGTTGTATTTCTCGGCTAATTCAGGATTTTGGCTGTTTTTCACAAACTCAATCATATCAGCAAGATGCTGTTTTTCTTCGTCAGAAGCGGGAAGCTGAACCTCTTCAGCGATCTCTCTGAGCGCGGGATGTCCGTCGCGTACAATATTTTCCATAGTAATCAAGAAACTTCACTCCTAAAGCTTAATATGTAAATTATAGCGAATTTCTTTATCGCGGCGCAACGAAACAATTGGCCGGCCATAGCAGGCCGGCCGATTTTCATGGTGTATAAGGTCAGCAGCCGCAGCCTAAATAAGCGGCACCGACGATGATTAATAAGATAAACAATACGACGATTAATGCGAATGTGCGGCCATATCCGCCGCCGCAGCCATAACCGTAACCGCCATAACCGTATCCGCCGCCGCAGCAACCGCCGCCAAATCCGCCGCCAAATCCATATCCGTACATAAAAAAACCTCCTCTTTTAATTACGCTGACCCTTTGTCAGCAGGGCCGGCGTCTACTATAAACTATGTAAAAGCCAAAAAGATGTATGGTCATCCGCCCTGTTTTCTCAATTTTTTACGCCAGTATTCTTTGACAGCACCGTAAGCGTCTTTTTACCCGGTCATGCCAATTACAGCTCAGCTATTGTCAAAAAGCGTTCGGGCTTCTATAGTGGAAATTGTCAAGATTGGGGGATTTTAAGTGAATATGATTCAAAAAAAGGTATTAGCAGGAATCGGAGCGCTCGGCGCCGCAAGTATGCTGCTTGCGGGCTGCGGGGGAAAAGATCCGGTTGAATCGCTTCATGACTCGATGGAAAAAGCCGTTCAAGCGGAAAAACCGTTTCAAAAAGAGCAGAAAACATTGGAAAAATTAGAGAAAAAGAGCACAAGCTTTACGACAGCGCGGTTAAACTGAATATGGATGATTATCAGAAAATCGTCACACTGTCTGATCAGGCTCTGAGCAATGCAAATCAGCGAAAAAAACATCTGAAAGCAGAAAAAGACAGTATTGATGATTCAAAAAAAGCATTTGAATCCGCAAAAAAAACTTCTCAAGAAATAAAGGATAAGAAAGTAAAAGAAAAAGCCGGGCATACTGTCGCTTTAATGGAGAAAAGATATGCATCTTATGATCTTTTGTACAAAAAGTACGAAAAAGCCATTTCACTTGATAAGGACCTTTATAAACTGATTAAAGATAAAAAGCTCACCTTAGCGCAGCTGGAAGAGCAGATCAGCAAAGTAAACTCAGTTTACGAAAAGGTGCATAAACAAGCAGATGAGTTCAATCAATTTACTAAAGACTACAACAAAGAGAAAGAACTATTATTCCGCGAATAGTATAGTGAAGGCATATCGGCATGGGCTGATGAACTGATAACAACCGAGTTCAGCCGCCTGTAAAATGGCGGCTGAAGAATTGGTATATACGTGTGTTTCCCATTGACAACATGTAAATCATGGTATAGTATTTATTTAGGGAAATATTCACATAAAACCAATCGTTGTTTCGGCACGTTGGAATGTTTTTATTATATTGATATATAAAAAACAGAATGAAAATGTGGTTTTAATTATCAGAAAATTCTCTCTATTTACATTTGCGGCAATATGATATTTGTACATGTTTTTGCTTTTAAACCTTTATCCGGCATAAAGGTTTTTTATTTTGCTTCGTAATGCTTATTAAGTAAATGACAATTTTAAAATTGAAGTGAAAAATGTTAATCAAATCACAATCGGAACGAAAAGAAACGGCAGAAATACGGAACAAGGAGGAAAACAAATGCTTGCTTACGTCTTTCCCGGACAGGGAGCGCAGTTTAAAGGAATGGGCAGAGACTTATTCGATGAATTCAGTGAGCTCATTAAAAAGGCAGATCATATTTTAGGATACTCCATAAAGGATTTATGCCTTTCAGATGAAAAAGAGAGGCTCACTGATACGAAGTATACACAACCTGCAATTTATACAGTGAGCGCACTCCGATATTTAAAGGGTTTAAAAGAAGGTCATACACGCCCTGATGCTGTGGCAGGACATAGTCTGGGTGAATATACTGCGCTTTTTGCGGCCGGCGTTTTTAATTTTGAAACAGGTCTCCGGCTGGTTGCTAAAAGAGGCGAGTTAATGAGTGAGGCTTCCGAGGGCGGAATGGCTGCCGTGATCGGGCTGGATGAGCATCACATAAAAAAATACTTCAAAAGTATGAATTCGGCCAAATAGATATCGCCAATTACAATACATCTTCACAAATTGTGATAGCGGGGGCTGCAGAAGAGATAAAACGTGCAGCCTCTTTTTTGAAAAAGAAGGGGCGAAAGCTTATATCGTATTGCAAGTCGGCGGAGCTTTTCATTCTCGTTTTATGGAAAGTGCACAGCGTGAATTTGCGGAATTTATCGAGGAGTTTCATTTTTCTGAATTGAATTTCCCGGTCATCTCTAACTATACGGCAAGACCTTATAAACAAGAAGATATCAAACGGAATTTAATTGAACAAATAACAAACTCGGTGAAATGGACTGAAAGCATCAGGTACTTAATGGGACAAGGCGTCACTGTGTTTGAAGAGATCGGTCCCGGAAACATTCTGACTAAATTAATTCAAACCATACAAAGAGATGAGGAACCGCTTAATATTAGTGCGCCGGAAGACAGTCTCTTGTTTTCTGAAGGGAACAAGGACAATTCGGAAAGCGGGAAAGAGAAGGGCCTCTTGGCCGAAAATATAGAAAGCAGTGCGGCTTCACCGGTGTCCCGATTGGGTGATCAATCTTTCAAAGAAGATTACGGTTTGACATACGCGTATTTGGCAGGTGCGATGCATAGAGGGATCTCTTCCGCTGAAATGCTGATCCGCCTCGGCAAGAAAGGAATGCTGGGGTTCTTTGGCACAGCGGGTTTAACTATAAGGGAAATTGAACAGGCCCTTATTACTATTAAGAAGACACTCAAAAATGGCCAGCCCTACGGAATGAATCTGCGATTTGAGCCGGATCATCAAGATAGAGAAAAGGAATTGATAGATTTATATATCAAGCATGACGTACGGGTAATAGAAGCGTCTTCGTATCTTTCCGTCAGCGCGCCATTAATTTATTACAAAGCGCATCAGTTGAAGATGGACAAAAGCGGCAGGGTCATACCTCATAATCGGATCATTGCCAAAGTTTCACGGCCGGAAGTTGCGGCCGCATTTCTGAGTCCGCCTCCTCAAAGTATCGTAAAGAGAATGTGTCAGCAGGGTATGCTGACGGAAGAGCAGGCGGAGTGGCTCAGCCGTGTTCCGGCAGCAGACGATATCATTATTGAAGCAGATTGCGGCAGTAATACCGAACAGGGCTCATTGACGGCGATGCTGCCGTTTTTTGTTAACCTGCGGGATGAAATGATGGAAACACACAAATACGCAAGGAAGATCAGAGTCGGGGCCGCGGGAGGAATCGGGACTCCCGAGTCTGCGGCGTCTGCTTTTTTAATGGGCGCTGATTTTATTATGACGGGATCCATTAATCAATGTACAGTTGAAGCAGAAACAAGCGGTTTTGTTAAAGAAATGCTGAGTGAGACAGGAATATGCGATACTGCTTATGCGCCTTCGGAGACTCTGTTTGAGTTCGGAACAAAGGTGCAGGTGCTGAAAAAGGGCACGCTGTTTCCGGTCAGGGCAAATAAATTATTTCAAATCTACCAACAATATGAGTCTTTGAGTGAGATAGATGAAAAGACAAAGATTCAGCTCGAAAATGACTATTTTAACAAGACTTTTGATGAAATCTACGAAAGCATAATAGATAAACAGCCGAACCTGGCCCAAAAAGCTGAGCGCAATCAAAAATATAAGATGCTGTTACTATTTAAGTGGTATTTGCAGAGAGGATGTCTGCTTGCTTTGGAAGGGCAGGAAGAACAAAAGGTGAATTTCCAAGTTCATTGCGGCCCGTCTTTAGGCGCTTTTAATCATTGGGTAAAGGGCACGGATTTGGAATCATGGAGAAACAGACATGTCGATGACATTGGTGAAAAAATGATGAATGAGACCGAAAGTCTGCTAAGGCGCAGATTGGATACGTTATTTCTACACTAAAGAAGGGGCGGGTGGAGGCCAATGGTTCATTTGAATAAACAGAGTGCGGATATCGCGATAATCGGGGTTGCTTGCAGATTCCCCGATGCAGATCATTATCATGAATTCTGGGAAAACATAAATAGCGGCAAAGATTCCATCCGGGAAGTGCCGATTGAACGGTGGGATCCCGATCTTTATTATTCAGCTGATATCAGTATACCGAACAAAACAATCAGCAAGTGGGGAGGTTTTATTCATAAAGCTGACCATTTCGACCATAAGTTTTTTAATATCTCTCCCCGGGAAGCGAAAAACATGGATCCTGAGCAAAGAATCCTTTTAGAAGAAACTTGGCGGTGCATCGAAGATTCCGGGGTCTCTTTGCGGGATCTCCAGCGTAAAACCACTTCTGTTTTTGCGGGTATTATGAATTCTGACTACCGGCAGACAGGTCATGCTGAATCGGAAATCGACAGTTACGCCTGTTTAGGAAGTTTCGAAGCTATGATCTCCAACCGGCTTTCATACACATTCGGTTTGACCGGAAAAAGCATGTCTGTAAATGCCGCTTGTGCATCGTCGCTTGTTGCTTTACATGAAGCGGTTAAGTCATTGCGGACAAAAGAAAGCGATTATGCAATCGCATCGGGAGTAAACTTGAATTTCCAACCCGGAAAATATATTTCTTTTTCTAAAGCAAGAATGCTGAGTCCTGACGGCAAATGTAAAACCTTTGACGCAGCGGCGAACGGGTACGTTCCCGGAGAAGGGGCAGGCGTTGTATTGCTGCAGCGCCTTGGTGATGCAGTAAAAGCCGGTCACCATATATACGGGATCATAAAAGGGACAGCTGTTAATCATGGCGGTAAATCCCGTTCCATAACCGCTCCCAGAGCAGAAGCGCAGTGCCGGGTCATCTCAGAAGCTTTACACAACGCTGCTGTTGATGCTGCGACGGTTTCTTATGTAGAAGCACATGGCACAGGTACATCTCTGGGCGATCCGATAGAAATAGAAGCATTGACAAAAGCGTATCGGCAATATACTGAGGATACTCAATATTGCAGGATCGGAAGTGTGAAAACAAATATCGGTCATACAGAAGCAGCGGCGGGAATGGCCGGATTGATAAAAGTTCTAATGATGATGAAACATCGGAGGGTGCCGAAAAGCCTGAATGTACATACGGTAAATCCAATTATACAGTTTGAAAAAACACCGTTTAGGCCGGCGCTTGATTCAAGTGATTGGGAGGCGGCAGACGGGGCTCCGCTCAGGGCCGGAATCAGCTCCTTCGGTTTTGGAGGTGTTAACTCTCACGTCATCATCGAAGAATTTATACATACAAAAGACGAATCTGACAGAAAGGGAAGGGTTCCCTTCCTTTTTTCCGCTAAAAGTGAAGAAAGCATGAAACAAATGATACATAATTGGAGAACCTTTTCTGACGATTCTGAGGAATTTTGCAAAATATCAAATGAAGTGATCAGCAGCACCCTTTTAACAAGGGCATCGTTTGATTACAGGGCTGGTTTATTGGCAGGCAGCAAGGAGGAATTTAAAAATCAGCTTAAAGAGGGATTAAGTTTTCGGAGGAAACAAGATTCTGAATGGGTGCTTGCCATCGGTGACTTCAAATGGGAAAGTTATAAACAATTTGCCGTTTTGAAACGCGTGTTCCCTGATTTAGAAAAGAACGTAAGGTCGGTGCTGAAGGGTATACCAACATTGCACAGTTCATTTAAAAGAAAATGGACGCCTGAGAAAATCCGCTTGTATTCTTTAGTTATCAATACGGAAATCATAAAAAGTATCCTGGCATCCGGTTTTAAGCCAAGCCTCATTACAGGCGCCGGAGACGGATATTACGTCGCTCTTGCAGCAGCGGATATCATCAAAATTGAAAAGGCCATTTCTGTCATCACAGGCGCTGAAAAACCTTCGCACTTATCCTGTGAGCCGCCGACCATTCCATTTGTCAATCCGTACACTGCAAAAACGTACCCGCCGGTTCGATTAAATGAAGAATATGTAAGGATGCTGCTGAACGGTCTGAGCTTCCCGGCTGATTTTACAGACCGCCTGTACGGGAAAACACGGCTGCTTCTTGAGCACCAATATACGTTTAAAGGGTTTTTAGAAGAGTGGGATAAAGCGGGAAAGACTCAGGAAATCGAGATTTTATCTTATATTGTGAATCGCACGGCGGATAAAAGAAACGCGTTGCCGGCTGATGAGGAAGCGGCGATCATGGCTATCCTTGCCTCTATGAGAAGACTGTATAAGAGATGGGATTTAACAGATTATGATGGATTCTTTGATAATGATTATGTTCTGGAAATATTAAATTTACTGGATGAGGGAATCTTGTCTAAAGAACTTTTTCTGAGCATGTTATTGAAAAAGCAAGACGGAATTAAACAGGCTGTTGCTTGTATGAATGAGCAGCCGGCAGGTTTTTATGATAAGACTCTTTTTCCGCTGATGACAGAATACAATCAAATGGATGCCGTGTCTCAGGAGATAGCTGACCATATGCCGCTTCACACGGAAGAAAAGGGAACGGAGCCGGATGTGAATATCTCTGATTTTTCAGTTTTTCAATTCGGATCGCTCCCTCCATCAGCAAAACTAAACAAAGCGGCTGCTTTTGAAGCGGACAAACCAGCCGATGAGGCTCTTTATCATTCATTTATGCAAATGTGGCTTTCAGGAGAAGAGATTGAATGGGCGAAACTAGGTGATTATCATAAAAGAAAAGCCCCGCTTCCGCCTTATCCGTTTGAGCGCTCTCAATTTTCTTTAAACCCTCAGCCGGTAAAATCAGACGCGGCTTTTTCAGAAAAGAAGAATCAGGCACTTTATACGCCGGTATGGAAAGAAACCGAACTTGAGAATGAAGCGGGCAGCGGACAAGCCTGTACTATTTTGTTGTTCTCCGGGAATAAAGACTATTTTGAAGAGCTGAAAAAAAGAGAGAATACGTCCGCATATCTTATTATGCCCGGTGAGCGTTTAGAGCAGATAAGCGACAGTGTTTTCACCATCAACAGGCAGCGTCCCGAAGATTATCAAGGTGTCATTCGTCTGTTAAAGGAAAAAGGCGCAGCGCCCGATGCAATTTTGCATACTTGGTCTGAAAAACAGCCTGAACTGGAAGAAACACTCGAATCAGGAATTTATTCCGTGTTTTATCTGACTAAGGCTTTAATCAGCGAGAACCTTATAAACAAAGTAACGTTCATTTATACATTCAGCGCAGATCAAAAAGAAAAATTGCCGTATTTTGAAGGTGTGAACGGTTTTTTAAAATCGGTAAAACAAGAGTACCCGCAGCTGCATTGTAAGACGGTTTGCTTTGAACATGATTCTGCATCCGTTTCATGTTCAGAGAAGGCTGACATTCTTTATAAAGAAATAAACACAGCGCCTGATCGGCATATTCATATCACTTACAGAGGCTGCGTAAGATATGCACGGATGTTAGAGAAGCAGAGAGAAACAAACAGAAAGACCATTCAATACCCTGAAAAAGATAAAGTATATTTAATTACAGGGGGATTCGGGGGGATTGGCAGTAAAATCGCTGAATATTGCGCGAAAACTGAAAGATCCACTATTATCCTATCGGGGCGATCTGTTTTAAACGGAGATAAGCAGAAACATTTAGAATACCTGAACAGCTTTAAAGCAAAGGTTTATTATATACAGGCGAATATATCCGATAAAGAAGCGGTAAAAAAAATGATTGACGATATTACCGATCAGCATGCAGGTCTTCATGGCGTCATTCATTGTGCAGGAGTTATCAGAGACTCGCTGCTTTTTCGAAAAACAAAGCATGAACTTTCAGAGGTGATTGCTCCGAAAGTTCATGGCGCATTGAATCTTGATCATGCAACGAAGTCGCTCGAATTGGATTTTTTCGCCGTTTTTTCTTCAGTCGTCTCTATTGCAGGGAACGAAGGACAGTGTGATTATGCATATGCAAACGGCTTTTTAGATCATTTTGCCGAATATCGGGAACAGAAACGGCAAAAGTCTCTGCGCAGCGACCGCACCCTGACAATCAATTGGCCTTTATGGCAAGACATCGGAATGGGGGCGAACCTGTCAGGTCAAGGGCGGACGTCTCTTTTTCATGGTTCAGGGCTCGAAGAACTTCCTGCTGAAGACGGAACGCAATGGTTTTCGCGGATTGTAACTTCGGGTCAGCTGCATAATATTGCAGTCTGCGGTGATCACGAACGCTTTGAACAATTTATGCAGCAGAGATTTTTGACGGACGAAACAGAGACAGGCAGTGCCGTTCCTTTGGCTCAAGGCGATATTTTGGATCAGACAGTTTTGTTTTTAACCAAAATCATCTCCTCTGAGGTCGGTGCAGAACGGGAAGAGATCGATCAAGATGTGCATCTGGCTGAATATGGAATGGATTCGGTTATGATTCATCAATGCAACACAAAGCTGGAGCAGTCACTGGGAGCAATTTCGAAAACGCTTTTATTTGAATTTCATACAATCAGAGATTTAGCAGATCATCTTGTAAAGGAATACCCGGATCGGCTGGGGCGTTTATTTTCACGGGAGGAAAAAGGAAAACAGAATCAGAGCATTACCCCCGCCAGGCCGGAACAAAACATCACTGCACCTGCGGCGGAGGAAAAAGAACATCTTGACGGGATAGCGGTAATCGGTATCAGCGGCCGTTATCCCGGGGCTGAAAATATCGAAGAATTGTGGGATCTTCTATCAAAAGAGAGAACCGCAATCACAGAAATTCCGAAAGAACGATGGAATTATGAGACCTACTATGATCCAGACCCCGCTAAAGCGCATGAGGGAAAAATTTATTGCAAATGGGGCGGATTTTTAAAGAATGCTGAATCATTTGATTCTTTGTTTTTCCAAATATCGCCGAGAGAAGCAGAAGCGATGGATCCTCAGGAACGAATATTTCTCGAAACCGTATGGAAAGCATTTGAAGATTCGGGATATACCATTGACGGGTTGAGAAAGCAGACCGAAAAACATGTCGGTGTATTTGCGGGAGTTACAACCAATTCTTACAAGCTGCTCGGCGAAAGAATACCGACGGACAAAAACGATGTACTTCCAAATTCGTTCCCATGGTCTCTCGCGAACAGAGTGTCTTACACATTTGATTTTACGGGTCCCAGTATCCCTGTAGATACGGCTTGCTCTTCATCCTTAACGGCAATTCACATGGCTTGCCAAAGTTTAAAAAAAGGTGAGTGCTCTGTTGCGGTTGCGGGAGGAGTAAATTTGTATCTTCATCCTTCTGACTATTTATACCGGTGTCAGATGGGAATGCTTTCAAAATCGGGAAAATGCAGAAGTTTTGGAGAAGGCGGCGACGGTTTCGTCCCCGGGGAAGGCGTCGGGGCCGTTATTCTTAAACCGCTTAAAGATGCCGTACGTGATAATGATACAGTGTACGCCGTCATAAAAGGAACGGCAATTAATCATGGCGGAAAGACGAATGGCTATACGGTGCCTAATCCTGCCGCACAGGCGGATTTAATCCAAGGAGCTCTTAAAGCGGCCGGTTGGAGCGCCAGAAGTGTCAGCTTTATTGAAGCCCACGGCACGGGAACGCCGCTGGGTGACCCGATTGAAGTCCGAGGTCTGACCAAGGCGTTCAGAGCTTATACCGAAGATGTTTCATATTGTTCTCTCGGATCGATTAAATCTAACATCGGTCATCTCGAAGCAGCCGCGGGTATTGCCGGCCTGACAAAGATTATCTTACAAATGAAGTATAAAAAATAGCCGCAACACTGCATGCTGAACGGGTGCATCCGGATCTTTATCTGGAAGAGACACCTTTTTGTCTCCAGCAGGAAACCGCCGACTGGATAAAACCCGCGAATGAAAAACATTCTGACAGCAAATATCCGCGGCGTGCGGGATTAAGTTCTTTCGGAGCGGGCGGGGCAAATGCACACATCCTTGTGGAAGAGTATGAGTCTGCTGCTGACTGTCAAACGGATTATGAGGAAAGTGAGGAACTTATCGTACTCTCAGCCAAGCATTCACTGAGTTTACGGGAATCAGCAAAACAGCTGGAGGAATATCTTCAAAAGGCTCGTCATAAGCAGGGCGAGTGTTTACAGCCGGCGGGAACAAATAAGCCGCTTCACCTTTCTGATATTGCGTATACCCTTCTTGAAGGGCGTGAAGCTATGCCGGAAAGGCTTGCTGTCATTTCAAATAATATCGATGATCTGATGTTGAAATTAAATCACTTTTATAATGGAATTGACGATCACGAAATATTCAGAGGGAAAAAACGAATCATAAACGCGGACAGCGGCAATCAGATCTTCCGCTCAAATCCGGCAGAACCACATTAGCCGAAATGGCTGAATTCTGGGTATCGGGAGGGAATTTAAGCTGGGAAGATTTCCGCACCGGCAGAAAACCGGCAAAAATTGCGCTGCCGACTTACCCTTTCTTAAAAAACAGACTGTGGGTATCAAATAAGGCGCAAACAACATCAGCAGCCGGTACAGCTCCTTTATTTGATTTTTCTGCAGGTGAGTGCCGATTTTATAAAACGCTTTCAGATTCTGAATATTATTTAAAAGACCATGTTGTGCATGGGAAAACGGTTCTGCCCGGAGCGGCAATCATCGAAGCGGCCAGAGAAGCGGGAGAGAGGCTGTACGGAAAATCAGTCATAAAACTGAGTCAGGTTGTATGGGCGGTTCCGATAACCGTTGAAAAAGAAAAGACGATAATGATAAATCTGCTGCCGAATCAAAAAGACGGCAGATTTGTGGTGAAAACCGATATGCAGCCTGAAGCGGCAGTTCATTGCCAAGGAAACATTATCACATGCGGAGATAAAGATGCCTCTCATACAGAGCATTTTAAATTGGACAGCTGGTTAACCGGACAGAAAAGATTAATCAGCGGCGCTGAGTGTTATAGGAACTTCCGGCAGAGCGGTTTGGACTATGGAGCCGGCTTTCAGGTAATAAAACAGCTGTTTATCCATGAAAATGCTGTTCTTGCACGAATATCACTTCCTGAGAGCATTCATAAAAAATCCGGCGCGCTGCTGGAACCGTGTTTATTGGATGGCATTTTTCAATCCACAACCGGGTTTACGTCCACTCAGGAAGACGATCACACCGCATATTTGCCTTTTGAATTAGGTGAGCTGGAAATTCTTCAACTACCTTCGGCAAGCGGCTATGCTTACATTACAGCTGCCGATGAAAGACAACATGATGATGTCAAAAGGTTTCATATACTATTTATGGATGAACACGGATCTGTAAGTCTTAAAATAAAAACTTAGCGTTGAAGGCATTAAGGGCTGCACCGCAGACTCAAAATGAGCGGCATTCAGCTAAGTATTACACTGATATGTGGAAGCGGGCCCCTATGCTTCATCAGCCTGAAGCCAGCGGTTTAAACAGCTGCCTTGTGATTTCACTCCGTCGGGATATATCAGAACCGCTGATCCGCAAGGCATATAAAGATATCGGCCTGAACATGATCTTTGTCCGCCATGGCGGCAGTTTTCAAGAAAAAGAAGCTGATTCCTTTGAATTGAACAGCGTCAAACTTGAAGGCTATAAGAAATTGCTGGCGATTCTTAAAGAAAGACAAGTGACAATTGACCGCGTCATTTTAATCGGGATGAGCCCTGAAACGGGAATTGAGCATAACATTCATGAAAAGCTGGAAAAGGCTGTTTTGCCGGTTTTCAATCTAACGAAAGCTCTGTTAGCAACAATCCCAAGGCATAAAATCCTGATATCACATGTATTTTTCACAAGTAACAATCAAATCTTACCTTATCAAATGGCAATGAGCGGCTTTTTTAGGTCGCTTCATTTAGAACATCCTATGTTGTCCGGTAAAAATATTGAAATACACAGCGACGATATTCAGTTACAGCTGAACACCGGTCTGCCTGAATTAAAAAACCTTGTGAATGAAACAGTCATCAGCGATGATACTTCAGAGATCAGATACAGAGATGGAATCAGGCAGGTGAAACACTCTGCAGAAATTGAAAGGGCAGAGCCCCCCAAAAAGATGGAAGTAAAAGAAGGGGGAGTTTACCTTATTACAGGAGGAACAGGCGGCCTGGGCCTGATTTTTGCCAGACATCTTGTGCGAAAAGGGAGAATAAAGCTTGTGCTTATCGGCAGGTCAGAGCTTTCTGAGGAAGCCGTAAGCAATGTAAAAGAGCTCGAAAAAACGGTTCAGAAGTTTTTATGTAAGAACCGATATTTCTGATAAGGAAAATGTCAACAACCTGATAAAACTCGTCAAAAACAAATTAGGTCCTGTTAAAGGAGTTATTCACAGCGCCGGTGTGATAAAAGATTCATTACTCATCAATAAGCGTGAAGAGGATCTCGATTCAGTCCTGGCCAGCAAGGTTTACGGAACGATATGGCTTGACCGGTATACAGACAGAGAACCTCTGGACTTTTTTGTTATGTTTTCATCTATCAGCGCAATAATCGGGAATGCCGGACAAACTGATTATGCTTATGCAAACCGGTTTATGGATTACTTTGCGGAAATGAGAGCGGCGGAAAATAAACCTGGAAAAACAGTCTCGATTAATTGGCCTTTATGGAAAGAAGGCGGTATGCAAATTGACATTCATTCAGAGAAGTTCCTTTATGACCGTTTCGGAATGCTGCCTCTGGGAAAACGGGAAGGCCTTGCAGCATTTGATCAAGCAATGACAGGGTGTGAACATCAAATAATGGTATTTAGCGGTAATGAATTAAAGCTGGAACGAATGATAACGATTGACAGCGGAAAAAGTGACCCGGCAATCGCCGACGAAAATCACGAACCGAAAGAGCTGTCAATTACTGAATCTTTAAAAAGCACTTTGACGCGCATCATCACCGGCGTATTAAAAATTGAAGAACGGGAATTTGATTTTGAACTGCCGATAAGTGAATACGGGTTTGATTCAATTATGTTTACAATGCTGGGCAACGAATTAAACGAAACATTAGGAATATCAATGATGCCGTCAGATTTTTTCGGTCTTACTGATTTTAATGAACTTCTTGAGTTTTTAAAGAGTGAGTATTCCGAAGAGCTTCATCTCTGCGGATCTTTTTCTTCAGATGAATCTGCGGCGAAAGACAGGAGAGAAAATCTGATTGAGGGCATCGCAAAGATGATGTCAAGTATTTTAAAGATTGACAGAAAGGAAATAGAAGAAGAGACTTCATTCGGCGAGTACGGATTTGATTCTATTACGTTTACCAGACTCGGAAATGAAATCAATCAACAATATGGTACGGAATTATTGCCGTCCATTTTCTTTGAATGCAATTCACTGGCTGAACTGACTGATTATGTAATCGAGCAATACGGAGAAATCCTTTTTGCTGAGACAGAACCTTTTTCTGCAGCAGACGAAAAAACATTGTACAGCACGCCTCCGCCCGAATCCTATGAACATTCCCCTGAGCCTGAAAACAAAACCAGGCAAGAGGAAAGACATATGAATGAGCCGGTTGCAATAGTGGGAATAAGCGGCCGTTTCCCCCAAACAGATACGCTGGAAGACTTTTGGGAAGGAATTGAAAAAGGGCGGGATATGATTACAGACATTCCTGAAGACCGTTGGGACTGGAAAGAGTTTGACGGCGATCCGATCAGGGACGTCAATAGAACAAAAATAAAAAAAGGCGGGTTTATCAAAGGCGCGGACAGTTTTGATCCGTTGTTTTTCGGGATTTCTCCCGCCGAAGCAGAATTAATGGATCCCCAGCAAAGAATTTTTATGGAGACTGTATGGAAAACAATAGAAGATGCGGGCTATAAGCCGTCAGATCTGGCAGGGACGAAAACCGCGGTGTTTGCAGGGGTCGCCACAACGGACTATGCGGAACGTCTCAATGAAAATGGCGTCTCTGTTCAGGCGCAGACCGCAACCGGTTTAAATCATTGTATATTGGCTAATCGTATTTCTTACCAGCTGAACCTGACGGGTCCGAGTGAACCGATTGATACTGCCTGTTCAAGTTCGTTAGTTGCACTCCATCGTGCGGCTGAGGGGATTCAAAGAGGCGATTTTGAAATGGCGATTGCAGGCGGAGTGCATATTATGACAAGCCCTACTCTGTTTATAGCTTTTGATAAAGCAGGTATGCTTTCCAAAGACGGAAAGTGCAAAACGTTTGATAAAAGCGCTGACGGCTATGTAAGGAGCGAAGGGGCGGCTGCAGTATTGCTTAAGCCGCTCAGCAAAGCACAGGCAGACGGTGATCATATTTATGGTTTGATTAAAGGGTCAGCTGTAAATCACGGCGGCCGCGCCAATTCTTTGACAGCTCCGAATCCGAACGCACAGGCGGACTTATTAACCGAAGCTTGGCGGAAGGCGGGGGCCAGTCCCGCCACTGCGGGATATATAGAAGCGCATGGCACAGGGACAAGTCTTGGCGATCCGATTGAAGTAAACAGCATCATAAAGGCATTTAAAACGTTATATCAAGAATGGGACATTCCTTTTGCGAAACAGAAAAGCTGCGGAATAGGGTCTGTGAAAACAAACATCGGCCATCTCGAAACCGCTGCCGGAATAGCCGGAGTGCTGAAAGTGTTACTGGCTTTTAAATATCGCAAACTTCCGGGACTCGCCCATTTTTCAGAACTCAATCCATACATCAAACTGGAAAATACGCCATTTTATATCACAGAAACCGCTCAAAAGTGGAAACCGATAAAAGATGAAGAGAACAACGATCTGCCGAGGAGAGCAGGTGTCAGCTCATTCGGATTCGGCGGTGTGAACGCGCATATTGTTTTAGAGGAATACAGGAAACCTCAAAAAGAAGTACCGGAAAACAACGGTAAAACACACATTTTTGTTTTATCTGCGAAAACCAAAGATCAATTACTTGAGTATATCCGGCTTATGGTTCAGTACTTGGATCGCGTGATTGCCGGTGACATGACGGTTAATGTCAGTGACATGGAATTTACATTGCAAAACGGCCGGGAAGCAATGAACGAAAGAATTGCCGTATGTGCAGCGAGTCTGACTGAGCTGAGAGATAAATACGTCAGCTTTCTTGATGACAGCAAGGTGCAAAAAGGCGTATTTATAAGCGAAAACACTGAAGAGCGCGCAGCTGTTTCTGAATATATGATTCAGGAGGCTCTTCAAAGCGGAAAAGAGGAGCTGCTCGCACAATGGTGGGCCAATGGAGCCGAGTTTGAATGGAAGACAATCGGCAATAAGAAATTGAATAGAGTGCCGCTGCCGACTTATCCGTTTGCAAAAGAGAGTTATTGGTTTACTCCGAAAAAGAACAAAAGCGAGGTTAATAGCAAAAGTCTTCACCCATTAATCAGCGAGAATGTCTCAACATTAAAGAAACAAGCATTTAAAACTGTTATTTCCGGAACTGAATTTTTCGTCACTGATCACCTTGTTTCAGGAGACTATGTGCTGCCGGGAGCCGCTTCGCTTGAAATGGCTCTTGTTTGTGCGGAAATAAGCGGAGAAAGTAAAGTATATAAAATAAAAGACGTGATGTGGAACAGACCTATATTATATAAAGGAAAAACGCTGCACATTTATACCGGCTTGGAAATGAAACAAGATAAGTTGAACGCAACGATATGTAAAGAGGGCCCGGATGGCGTGCAGCAAATCTGCACACAATGTGAAACAGTATTCGGAGACATAAACAGCAATCCTGAGTATGTCGATATTGATAAGTTCATACGCAGCAGTAAAACGGTCATAAGCCGGGAAGAGTGTTATCACCGCTTCAGTCGTATGGGCCTGACATATCAGAGCGGTTTTCAAACGTTGAAAGCCGTATATCGCGGTGATGTGGAGTTAATGGCAGAATTGGAGCTTCCGGATCATTTAGCGAACGGGTTTTCACATTTTACACTCCATCCTTCATTAATTGACGGCGGTTTTCAAGCGGCGGCATTTTTGTTAAGAGAAAATGAGAAAGACGGCTTATTTGTTCCTTATTCACTTAGAGAGCTTCACATTAAGAGGGCGCTTACTGCCCGTTGCCATGTTTCGGTGAGAGAAACCGGTTTTTATACGTATAACATTGATTTTATTAACGAGAGCGGCGAAATAGCCGTGAGCATGAAAGACTTCTCTGTCAGAAAAGTGACCGGGGGAGAATTAACCGCAGGTCATAAAAATGAAAATCAGGAAATTCTCTTCTTATTGGAACAATTGAAAAACGGTGAACTTTCTGCTGACCAAGTTTATCAGCTGCTGGAGGGAAAATAGTGCAGATCAAACAAATACTTTCCTTAATTGAAGAACAGCAAATGTCTCCTGATGCAGGACTGGAGCTAATTCGCACTTACAGAAAAGAACAAATGGAAAAAAAGGCGGAGCCGGGATCACAAGCTCCGTCCCCAACCATTTTTTTAAGACCGATTGGGTAAGGACAAATCACATTGATATGCCGAATCAGCAGGCACCGGGGAATATGCTGATTTTTGATCAGGATAACCGTCTCTTTCAGCATGCCGAGATGATGAATGGAGAACATAACCGTGTCATTCTCGTAACGCCCGATTCTGATTACAGAATTGAACGGAATAGATGCACAATCAATCCTTCTGATGAAAATCATGTCGAAATGCTGCTGTCTGATTTGGCTGAAAACGGATTTACACCTGATGTCGTGCTCTATTTATGGAACGGAGAAATCAGAGAAATCACTGAAGAATCCGTTAATGAAACTCTTCGCAGAGGGATAAACTCGCTCTTTTTATTATCAAAAGCTTTAATGCGAAGAAACGAACCTGTTACGTTATTGCATATTTATTGGACAAGCGGTCTGAATCAGCCGTTTCATGAAGCTGTCGGAGGGTTCATGAAGACGGTAAACATGGAAAGCTCCAAGCTTAAAGCGAAAACCATACAGATACGCCACGAGGATTCTGACATAAATCCTCCCGTTTCCGAGATATGGGATGCTGCAATCAGTGAAATGCAGCGCTTTCAAACGGATGAATGTGAGGTTTTAATAGACTCATATACCCGTTATGTGAAAGGGCTGCAGCCTATTGATATTCCGGAACACGATCACGGATCTGTAACGTATCAAAAAGGCGGCATATATATCATTACCGGAGGAGCCGGAAAACTCGGGCTGCTGTTTGCGGAACACATCGCTAATGAAAACCAAGCCGTGATTATACTTACAGGCCGTTCTTTTTTAACAGCTGATCAAAAAGAACGGATCAGTAAGCTTAATGAGAGCGGCTCTATTGTTGAATATCAGCGGACGGACATAACAGATCGAACAGAGGCAGAGCGATTCATTTTCGGCGTTAAACAGCGGTACGGCAGCATAAACGGGATCATCCATGCTGCCGGCATCCTTCGTGACTCATTTCTTGTAAATAAAAGTCTCAGTGATTTTACGGACGTACTGAAACCGAAAGTTTACGGGACAATCTGGCTGGATGAGCTGACAAAAGACGAAGATCTTGATTTTTTTGTTCTCTTTTCTTCTTTTGCCGCTTACGGAAATGCCGGCCAAAGTGACTATGCGTACGCAAATCATTTTATGGACAGTTTTGCAATGCTTCGATCCCAGCTCTCCCGAAACGGAAAAACACTATCAATCAATTGGCCGTTATTGAAAGATGGCGGAATGAGTCTCGACAGCAGTGGAATCGTTCAAATAAAAGAAAATACGGGATGACTCCGATGCGCACTTCCTCTGTTCTGGAAGCGTTTCTGAAAATGCTGCGGTCTTCATTTACCAGCTTAATGCCTGCAGAAGGTGAGCGGGATAAAATGATAAAGGCGCTTTCGATTCAAAGAAATACAGCTGCAGCAGATCAAGATACACTCACGGCGGAATACGATGAAGAAGAGGAATATGCTGCGAAAGAAAAAGTCAATGACTATTTAATCAAGACCATCAGCGGTGTCTTGAAAATCCAAGCTCATAAAATAAATGCGAAAGACTCTTTTGAGAAGTTCGGAATCAACTCACTTATGATCATGTCACTTATTTCAAAGCTTGAAGATACTTTCGGGGATCTTCCGAAAACAATCTTTTTTGAATATCAGAACATTGAAGAGCTTTCAAACTTCTTCCTAACATCTTTTAAAGAAAAAGTGCTTAAGGCCGCAGGAGCAGCTCCGGTAACAAGAGTGCAGAAGAAAAGAGAAAATCCGAGTAAAAAACAGCACCGGCAGCAGAAGGATACACCTGCACCGAGCATGGTTCAGCCGGGTGAGGATATTGCCATTATCGGTGTGAGCGGAAGATATCCGAATTCCGATACTCTTGAGGAGTTCTGGGAAAACATTGCCGGAGGGAAAAACTGTATTATTGAAATCCCCGAGGAACGTTGGGATTTCAGATCGAATTACAGTCCCGACAGAATGGAGAAGGGGAAAATCAACAGTAAGTGGGGCGGTTTTATCAGCGGTGTTGATCAATTCGATCCGCTGTTTTTCCATATTTCTCATAAAGAAGCTGAGCTGATGGACCCTCAGGAGCGAATTTTTCTCGAAACCTCCTGGCATACGTTTGAAGATTCAGGATATACAAAAGAGAAGCTTAACGGTATGAAAGCCGGTGTGTTTGTCGGAGCCATGTACGGACAATATCAATTATTCGGCGCAGAAGAAACTGCGCGGGGCAATCCGATTGCGCTCAGTTCCTTCTTTTCATCTATTGCGAACAGGGTTTCATACTTTTTTAATCTCTCCGGCCCGAGCATTGCACTGGATACGATGTGTTCATCATCGCTGACAGCCATTCACTTGGCATGTGAGAGCATTAAAAGAGGGGAAAGTGAGATTGCGCTTGCGGGCGGCGTTAATGTGTCCATACACCCCAGCAAATACCTTTGGCTGAGTCAAGGTAATTTTGTTTCCACCGAAGGATTGTGCAGAAGTTTCGGAGAGGGCGGAGACGGCTATGTCCCGGGAGAAGGTTCGGGAGCCGTCCTGTTGAAACCTCTGGAAAAAGCAATTGCTGATCAGGATCATATATACGGAGTGATTAAAGGAACATCTGTAAATCATGGCGGAAAAACCAATGGGTTTACGGTTCCGAATCCGAATGCACAAGCTGAGCTGATTGCTGAAAATTTCAAGAAATCGGGCATCAGTCCGCGATCCGTCAGCTACTTGGAAGCACACGGAACGGGTACCTCGCTCGGAGATCCGATTGAGATCGCAGGATTGACAAAAGCTTTTGAGAAATTTACGGATGATAAACAATTTTGTGCCATAGGTTCAGTGAAGTCTAATATCGGACATTTGGAGTCTGCCGCAGGTATAGCAGCCCTTACAAAAGTTCTTTTACAATTTAAGCACCAGAAATTGGCGCCATCCATTCACTCGGAACAGCTGAACCAAAATATCCGATTTGAAAAGACGCCTTTTTACGTTCAGCAGAAAGAAGAAGAGTGGCGGAAAGAATCAGGCGCCTCTAACAGGAGAGCAGCAATCAGTTCGTTCGGAGCGGGAGGAGCAAATGCCCATGTCATTGTGGAGGAATATCAAAACCATGCGGACACACAAACAATAAGCGGGCCGTTTGCCGCAGTTCTCTCTGCCAAAAATGAAGACAGACTGAAAGAATACGCCCGGCGCCTTCTGCAATTCACAGAGCGGGAGACAAAGGCCTCAGCAGCTGATATCGCTTTTACATTGCAGACATGCAGGGAGCCGATGGAAGACAGACTTGCTGTTGTAGCTTCCGATTTGCCGGAACTTAAGGAGAAGCTGAGAACTTTCTGTACTGAAGGAACAATTGGAGAGGGCGTATACAAAGGCAATGTTACGAAAGATTTTGATAAAGTCTTTATCTTTCATGATCAAAAGATGAAAGATAAATTCCTCGAGGTGATGATGGAGACAAAGGACTTGAATCTTCTTGCGAAATTATGGTCTTTCGGGGCTGATATTCAATGGAGAGAGTTATATGAAGAGTATACTCCGCAAAAGGTCAAGCTTCCTTTATATCCATTTGCTGAGGAGTCTTACTGGGTGCCTCGAAATCAAAGTGCAATATTTCCGGAAATATTGCCGCGGCAGTCTTCACTGCACCCGCTTCTGGATTCGAATGAATCTACTCTGGAACAGCAGTTTTTTAAAACGACATTAAGAGAAAAAGAGATTTGGTTAAAAGACCACATCGTAAAAAACAAGAGCATTCTCCCGGCCGCTGCTTTTCTTGAAATGGCATGCGCAGCGGGAACGCGGTCATATCGAAAGAAAGAGGTCACTCGTTTAAAAAAACGTGATATTTGCCAGACCGGCCATGCTTTTGCAAGAGAGCCTGACCATTTACACTCACATTTCCGTAAAAGACGGCAAAATATTATTTAATATGTCATCTGACGAGGATGCTGCTGTAAGGACTGGATTTGTGACAGGGGAATTAGATTATGATCATCATTACGGTGATATAGAGAATATCGACAGACAAGAGATGATAAACAGAAGTGCTTTTGTCCGTGAACAAGATGAATGTTACAAGTATTTTCAGGAAAACGGGTTCCTGTATGGGCGCGCTTTTCAGCCGATTCAACGTTTATGGGGCGGAAAAACAGAAGCGGTTGCACACTTATTGCTGCCAAAAGAAGCCGCATATGCTCTTGAAAATTATACATTGCATCCGTCTTTAATTGATGGGGCTCTGCAATCTTTGTTCGGAATTACGGACGGAAGAGAAGAGGCATCTGTTTATGTTCCTTTTTCAATAGGAGAGATTACGATTCGGAAAAAAGTTTCAGCAGAATGCTGGGCTTATGCGCGTAAAACAGGCCAAAAAGGTCAATCCGAGCTTATTTACGATATTCAGCTGCTTAATGAACAAGGAGAAAGACTTGCAGGTTTGAAGGATGTAACCATTCGTAAAAAGAAACGTTTTCCGCGGAGGCACAGACTCGTGCAACAGCGGATTCCAATGGAAAGAACGAGAGAGTAAAAGAGCTCCTCAGACAATTAAAAGCGGGCGAACTGACTGCGGAGGAAGCTGATTATGTGCTGGAGCGCATGCAGGATTAGTTTATCATTTTGCGGAAGTGCCATTTGTAAAGGGGATGAAGATTTTTATGAAAGAAGCCCGTCATATTAGAAAAAAGTACTTTCTGACATAGAAAGCGGCAACATTTCTTTGGAAGAAGGAGTAAAGCGGATACAGCAGCTTGGTTTTCATTCCGCAGGGGTTAACGGACAGGCGATATATTATCAGACGGTCTGGCAGCGGACAGATCTCAGCATTCATGTAAAAGGCGGCCGGCGTGAGGGCAGCCTTTTATTATTTGATAAAAATGAAGATGTGAGTAAAGAACTTGCTGCATTGCATGATACAAGGGTTATTTTGGTTAAGCCGGGGAAAGAGTTTCGAAAAACCGGGGACGGTGTATTTGAAATCGACCCCCGCTCTGAAAAAGATTACATAGACCTGTTAGGATGGCTTATAGAAGAAGAAAAGTCAGATATACGGGAAGCGGTGCATTTATGGTCAGACATGCCGTTTGAAAAACAGAGAGAGCGATTCGTGAACAATGCGACAGCGGAGTCTATTCTTTGTTTTTATTACAACAGGCGCTCTTCAAAAATAACTGCCGCAAATCGATCAAGCTGTTATATGGATATTTTTCGCATCTTTCCGGAGAACAGCCTCTTTACGCGGCGGCAAGCGGATTTTTGCGGACATTGCAGCTGGAAAATCCGTTAATCTCAGCAAAAAGCATTGAAATGGAACAGTCAATAGCAGCCGTTCACGCAGCTGATATCATACGCAATGAGCTGAGTGATTTCCAGCCTTCAGATGTAGAGATCCGTTATAAAGACATGCAGCGTTATGTCAAACAGCTCAAAACGTATGAACCCGAAAAAAATTCCGGAAGCGGAGATGTGCCGCTGAGAGAAAATGGAGTATATATTATCGCGGGCGGCGCGGGCGGATTAGGATTTACCTTTGCAGAATATTTGGCTTTTCAAACAAAATGCTGCCTTGTTTTAACAGGAAGATCTCCGCTTTCAGACCATATAAGAAAACAGCTGAGGCGATTGGAGGATGCCGGTTCTTCAGCTGTTTATGTTCAGGCTGATATTACCAATAAGGAAGAAGCCGAATATGTAGTCAAAAAAGCCAAAACTTCTTATGGAAAAGTAAACGGGATCATTCAGGGCGCGGGAATCATCCGTGACTCTTTCCTTCTTAACAAGTCACGAGAGGAATTCGATCAGGTAATCAGACCGAAAGTATTGGGTACGATGTGGCTGAATGATGCTGTTGAGAAAGAAAATCCTGACTTTTTCATTTGCTTCTCCTCTACTTCCGCAGTGTTGGGAAATGTCGGGCAATCTGATTACGCGTTTGGAAACAGTTATATGGATCATTTCATGAATATGCGTTCTGCCCGGCATTCTGATACGATTTCTCTCTCTCTGAACTGGCCGCTGTGGAAAGAAGTCGGCATGCAAGTGGATGAGCGAACGGTAGAGACAATGAAAAAGGCGGGTTTTTATCCTTTAGAAAAAGAAGAAGGTAAAAAGCGTTTGCCGTCGCATTGTCCTCCGGTTTTTCGCAATTTACTGTATTTTACGGAGATGAGCAAATTGACAATCATGTTCATCAATTATATGAACGAAAAGACAATATTCAGGCAGATGAAGGAACAGGGAGAAATATCGAATCATTTGATTCAGAGAAACTGACAGCTGAAACATCTGATTTTATCATAAAAATAATTGCTGCAGAATTCAGGATGCCTGCGGACAAAATAGATGCAGAAGAGGCATTGGAAAAATACGGACTTGATTCCGTTATGATTATCAATATGACGAATGAGCTTGAAAAACATTTCGGCGCGCTCTCAAAAACGCTGTTATTCGAATATCAGACTGCGGCAGAATTGTCACAGTATTTCGTTGAGGAGCACAGGGATACTCTTCTTCATAAACTCCGGTTAGGAGTAAACGGGAGCAGCACCCCATCTCAGAAGAAAAAAGATAATAAACAGACAGCCGATGTTAACGGGAAACAGAAAATCCAGATGAAAAATCAGGTGCAGCAGGAGAAGTATCATGACAATGATATCGCTATTATCGGTATCAGCGGACGTTACCCGATGGCAAATGATCTTGATACTCTGTGGGAAAACTTATTGAACGGTAAAGACTGTATAACTGAGATACCTGAGGATCGGTGGGATTCGGGGCTGCACTATCAGCCTGCGGCGGGCGACGAAGTAAAAAACCAAAGCAAATGGGGGGGATTTATTGACGATGTGTATCATTTTGATCCGTTGTTCTTTAATATTTCTCCTGCCGAAGCTGAATTAATTGATCCGCAGGAGAGATTGTTTTTAGAGACGGTTTGGCACACCATAGAAGATGCCGGGTACGCAAAGAAAACGCTTGAAAGAAAAAACGTCGGTGTTTTTGCAGGGGTTATGTACGGCCAATATCAGCTGTACAGCGTTGGTCACGAAGCGGCCGTTTCTTCCTCATATGCATCAATCGCAAACCGGGTATCCTACTTCTTTAATTTCAGCGGGCCAAGTATTGCTTTGGACACGATGTGTTCCTCATCATTAACGGCTGTTCATTTTGCCTGTGAAAGTTTAATCAGGAATGAATGTGAAATTGCAATTGCAGGAGGCGTCAATTTATCCATTCATCCTCATAAATACGAACTCCTGACTCAAGGCGGATTTTTATCCAGTGATGGCCGGTGCAGAAGCTTCGGTTCAGGAGGAGACGGCTATGTGCCGGGAGAAGGGACAGGTGCCGTGCTGCTGAAACCGGTAAAAAAGGCTATTGCCGACGGTGATCAGATTTATTCAGTTATTAAGGCAACAGCGATCAACCATGGTGCTAAGACGAATGGATATACCGTGCCGAATCCAAAAGCTCAAAGTGAGGTCATTACGAGAGCCTTAAAAAAAGGATGTATTGATCCAAAAAGCATCAGCTATATAGAAGCTCACGGAACAGGCACCGCGTTAGGAGATCCGATTGAAATCACCGGCCTGACCAAAGCATTTTCAGGTGCCGAACGCGATAAGAAGACATGCGCGATCGGGTCGGTTAAATCAAATATCGGACATCTTGAGGCTGCTGCAGGCATAGCGGGCATTACGAAAGTTATTCTTCAAATGAAACATAAAACGATTGTTCCGTCACTGACTCATTCTGCTGAATTGAATGAGAATATACCGTTTCAAAAAACACCTTTTTATGTACCGGACAGAGCCGAAAAATGGGAGTCATCCGTTCCCAGGCGTGCCGGAATCAGTTCTTTCGGGGCAGGAGGAGCTAATGCCCATGTTATTTTAGAAGAATTTGCGGATGAAGCTATCTCTCCTCTCGCGGCTGAAGAACCTGAACAGCTTTTATTTGTTTTTCTGCAAAAAATACCGACAGGCTGGCAGAATATGCAAAACGCGCAAAAGAACAAATAGCAGCCAGAGATTATTCATTAGAAACACTTAGAAATACAGCATTTACTTTACAAACCGGGAGAGAAGAAATGCCGCACAGATTGGCTGTTATCGCCTCCACAAGAGATGAATTGCTTAAAGGGCTGACAGACTATACTCTCGGAAATGCGAGGGATCATATTTTTACAAGCGGCAAAGACACAACAGAAGCTCAAAGGACGAACAAAGCTGAAATTGAAGAAGCAGCCGCAAACAGGGATCTTGTGAAGATTGCTGAATACTGGGTTGGCGGTAATGGAGTAGATTGGCTGTCACTTTATAAAGATGTCACTTTGAGACGGGTATCAGCACCCGGATATCCATTTGCCAAAGAGCTATGCAGAATAGATGCGCAAAATACGGGAAGCCGCTTTATGAACGTAAATAACGATCTGCATCCTTACATTTCATGCAATATATCTGATTTTAAAGCACAGAAGTTTCTTATCAATGTAAGCGATACCGATTTGTATATAAAAACAAAGTATCAAGACAAGGAAATGTTTCCGTTTCTCAGCCAGATTGAAATGGCGAGAGCTGCCGGAGCGATGGCTTCAGGAAATCCGATTATTAAATTAACTGAGCTCTCCTTTAGAGAACCGATGTTACAAAGCGAAAGCAATGAGCAGATCCGGATTGTATTAACCCCGGATAATCAGGGTGCATCGTATTCTATAGAAAAACAGAGCGACTCATCCATTTATTCCTCAGGGCGGATCGAATTAGAAGACGGGGCGTACGAGAACGGAAATATTCATCTTGAGCCGTTTCTGTCTCAGCGTGCAGACCGCATACCGTACGAAGCGTTTTATCAGCGGCTTGCCGAATTCGGATACAGCTGCAGTGACAGTCTGAAAGCGGCAGAGCACTGCGTCAGCAGGAACGGACAGGTGCTTTTAAAGATAAAAGCAAAGGCCGGGCCGAAAGGGTGCATAATCAAACCGGAAGTGATTGAGAGCGCATATCAAGCCGTCATATACCTTGCGGGGGAAAATGCCGGAGAGACCCCGGAAAATATTAAAGAATGTACGATTTTTGATCATGAGACTGAACCCGTTTATGTATATGCAGAACAAACTGAAGAAAGCGATTCGGCTTATGATGTGTATGTATTAGACAATGCCGGCGGGATTTTGATGGAACTGAGCGGGCTGGTTTTTGGCGAAAAGCCTAATAAAAATGTACGTTTTTATGAGCATAAGTGGGATCAAAAAAACCCTCTGATTGAAATGAAAGATAGGGAGCCAAAAACAATTCTGGTTTTTGCAAAAGATGAAGCATTGGCTGGAGCTCTGAAAAATCAATCAGACAGCCGTGTCATTCTCGTCACGCCGGATCAGCGGCAGACCGATCAAAATCTGCTGACATTCTGTATAAACCCGGAAGTGACGTCAGATTATATTCGTTTATTCGAAGAATTGGAGAAAAAGGGGTTTTCTCCTGATGTCATCTTGCACACGGGAGAAACATTTTACGCGGGTGACCGCCTTCTCAGCGGCCTGGAATCAATTTTTTATTTATTAAAAGCCCTGAGCGCCCGCAGTGACGCCTCTCTTTACCTCCATTCTTTGCTTCTTGTTCACTCTTTTAAAGAAGGCGTGAATGATCCGTATACGGGCGCTCTTGCAGGCTGTTTAAAAACGGCAAATATGTTGGTGCCATCCGCAGAGAATGTGAAGTCAATCGGTTTTTCAGAACGTATATCAATTGAAAAAATGGCTGAATTTTGTCTTAACGAAATGGTTTCAGACGTGGAACGGCAGGCGGAAGAAGTTAAATATATAAATAACAAGAGGTATGTTAAGACACTAAAGGAGTATGTATTCAATCATACAGAGCACTCTCATCAGCTGAAACAGAAAGGGATTTACCTCATAACGGGCGGTTTGGGCGGTCTGGGCCTGATTTTCGCAAAATATTTAGCCTCTCAGTATCAAGCAAAATTGGTATTGACGGGAAGGTCACCGTTAACAGCTGATAAACGACATAACATTGACCGGCTGCAGGCGCTTGGAGGGGATGCGGTATATTATCAAGCTGATGCCGCAGATCAAAAGACGATGGGACGGGTCATAGAAGAAACGAAACGGACTTGGGGCTCCCTTCAAGGCGTTATTCATTCAGCTGGTCATGCCGATGATCGGTTATTTACAGAGATGAATCTGACTGATTTTTCAGAAGGCATGACTGCTAAAATTGAAGGAACGGTATGCTTAGATGAATTAACGAAAGATGAGCCGCTTGATTTCTTTATTGTATTTTCTTCTATTTCTTCGGTCTTCGGTGATTTTGGACAGGTTAACTATGCGATGGGTAATTATTTTCAAGATCAATATATAAATTGGAGATCCGAACAGAGCCGCCGGCAAGAGAGACAAGGCAAGAGCATTTCGATTAACTGGCCGTTGTGGCGTAAAGGCGGAATGCATTTAAACAAAGAAGCTGAAGACGCATATCTTTCCGCATCCGGGTTTGATTATTTGGAAACGGAAGAAGGGATAGCGGCTTTTGAGACGATTTTGGCATGTGACTGTCCGCAAATTTCGGTTGTTACCGGGGATGCCGGAACAACACCAGCAAAAAAAGATCTGCCGCATCAAAAAGTAAATACACTTCCGGCTCGTCAAGAGGAAAGTTCTTATACAGGACCGGATTCTGCAGACAATGTCCTTGAAGAACTGAAGCAAATGGTATCGGAATTATTGAAAATTAACATTGAACAGCTGGATACGGCAGAGAATTTCGGCAATCTCGGCTTTGATTCTATCAGTTTGAAAACATTAGCTGTCCGACTGAATAAAAATACAAGCTTAAGCTGACACCTGCCGTTTTCTTTACTTACAGCCATATAAAGTCTCTTTCGGAATTTCTAAACAGTGAACTGCGTACTGTTGCAAAAGGGAATACAGATGCAGAAAAAACATTTCTGAAAAAGGAAAGTAGTGCACGCCGGGAAAACAGTGAAGCCGCCGCGAAGTTTTCCGTTTGAAAAAAGACAGCAAGACAGGCTGACCATCATCCAGAGAAGCAGCCAGTTGCCATTATCGGGATGAGTTGTGTTTTTCCGGGAGCAAAAAATGCAGATGAGTTTTGGATCAATTTAATCAATGAAAAAGATTCAATTCAGGAAATTCCCCCGGATCGCTGGGATTGGAAAAAATACGCCGAAGGCAAAGGAAGCAGCGAAGTACATTCGAAATGGGGCGGCTTTATCAGAGATGCTGATAAATTTGATGAGGCGTTTTTCAATATTAATCCGCGGGAAGCAGAACTCATGGATCCTCAGCACAGAATTTATTTGCAGGAAACCTGGAAAGCGATAGAAGATGCGGGTTACAAAGCTTCAAAGCTGTCAGGCAAACATATCGGGGTGTTTACGGGCATTCAATTTAATGATTACCGCCAGCTGCTGATGAGGCATTCGGACGGGGCGCATGCGTTTGCGGGAACCGGAAACAGCCAGGCGCTCATCAGCAATCGTGTATCCCACTATTTTAATTTCAGAGGTCCGAGTGAGTCCATTGATACAGCCTGCTCAAGCAGTCTTGTAGCAATCCACAGAGCTGTGCGCTCGATTCAAAATGGTGAAAGTGAGCTGGCGGTAGCAGGCGGGGTTTCGCTGCTCTTAGATCCAGTCACGCATATGTATACCGATAAACTCGGTATTTTGTCTAGGGACGGCCGATGTAAGACGTTTGATAAACTTGCCGACGGTTATGTCCGCGGTGAAGGTGCAGCTGTTCTGTTATTGAAACCATTGCAAGCGGCAATGAATGACAGAGACAATATTTACGGAGTCCTGAGAGGAACCGGAGAAAATCACGGAGGAAGATCTGCTTCATTGACCGCTCCGAACCCGGAAGCTCAGGCAGAACTGTTAACGTCTGTTTATAAAAATGCCGATATTCCTGTTGATACGATATCTTATATTGAAGCACACGGAACCGGGACAGAACTGGGAGATCCGATTGAGATTGAAGGCTTGAAAAAAGCGTTTGGATCTTTTGAGCCGCATCCAGGAAAGAATCATGACCAATATTGCGGCATCGGTTCAGTAAAAACGAATATCGGTCATTTAGAGCCCGCCTCTGGAATGCCGGGGCTGATTAAAGTATTACTATCCATGAAGTATAAAACATTGCCTGCCACACTACATGTTAAGGAACTGAACCCTTACATTCAATTAAGCGGAACACCGTTTCATATTGTCAATAAAACTATGAAGTGGGCCAGATTAAAAGATCGAAAAGGAAATGAAATTCCGCGCCGCGCCGGAGTCAGTTCCTTTGGATTCGGCGGGGCAAATGCTCATGTCATCGTGGAAGAATTTGAATACGGCCAAGATAAAGCAGTAACTGCCGAGCGGGATCAAATCATTGTTCTATCGGCCAAAACAAAGGAAAGGCTGATGGTTAAAGCCAAAGAGTTAACAACGTTTTTACATGAAGAACTATCAGTTCAATTCAGTCAGCAAGAGGTGCAGGAACGTGATGTGCAAGAGGCGGTTCGGGAAGCGGCAGCGGGTATCCTGCGTTTAGATACCGCAAATATAGATGCAAAGACACCTCTTTCGGAATTCGGATTTGATCCGTTGGCTTATTCCGAATTAATCTCTTTTATAAACCAAATGTACGGCACAGAAATATCACTAGACATATTTCAGGAATTAATGACCCTGAGCGAGCTGTGCCGCTATATCAGCAGCGTGCGGAATCGATCAGCTGATAAACCGTATAACGGCAATTTTAGAGAAAAGTCCGGAATCGGTCTTGAAGAAATAGCATATACGCTGCAAACCGGAAGGGAACCATTTGAATGCCGCCTTGCGATCACTTGCTCGAATATCGGAGATCTTCTTGAAAAATTAAACGGTTACATTCAGGGGAGCAGGCTGCAAGGTGTTTATGAAGGAAATGTAACGGATTTTGATAGTCTGTACGCTCCTTTATTCGGCGGCCCCGAAGGTCATGCATATGTTCAATCACTGATTCAGCAAAACAAGCCGGCCAAACTGGCTCAGTTGTGGACGATCGGTTGTGAAATCAGCTGGGAAGACTTGTATGAGGAGGAACTCAAACCGGTTAAACTGTCTCTTCCTCTTTATCCTTTCAGCAAGAACAGACATTGGATTCATTTAAATAAAGATGAAGCGCAGAAGGCTGAGGTTTTCTCGAACACTGAGCTTCACAACTCAAATAAAGATACAGCAGATGGAGAAATCATGTCGCTTCTTGAAAAAGCACAAACAGGTGAGATGAATACGAAAGAGACGTCAGAGCTGATAGAGGAGTTGCTTTTCCATGAATGAAAAAACGATGCAAATTGAGCAAATCGTGAAAAAGGTGAAAGAAGGCAGCCTGACGCGTGAAGAAGGGCTGGAATTAATTAAGAGCTTGGGGACAACCCATCTATATGAAATGGTATGGGATAGACATGAATTTAAAGGCAGTGAAAAATTCCCGAATACGAAAGAGCCAATTTTATTTTTTGCAAAGACGACAGCATGTATACCGTAATGAAGAGACAGCTTGAAGGTTATGAGGCGCCTTTCATTTACGTGACTTCCGGCGAGCGTTTCGAAGATTGCCGGAACGGTCGTTTTAAAATGAACTTTGCAAAAGATGAGGATTATGATGCGTTATGCGGGGTTCTGCGTTCTCAAAATATAAGACCCCGCCATATTATTCATTTTTTAGCTGCCGGGCTCTTCAAAAATACAGAAGATGCAATGAGAAAGCAGCTCAATAAAAGTCTTTTTCCTTGTTTCAAATGTTTCAGGCCTTCATGGCGAACAAACTTTGTCCGAAAGCAGAAATTTTGTATCTGTATGAAAATGCCGAGGGCGAGGTTCAGCCCATTTATAACGCGGTTGAAAGTTTTCTTAAGACCGTACAGGCCGAAAATCCGAATTTCACATGTAAGGCTGCAGAGCTGAAATCAATGTTTGACGAGCCGTTTACAAAGCAGCATATTGCAGATGTCATCTCTTTTGAATGGAACAATCAATGCAAGACGGACCACTTTACCTGTTATGAGCCGAGGCATTATTATAAAAGGCAGCTTAAAAGAGTAAAAAAGAAGATGGGGAGAAACATAGTTTCAGTGTAAAAAAGAACGGTGTGTATTTAATTACGGGAGGAGCCGGCGGTCTCGGATATCTGTTTGCGGAATATCTGGCGAAACAGGCAGAAGTCAAGCTGGTATTAACCGGGCGTTCCCCGGCATCCCGTGAAACGGCGCAAAAATTGAGCGCTCTTGAAAATCTCGGCGCTGAAGCCCTATATGTCCCGGCAGATATTTCAAAGGAAAAAGAGGCGGACGCGTTAATTAAGCACATTAAGCAGACATTCGGAGAATTAAACGGAATTTTGCACAGTGCCGGACTTGTTAAGGATGCATTTATCATAAAAAAGCGAAAGAAAGCATAGAAGAAGTTATAGCGCCCAAAGTATTCGGAACCGTTTGGCTGGATAAAGCAGCTGAAGAAGAGCCTCTTGATTTCTTCGTTATGTTTTCATCCCTTTCGGCCGTTCTGCCTAATGCGGGTCAGAGCGACTACGCCTTCGCTAACGGATGTATGGACGGATTCACCCAGTATCGAAGCATGAAGGGACGTCCCGGGAAAACACTTTCTATTAATTGGCCTTTATGGGATGCGGGGAATATGACAGTTGGTCCGGCAGAGCTGCAGGCTTTAAGACACATGGGGCTGGAACTTTTATCTGCCCAAGCAGGGCTTGCCGCTTTTCAGGACAGTATGAGCCGTTCTGCTTCTCAGCTGGCTGTTATCAGCGGAGACAAAGATAGAATAAGTGAATTACTCTCAACTGACCATAAAAAGATAGAGACTGTGCCTGAAAACAACAGTCTGCCGCAATTAAATGAAAAAGATCTGAAAAAGCAAACGATCCGTCTATTGACAGAGATTGTCGGTGCGGAAACGGGAAGACCGGCGGACAGCATTTTACCCGAGGATACATTTGACCGTTACGGAATTGACTCTCTAACGATTTTAGGTCTTAACTCCCGTCTGGAAAAGTATTTTGGAAGAGTGTCTAAGACTCTTTTCTTTGAATACAGCAGTGTTGAAGAGCTGTCAGAGTATTTTCTTGAACACTATCATCATGAGTTGAAGAAGGCGTTTTTACCGGCAGCCGAACAGCGAATTGATCATTCGGCGCCGGCGAAACGGGAGAAGCTTTCCGTTTCCCGCATACCATCCGCACCTTCCGAGGAAGATATTGCAATTATCGGTATAGCCGGCCGCTACCCGATGGCGAAGGATGTGGAACAGTTTTGGGAAAATATTTCTTCCGGAAAAGATTGTATAACGGAAATACCGAAAGAGCGCTGGGATTTTCGGAAATATTATCACACAGGTGACAATGCCCGTCATGACAGCAAATGGGGAGGTTTTATAAAAGACGCTGATAAATTCGATCCGCTGTTCTTCTCAATTTCGCCTCGTGATGCCGAGTTAATTGATCCTCAGGAACGGTTATTTTTAGAGACAGCATGGCACACGTTTGAAGATGCGGGTTACACAAAGAAAAAGTTGAAACGGCATAAGACAGGGGTATTTGTCGGCGTCACCTACAGCCACTATCAGTTATTTGCAGCCGGTGCTTCAGATGATGAGGGACGTCAGGCGCTCTTGTCTTCTTATTCGTCTATCGCAAACCGGGTGTCATATTTCTTTGACCTGCACGGACCCAGCCTTGCAATTGATACAATGTGTTCTTCTTCACTTTCTGCTGTTCATTTTGCATGTGAAAGTTTAAAAAGGGGAGAATCCACCCTCGCCATAGCCGGAGGAGTGAATTTATCCTTACACCCGGATAAATATACTTTACTTTCACAAAATCATTTTGTTTCAAGCGATGGGCGCTGCAGAAGCTTTGGAGCGGGAGGAGACGGATATGTGCCGGGAGAAGGAGTCGGGGCCGTTCTTTTGAAATCGCTTTCTGCCGCAAAGGCTGACGGGGACAGGATTTACGGTGTGATTAAGGGAACATCTGTAAATCACGGCGGAAAAACAAACGGATACACTGTGCCAAATCCGGGCGAGCAGGCAAACGTCATCAGTGAAACTCTTGATAAGGCGGGGATTGATGCAGACAGCATAAGTTATATTGAAGCGCATGGCACCGGGACATCTTTGGGAGACCCGATTGAAATTTCAGGTTTAACCAAAGCTTTGCACAGCTCGAAAAGCGATTATCGTTGTGCAATTGGTTCGGTTAAGTCAAATATCGGACACCTAGAGGCCGCGGCTGGAATTGCTTCTATCACAAAAGTGCTGATGCAAATGAAGTATAAACAACTTGCTCCTTCTCTTCATTCCGATAACTTAAATCCTAATATTGATTTTGAGGAAACACCGTTTTACGTGCAGTCTGAACTGACTGATTGGAAGACGCCGCAAAATCAAGCCAGAAGGTCGGGCATCAGTTCGTTCGGCGCTGGAGGATCTAATGCCCACATTATCATCGAAGAGTATAAGAATGAAGAAAAGATGGAAACGGTACAGAGCAACAAGGCGCAAATTATTCTGCTTTCTGCCAAAAATGAAGAACGGCTCAGACTCTTGATTGATGCATATATAAAAGAACTGGAGCCAAAAACGTCACTAGCTGATGCCGCGTACACCTCGCAGACCGGGAGAAACGCTATGGAAGAGCGGCTCGCTGTTGAGGTTAGCAGCATTGACGATCTTCGCAATAAGCTGACGATGTATTTGCGGTCAGATCATAAGTTAAACGGTTTATATAGGGGAAAGGCCCGCCGAGGCGCTGGTCAAAAGAATGCCCTGTCAGCCGCTCACTTTGAAAATGCAAGAGATATGGCCATTCACTGGGTGAACGGAGGAGACGTTGAATGGGAAGAAATGTACACTGCGGAATTACCGAAGCTTATCTCTCTTCCTGCATATCCTTTTGAACGGAACAGATATTGGGTGCCTGCCGCTAAAGCAGCAGAGAAACAGAAAAAAACAGGTGTACCGCAGAGTCTGCCCCATGCACCGACTGACTTATCATTTGATGTATTAAAAAAATCGTGGAAAAAACAAAAGGCTGCGCCTTCCGCTTTTACGAAAGGACAGGTGATGATCCTGGCTAATAGTGAAAGTGAGCGGCTTGCATTCGAATTGTTTGATTCAGATCCTCTGATTGAATCCGCTGTCATTTGCGCAGATAACTGGGATCAATCGGATGGGGAAGCCAAAAAAACGGCTCTAGCAGTCATAGAAGAAAATCCGGAAATCATCGGCATGATTGACCTGTCAGATTTGCGGAGTGATCAAAACGGGGCACGCACCGGCACAATCGGGAAGCTGACACTGCTGCAGGAAATCATAAAGACACGTAAACAGCTTTTCGTTTTACATGTGACAAGAGGGCTGCAGACATTTCTGAATGACAAGCCGTCATTAGCCGGAGCCGAAACAGCCGGACTATATAAAATGCTGAGCGCGGAGTATCAAAAGATAAAATCAAAAACAATAGATGTAGACGGGCATGTCGGGACTGCGGCGGAACTGAGACAGGTAATCACAGATGAAGCTTGCGCTGACGGGCTGTATAGTGAAATCTGCTACCGGAACGGTGAACGTTATATTCCATACGTCGAGAAATTACATGCAGCGGAAATAAACCGGAAACTATCCGGTCTGCCGGTCTGCCGTACGGATCAAACCTTGGTTATTACAGGGGGAACAAGAGGGATCGGAGCAGAACTTGCCAGACATTATGCCGGCAAGGGAGTCAAAAAACTTGTGCTGATGGGAGTAACCGACCTTCCGGAATCTGATAAAATAGCCGGCATGTTAGAAGACACCGATGAAAAGTCACCTCTTTATTCGAAATTACAACTGCTGCATGAGTTGGATCAAAAGGGAGTTCAGGTGGAAGTGTATTCCGGGCCGCTCACGGAAAAAGAAAAATTACATCGCTTCTTTTCAGAGGTGAGAATGAAGTTCGGCAAAATCGGCGGGGTGATTCATTGCGCTGGTGCAGCCAATCATTCGAATCCGGCTTTTATCCATAAATCTGATCAAGAAATAAGAGAAGTATTTGAGCCAAAGGTTCAAGGGATGCAAGTACTTCATGACATTTTTATTGATGACGAACTTGATTTCTTCATTTTGTTTTCATCTGTTGCGAGCGCTTTTCCTTTATTAGGCGCCGGAACAAGTGACTATGCCGCGGCGAACGCTTTTATGGATTACTTTGCGGCGTATCAGCATGCAGCCGGCAGAACATATTATCAATCAATTAACTGGCCGAGCTGGAAGGACATTGGGATGGGCGAGGTGACAAGTCCATCATATCAGGCACTCGGTTTACTTTCACACTCAACAGAAACAGGTATTTCCATGCTGGATGAAATCAGGACGATAAACGGATATCCATGCCTTATACCGGCAAAGACACATCCGGAGAAATTCAAGCTGCAGCAGCTGCTTCAGACAAGAATTCAAGCTGCTAAAAATAACCCGGATGCTGAGGAAAAAGTGATCTCTGGTCATGGAGACAATGAAGCTATGATCAGGAAGTTAATGGAGATTTTTTCCGCAGAGCTGAAAATACCTTACGGGAAATTAGATCAGGATACGTCATTTGCGGATTACGGAGTTGATTCAATCTTACTGGTTCAGCTTGTCAAAAAAGCGGAAGATGCATTTCAAATAAAAATTGAACCTTCGGCTTTTCTGGAGTATCCGAGTTTTTCACAACTGGGCGTCTATTTAAACGAATTATTTGCAAGTGAGGGGATCAGTCCTCAAATTGATTCAGAAAACATTGAGGGTCGGAAAAAAGAGCAACATATAAATCAAAATGCTCCCGAAGTACAGGGCAGCGGATCTCAAATGCAACAAACCAGTCTGAACCAAATCGCTATTATCGGAATGGGCTGTGAGTTTCCGGAGGCTCCAGACACAGAAACGTTCTGGAGAAATTTGAAGAAAGGACAAAATAGTGTCCGTGAAGTCCCGGCGTCGCGATGGGATATTTCTTCATACTACTCTGACACCTATGAAAAAGGAAAAAGTATCAGTAAGTGGGGCGGATTTCTTCAAGATATTGAGTCTTTCGATCCCGCGTTTTTTAATATGAACAAAAGTGAAGCATCAGAGCTTGATCCGTTAATCAAAAAATGCCTTGAGGTCAGCGTCCAGACATTGAGAGACGGCGGCTATACAAAAGAAGAAGTATCAAACAAAGAAGTCGGCGTTTTCATCGGTTCGCGGACCGGGACGTTTATGTCCAAAATAGGTTCACCTTCAAAAAATACGATCGTGGGTATAGGACAAAATTTCATAGGCGCGCATATCTCACATTTTTTTAATCTGAAAGGACCGAATCTGGTTGTAGACACGGCATGTTCTTCCTCATTGGTCAGCGTCCATCTCGCTTGTCAAAGCCTGATGTCAAAAGAGTCAGATATGGCGATTGCGGGCGGGGTTGACATTTTGCTGGATCAAAAGCCTTACGTCATGCTGAGTGAGGCTCGGGCGCTTTCACCTGAAGGAAAATGTCATACATTTGATGAAAAGGCAGATGGATTTGTACCGGGAGAAGGATGCGGCGCAGTCCTTTTGAAAAGACTTGATGACGCCCTTGCCGAAGGTGACAGAATTTACGCGGTAATTGACTCATCCGCGGTTAATAATGACGGACAGACAATGGGAATGACAACACCTAATCCGAAAGCGCAAAGCGCAGTGATAAAAAAAGCCCTGAAAAAAGGCGGAATTGATGCAGATACTCTCAGTTATGTCGAGACGCATGGCACCGGTACGATGATAGGAGATCCGATTGAATTAAAAGCGCTGACTGAAGTGTTCCGGGAGGTTACGGAAGAAACGCAATTTTGCGGAGTAGGCAGCGTAAAAACGAATTTCGGACATTTAATGAGCGCAGCGGGGATAGCGAGTATTATAAAGGTTGCCTTATCCATAAAAAATCAGATGCTCCCGCCGACATTACATTGTAAAACGCCAAATCCGCGTTTTAAATTTGATCAGTCGCCATTCTTTCCGAACACGTCTTTAAAAGAATGGCGTCCCAGAAAAGGGGTTTTGAGAGCCGGAATCAGTTCTTTTGGATTCGGGGGCACGAACGCACATATGATATTGAGCGACAGCCATCTCACATTAGGATATGGAGAGACAAAAAGACACCCGCTTTCTCCGGTTATATTCAATAAGGAACAATGCTGGATCGACAATGGAGAAGCTCCAGAAAAGGAAGAGTCAGAATTGCTGATTCCTTTACTTGATTTCAAAGAATTATAAAGAAAAGAAAAGGAATGAGACAGGTGGCCAGTAATCAAAACTATCAGTTCACATTAACAATTAAACATACGGACTATATTGTCAGGGATCACCGGGTGCATGGCACCCGGATTATACCCGGTGTCACATTTTTAGATATGATATACCGTATGGCGCTGAGCAAAGGTTTGCCTATTGAAGAACTCGAGTGTCAGAATATTTTGTATTTGGAACCTGTAGCAACATCGGATACCTTTGACAGAGAAATCCGCATCCGTTTTCAGGGATTGGAACAGGGATGGGAAATTCAAGCGAAGAGCAGAAAGGTAAAAGATGACCGCATTCTGGATGAAAGCTGGGATGAGAATATGAACTGCAGGCTCATGCAGAAATTCCCGGAAAGCATGAGTTCAATTCATATCGATGAAATCAAACATGCCTCCGTCCGTGAAGCCGATATGGAGATATGTTATGACTATTTAAAAAAGGTTGATATAGAGCATTTTGAATTTATGAAGAGTCTGGGGAAGGTTTATGCGTCTGATCATTCTGTACTTGCAGAGTTGTCGCTCAGCCAAATTGCCAAACAATATACCGGCTATTTTCAATTGCATCCCACTTTTCTTGATGCGTCTACCATCATATCAATCCTTTATCAGGCATGTCCCGAATATTTTACACAAGGATCTCCGGCAAGCCGGATGAAAACGTATATTCCCATTCATATTGAATCTTTTCGTATGACGAAGCGCCTGGAAGACAGGTGTTATGTGTACATAGAGAAGCAAGACCAACATCATGATTCAGGGGATGTCATCCAAGTAAGTTACGGTTTGTACGATGCACACGGGGAGATGATCGCTTATTTTACGCGGCTGTCTGTGAAACATATTCGCTCAAAAGATTTAATTGAAAATCTGAAGCAGACTCGTTTGGAAACTGAAGCGGCTTCTCAGCCAAAAGACGGCCTGATCAGAAAAGATTCAATCATAGATCGAAGCGAAAGCATTGAGACACACCTTAAAGAATTAATATCCGGGGTTTCAAATCTAGATCTGCGTGACATAAGGACAGACATTGGTTTTTATGAACAAGGCCTGGATTCCGCTTCTTTGCTTGCCATTGTCAAAGAACTTGAAAACAAAACAGGGGAACAGCTGTATCCTACACTCCTGTTTGAGCAGAAAACGATCCGGGAACTCGCCGCGTATATTAAAGAAAATAAAAAATGTCCAGTTATTTCTTAACGCAAAATCAACCGGCTGAACTGCCTGACATGAAAGAAAGTAAGAACGAAAATCTTTCCGCTCTTATAACAGAAGGAGACATTCAGCAGCTGATCGCAGACATCAAAGGGACTGCCCCTGAAACACTCTCTGTGGTAAAAGGTTTTTATGAACAAGGCCTGGATTCCGTCACACTTATGCAAGCCGTAAAGGCATTGGAGGAGAAAACAGGCAGGGAACTGTACCCTACTTTATTGTTTGAGTATCCGACGATTCAAAAACTTGCAAATTATTTTGCGGAGAGCGGCGAAAAGACGTCAGTTGACAAAGACCTCCCTCTTCATCATGGAGAGAATCATACGGCTCTGACCTATTTAACGCCGTATTGGAGACAAAAGGCTGCCGCTTGGGACCCGCATTGCGGAAATAAAAAGAAAAGAACATGTCTGCTGTTTCAATATGACAGAGAGCTTTTTCATTTTATGCGGGAAAATGCTGAAAATGGATTCAAAAATACACAGATCATTCTCGTTTTATCAGGGAATCGTTTCTCCTATCACGGAGACGGTGTTTATGAGATAGACCACAGGGAGGAAGCTCACTTTGACAGGCTTGCAGCTGATCTGAAAAAAAGGGGGCAAATGCCCGACACCGTGGTGTACGGGTGGCCGGAAGGATCATTTGCCGGCCCGGAAAAAATAAGTGAACAGCTTTCTAAAGGGGCTTACCCGCTATTCTTTTTCAGCCGGGCATTGATGCGCAGCAAGGCGGAAAAAAAGGTTGTATCGCTTTTCCTTTATCCGGCGGATCATAAAAATGATCAGCCGCTTTACGCTTCAGTCCATGGCGCAGGGCAGTCTATTTTGCTTGAGAACCCGAAACTGGCCCTTAAGACAATCGGGATATCAGTTTCAGACAAGTCATCGTTGCCGGCTCTTACAGCTGAAATCATCAGATGCGAATCAACTGAAGCGCATCCTGGAGAAACCGATCTTTATTATGAAGGAAATGTGCGCTGGGTCCGTGCCTTACGGGAAGCAGAACCGGCTCAAAACTCAAGTTTCTCCTTTAAAGAAAACGGAGTATACATGATTACAGGAGGGGCCGGCGGCTTAGGCCTTATATTTGCAGAACATATCGCAGCGCAAACGAAAGCCAATATTATTCTAGCGGGCCGTTCTGAACTGACGGAAGACAAAAAGAACAAAATCAGCCGAATGAAAGCAGGCGGTTCTTCGGTTCAATATATAAGAGGAGATTTTTCAGATAGCCGCGATGCAGAGCGAATCATAAAAACCATTAAAAGGCAATTCGGAGAAATCAACGGTGTGATACACAGTGCCGGTGTGACGCACGACGCTTTATTGATTCAAAAATCAAAAGATGAAATTCAGGAAGTGATCGCTCCGAAAATAAATGGGACGGTCTTATTGGACAGCTTGCTGCAAACCGAACCTTTGGACTTCTTTGTGATGTTTTCATCAAGCAGCTCGATGTACGGGAATATCGGACAGACGGATTACGCCCTGGCCAACCGGTTCATCGATCTTTTCGCTGAGTGGCGTGAAGGAATGAGGCGGAAAAAAGAACGCTCCGGCGTCTCAGTAGCCATCGGCTGGCCCCTATGGGAAGACGGCGGCATGAAAGTGGATAAACAAACTGAAAAATGGATGAAACAAAAAATCGGTATGGTTCCTCTTAGTAAAACCAATGGGATCAAAGCTTTTCAAGATTCACTCTCTCTGAACGCATCACAGCTGATCGTGTTTGAAGGTGACAAAGAAAAATTGGAATCTGCACTTCAAGATACCTTAATGGAGGATGAAAGCCGTGAGATCCAAATAAATGAAACGGCTGATATAAGGCATCAAGACATTGCCATTATCGGATTAAGCGGAAAGTATCCGATGGCCGAAGACTTACCTGAATTTTGGGAGAATTTAAAGAGCGGAAAAGATTGTATTACAGAAATCCCGCCTGACCGCTGGAATATGGTTGATTTCTTCAGCGAAGACAGAGATATGAAAGGGAAGTCTTACAGCAAGTGGGGAGGTTTTATCAGCGGAGCCGATCAATTTGATCCGCTTTTCTTTCATATTTCCCCACGGGAAGCAGAACTTATGGATCCCCAGGAAAGGCTCTTTTTAGAAACGGCCAAAAATTGTTTTGAAGACTCAGGGTACCCGAGAAACATGCTGGAAAAGATGAAAGTCGGTGTATTTGTCGGTGCCATGTGGGGCCAATATCAACTATTTGAAGGAGAAGAAAATGGAGTGGCTTTCTCGCCGGCTTCCGTCTATTCTTCAATTGCCAATCGGGTGTCTTATTACTTTCATTTAAAAGGTCCGAGTTTGGCTCTGGATACAATGTGCTCTTCATCACTAACCTCTATTCATTACGCATGCCAAAGCATACATTGCGGAGAGAGCGATATGGCATTAGCCGGCGGAGTGAATTTGTCAATACATCCGAATAAATATAAGTTCCTCAGCATGGGACAGTTTCTATCAAGTGACGGCAGATGCCGGAGTTTTGGAAAAGACGGAAGCGGTTACGTTCCCGGTGAGGGAGTCGGAGCCGTATTGTTAAAACCATTGAAAAAAGCAATAGAAGATCAAGATCAAATATACGGTGTGATTAAGGGAAGCGCCGTTAATCACGGAGGAAAGACGAGCGGGTATTCCATACCGAATCCGGATGCGCAGGCGGAGGTCATTTCAGAAGCGCTTCGTAAAGCTGACATTGATCCGAACACCGTCAATTATATTGAAGCGCATGGAACAGGGACATCATTAGGCGATCCGATTGAAATTCAAGGACTCAAAGATTCCTATCAATTGAACCATCCTTGCGCCATCGGTTCGGTGAAATCAAATATCGGACATTTAGAATCTGCGGCAGGAATCGCTGCGGTAACGAAAGTGCTTCTCCAAATGAAGAATAAGCAGCTTGTTCCTTCACTGCATTCCGATATTGTTAATCCGTTTATAGATTTTGATCAGGTTCCTTTTCAAGTGCAGCGGAAAGCGGCTGAATGGAATATTCCGCAAAACAGCCATGCTGTTCATCCTTTGAGAGCCGGGGTAAGCGCTTTTGGGGCAGGAGGGACAAACGCGCATCTTATATTGGAAGCGTATGAGCCGCCAAAAGCTTTTGATCATCAAAGCGGCCGAGTGATCTTTGTTTTATCGGCTCAAGACAAACAACGGCTGATAAAATATGCGAAGGTTATGGCTGATTTTCTATCAGAAAATGAATCGAAGGATAACAATCATAAACTGCGTCTTCAGGATATTGCCTATACACTTCAGACGGGACGCGATCATATGGAAGAACGGCTGGCGATAGTGGCAGATTCCGGGCAGGTCATTGCTGAAGAGCTTTCAGCTTATACCAGGGGTGAAAAAAGCAGCTTAAGTTATACCGGTAATACATTCGAATCAGAAGTTCACAATGAAATGCCTCACGTTTGTTCAGATTACGCCGAAGCAGCATCCAAATGGGTAAACGGAAGAAAGATAGATTGGGAGACTTTTGAGGTGAATCGGAATGCCCGCAGGATTTCTATTCCGGGACAACCGCTGATCAAACAGCGGTATTGGATAGCGGAAAAAGGGGAAGCACTTGTTTCAGCGGATGTGAGTAAGACGGGTCACCCTTTCTTGGGGAGTAACACGTCCGATTTTAATCAGTTCAGTTTCACGAAAAAAATCAGCCGTAATCATCCGTTCGCACTAAGTCTGTCTGAAGGAAACGTGTCCTTTTTCCCTTACGCATCCTTGGCTGAAATGGCTATCGTCAATGCAGCGGCGGCATTTGGACAACCAGTTCAAACATTGACCGATTTATTGTGGACCGAAAGCATGAACGGAATGACTGATATACGGGGACTGATGATTACGCTGACGCCTGAGCGTGACTTTGCGCGGTTTGACATATATGCAAACACAAAAAATGAGAATAAAGTACGTCTTGCCAGGGGAAATGCGCATATTGTTAAGCCTCAAAGCGGTATGCTTCCTGAAGCGCTTGATATTGCTGAAGTCAAATCAGAAATGACTGAACATCCGGCTGAAGCGCCTTTTGTCATTGAATCAGCGAAAAACAGTGACGGAATGCTGTCGCTTCATTCATTGCCGGATGAGCTTTATGCAAAAAGAGAAAATTTTACGATTTCACCTGAAGCGCTTGAGTCCGCGATTCAAGCCAGTGCGTTTTTTGTCAGCGGAGAAACCTTCCCGGAATTGATCGGAATGGGAGCGGCGGATGTCTATCAGCCTCTCGCTCAAAATTTTTACGTCTATACTCAAAAAGAGAACCGGCAGAACAGCCGTGATGTAACGTGTCATATGACATTTACAGATGGAAACGGAAGCATTCTGGCAGAGTGCAGAGATGTGAGATTCAGATATGGTCATGAAAAAGACACTGTTCGGACGGACGATGAACTCATTCGTCTCCTGCGTCAATTAGAAACCAATGATATTGATCAGAAGGCTGTATTGAAACAATTAATGGGGGAAGAATGATGAACGGAAAACGTGAACAAATCAGCGATATTCTTGATCTGATTCAAACAGGACAAATGTCGGCTGACGAAGGCTATGCCCGTGTGACATCCATTCAGAATCAAAAATCACGGGCATCGAACCATCCGCTTTTATATTACAAGCCGGAATGGACTGAATCGTTCATTCCGAGTAAGAAGAGCGTGTCCTTGACGGGATTGCTCCTGATTTTTGCAGAAAATGAACGGCAAATACAAGAATTGAGCGGTTTGTTTAAGGACTGCACTCTCTTGTTTGTCATCCGCGGAAAAGAATTTGCTGTTTTACATGATGATACGATTTGTATGAACCACGTGAAAAAAGACGATTATCTAAAGCTGTTCCGGTACATTCATGATCATTATCAGCCGCCCGAAAAGATTCTTCACTTGTGGTCTGATTCTCAGGCTGACATGAGTAAGGGAGGTATACAGAAACAATTGGAAAACGGATTGTTTTCTCTTCTGTATATTACACAGGCGCTGATTGAACTAAAATGGAAAAAGATAATAAAACTGACGCATATTTTTCAAACAGAGAATAAAGAACAACTGCCGCTGCATCATGCTCTCGGCGGATTGGTGAAAACCGTTCACCAGGAACACCCCAATTTTCACTACCAGATTATCAATATCACGCAATCAGAGGGTGCGGGAGCCGCTCTTCCAGCAATAGCTGATATATATCAGAGAGAGTGTGACGAAAACGGGATATCCATTTTGAAGTGCGCTATGAAAACGGCAGACGTTTTACGAAAAGCTATAATAAAGCCGGCTCATTCGATTTAACCCAGCCGCTGAAACATCATGGGAATTATCTGATTACAGGAGGCCTGGGCGGTCTCGGTTATATACTGGCAAAACATTTGTCGGAAAAATGGAAAGCGAATCTCATATTAACAGGGCGCTCTGATTTAACTGAAGAGCAGGAGAAAAAGATCGAATATTTAAGAAGTTCAGGTTCAACAGTTGAATATATCCGATCTGATGTTTCAAAACAAAGTGATGCTGAACGGATGTTTGCTTTTGCAAAAGAGCAGTTCGGCACCTTACATGGAGTATTTCACAGTGCCGGCGTACTCCGTGACTCTTTTATCTTAAGAAAGACAAAAGAAGAAATGGATCAAGTCACAGGTTCGAAAGTTTATGGCACGTTGTGGCTGGCGGAAGAAATCAAAAAAATGAAAGTTGAATTACTTGTCTTGTTTTCATCCACATCGGCAGTCTTCGGCTCAGCCGGCCAATGTGACTATGCTTTCGCCAATGCCTGTTTGGATCAGTATGCAGCAGTTATGACCGCAAAAGAGTCTGCCGAAAGGATAGTGTCAGTCAATTGGCCGCTATGGACTTCCGGCGGGATGAATATTGACGATGAAGGAGTATCCTACATGAAACAGGAACTCGGTCTTGACCCGTTAGATGATAGTGACGGAATACAGGCTCTGGAGAACAGCTTGTGTCAATCATCTGAACAGCTGATTGCCCTGAAAGGCCGTAAAGAAAAGATTGAGGATGTGCTGAAGCGTGCCGGCACAATCAGCTTTCATTCAGAGCAGCAGGAAGATGCTGATTTGCAAAACGATGAATTAAGACAAAATATCATCAGTTATCTGAAAAATATAATGTCAGAGGAATTGAAATTACCCGCCTCACTCATAGATGAAAAACAATATCTGGAGAAATACGGCATTGATTCAGTGATGATCATGCGTCTGACCAAAAAGCTGGAGCAAAGTATCGGCAGATTGTCGAAAACATTATTTTTTGAGTATCATTCAATATCGCAGTTAGCCGAATATTTCCTGAGTCATCACAGCGAACGAATGATGAAACTGCTGAACCCGGCCGGCAAATCTGAACTTGTTTCATATCAAAAAAAGCAAAAAAGAAAACCGGTGGAAACAAAAGCGCCGGCACGCTCTGAAGGAGAAGATTCAAAAGAGCACATTGCGGCCGATCCCCTTTCTGCTGATATAGCCATTATCGGTGTCAGCGGCAGATACCCGGGTGCGGAAAACATCAGGGAGTTCCAGAATGTGCTGATGAATGGACGGGATTGCGTAAGCGAAATTCCTGATGACCGGAAGGAAATGCTCGAGGGAAGCTGCTATAAGTGGGGAGGTTTTCTGAAAAATCCAGACCGGTTTGATCCTTTATTTTTCCGGATATCACCGAAAGAAGCGGCTTTTCTTGATCCTCAGGAACGTCTCTTTTTAGAGACAGTGTACAATACCATAGAGGATGCGGGTTATAAACCTTCAGATCTGACCCGCAAAAAGGTCGGAGTATTTGCAGGCGTCACATATGGAAGCTATCAATTTTTCGGCGTTGAAGAATCACTTAAAGGAAATGAACTGGCCGTCGGGTCTCCATTTTCTGCAATAGCAAACAGAATATCGTATTTCTTTAATTTTAAGGGGCCGAGTATGGCGGTGGATACAATGTGTTCATCCTCTCTTAACGCCATTCACTTAGCCTGTGAAAGTATACGGAGAGGGGAAAGCACACTTGCTGTTGCGGGCGGGGTCAATCTTACACTTCATCCGAATAAATATACATTATTAAATCAAAGCCGCTTCTTTGCAAGTGATGGCCGATGCCGTACATTCGGCGAGGGCGGTGACGGTTATGTACCGGGAGAAGGAGTGGGCTCCGTACTTTTAAAGCCGGCGGCGGAAGCGGTAAGGGACGGAGATCATATTTATGCGCTGATTAAAGCGACAGCGGTCAATCACGGAGGGAGAACAAACGGTTTTACGGTTCCTAATCCGAATGGTCAGTCTGAACTGATACAGGACGCGCTTCAGAAAGCTTGTATTGACCCTCGTACAATTAGTTATATTGAAGCTCACGGAACGGGAACTTCTCTGGGAGACCCGATTGAGATCACCGGATTAACAAAAGCGTTTCGGGAATTTACGGAGCACACTCAATATTGTTCAATCGGTTCTGTCAAATCAAATATCGGTCATCTTGAGGCCGCAGCGGGAATTGCCGGTTTGACAAAGGTTCTTTTGCAAATGAAATTGAAAAAACTGTTTCCTTCCATACATGCGGAGACGTTGAATCCAAATATTGATTTTAAAGCATCTCCCTTTTATGTACAGCGGTCATTGCAAGACTGGAAGAAACCGAAACTGCAGGAAAACGGAAAAACAGTAACTGTTCCGAGAAGAGCGGGAATCAGCTCATTCGGAGCCGGAGGAACGAATGTTCATATCATTATAGAAGAATATGAAGAAACAAACGTCTCAACAGAACATGTTGAGAACGAACCGCATATTGTCCTGTTATCTGCCAAAGACAATGAACGTCTTCTTGAGTATGCCGAAAACATGAAAGATTTTATTCAGCGTTCACTAAGTCCTGAAGTAAAGGATAAACAGACTGATATGAAAGAAAAGGTGAATGAAGTACTCAAACCGTTTGTTTCGGAATTGCTTCATATCCATCCGGAAGAAATTAATATTTCTGATCACCTGAGTGAATTTGGCGTAGGGCCTTTGGAATTAAGCCGGATGGCGGATTTTATTAACGAAATGTTTCATATTGAACTCACGATGTATGAATTAACGGATTGCCCCTCTATTCAAGCGGTTACTGAATACTTACTGAAGGAATATGCCGGAGTGATAAGAAACATGTTCCCGAATGAAGTGATGGAAGGCGGCCAATCGGAAAGCGTCGTTTTACGGGATCTGGCATACACTACACAATCGGGCAGAGAAGCGATGGAGGCCAGAGCGGCGATTACCGGTACCTCTCTTAAAGAAATGAAAGATAAATTATCTGAGTTTTGCCGCGGTATCAAGCAAGTTCCAGGCGTATATGTTAATCAGCAATCAGATGCATTTGCTGAAAAAATGAAGGCGTTAACAGAAGGCAGAGCAGGTGAATTGTTTGTAAAGACCATTATTGAGAACGGTGAAGCGGAAAAGCTGGCTCAATTATGGGTTTGGGGGGCGGATATCGACTGGAAATCCGTTCATCAACATTTACAGCAGCCGGGTAAACGGATCTCAATTCCGACTTATCCGTTTGCAAAAGAACGTTATTGGGTTCCGTTCAGGACTGAGAGGGCAGAGATCCCTCAGCATTCTTTTCAACATCACTTGCAAAAAAAATGGAGGGAGAATCCGTTTGTAAATCCTTCCGAAACAAAAGAGTACGGACTGACAGTTGTATTTGTGAATCAAGACACAGAATCAATTGCCCGCACCATTTGTTCGGATATAGATCAGGAGAATCTGATTGTCATAAAACATCACTCTTCATTTATAAAACACTCTGATCAAATGTTTGAGTGTTCTTTATTAGATGAAAACCACGCATACGACGTTATCCGTGAGATCTTCTCGGGCGGTGAGCGGCAGGTCGAAAATATATTTGATTTCTCAGATATCGGAAACCAGAGTGACAATCAGAACGGCATCCCATATTGTAAATTCTTATTTATACAAGAAATAATTAAGCGGAGTAAAAAGGAAACACCATTATCCATTTTACAACTAACCAATGGCTTGCAGGTATTTAAAGCGGAAAAACCAAAGCTGACGGGTGCAGAATCAGCGGCTTTTCTGAAAGCCCTTTCTGCGGAATACGGCTTTGTTCATGTGAAAACAATAGATATAGACAGCATGAAAGAAACGCATGAGCTGAAACAAATCTTTGAGATTGAAAGGGCGCAATGTACAGGAGAGAATGAAGTATGCTACCGCAGCGGCGTCAGATATGTTCCGTATTTTGAAGAAGAAAGAATCCATACCGGCGGCGGGCCTGTTTCATTTCCTGCGGATAAAGCCATCGTCATTACCGGCGGGACAGGGGGCATTGGCAGAGCAATAGCTGAAGATTTGGTGAAACGGGGAGTGAAAAAACTAGTGCTGACGGGTACGCGTCCATTACCTTTGCGAAGTGAATGGGATCATTTGCTGAAAGAGGGCAGACAGGACGAAAAGACAGTCAGCAATATAAAACTGTTTCAAAGTTTTGAAGAGAAAGGTGTCGACTATCTGTATTACAGCGGTTCTCTCACAAATGAAGAGAAGCTTCGTTCATTCTTTCACCAAGTAAGTCTTGAATTTAAAGATATTAGCGGTGTCATACACTGTGCAGGACTGCACAGCGGCGGAAATCCGGCCTTTATTCATAAAAGAATGAGTGAATTTAAGACGGTGTACGGGCCGAAAGTCACTGGACTTCAGAATTTGGAGCGGATTTTTAATAATAGGCCGCTGGATTTCTTTATTCTGTTTTCATCAATTGCAGCACAGTCACCCAAACTGTCAAAAGGAATGACTGATTACGCGTCTGCAAATGCATATATGGACTATTTCGCGGCTTATCATTTTCAAAAGGGGAGAACGTATTTTACGTCCATCAATTGGCCGAGCTGGAAAGAAGTCGGAATGGGGACTGTGACGAGTCCTTTATATGATGAATTGGGATTGGACTCTCTTTCCACGCGGGAAGGACTGGCGATTTTGTATCATGCACTGGAGAAAAAATCGGCCAATATCATTCCTATCGTGAAAAAAGGAACAGTGTTTCATGCAGACAGTCTCCTGAACATCAATAAAACCGGCAAGGCTTCATTTCCAGCCCGAAGACAGGAGACTCCCGGCACTTTTGATCGTTCAGAAGGGCTTGTCAGTGAACTTTCTGCCGTATTTGCCGAGGAATTGAGCATACCCCTTGAAAAGCTTAACCCAAATACGGATTTTCAGGAATACGGTGTGGATTCTATACTTCTTGTCAGCATTATACATCGTATAGAAGCAATGATTCAGAAAAAAATCGACCCTACTGTGCTTCTTGAACACAACACGATTCATGGTCTTGCGGAATATATCGGTAAGACGGCGCCGCCGTTGAAAAACAAATCGAACAGACTGATTCTCAAAGCAGCAATCAGCATGATATGCAGTCTGTGACGAGCCGAAATACAGAACCGCAGACGGCTTCCTCTGCAAAGATAGCTGTTATCGGAATCGGATGTAAGTTTCCGGGCGCGGCTGATAAAGAGGAATTTTGGGACAATCTGAGAAAAGGGAAGAACCATATTAAAGAAGTACCTGATTCCCGGTGGAATATAGAAGAAAATTACTCTCCGGTGCAGCAAAAGGGAAAAAGCATCAGCAAATGGGGAGGATTTATCAATGGAATCGGCAGCTTCGATCCGGAGTATTTCCGTATGGAAGAGGAGAAAGCCATCCAAACGGACCCGCTGATAAGACATTTCTTAGAAACGAGTGTACAGACTGTACGGGATGCCGGTTATGAAGAAACAGAATTATCGGGAAAAAAAGTCGGCGTATTTGTCGGTTCCAGAATGGGCGGCTACGGTCACAAACTGCCGAAAGAAAGCAGCAGCCACATCGTCGGTCTTAGTCAAAACTTTATTGCTTCACATGTGTCGCATTTCTTTAATTTTCACGGTCCAAGCATGGTTTCTGATACCGCTTGTTCTTCTTCATTAGTCAGCATTCATTTAGCCTGCCAAAGCATAAAAAACGGTGATTCAGAAATGGCGCTGGCAGGAGGGGCGGATCTGCTTTTGGATGAAATTCCTTACCTGATGTTAACAGAAGGAGGAGCTCTTTCGCCGGACGGTCAGTGTTTTACTTTTGATGAAAGGGCAAACGGCTTTGTACCCGGAGAGGGTTTTGGCGCTGTTCTGTTAAAACCGCTGGAGAAAGCAAAAGCTGACGGAGATCGGATATACGGTATCATTGAAGCATCAGCTATTAATAACGACGGTGCGACAATGGGAATTACGACTCCGAATCCTAAGCTTCAAGAGCAGGTTATTCAAGATGCATTTGAAAAAGCTGATATCACTCCCGGATCAGTCAGCTACGTCGAAACTCACGGCACAGGCACGATGATTGGAGATCCGATTGAGCTTCAGGCTCTGACAAAAGTATTCCGAAGAGACACAAACAAAACGCAATTTTGCGGAGTAGGAAGTGTAAAAACCAATATCGGACACTTATTAAGCGCTGCCGGAGCGGCAAGTTTCATTAAAGTGATTTTATCAATATGGCATAAGGAAATTCCGCCTACATTGAATTGTGAAACGCCAAATCCCCGCTTTGAATTTGAAAAGTCGCCTTTTTATCCGAATACAGAACTGAGAAGCTGGAAGGATGGAAAACGGAGGGCGGGCATCAGCGCTTTCGGTTTTGGCGGAACAAACGCCCACCTTTTGGTAAGCGGCCTGGATGATTCATATCATTCCGTCAGAACTCCGCTGCCGCCTGCCGAGTTTGTCAGAAAAGAGTACTGGCCGGATTCAAATCGGAAAAAACAAATCAAACAGAATAAAAAACGGCTTCTTGAAATTATTGATGAAACAGAGTAGCACCTGCTCTGTTTCTTTACTTTGTAAAAGAAGAAAGGTTGTCGAGTTGCATGAGGTTCAGCGTATTAGTCAAACATGACGATTATATTGTTTCAGACCATGTCCTTCATCAAGTGCGTACGATACCCGGCGTAACGTATCTGGATTTAATAACACGATTTTTAGCTGATAAAGGGATATCACCCCGAAGTTTTGAAATCAAACATGTTTTATTCCGTGAACCTGTTGCCACGTCAGTCCATTTTGATAAGAAAGTCACCTTCCAGTTTACGGAACAAGAAAACGGCTGGCTTGTTGAAACAACAAGCAGGAAATGGGTCGCTGAAAAGGCGGAAGGTGAAGCGTCAGTCAACTTGCAGGCGGAAATCATAAGAAAAAATGCGATAAACGAAAAGACAATTTCAATCGAAGCATTAAAGAAAGGGGCCGTCCGGACTTCGGATGCTGAAGCCGCCTATCGTAATTTGCGCAGGGGCGGCCTGATTCATAAAGATTTTATGAAATTGGAAGGTACGGTATATGAAGGTGAAAATTATATTCTGGGAGAGGTCAGTTTAAGCGGACTTTCAAAAGAATATACAGATGACTTTTACATGCATCCCGCATTTTTGGATGGATCTCTCAGCCTGTTGGGAATCCTTACATCAGACTTGCCGGATGAAGGAACAAATGCGTTTATTCCTATATATATTGAGACATTCCGGGCACTGCATAAAACAACCGGATCTTGTTTTGTGTATATTGATAAAAACAGTATAACGCAGCCGCCTTCTAAAGACATTTTATATGCGGACATAGAAGTATACAGGCCTGATGGAGAGCTTGCTTTTTATTATGAGCGATTCGGTGTGAAAAGAGTCAGAAATGAAAAATCAATACAAAGGCTGGAGCATTCCCATAAAGCTAAAGAGGTCGGCAGCGTAACGAACAATAAAGAAATGATCAGAAATAATTTGATCCAAGAGATAGCCGGCATGATTGAAAAACCTGCTGAAACAGTGAAGAATGATATTTCCTTTTACGAGATGGGCTTGGATTCTAAACAATTATTAGACTTATCCAAAAAATTAGAACTGATGTTAGATACAAAGCTGTACCCGACTTTATTATTTGATTACTCCACAATCGGTGAATTGACGGAATATCTGCAGGAGAAATACGGAGCTCGCGTTACAGACTCTATCTCTGATACAGTTCAGCACCAAGACAGTCATAAAACATTGACAGATGAGCTGTCATCCATTATTGGAGATGTTACAAACACACCGCCAAATAACGCGGACAAACACCAATCTTTTTACGAACTGGGTCTTGACTCAAAACAGCTGCTGCATATATCGAAAATGCTCGAGGAAAGATTGGATACACAATTGTATCCGACATTGCTTTTTGATTATAACAATATTCATGATTTAGCAGCTTATTTAGAAGAAAAATATGATGTGCGTATTACGCCGGCCGCAGCTGTTAAAGAAAAAACGCAAACGAAAGAGCCGTCTGAAAAGCCGGTGCTTGATTCCTTGTATTTACAAAAAGAATGGATTGAATCGCCATTAAAATCCGGAGAAGTGCCTAAGGAAAATACATTGATTTTCGATTTCGACAGTTCATTGAGTGATGAAATCCGAAAGTACATCGGCAGTGAAAATGTTATTTATGCGGAAGCCGCCGCTGAATATGAAATGGTAAATGAAAAGCATTATAAATTTAATCCGGAGCAGTCTGCTCATTACACCAGACTGTTAGATGATATGAAAAAGTCCGGAGCGTTTCCGGTGTCAATCATTCATTACCTGTCAAAAAAAGCTTATACTGAGGCAGCGTTAGATTTGACTCACAGTTTTTATTCAATCCTTTATTTAAGCAAAGCGTTGATCCGTCAAAAAATAAAAGATAACATCAACATTTTGTACGTACATGACAAGGATCAATATACAAATCCGGTTTACGCCGCGATTGGAGGCTTTTTTAAAACGCTGAATGCGGAGCAGCCGAATATAAAGTGTAAAACGGTTGAGATTTCTTCAAGACAAACCATTGAAAAAGCACCTTTGCTTCTCAATGAATTAAGTGTCGGACATCATGAGACTGTGAAATATGACGGCGATCAAAAAAGGCGGGTGACAGCATACAAAGATGCTTCGCTGCAACCAGGGCAAAAGGCCGCAAAGTTTGTAAAAAACGGAGTGTATCTCATCATCGGAGGGTTAAGCGGCATCGGCTGGATTATTTCAGCGTTTATTTATGCAAATCACGGAGCCAGCGTTATCATTGCCGGACGATCGAAAATGACAGCAGAAATGGAAGAAAAATTAGACAGCATCCGATATGACGGGGCAAGCATTTCTTACATCCAGGCTGACATGTCAGATAAACAGCAGGTCATCAAGTTAGCGGAAAAAATTCATGCTGATTATTCCGAAATCAACGGGGTCATTTACAGTGCAGGCGTGTTGAAAGACTCTTTCATTATGAATAAAACAGACGCAGAAGCTCAGGCGGTGCTGCAATCAAAGGTCAATGGTGTGATTCATTTGGATGAAGCGCTCAGAAATATGCCTTTGGACTTTTTTGTTTTGTTTTCTTCCATCTCATCAGAAATCGGAAGTCTGGGTCAAGCCGATTACGCCTACGCCAATCGTTTTCTGGAGCATTTTGCCGAGTGGAGGGAATGTATGAGAAAGGAGGGGGGGAGATCAGGAAAAACCATCGCTGTAAATTGGCCTTTCTGGAAGGACGGAGGCATGTCAGTTGATCCCGGCATTCAAGACATTATGAAAACCGAGTACGGACTTCACCCATTAGAAAATACTGCCGGAATCAAAGCTTTTGAACACTCGCTTCTCGGCCAAGGCCACCAGCTGATCGTGTTATACGGAGAAAAAGAAAAATACAAAATGATTTCAATCCGTTATCCGCCCGTTCAGCACCGCCTCTAGTAAGAGATTCAGCGATTGCAGCCGATTTTGATGCTTCGTCAATCGTTACGGAAGAAGAAGCTGAAAGTCCATTCCGAATACTCGGCACAGCTTCCAATCGTCATCTCGACGATTATTTGCATTATTGGAGCAGACTGAAGAAAGGAGCCCTTCAGCACGATCAAAGCGATGCCGCAAAAAAACTCATCGCTTTTTACCAGACAGAAGAAACGGAAACCGTTCATTTTCTGGCAAACACAGAAAATGCCCGGCATATGGAAATATTGATGAGCGGTAAGGGTGAAACAATTTTACTGATTTGCGGTTTTGCTACCACTGCTTACATGTGGAAAGAACAAATGAAGGAGTGGGCAGACCAATTTAATGTAATTGTCATCCACACACCGGGTTACGGGCTGAGTGAGGGGAGCGCCGATTTTACATTGAGCGGGCTGGCTCAGACTTTTATCGAAGTGCTGAACGAGATAGGGGTTGCTTGGCCGATCCACATTGCGGCAGCTTCTTGGGGAGGCATGATAGGGCAGAGGATAGCCTATGAATACCCTGAAAAAGTAAAAACACTCATTCTTTCCGGAAGTTACACCGAATACGAAGAAGACCCTGAAAGCAGTGTCGAGGAAAAACTGAAAAATGATTTTATAGCTATAGGAAAATCGCATGAATATGAAAGTTTATACAGTAATCAATTCTTAAATGCTTCTATTGAACGTTTTATGAAGATACATCAACAAGAAGGCTATTCTACGATCGGCTTTTTAAAAGACATTCATACAAGAACGCTTATCCTTACGGGTGAGAAGGAAAGCGTAGTTGATCAGAAAGAAACAAAAAGGCTGCAAAAACTGCTGAGCAATGCAGAATTAAAGAAAATTAAGGGAGCGGGGCATCTTCCGAACATCACACATCCGGAAGAATTTAATAAAGCGGTGTCAGAATTCATCAAGAAATCAGTAAGTAAGGGATGAAAACGATACATACAGTACAGGGGGAGAAAACAATGAAACAGACAATAAGCAATCCGGCATTTGATATGAAACAAATTAACGCTCTTAACAGCCATTATCAGACGATGATAGACAATGGAGATCTGCAATGTGCGAGTTATATGATGTCAAGAGGAGGCGAGGTTTTTGCAGCTGAGTCGTTAGGGGAATTTACCGGCGGACAAAAAGAAAAGCAAACATTTCAGCTTGATACAATCAGAGAAATCGGTTCTTTGACAAAAGTGTTTACCGCTGTAGCCGTCATGCAGCTCGTCGAAAAAGGTCTGCTCGATTTGAAAATGCCGGTCAAGCTCATTTTGCCTGCGTTTGATAAACCGGGTTTCGGAGACATTAAAATTTTACACCTTTTGACTCATACGGCGGGATTAAGTTTTGAGCTGGATATTCAAAAGGCTGAAGGCATTGACTTAACGAATGAGGAAGAATGGATAAACTATCTGATCAGTACGCCTTTAGAGTACGGAGTGGATGAAGCATGGAACTATTCCAGAACCGGCTTTGTTATACTTGGCATCATTATTTCAAAAGTAACAGGCGTGTCCTACGAACAGTATGTAACAAAGCATATTATTGAAGCGCTCGGATTAGAAAGAACGTTTTTTTATGTGCCTGATGCGTTAAAAGAAGAAGTTTGTGTGATCAATGAACACGAGTGCGTACAGCTGGAAAAAAGTCATCACCCGTATTTTCCGAATAAAGCGACAAGCGGTCTGCACTCTTCGTTGGAAGATATTTGGAAGTTGGCTGAAATGTTTAGAAATAAAGGCAGATTGAAAGATAAGAAGCTGCTTGGAAGAAAAACAGTCGAGGCCATGCTGAGAAATCAAATAAAGCCCGGTCTTCCTTTTACTTCTTCGGAGCGCCCAGAGAGGAAGGCGGCTTTGGTTTAGGCATTAATTTGTGGCCGGCCGGTGACCATTATTTCATGACAGAAGGCACCTTCTCACATCTTGGAATGGGTTGGTGCGGCATGTTTTCTGATCCAGCCGAAGATTTTACGTATGTATTTTTCACTCCGATTTCCGAGTTTCATCCTCATGCCGTGCTGACGCCGCTGAATATCGTGTGGGCGGGTATTGAATAATTAGACAAAAGCATCGTCCCGTCTGTCCGGCAGGCGGGACGATTGCTAACTGCCCGTTTTTATCCCGCGGCATCTTCTCAAAGCCCGCCCTCGAAGTTAAATAACTTAATTTACTCTTTGTAATTTTTTTAATTATAGTACAGTAGAGCCTTTTTATAATACAGTTTAAAGTCTTTTATAGTACAGTTTGGCGCAGTATGATCTTAAGTTTTATAAGCGGTTTCAAAATAAGGTTATAAATAATTGACGGCTTTGTTTAATTACTGTAAACTATGGTTGTTGATCATATTGTACTAATAAAAAATCTTTTTTTATTAGTACAGTTTAAACGTCATTATCTTTGCTTAAGCGCTATGTGGATTTCTGAATGATTAATTTTAGAATTGCAGAGCATGATAAGACTGTTTTTAATACGGATGGCTAAACGGTATCCTAACCCTGTTAAATCAAAAGAAGAGGTGGTTTAAAAAATGGCTGCAAAGACAAAAACTTCAATTGTTGATAGCAAAAAACAATTTGATGCTATTAATAAGCAGTTTGAAACGTTCCAAATTTTAAATGCTGAAGGAGAAGTCGTAAATAAAGACGCAATGCCTGATCTTTCAGATGATCAGTTAAAAGAATTAATGAGAAGAATGGTGTATATCCGCATTTTAGACCAGCGTTCAATTTCTCTTTCCCGTCAAGGACGTTTAGGTTTCTATGCACCGACAGCGGGCCAGGAAGCTTCTCAAATTGCATCACACTTCGCGCTTGAACAGGACGACTTTATCCTTCCGGGTTATCGTGACGTTCCTCAGCTGATTTGGCACGGGCTTCCTTTACATCAGGCATTCCTGTTCTCAAGAGGCCATTTTAAAGGTAATCAGATGCCTGAGGGAGTAAACGCTTTATCACCTCAAATTATTATTGGTGCTCAAATTATTCAAACCGCAGGTGTAGCTTTAGGTCTTAAAAAGCGCGGTAAAAAAGCGGTAGCTATTACTTACACTGGTGACGGCGGAGCTTCTCAAGGTGACTTCTATGAAGGAATGAACTTTGCCGGAGCATTTAAAGCGCCAGCGATCTTCGTTGTTCAGAATAACCGCTATGCGATTTCAACTCCTGTAGAAAAGCAATCATCCGCGCAGACAATTGCCCAAAAAGCAGTTGCTGTCGGTATTACAGGTGTTCAAGTAGACGGAATGGACGCACTAGCCGTTTACGCTGCAACCGCAGAAGCACGCCAGCGCGCAATTAACGGTGAAGGTCCGACTCTGATTGAAACTCTTACATTCCGTTACGGACCTCATACAATGTCCGGTGACGATCCGACTAAATACCGTACGAAAGAAATAGAAAATGAATGGGAGCAAAAAGACCCGCTCGTACGTTTCCGCAAGTTCTTGGAAAACAAAGGACTATGGTCTGAAGAAGAAGAGAACAAAGTGATTGAACAGGCCAAAGAAGAAATCAAACAAGCTATCAAAAAGGCTGACGGCGAATCAAAACCGAAAGTAACAGAGCTGATTGAGAATATGTTTGAAGAGCCGACGTTCAACTTGAAAGAACAACTTGAAATTTACAAAGCGAAGGAGTCGAAGTAAGCCATGGCGCAAATGACAATGATTCAAGCGATCACTGATGCGTTACGCACAGAACTGAAAAACAATGAAAACGTTCTGCTTTTCGGGGAAGATGTAGGCGTTGCCGGAGGCGTATTCCGTGCAACTGAAGGCCTTCAAAAAGAATTCGGTGAGGACCGCGTATTTGACACGCCGCTTGCTGAATCCGGTATCGGCGGTCTCGCTCTCGGTTTAGGCCTGCAAGATTACCGTCCTGTTATGGAAATCCAATTCTTCGGATTCGTATATGAAGTAATGGATTCAATCTCAGGACAAATGGCTCGTCTCCGCTACCGTTCCGGCGGACGCTGGACTTCTCCGGTGACAATCCGTTCTCCATTCGGCGGAGGGGTTCATACACCTGAACTTCACGCTGACAGTTTGGAAGGCCTTATCGCTCAGCAGCCGGGTATTAAAGTTGTTATCCCTTCCACTCCTTACGATGCAAAAGGACTGCTGATTGCCTCTATCAGAGACAATGATCCGGTTGTTTTCTTAGAGCATATGAAACTTTACCGTTCTTTCCGTCAGGAAGTTCCTGAGGAGGAATACACAATCGAGCTTGGCAAAGCTGATGTGAAACGCGAAGGTACTGACCTTTCTATCATCACATACGGCGCGATGGTTCATGAGTCGCTTAAGGCTGCTGAAGAGCTTGAAAAAGAAGGCGTTTCTGCTGAAGTTATCGACCTTCGCACTGTAAGCCCGCTTGATATTGATACGATTATTGCTTCTGTTGAAAAAACAGGCCGTGCAATTGTCGTGCAGGAAGCTCAAAAACAAGCCGGCATCGCTGCCAACGTTGTAGCTGAAATCAATGACCGCGCGATTCTGAGCCTGGAAGCTCCGGTTCTGCGTGTTGCGGCGCCTGATACAGTATTTCCTTTCTCGCTTGCTGAGAGCGTATGGCTTCCAAACCATAAAGACGTTCTTGAAACTGCGAAAAAAGTTCTTGAATTTTAATCAGGCATCATAAAAGACGGTAAAGAGAGTCCTTTTCTCTTATGATGAAGGAGTCTGTTTACTAGGTTCAATGCTTGCGTATGCATAACTAAAATTTGCTTAATCAACTAGGAGGTCGAAAACTGTGGCATTTGAATTTAAACTTCCGGATATCGGGGAAGGTATCCACGAAGGCGAAATCGTAAAATGGTTTGTTAAGCCGAACGACGAGGTAGAAGAAGACGATGTTCTGGCTGAAGTGCAAAATGATAAAGCAGTGGTAGAAATTCCTTCACCTGTTAAAGGAAAAGTATTAGAATTAAAAGTTGAAGAGGGAACAGTTGCAACTGTTGGACAAACGATTATTACGTTTGACGCACCTGGTTACGAAGATCTTCAATTTAAAGGAAGCCATGATTCAGGAGAGGCGAAAACTGAGGCTCAAGTTCAGTCGTCTGCTGAAGCAGGGCAGGATATCTCTAAAGAAGAGACTCCTAAAGAGCCTGCAAAAGAAACCGGCGCAGGACAGCAGGACCAAGCGGAAGCTGATCCGAACAAACGCGTGATCGCGATGCCTTCCGTACGCAAATATGCCCGTGAAAAAGGCGTGGATATCCGTAAAGTAACAGGTTCAGGCAATAACGGACGTGTTGTAAAAGAAGATATCGACAGCTTTGCAAATGGAGGAGCGGCTCAAGAAGCGGCACCGCAAGAAACAGCTGCACCTCAGGAAACAGCTAAACCTGCAGCGGCTCAGGCTCCTGAAGGCGAATTCCCTGAAACACGCGAAAAAATGAGCGGTATCCGTAAAGCGATAGCGAAAGCAATGGTGAACTCTAAGCATACTGCACCGCACGTAACTCTTATGGATGAAGTTGACGTAACAAATCTTGTTGCTCACCGCAAACAGTTCAAACAAGTTGCTGCTGATCAAGGCATCAAGCTGACTTATCTGCCTTACGTCGTCAAAGCATTAACATCCGCTTTGAAAAAATTCCCTGTTTTAAACACATCGATTGATGATAAAACAGATGAAGTGATCCAAAAACATTACTTCAACATCGGAATTGCAGCGGATACCGAAAAAGGCCTGCTTGTGCCGGTAGTGAAAAATGCCGACCGTAAAGCCGTTTTCGAAATCTCTGATGAAATCAACAGCCTTGCTACAAAAGCGCGTGAAGGCAAGCTTGCACCTGCGGAAATGAAAGGCGCTTCTTGCACGATCACAAATATCGGTTCTGCCGGAGGCCAATGGTTCACACCGGTTATCAACCACCCAGAGGTTGCGATTCTCGGTATCGGCCGTATTGCTGAAAAAGCGATCGTCCGTGACGGTGAAATTGTAGCTGCTCCTGTCTTAGCTCTTTCTCTCAGCTTTGACCACCGTATGATTGACGGAGCAACTGCACAAAATGCGTTAAACCACATCAAGCGTTTACTGAACGATCCACAACTTATTTTAATGGAGGCGTAATGTTATGGTAGTAGGAGATTTCCCTATTGAAACAGATACTCTTGTGATTGGTGCGGGACCAGGCGGCTATGTAGCTGCCATCCGCGCTGCTCAGCTTGGACAAAAAGTAACAGTCGTTGAAAAAGCAACGCTTGGAGGCGTTTGTCTGAACGTCGGCTGTATTCCTTCAAAAGCGCTCATCAATGCAGGCCATCGTTACGAGAATGCAAAACATTCAGATGACATGGGAATCACTGCTGAGAACGTAACGGTTGACTTTACAAAAGTCCAAGAATGGAAAGCTTCTGTTGTAAATAAGCTTACCGGCGGTGTTGCAGGTCTTTTAAAAGGAAATAAAGTGGACGTTGTAAAAGGGGAAGCTTATTTCGTAGACAGCAACTCTGTCCGCGTAATGGATGAGAACTCTGCGCAAACATACACATTTAAAAACGCAATCATTGCTACTGGTTCTCGCCCTATCGAATTGCCAAACTTCAAATATAGCGAACGCGTTCTGAACTCTACAGGCGCACTTGCGCTTAAAGAAATTCCGAAAAAGCTCGTTGTTATCGGCGGCGGATATATCGGTACTGAGCTTGGAACAGCGTATGCGAACTTCGGAACTGAATTGGTTATTTTAGAAGGCGGAGATGAAATTCTTCCTGGCTTCGAAAAACAAATGAGTTCCCTCGTTACCCGCAGACTGAAGAAAAAAGGCAACGTTGAAATCCATACAAGCGCCATGGCTAAAGGCGTTGAGGAAAGACCTGACGGCGTAACAGTTACATTCGAAGTAAAAGGCGAAGAAAAAACGGTTGATGCTGATTACGTATTAATCACTGTCGGACGCCGTCCGAACACTGATGAGCTCGGCCTTGAGCAAGTCGGTATCGAAATGACTGACCGCGGTGTCATTAAAACAGACAAGCAGTGCCGCACAAACGTACCGAACATTTACGCAATCGGTGACATCATTGACGGACCTCCATTGGCTCACAAAGCGTCTTACGAAGGTAAAATCGCTGCGGAAGCTATTTCAGGAGAGCCGGCTGAAATCGATTACCTCGGTATTCCGGCGGTTGTATTCTCTGAGCCTGAACTGGCTTCTGTCGGTTACACTGAAGCACAGGCGAAAGAAGAAGGCATTGAAGTCGTTGCAGCTAAGTTCCCGTTTGCAGCAAACGGACGTGCGCTGTCTCTTAACGAAACTGACGGCTTCATGAAGCTGATCACCCGTAAAGAAGACGGTCTTGTAATCGGTGCGCAAATTGCCGGCGCAAGCGCTTCTGACATGATTTCTGAATTGAGCCTGGCGATCGAAGGCGGAATGACTGCTGAAGATATCGCGATGACAATTCACGCTCACCCGACATTGGGCGAAATCACTATGGAAGCTGCCGAAGTAGCAATCGGAAGCCCGATCCACATCGTAAAATAATGATGTAACAAAGAAACAGCCCCCGTTTGTAAAAGCGGGGGCTGTTTTTATTGTGCAAGCACATGCTGCATAGGTTTGATGATATCCTCTTTTTTCTTTACGGATCCCTCAATCTTCATGACCACATGCCGATGATTGATCACCATCAGCGCAGGGAACGTATTGATTTCCTCTTCCCATCCCTTTCTGTTGTCATAAACCTTCATTTGATCGACATGATGGGGATATTTCTTTTCTAAATCAAGAATCGCATCGTAATAAGGAACTTCTTTATCTATATGATTTTCATCGGAAAAAAACAAGATTTGAGTGTGATGAATGCTGTCGATCCGGTTATTTTTGAATGGAATGACAGTAGAAACCGAACAGCTTGACAGAACGAACAGCATCAAAAAAAGGGAATCACCGTACGGTAGCGCATCTATCTTACTCCTCTGTTTTATATAATATATTGGTTCATCCATTTATAAGGACTATATTAAGTGTATCACGAGAGGTGAAAAACCTAAGGCTTGTTACTGAATTGTTATATAATTGAAACCGTTTTTAATGAAGAAATAATACGTGTGACAACTTGTACAGCCGATGTGTAAAAAAGGCACATTGTTATTCGTGAGAGCGCTGTTTTTTCGTTATACTGGGGGCAAAACCATATCAGGAGGGATTGTCATGTATAAAGCCGCTGCAGCCGTCATATGTATGTGCTTACTCGCCGGCTGCCAATCAAATGAAAAGATGCAAACAAACAAACCCTATTCTCAAGCCGCGGCCAATCATGCCAAACGGGAAAACCATCATACAAAAGAGAAAAAACAGAAGGCGGAGCCCCGTTACTATATCAATCCGAAAACCTTTTCTGTGGAAAAAATGGATGAACAGAAAGAAAAAAACCGATCGCATTGGTAACGATCGATGACGCGCCTGATCAGCATGCCGCTGAGATTGCGGACAAACTGCATGATCTCAATGCGTCAGCGATCTTTTTTGTAAACGGACATTTTTTGAAAAAAGATGAAAATAAGAAAGCGCTTAAGCATATTCATGAGTTAGGCTTTATGATCGGAAATCATACAATGACTCATCAAAACTTAAAAGATCTTTCCGAACAAAAACAACGGGAAGAAATCATTGGCGTCAATAAAGCGGTTGAAAAGGTAATAGGAGAGAAACCCGCATTTTTCAGGGCGCCTTTCGGAAGCAATACGGACTACAGTGACAGACTTATAAAAAAAGAAGGAATGGTGAAAATGAACTGGACCTTCGGGTATGATTGGGATCAGAAATATCAATCCAAAAAAGCGCTTACCGATATCACCCTGAGCAGTCCTTACCTGCGGGACGGCGCCAACATATTGATGCATGACCGGAAATGGACGGCTGAAGCCATGCCGGACATTGTAAAAGGATTGCGTCATAAAGGATATACCGTGATTGACCCTAGAGCTATAAAAAGACCGTAAAAATAAATGTGTTATACAATTTATCGGTTGACATATTAAATGTGACATAATAATATAATAACAACAAGTAAAAATTAAGCGTTTTCAAATTCTGAGAAATGGGGAATGACAGATGGGTACAATTGTTTGCCAAGACTGTAACGAAGCGATTCATTACTTTGAGGATGAGAAGGTCACGACGTTATACGGAACATGCTGCGGACAATGCCAGTGTCATCTTGAAGAAGAGTAAAAAGCGTAAAAAAGGCCCGAAACGATTTCGTTTCGGGCTTATTTATGTTTATTGGATGGCTTTTTGCTCTTTGATGACTCTGATCATTTCAAGCGTTGCATCTTCGGGACCCTGCACAGGAAGGCCGGCGTCCAAGTTTTTAAAAATGTAGCTGATATTTTCTTCAGTAATGATCTCACCCGGAATAAAGATCGGAATTCCCGGCGGGTACACCATGACAAACTCTGCAATGATCCGTCCCGCGGATTCTGTTAACGGAATGACTTCCGTATTTGCGTAAAAAGCGTCTCTTGGCGTCATCGCTAACAGAGGAATCTCAGGAAGCAGAACTTCCGCTTGCTGATGAGCATAGTCATTTGCAGAAGCCTGCTTTGAAATGTCTGTAAGCGCGCTTACAAGACGGTCGGCATCTCCTGCTCTGTCTCCGGGGGTGAAAATACATAAAATATTATACAAATCGGACAGCTCGACTTCGATATTAAATGATTCGCGGAGCCATTTTTCAACGTCATGACCCGTCAGCCCGAGGTTTTTGACCGAAATGATTAATTTAGTCGGATCATAACTGAAGGCAGCTTTTGACCCAGTGATTTCTTCGCCGACACAGCGGATGCCTTCAATTTGATTGAGGCGTTCCCGTGTCTGATCCGCCAGCAGAATCGTTTCTTCAAGAAGATCGCGGCCTTCTGTAGCGAGGCGTTTTCTTGCGACATCCAGTGAAGCGAGAAGCAGATAGGATGTTGACGTTGTCGTCAGCATGCTTAAAATTGACTGTACTCTTTCTTTGGAAACAAGGCCTTCTCTCACATTTAAAATGGAGCTCTGTGTCAGGGAGCCTCCCAATTTGTGCACGCTTGTGGCTGCCATATCAGCGCCCGCCTGCATGGCGGACAGAGGAAGCTTATCATGAAAATGAATATGCACGCCGTGCGCTTCATCGACAAGAACAGGCACATCGAAAGAATGCGCGAGCTTTACAATGCTGCTCAAGTCAGCTGCCACACCGAAGTACGTCGGATTGATGACAAGCAGGCCTTTTGCGTCAGGGTGCTCCGTCAAAGCCCGCTCGGCGGACTCAAGCGTAATGCCGTGAGAAATTCCGAGCTCAGCGTCAATTTCCGGGTGTATAAAAATCGGCACCGCTCCGGAAAATACAATGGCCGACATAATGGATTTATGAACGTTTCTCGGAATGATGATTTTATCTCCGGGTCCGCATACGGCCATGACCATCGTCATAATGGCGCCGCTCGTCCCTTGTACGGAAAAGAAGGTATGGTCTGCGCCGAATGCTTCCGCGGCCAGATCCTGGGCTTCTTTAATGATGCCCTTTGGCGCATGTAAATCATCCAGAGGTTCGATATTAATTAAATCTATGCTTAACGCGTTTTCTCCGATAAATTGTCTGAATTCCGGGTCCATTCCCGCGCCTTTTTTATGGCCCGGAATGTGGAATTGGACAGGCTGTCTGTCCGCGTGCTTTTTCAGTCCGCTGTACAGGGGTGTTTCATGTTGCGGCAATTGTTTTCCCACCTTTATCATAATACCTACGGATTAGTTTGTATTACATTCAGTTTTATTACCCGTTTTTAAACGTAAAACAAATGAATTATATTATGAACTTGAAAGAAAGTAAAGAACAATTTATGATCTATGGAAGATGCTTATTTTGAGCATGATGATAAAGGAGTGAAGACATTTGGAATATCAATATCCGATGAATGAGGACTGGACGACAGAGGAGGCCGTGGACGTCATTGCTTTTTTTCAGCAGGTGGAAAACGCCTATGAAAAAGGAGCTGACCGAGACAGACTTCTGAATGCGTACCGCCGCTTTAAAGAAATCGTTCCCGGGAAAGCGGAAGAAAAGAAAATCTGCAGCCAATTTGAAGCTGACAGCACCTATTCCCCGTATCGGACTGTGAAACAGGCGAAACAATCAGATCAAGCGATTATCAAAATGTAGACAAAAGCGAGCCGGCAATCGGCCCGCTTTTTATGTTATGAGACTTTCTGAGTCAGTGTGTATAAAAAGGAAAGCTTCCTAAAAGCATCTTCAATGGTTTGCAGGAATTCATTGTTGTTCATGTTGATCACGTCTTCTTTTTGCAGCTGAATGCCGCATAAAAGCTCTGCTTTTTTCACTGTCTGCAGGCGTTCAAATAATGTTTTCAGCTGCTCCTGATCCATGTCGGACTGCTTGTACGCACCTGGCTTCGTATGATCCGGCGACCATACAAAATGACCGGGAATCTGTTTTGTGATTTCCTCCTGCTTCGCTTCCAGCAATCTGCCGTATTCCTCTTTTATCGGAGATTCATAAATGATGGCAAACCATACAAACATATGGGTGTCCCATAATCCGATCTGAAAGTGAGGGAGTTTCTTATACCCGCGTTTGCTGTTGGCAAAGGCAACCCAGCTGTCAGCCGGCGGGTTGACAGATCTTCTCGCGTGCTTGGCGACATGCGGAAACATTTCATCTCCTGTCAATGCTGACAATGTCGGTGCGAAATGCTCTCCTAACAAGGTCAGCTTCGGACGGACTTGTTCTTTTAACACCTCCATGCGCGGATCTAAACCTTCTATTGTAAATGTATCGAAGTCTTCTTTTGTAAAACGCATCTGAGTCATCTTTTTCCTCCTTATCGTAAGTATTCATATTTTACCACAGCCGCCGCCGGCCGCAAAAACATTGAGAACGTTTGAGACGAGAGGATTGGTGGTAAAAAACGAATAGGTAAACACACAATTTTAAGAATGTTGTTACAGCCGAATATAAGTTTCCATACGATATAAGAAGTATCATTAATAAATTGGAAAAATGGGATGCTTTTTTAACAAATGATCTCTGGAAGGGGCGAAAGACAATGAGGCAAGTGGTGAAGGAAGGATTCAGGGAGGAAAAAAATAACCGTGTAGCTGTCTGGAGACTAGAGGTTGATTATGAATTGGCAACCCTGTATGAGGCCATGCAAAAAGAGAATGAAGATCAAATCGATCTCAGCAAAAGAAAACTGGAACGTCTCAGAAAAGAGTGGATTCGGCTTAACGGATAAAGAATAGTAAAAACGAACCGCAGGAAATGGTTCGTTTTTACGTGAGAAGGCATTTTTTTCATTTTCCTTGCTTTTTCATCGCCTTTATCAGTATGCTATAGAATAAGCTATACATAGAAAAGAGGTACACGGTATGACAAATTGGACGGAAATTGATGATATCGCAAAACAATGGGTAAAAGAAGCCGGAACGAGAATCAGACAATCCATGCAGGAAAGCTTGACGATTGAAACAAAATCAAATCCGAATGATTTAGTCACAAATATTGATAAAGAGACGGAGCGCTTTTTCATTGACCGTATACAAGGAACTTTTCCCGGACACCGGATTCTCGGAGAAGAAGGGCAGGGGGATAAACTCCGCTCCCTTGACGGAATCGTCTGGATCATTGATCCGATTGACGGGACGATGAATTTTGTCCATCAAAAGCGGCATTTCGCGATCTCCATCGGCATCTTTGAAGACGGAAAAGGCAAAATCGGCTTAATTTATGATGTGATGCAGGACGAACTGTATCACGCATTCAGCGGAAAAGGGGCTTATCTGAACGATGCGCCGCTTGCTCCTTTAAAAGAAGCTTCCATTGAAGAAGCCATTATTGCAATCAATGCCACATGGGTGACGGAAAACAGAAGGATTGACCCGAGTATTTTTGGCGCCGCTCGTAAAACGGGTCAGAGGAACGCGTTCCTACGGTTCGGCGGCACTTGAGCTGGCCAGTGTTGCGGCCGGCCGCATTGACGCATACATTACGATGAGGCTCGCGCCGTGGGATTACGCTGCCGGCTGCGTGCTGCTGAACGAAGTCGGGGGCATTTACACGACCACAGACGGCGAACCGTTCACGTTTTTAGACAACCACAGCGTGCTTGCGGGCAATCCGGCTATACATAAAATTATCTTTGACGACTATTTACATGCTGACAGGTAGAGATTTTGAAGAAGAAGATCTCGGGTTTCTGGAGCAGCTGGCGGCATCGCACCCGGTGTGGAAAAAGGAAGAGTTCGGAACAAAAAATGCGGCGGAGTTTATGCTTGCATACTCCATGTACAATGGAACGTGGCTCGTATGGGAGATTGACGGCGCTCCTGCCGCCGTCAGTTTTCATTTGGAATGGGCCCCTTCAAACGGAAAACCGTGGCTCGGAACCGTGGCCGTCGCTCCGGAGGCAAAAGAGAAAGGAATCGGACGCGCGGTCATTGAAGAGATTGCGGGCCGGCTGAGAGGAGAGCATAAAGCGATGTTTTCAGCCGTTCCCCTGGACAGGCAGGAATGGGTTTTGTTTTTAAGCCAATGCGGCTTTGAACAGCTTAAGCTTGAAAAAGACGATCGGGAAAAGACATATATGATCATGGTGAAGCCATTGTGAAATGTTGCAGATATAAAAAAGAGACCGGATTTCTCCGGTCTCTTTTCTTGTTTACAAGCCGACCGCATTCCAGGCCGCTTCTACGCTTGCAGCGTCTTGAGAGCCGTAAAGGTCCCGCGCTGATTGAATCAAAGCTGCTTTTGCATCTTTAAAGCTTGATGACGGAGTGAGATATACCGTCAGTGCGCGATAGTAAATCTGCTCCGCTTTTTTCACGCCGATTTTTGTAATCGTGTTGTAAGCGGCTTTGTTCGGAATTCCGCTGTTTGTATGCACGCCGCCGTAGTCGCCGGCATCAGTGTTCGGAAGGTTTTGATAATTTTTGTAATGGTCGGGCTGTCCGTATTTTGTCGGATTGGATAAGCTGCGGAGAGCCGGCTGGCTGACCGTAATATCCTCACCGATATCCCAGTCCTCAGTATCGGTGAAGTACCCGAATACATCAGAGAAGGATTCGTTTAAAGCGCCCGGCTGATTTTCATAGTTCAGGTTGGCTGTTTCCTGTGTAACGCCGTGTGTCATTTCATGGGCCGTTACGTCCATTGAACCGGAAAGAGGCGAGAAGAATGAGCCGTCACCGTCACCGTAAATCATTTGGTCGCCGATCCAGGCCGCGTTATTGTATCTGCTGCCGTAATGAACGGAAGATACGATTTTGCCGCCTCTATTGTCGTAGCTGTTGCGTTTAAACGTCTGATAGAAATAATCATACACTTTGCCGAGATTGTAATGCGCATCAACCGCAGCGCGCTGAGAAGAAGTTGTGAACTGGTTTGTAGTGCTTGATACGAGCGTGCCCGGCAGGTTATATTGTCGGTTTTGCAGATCGTACGTAATAATTTGTGTTCCGGTAGGCTTCGAAAGATCACGCATTACATATTTGCCGTTTTCAGAAGAAATATTTAATGAGACCGTTTTTCCTTTAAGAGTCGTACCTGTTCCGGTTGCAGCGGCATGTTCCACTTTGTTTTGCTTTTTCAGGACTTTCCCTGTTTCCGCATCAACGGTTACTTCCCAGTTAGCTGGTTCCGGTTCGATGTAGCGGATGGTTACATCATAGGCGAGTCGGTATTTACCGTCTTTTGTGGCCGCTGCTTTCAGCTCGGCTTTGTTTTTGTTTGCAACGTTGCCGTTAGAGACGGCTTCAGGTGATTTGCCGATTGCTTTAAATGCATGATCCAGCGCCTGATTTGCCGATAATTTTTTGCTGTTTGCCGTTTTGGCAGAAGCATCGTTGTTTAATTCACCGTTAATCGCATAGACATTGTTGGATTTATCGACGTGAATAATGACTTGCGAGTCTTTCACAGGCACACCGTTAACGACAGGCACATAACGGAAGTGCTTGTAGCCGAGATCATCGGTCGTGTGGTCAATCAGCTTCAGTCTCTCAGAAGGGTTGCCTTTGAAGACTTTGCCGTTTTGTTTCAAGTATTGCTTGATTGCTTTGTCACTGACTGAAGGCAATTCAGATTGCACCAAAGAATGCTTCGGCACAAAGTTCGTCAGGTTTTCTTTAAGCTGAGGATTCTCAGCTGCCTGAACACCCGGAAGACTGATGGTTAAACTCATAAAGGAAGCGGCGACAGCAACAGACAATTTCTTACCTAAACCCACAATAAATCCCCCTTTTTGAAAATAATGAAAACTTATATTGTTATAATAAACCAGCATTCTCTCATTCTGCAATATAAAACTAGACTCCGCTGATGAATTGATAGAATCGTCCCGTAAAGGCTTCCGGCGGCCAGCATCGGGGGATAAGCCGAGAGGCACGTGTTGAATCAGACATGAGTCGAATGATGCGATTTATTCTGAAAAAAATGACAAATGAAGTCGGGAAAAATGATAGGGGAAAAATGTTCCGATTTGTAAAACTTTTTTTATAGCCGTTTGTCTAAACGGGTGAGGCCTTAATAAACGAAAAGGATTGTTTCAGATGTCAGAGATTTTCAGTCATTTTATTCAGCATTTCGACAGATATTTCATTTTAAGCAGACAGAGCGTGTTGATCATTCAGTGGTCAGCCGTCTGCCTTGCTGTTTTATACGCGCTGACTTTTCATCCGAAAATCAGCCGTGAGAGAGTTTGGTTTTATTCAGGAATTCTGATCAGGGCCGTATTATTGGCGGGCATAACAGTTGAATTGGTTCATCAGGTGCAGAGTACTCGCTTTAGCGCGCACTATTTGATATCGGAAGAAAGAGAGCTTCTTCCGATCGTTCATCTCTTAATGTATGGGTATGTGCTGCTCACCGCGTTTCACTATATGCTCATGCCGCAGAAGCAGAGGGGAAAGGGCATATTTTATACCTTTGATCTCACTGTGGTGACACTGCCCGTCATTCAGCTGATCTTCAGTTTTTTCGCTTTCTGGAATAACAGTCCCGATGCGATGGCGGGGGAGGATATAGTTTCGATGCTATGTTTTATTACGGTTGTTTTACTACTTCTGATTTCTATGAATGTTTTATTCTTTAAAATATATTGGAAACCGAGACCCGTTTTTATCTGCGTGTTTTATGCCGGGGTCATCGGGCTGTTGGTGTGGGTGCTCGCTGCGCCCTCGGCAGGTGTAACAAAAGATTACGGCAGACTTCTCCCATTTACGGTGTATTTAACGATGGCCGGTTTTCTGATGACCCATCATTTATTTCATCGGTCAGACAGGATCAGGCAGCGGACGAAAAGCTTTCTTGCGGCGGCAACGGCCGCTGGTTTTATTGTCTTTTTGAATCCGGTATACAATGCGGGCGATGCAGCTTTTGCGGTTTCAAAGCCGATAGCTGAAGATTCTGTTGATAATGTGGGTGAACATATCACTTCAGACCAAGCGGAACGGATCCTTACGTCATTTTTTCCGGCTGAGAATCCGATTTATTTAACAGAGACCAATCAGGACCTCCATTACTTTTACCGTTTTAAAACGGAAGATTATGAAGCGGAAGTGGACGAGGTTTCCCGATTGATTACAAATTATCAATATCTTAAAAAACCGGAAGGCCGCACTTTTACAGAAGAGGAATACCGGAAAAAGTCGCTGGATTTCTTGTCGGCGCACGGCCGAAAAATAAAAACACAAGGCATTCAGACAACAGTGAAAAAAGAAGACGGACAGTTTGTCGTGGAGATTACGCCGAAAAGACAAGGGACGAAACACGAAGATTCAGGCACAGTATTTTACTGGGAAAAAGACACCATTATGGGTTTTTCAGAAGATCCGTCTATTTATCAGCTTGAGTCCCTGCCGCGGGTGCATATGAAGGAAAAAGACATAGTGAAAGCATCAAAAGCCGCCTTTCGTACGCTGCAAATGCCTGATCAGACATTTGAAATCACAAATACAGATATAAACAGCCTGATCGGCAGCAGTTTGACCGTAACTGCGAATAACGGAACGGAGCTGATATTTGATGCAGTATCCGGACGTCTTATGAAAATCAGAGTCTCACCTGACAGCACCGTTTTAACAAAAACAGAACTTCAGAAGAAGCTTTTTTCATTGCTGGACGCGGATACTTCAAAGCTTAGACAAATTGATAAATCGGAAGGCAATCTCGTTTTTGAAAACTCTGAAGGCACATTCGTTTATACGCTTCGGAATGAAGAAGGCATGAAAGAGGCCTCATTCTACGGACAGGTAAGTGCCAAAACGTTCCCGTATACATACAGAGACGGACAAACAGCATTCAAAAAAGTGGCGGCAGCTTATAACGGCATCATTTACAAAAAGCGGGTGAAGCCTGTCATAGCGGTGAAAGACGGCGTAACATATAACGCATGGCTTGTCATTATTCAGCCGTTCGGTTCAAACCGTCATGACGCATATGTAGTGAACGCGGATACTTACGAGGCGGTGAACCTTTATGAACAATAAAGAAAAAAGGCTGTCTTCTTCGATTTATACGACCTATATAAGGAGGGGGAACTCGAAGGCGGCACGCTCCAGTGGATGAAAGAACATGAGCCTTTATTCGGAGCTGAGGCGGAAAACAGAAAAGGGCAGAATGAACATGGTTTGAATGCGCCATCCGGCGATATCCGCCAGATTAAATATATGAAATGCCTGACGTATGGATTGTACGGATTCTTCATTGTGCTCTCAATCTGGATGACAGTGTGGTTTTACTTTTAAATGAAAAACAAGATGTCAATTGAACAGCTGTACCGTGAACATTATCAAGATATTATGTATTACCTTTACAGACGCACACAACATGCTGAGACCGCTAAAGACCTCGCTCAGGATACATTTATGAAAGCATTTAACGGGCTTGAGTCGTTTAAGGGCCATTCGTCTATCAGAACGTGGCTCTATGCAATTGCCCATCATACCTTCATCAATTGGTACAGACGTGATAGAAAATATCAATTTTCAGATATCACCCTGAATGAAGGGCTTCAGCAAACAACATATGAACTGCCGGAGCATTACGTCGCCCGGACAGACACTCAGAATGCGCTGACCAGGCAGATTCAGCGTCTGAAAAGCGATCAGCAGACCGTTTTAATTTTAAGGGAATTTCAAGAGCTGTCTTACGAAGAGATTGCTGATGTTTTGGACTGGAGTCTTTCGAAGGTGAAGAGCACCCTGTACAGGGCGAGAATGCAGCTGAAACAGCACTTGGCGGAAAAAAGGAAGGAAGGACAGATATGACTTGCTGTTTAGTGAGAGATTTACTCCCTTTATATATTGAAGGCGATTGTGAAACAGAAACGGAGCGGTTTATTTCCCGCCACCTTGAATCATGCGGTAAGTGCGAAAGTTTATATCATATGATGAAGGAGCCGCTTGACCTCGGCAGCCCTGAGATGAAGGCGCCAGCCTGTTATGCAGAAGAAGAAAGGCGGTTTAAGGAACGGTATTACGGGAAGCTGCTGATAAAAGCAGCCTGTTTGTTCGGCGCTGTTTTCTTTATCATGCTGATCCTTAAAATGCTGATTTAAAAAAACGCCCGGCTGAATGACCGGGCGTTTTATCCGTTTACTCAGCCGGATGAAAGGCTGTATAAATGCCTTCAAGCAATTCTTGGGGCAGTGAATTAAAGAATCCGGCACACAGCTTTGCTTCTTTTTTTCCTGCTCCTGCTTTTTCAGCAAGGTCCTGATCAAACGTATACACACCGTCTTCTTCAATCAGCGCAGATTGAAGGATATGAAGACTTTGGGAAAAAGCGGTGAACAGCTGATCAACGATAAGGGCCTCTTTTTCCGTAAATCCGAGCTCCACCGCTTTTTCTTTATTAAATGTATATTCGCCGTCCGTTTTCTCAATACATTGAGAAAGAACGGTTAAAAATTCGGTTGAACTGTCCCACAGCTTTTGAATGGTCTGTGCGGCTTCTTTATCTAATCCCAATTCAACCGCTTTTTCACCGTCAAAATAATAGACACCGTCTTTTTCGTAAATGGATTGGCTGATGATGTCAATGAGTTTTGCCGCGTCTTCCGGTGTTTTCTCTCCGGAAGCCTGCAGGGCATGCGGTTCATTTGCCTGAATCGTTTTTGCGCCGGCAGAATCAAGCGGACTGAATGCAAGCAAGGCGGCTGAGGCGGTTGCGGCGGCAGTTACAGCGGTTTTCTTCAAAAAAGATGTTTTCATTTCATTCTCTCCTTGTCATGTGTATTTGCTTACAGTCACAAGTATAAAAAGACAATGATGGAATTGATATAGGAGGTATGGTATTTTCTGCATAACGATGCCGGACTATTTCAGACTGTATATTCTGAGGGAATCTGCTGATGTAACTAGAATGGGGGCCGTCATTTCCGGCTTCCTGACTAGGCGGCGGGGGAGATAAGCCTTACATCTGGAGCCTGCTTTTGAGGATGTAAAAAAGCCTGAATCTTTGATTCAGGCTTCATAAGATTGTCTTTCCATGTTTACGGAATTTTGCAAAGGGTCATGCTTTTAATCAAGCAGTCCCTGTTCGCGCATTTTTTCTTTACGGTGAAACCGCTTCCCATCATGGCGATAACGAGAACAATGCTTCCGATGATGCCCCATGCGCTTTTCTCAGCGATTGATACGCCGATCAGCATCATGCTGAAGACTGCTGCGAATGCAAATAATAATAAGAGCCAATTCAATTTTTTCATATTTCCATCCCCTTTAACGTCATACTTTCAGTTTACAGAAAAACGTAACGCTTTTAAAGAGGATGTGTGGTATAATATGAAAGTTATCTAATTTTTTTAGGAGATGAAAATGTGAAACTTCGAAACGATCTTCGCAACATCGCGATTATTGCCCACGTTGACCATGGGAAAACGACTTTGGTAGACCAATTGCTTCACCAAGCCGGAACATTCCGTGCCAACGAAAATATTGCCGAACGCGCAATGGATTCAAACGATCTTGAACGTGAACGCGGTATTACAATTCTTGCGAAAAATACTGCGATTAACTATAAAGATACACGCATTAATATTTTGGATACTCCGGGACACGCCGACTTCGGCGGAGAGGTAGAACGGATTATGAAAATGGTTGACGGCGTTCTGTTAGTCGTTGACGCATATGAAGGCTGCATGCCGCAAACCCGTTTCGTACTGAAAAAAGCCCTTGAGCAGAACTTAAACCCGGTTGTCGTCGTAAACAAAATCGACCGTGATTTCGCCCGCCCGGAAGAAGTCATTGATGAAGTGCTTGATTTGTTCATCGAGCTTGACGCAAACGAAGAACAGCTTGAGTTCCCTGTCGTCTACGCTTCTGCGATTAACGGAACGGCAAGTCTGGATCCGAAAAAGCAGGACGAAAATATGGAATCACTGTATGAAACGATTCTTGAACATGTCCCTGCCCCGGTAGATAACGCCGAAGAGCCTCTTCAATTCCAAGTGGCGCTGCTTGATTACAATGATTATGTCGGCCGTATCGGTATCGGACGCGTTTTCCGCGGCACGATGAAAGTGGGTCAGCAGGTTTCATTGATGAAACTTGACGGAACGGTTAAATCATTCCGCGTAACGAAAATCTTCGGTTTCCAAGGATTGAAACGCGTGGAAATTGAAGAAGCGAGAGCGGGAGACCTTGTTGCCGTTTCGGGCATGGAAGACATCAACGTCGGTGAAACGGTTTGTCCGGCTGACCACCATGAGCCGCTGCCGGTTCTGCGCATTGATGAGCCTACGCTTCAAATGACATTTGTCGTAAACAACAGCCCGTTTGCAGGCCGTGAAGGCAAATATGTCACAGCCCGCAAAATTGAAGAGCGTCTGAACGCGCAGCTTCAAACAGACGTCAGTCTTCGTGTCGAACCGACTGCATCACCAGACGCATGGGTTGTTTCAGGACGCGGTGAGCTTCACCTGTCCATTTTAATTGAAAACATGCGCCGTGAAGGCTATGAGCTTCAAGTGTCTAAACCTGAAGTTATCATTAAGGAAATCGACGGCGTCAGCTGCGAGCCTGTTGAGCGCGTGCAGATTGACGTGCCTGAAGAGCATACCGGTTCTGTTATGGAATCAATGGGTGCGAGAAAAGGCGAAATGCTTGATATGATTAATAACGGAAACGGCCAGGTCCGCCTGATCTTTACCGTACCTTCACGCGGACTCATCGGCTATTCTACTGAGTTTCTGTCACTGACACGCGGTTTCGGTATCCTGAACCACACGTTTGACAGCTATCAGCCGATGCAAAAAGGCCAAGTCGGAGGCCGACGTCAAGGTGTGCTCGTTTCCATGGAAAACGGAAAAGCGACATCTTACGGAATTCAAGGTATTGAAGACCGCGGCGTCATCTTCGTTGAGCCCGGAACAGAAGTATATGAAGGCATGATTGTCGGCGAACATAACCGTGACAATGACCTTGTCGTCAATGTCAGCAAAATGAAACAGCAGACAAACGTCCGTTCCGCTACGAAGGATCAAACGACTACGATTAAGAAAGCGCGCATTATGTCGCTTGAAGAATCACTCGAGTACTTAAACGAGGATGAATACTGCGAAGTAACGCCGGAATCCATCCGTTTAAGAAAGAAAATCCTGAATAAAAACGAACGTGAAAAAGCGGCGAAAAAGAAAAAACAGCAGGAATGTCTTAATCACTTGCAGAATTTGAAAAGGTAGAACCCGAACGGAAAAGGGGAGGGGGATCTTTTTGAATGAAGTAAGTGAACGGCTGTCGTTCTTTGCGGCTCTTTACCAAGTGGATGAGCATCCGCTGGCGGGAATGTGGCTGTTATACGGAACGATCGTCGTGCTTTCGGTGATTGTATTTAAACTCGGCTTTGCCAAACGGCTGCCGGTGTTGAAGGCTGCGGCAGTTTATCTCTTTCTAGTGCTCGGCTGCACCGTGCTGACTTTTTTCGGTGTGTTTCTGCCGGTCGGAGAAGGGCTTGTTGTCGCCGCCTTGATTTTGATCATTTACAAAATCCGTCTGCACCAGTCCAAAAAAAGCCAGTCAGCTAAACCGCAATAAAAAAATGACCTTGCCTTCCGGCGGGTCATTTTTTATTCGGTTTATTTTTCAGTTTATCTTTTTCGCTTTTTGTCCGGGATGAAAGGAAAAGTGTCCGGTATTCAGCCGCGCCTCCGTTTTGATTTTGATTCGGTCATGGCATTCCCGGCACATATATGTATGAATCGGACGATTGCGGAGGCGTTTGGCTGTCAGTGTTTCATCATCAATTTGTTCGATTTTGTCGCAAATGGAACATTTTACTCTCATTGATTTTCACCTCTTTCACTATGACAAGCATTATATCATGGATGCCCCTCCTGCCAAAGGGAAAGAAAGCAGCGCCCTTCCTTTGGAGCGGGCGCTGCTTTTTACTGGCGGTTTTTCATATGATGATCCGATTGATCGTTCTGTTCGTTCTGCAGCTTGTTCTGGTCTCTTTGGTTCAGCTGATCATCATTCGATTGAGTCGGTGATTCTTTTTCATTGTCGGTCACATCATTCGGGACTTCCGGCATGACACGACCGACGATGGCGGCAAGTTCGTCCAAAATGCCTGAAACGGGGCGGCCGGCTTTAATGTCGCTGCCCATGCCTCTCAGACGGGAAACCGTATCAGGATCAGCCACGACAACGGCATTGGCGCCGTAAGGATCGTTTTTTAACGCCTGGGCAACGGTGTATTTAATGCTCTCCACTTTGCTTCTTTCTAAATTGTCATCCACATCGATTCCGACAACGGAGTATCTTCCGAGTACAACCGCGGTGGCATCTGAAATGCCGGGGATTTTTTCGGTTACTTCGACGAGATGCTTAGCGATGTCTGTCCGGCCGGGATTTTCAGCTGTCTCAGGAGCCGTATTTTTCACATGAATCGGTTTTGCATCACGCTGATCGGTTGATTCGTTCTGGATATTGCGGCCTCGGCCGTCCTGTACAGCAGTGCAGCCGGTCAGGATAAACAAGGCTTGTATGATAATGAAAAGAATTCGCACGTCAGATTCCCTCCTTGAATGCTTTCATTTATTTTATTGTTGAATTAACCTTCTATCTTTATTCACCAAATCATATATTTTAGCAGGCATCCCCGTTTTTCGCGGAAAGAGAAGCACACGATGGGCTTTGATCCTTATTTCAGGAGGCTGAGACTTGAGTAAAATTTATGTGTTAGATACGAATGTACTTTTGCAGGATCCTAACGCCATTTTTCCTTTGAAGAAAACGAAGTTGTCATCCCCGCCGTCGTGCTGGAAGAGGTCGATTCAAAAAAGCGGTATATGGACGAGGTCGGGAGAAATGCGAGGCACGTATCTAAGCTGATAGACGGGCTCAGGGAGAAAGGTAGGCTGCATGAGAAAGTTCCGCTTGAAAGCGGAGGAACGCTCAGAATTGAACTGAACCACCGGTCATTTCATCAGCTCCAAGAAATTTTTATCGAAAAAACGAATGATAACCGCATTTTGGCGGTGGCAAAAAATTTAAGCCTTGAGGAGGAAACGAAAGAAAACGGCCGCCTCGTCATCCTGGTCAGCAAAGATGTGCTTGTCAGGGTAAAGGCGGATGCCATCGGGCTTTTGGCGGAGGATTTTTTAAACGACAGAGTCGTTGACCATGATGAAATATATAGCGGGTACAAAGATATATTTATGAATAAAGAGCGGTTTGCCTCGTTTTATAAAAACAAACAAATTCCAGTCAAGGAGCTTCAGCAGCATCAGGTTTATCCGAATCAATTTGTGCTGATGAAAGATGAATTAGGAGGATCTTCGTCTGCGGTCGGCATGGCGGATAAGAAAGGAGAGACCGTAAAAAGACTTGTTTTCGATGATGAGCACGTATGGGGTATCAGGCCGAAGAACGTCCAGCAGACAATGGCGCTTGAACTCCTGCTGAGGGAAGATATCCCGCTTGTCACCCTGATCGGAAAAGCGGGAACGGGAAAAACCTTGCTTGCTCTCGCGGCAGGGCTTCTGCAGACTGAGGATCTCGGTATTTATAAAAAGCTGATCGTCGCGCGTCCCATCGTCCCGGTGGGAAAGGATATCGGATATTTGCCGGGCGAAAAAGAGGAAAAGCTCAAGCCGTGGATGCAGCCGATCTTTGATAATCTTGAATTTTTATTCAATGCGAAAAAGCCGGGTGAACTTGAAGCGATTTTGGCAGGAATCGGATCGATTCAGGTGGAGGCGCTGACATACATTCGGGGAAGAAGCATTCCGGATCAGTTTATTATTATTGATGAGGCTCAGAATCTGACGAGGCACGAGGTCAAAACGCTTTTGACAAGGGTGGGAGAGGGAAGCAAAATTGTCCTGATGGGCGATCCGGAGCAAATAGATCACCCATACTTAGACAGTTTAAACAACGGACTTGCTTATGTTGTAGAGCGGTTTAAAGGACAAACCGTCTCCGGCAGCGTGAAGCTTGTGAAAGGTGAGAGATCCGGCCTTGCACAGCTTGCCGCCGATTTGTTATAAAACTTCGATTTCTGTGACGCCCGTTATCGGTTTTTCAAAGTCTCCGTCCACGTAAAAATGGACCGGGCCGCCGTCTTGAAGCGGTTTCCCCGCATCGCTGAAATGCGCGATTGCGTCCATCGCCTTTTCGAGCGGCACTTCGGTTCTTTCTGATTTTGAAATAAATGCGCACAGGACAGCGCTTTCTTTCGGCTCGGCATTTGCTAAAACAGCGCCGAGCTTCATGGCGAAGCTGCCGTTCATCAGTCTTTCTTTTTCATAACGTTTTTCGCTTTTTAAAGTCGGCGGCGAAATGCGCCCTTCTCTGATCACCCGTTCCGGATCAAGTGTATGCTCCTGGGTTTCTGCAGAGCCGTCCGGATGAACGGGCTGATTGTTTTCAAACGGAAACTTGCGGTCATCGAAAATCCAGACACTCGGATCAATTGTAATCGGGTATGTAACATTGCCTTTTACTTGAATAACGCTCATGTTGAAGCCCCCCTTTACTTAAAGTATAAAAGTTTTCGCATGAATTGTCACTTTGCGTCGCAAACTTAGATGTATACAACGGCAGCGAAGTGAGGATGATCGACATGGTATGCCGGCATTACCAAGAGCTGGACGCATTAGTTCAGGAAGCGAAAAAAAGGACCGAAGAAGGCAAAGTGGCAGACTATATTCCGGCTCTTGCTGAATCCGAACAAGACAGCCTTTCGGTCACGATTTATCATGCGGAAAATACATGTCTGACGGCAGGAGACGCCGACCGGACATTTACGCTGCAGAGCATTTCGAAAGTGCTTTCTCTGGCGCTCGTACTGATGGATTACGGAAAGGAAAAGGTGTTCAGCTGCGTGGGTCAGGAGCCGACCGGCGACCCGTTTAACTCCATGATTAAGCTTGAAACAGTGAATCCGGGCAAGCCTTTAAATCCGATGATTAATGCGGGAGCTCTCATCGTTACGGCTTTAATTAAAGGGCATTCGCCGAAAGACCGCCTGGATTACCTGCTCGGATTCATCAGAAGACTTGCGAACAATCAGGACATTACATATTGCAGACATGTCGCGGAATCGGAATTCAAATCTTCCATGATTAATCGGGCCATGTGTTATTACATGAAGCAGTATGACATTTTTAAAGGCGATGTTGAAGAGGTCATGGATTTGTATACAAAACAGTGCGCGATTAAGATGAGCAGTCTGGATTTAGCCAAAATCGGCTGTGTATTCGCCCTTGACGGGAAGCATCCGGAAACCGGGGAGCAGGTCATTAAAAAAGATGTGGCGAGAATCTGCAAGACGTTTATGGTGACATGCGGCATGTACAATGCGAGCGGGGAATTCGCAATAAAGGTCGGCATTCCCGCTAAAAGCGGCGTTTCGGGAGGAATCATGGGCATTTCGCCGTACAACTTCGGAATCGGTATATTCGGCCCGGCGCTTGATGAAAAAGGCAACAGCATCGCGGGTGTGAAGCTTTTGGAAATCATGTCTGAGAAATACAGGCTGAGTATTTTTTGAAACATTTTTTATCATAACATCTGCTTAAATCCTCTTGCAATTTCATCTGATACCCTTTATGATAAATAGAAGAATTAGGTACTCGCCTGGGGAACGGAGGGATACTTTTGGCTTCAGAGATTATAGTTGACCATCAGCAGAAAGCATTCGAGCTGTTGAAGTTAGATGCTGAGAAGATTTTGAAGCTGATCCGAGTACAAATGGATAACTTAACGATGCCTCAATGTCCTCTGTATGAAGAGGTCTTGGATACTCAGATGTTCGGACTGTCGAGGGAAATCGATTTTGCTGTCCGCCTGGGATTAGTTGACGAAAACGACGGCAAAGAGCTGCTGGACAGACTTGAAAGAGAACTGTCTGCTTTGCATGACGCGTTTACAGGAAAATAAATGATCAAACTCAAACTATTCAACGGTTTGGGTTTTTTATAACCGTAAACCGTTTTTTGCATCTTCTTTTCGTAAGACGGTCTCTTAATCTGCATTTCATCCGAAAAACTATAAAGAAACTGCGTAAATTGTTTATGAATTATAGTAAAATATAATACGCAATAGGTATTAAACGTAAGCTTTAAGCAGGAAAGAGGATGTTATGTTTAAAAGAATGTTAAAATCTTACGATTATTCATTGATATGCGCTATCATTCTGCTGTGCAGTTTCGGATTGGTAATGGTATACAGCTCAAGCATGATTACCGCCGTTATGCGTTACGGCGTGAGCAGCGACTATTTCTTTAAACGGCAGCTGTTCGCCGTCATCGCGGGGTTTGTGCTGTTTATTATCGCCGCCGTTTTTCCGTACAAAGTGTTCGCCCATCAAAAGATTCAGAAAATCATACTGCTTGCGTCAGTGGCTGCGCTTTGCGCGCTGTTTGTTTTCGGACATGTTGCCGGAAATGCGCAAAGCTGGTTTAAAATCGGCGGAATGGCCATTCAGCCGGGGGAATTTGTCAAGCTGACCCTGATACTGTATCTTGCCGCGGTGTACGCAAAGAAACAAAGCTACATCGATCAGCTTTTGACGGGGGTTGCGCCGCCGGTGATCGTCACCGTAGTCATTTGTGCGCTTATCGCTATTCAGCCCGACTTCGGAACGGCGATGATTATCGGTCTGATCGCGTTTTGCGTCATTATGTGTTCGGGATTCAGCGGAAGGACCCTGCTCAGGCTGGTTCTCATGGCGGGAATCGTATTACTCCTTGTCAGCCCGATCATCTATCTGAAATGGGACGATATTTTGACACCCGGGCGTATGAGCCGGTTTGAAAGCCTTGAAAATCCATTTAAATACGCCAGCACATCAGGCCTGCAGATTATAAATTCGTATTATGCGATCGGCTCAGGCGGTTTTTTCGGTCTCGGTCTTGGAGAAAGCATTCAAAAATACGGTTATCTGCCTGAATCGCATACAGACTTTATTATGGCGGTTATTTCAGAGGAGCTCGGCATTTTCGGCGTCCTGTTTGTCATTGTGCTGCTGGCTTTTGTCGTGTTAAAAGGTTTTTATATTGCGAGAAAATGTGAAGATCCGTTCGGAAGCCTTTTGGCAATCGGGATATCCAGCATGATTGCGATTCAGACCTTTATCAATCTCGGCGGTGTCAGCGGTTTAATTCCGATCACAGGTGTTCCGCTGCCGTTTATCAGCTACGGGGGATCATCAATGTTTTTGTTATTAACGAGCGCCGGTATATTGGTGAATGTCAGCATGCATGTCAAGTACTCAGAAAAGAAGAAAAAGAGGGAGCCCGTTCCGTCTAAGGGGGTAAAAAGACGGCAGACGGAAAAATCTGTGTATCTCTAAAAAACAAGTGTATACACAGGGCGGATATTCCTTTATTATAAACTACATATTTATTAGGCCAAGGGGGAGAAAAGTTTGTCACAACAATCCATCCAAAAAGTGTTAGTAGCAAACAGGGGAGAAATTGCGATCCGGATTTTCCGGGCGTGCACAGAATTGAACATCAGAACGGTAGCCGTTTATTCAAAAGAAGATTCGGGCTCCTATCATCGCTATAAAGCGGATGAAGCTTATCTTGTAGGGGAAGGCAAAAAACCGATTGACGCGTATCTTGATATTGAAGGGATTATTGAGATCGCAAAAAGAAACGGCGTTGATGCCATTCATCCGGGCTACGGATTTCTCTCTGAAAATATCCAATTTGCGAGACGCTGTGAAGAAGAGGGCATCGTATTTATCGGACCGACGTCAGCGCATTTGGATATGTTCGGAGATAAGGTAAAGGCGAGGGAGCAGGCAGAAAAAGCCGGTATCCCCGTTATTCCGGGGAGTGACGGACCGGCTGAAACATTAAAAGATGTCGAACAATTCGCAAAAGTCCACGGATTTCCGTTTATTATTAAAGCATCGCTCGGAGGCGGAGGCCGCGGAATGAGAATCGTCCGAAGCGAAAGCGAATTGAAAGAATCGTTTGAGCGGGCCAAATCAGAAGCGAAAGCCGCATTCGGAAACGATGAAGTGTATGTTGAAAAACTGATCGAAAATCCTAAGCATATTGAAGTTCAGGTGATCGGAGATAAAGAAGGCAATGTCGTCCATCTGTATGAGCGGGACTGTTCCGTTCAGAGACGCCATCAAAAGGTCATTGAGGTGGCGCCGAGTGTATCTTTGCAGCCTGAATTAAGGGACGAAATCTGTGAAGCGGCTGTGGCGCTTGCGAAAAATGTCGGCTATATCAACGCGGGGACCGTGGAATTTCTCGTAGCGGGCGGTGAATTTTACTTTATTGAAGTGAACCCGCGCGTACAAGTGGAGCATACGATTACGGAAATGATAACGGGGGTTGATATCGTTCAGACGCAGATTCTCGTCGCGCAGGGCCACGGACTGCACAGCCGTGCCGTCAATATCCCAGAGCAGAAAGACATTTTTACAAACGGGTATGCGATACAATCACGTGTGACCACTGAAGATCCGCTGAATGACTTTATGCCTGACACGGGTAAAATTATGGCTTACCGCTCAGGCGGCGGCTTCGGCGTCCGCCTTGATACGGGAAACAGCTTCCAGGGCGCCGTCATCACGCCTTATTATGATTCACTGCTCGTCAAGCTGTCGACATGGGCGCTGACGTTTGAACAGGCATCAGCGAAAATGGTCCGCAACCTGCAGGAATTCAGGATCAGAGGCATTAAGACCAATATTCCGTTTCTTGAAAACGTGGCAAAGCATGAAAAATTCCTGACGGGCCAATACGACACATCGTTTATCGACACAACGCCTGAGCTGTTTGTTTTCCCAAAACAGAAGGACCGCGGAACAAAAATGCTTTCCTATATCGGAAATGTCACGGTGAACGGTTTTCCGGGAATCGGAAAAAAGAAAAACCTGCATTTGATAAGCCTCAGACCGTTACGTTAGATATCGGGGAAAAGCCGGCAAGCGGTACGAAACAGATCCTTGATGAAAGAGGCGCCGAGGGGCTTGCAGACTGGGTGAAAGAGCAAAAATCCGTGCTCCTGACCGATACAACGTTCAGGGATGCCCATCAGTCCCTGCTCGCAACACGGATCAGGTCCAATGATTTGAAAAAAATCGCGAATCCTACGGCTGCCCTGTGGCCTGAACTGTTCAGCCTTGAAATGTGGGGAGGCGCGACATTTGATGTAGCGTACCGTTTCTTAAAAGAAGACCCTTGGAAACGCCTTGAAGATCTTCGCAAGGAAGTGCCGAACACATTGTTCCAGATGCTCCTTCGTTCATCAAATGCCGTCGGTTATACAAACTATCCCGACAATGTCATCCAAAAATTTGTCCGGCAGTCAGCGGAGTCCGGTATTGACGTATTCCGGATCTTTGACAGCCTGAACTGGGTAAAAGGGATGACGCTGGCTATCGATGCCGTCCGTGAAACCGGAAAAGTGGCGGAGGCTGCGATTTGTTACACGGGAGATATTCTTGATAAGACCCGGACGAAATATGATTTGCAATATTATCTTTCTATGGCGAAAGAGCTTGAGGCGTCTGGTGCGCACATTCTCGGCATTAAAGACATGGCCGGTCTTTTGAAACCTCAAGCCGCATACGAACTTGTCTCAGCGCTGAAGGAAACGATTAATATTCCCGTTCATCTTCACACGCATGATACGAGCGGCAATGGCGTCTTTCTCTATGCCAAAGCTGTTGAAGCGGGTGTGGACATCGTGGATGTCGCCGTCAGCTCAATGGCGGGTCTGACTTCACAGCCGAGCGCAAGCGGATTTTATCATGCGCTTGAAGGAAACAGCCGCCGTCCTGAAATGGATGTCCGGCAGGTGGAAAGACTGTCACAATATTGGGAATCCGTCCGTCAGTATTACAGTGAATTTGAAAGCGGGATGAAGTCTCCGCATACTGAGATTTATAATCATGAAATGCCGGGCGGCCAGTACAGCAATCTGCAGCAGCAGGCAAAAGGAGTCGGCCTGGGCGATCGCTGGAATGAGGTGAAAGACATGTACAGCGTCGTCAACCGCATGTTCGGCGACGTCGTGAAAGTAACACCTTCTTCCAAAGTCGTCGGAGATATGGCGCTTTACATGGTGCAAAACAATTTAACAGAACAAGATGTTTATGATAAAGGCGAAACGCTTGATTTTCCGGATTCAGTCGTTGAGCTCTTTAAAGGGCAGATCGGCCAGCCGCACGGCGGATTTCCGGAAAAACTGCAAAAGCTCGTTCTGAAAGGACAGACGCCGATCACGGTAAGACCGGGTGAGCTGCTTGAACCGGTATCTTTTGAAGGCATTAAAGAAGAATGGAAAGAAACGCATCAGATGGAATTGAGTGATCAGGACGCAATCGCGTATGCTCTTTATCCGAAGGTGTTTACTGAATATGTTAAAACGGCTGAACGCTTCGGTGATATTTCCGTATTGGACACACCGACTTTCTTCTACGGCATGACACTCGGTGAAGAAATCGAAGTGGAAATCGAGCGCGGAAAAACGCTGATCGTGAAGCTTGTATCTATCGGTGAACCGCAGCCAGATGCAACACGTGTCGTTTATTTCGAATTGAACGGCCAGCCGCGCGAGGTGGTCATTAAAGATGAAAGCATTAAATCGTCCGTGCAGGAAAAATTAAAAGCAGATCGGACAAACCCAAGCCACATTGCGGCATCTATGCCGGGAACAGTCATTAAATTGTTAACGGAAACCGGTGCAAAGGTGAATAAAGGCGATCATCTGATGATTAATGAAGCGATGAAAATGGAGACGACGGTACAGGCGCCGTTCTCCGGGACGATACAGCAGATTCATGTGAAAAACGGTGAACCGATTCAGACAGGCGATTTACTGATCGAAATTGAAAAAGCGTAAAAAATGAACATAAAAAACCTGATCCGCCCCGTGTGCGATCAGGTTTTTTTATATGTGAAAAGGCCGAAGCTCTGATGCTTCGGCCTTTTCGTGTGCCTCAGATGTTCCGCTGTTTTGATTCATAGCGGAAGCGGGCGATTAATAATAAGAAATAGCATAAGACGCCGAACAGGCCGGCAATAAAGAGCGAATGGGCAAGTGCAAAGCCGGTGGCCATTTCTGAATAAACAACCATGATTCCGGACAGCGCCTGTAATACAACAAAGGCAAGAGCCGCTATCCAGCCCCCAAGAATCTGTTTTTGGTCTTTGTAGGAGCGCACCGCATGCGCAAAAGCGACAAGAATCCATACGAACAGAAGCAGCGCTGCCGTTCTGTGGCCCATCTGCACCCATTCCTGAAAATGGGACGGAAGCCCGTGATTCAGCCTGCTGCAAAGCGGAACGTCAGGGCAGGCAAGGCTTGATTTCGTATGGCGCACATAAGCCCCCGTATAAACGACGATATACGTGTAAATCGAAAGGCCGATCATATGAAACTGCATTTTCCTGCCGATTCTGAGCGGCTTGACGAGCTTTTTGTCTGATTTATCAGCTTCAAATATGAGCAGCGTCAAAATCAGAACAGAAGCGAAAGAAATTAGCGATATGCCGAAATGAAGCGCCATAACGAGCGCATTTGATCCGAAAACAACCGCTAATGCGCCGAGAAGCGCCTGTAAAAATAAAAAGATAATGGACATAATGGCGAGAAAGGTTGTTTCACGGAAAACAGGCGTGACTTTTCTCCATGCCCAAAAAGCCAGACTCAGCACGAGAACGATTGAGACACCGCTTGCGAGTCTGTGGCTCCATTCAATGATAGAAGCGGCGTTAAGCTCCGGGAAAAACCGGCCGTGGCAAAGCGGCCACTGCCTTCCGCATCCGAGACCCGATCCTGTTTTTGTGACAAGAGCGCCGCCGATCAGCACGACGAGCATAACGAATGTCGTCAGCACGCCGAGCGCTTTCAAAGCTTTATTCATTTTACATTCACCTTCTTAACAAACTGGACAAAATGATATACGTACCAAGTGTAAGCGAATATGTGTTTTGTGGCAATTCTCAATTCTGTTTGTTCACAAAAATATAATAGAATCAGGACTTCTTAGATAATGGGGTTGATTATTCCAGATGGGTCTGATAGAAATAAAGTAACCGCTTTATTATGAAACCGGCGGATTTGGTAAAATTCATAAAAAGTTCACAAATAAATTCCTGTTTCTCGTTTAATATTTAAGAGGATGTTTTTTTACAGGTCATTATCTTGTATGATAGAGTTGCAGGTCTTAAAAAACCTGCTTTAGGTTTGTAAGGGAGGTTTACGTTATGGCTAATTCCAGAATTTTAAACGATACAGCTATAGACGGACAGATTGAAGAGACGACGGCATGGAAGGATTTCCTTTCGCTTATCAAAATAGGAATCGTCAATTCGAATTTAATTACGACTTTTACCGGCATGTGGCTTGCGTTACATATATCCGGTCTGAGTTTTTTAGGCAATTTAAACACCGTGCTTCTTACATTAATAGGATCTTCTTTGATCATCGCCGGTTCTTGTGCGGTTAACAACTATTACGACCGTGATATTGATCATTTAATGGAACGCACGAAAGTAAGACCGACGGTAACTGGAAAGATTCAGCCGAATCAAGCGCTGTGGTCAGGAATTTTACTCATTGCTTTAGGACTTATCATGCTTTTGATGACCACCGTGATGGCAGCAGTCATCGGTTTTATCGGCGTGTTTACGTACGTTGTTCTTTATACAATGTGGACGAAACGCCGTTATACGATTAATACGGTTGTCGGAAGTGTATCAGGCGCCGTGCCGCCGTTAATCGGCTGGACAGCGGTTGAAGGGCACATCGGTGTTGTCGCGTGGGTTTTATTCATGATTTTATTCATCTGGCAGATTCCGCACTTTTTAGCGCTTGCGATTAAAAAGACGGAAGATTACAGAGCAGCGAATATTCCGATGCTTCCGGTAGTGCACGGCTTTGAAGTGACGAAAAGACAGATTATCGTCTGGGTCGCATGCCTGCTGCCGCTTCCGTTTTTCCTCGGCAGTCTCGGTCTTCCGATCGTCATTCTCGGCACTTTGCTTAATGTCGGATGGCTTGTTCTCGGACTGATGGGATTCCGCATGAAAACATCATGAAGTGGGCAACCCTTATGTTTGTCTATTCGCTTAACTACATGACCATTTATTTTGTAGCGATGGTGGTCTTCACGCTGTTTTAATTGAATAATGAGCTTGTTTGATCGCCAAAACAAACAATGACAACTAGTAAACGCCGCCTTGACCTTTTGTTTAATCAGGCGGCTTTGCTTTTATACATAGATGGAATTTTAAGTAAAAAATCTCATATTTTAAGAAATGAGGAAATGAAGTATTTCGGCTGGAAGCAGATTTACTGCTTGTGCATCTCGTACTGATTCAAAAAAGGGGTTGGGTGAAATGTTAAAGCGTTGGCGTCTTTTATCATTATTAGCCTTAGTGCCGCTTTTATTGAGCGGCTGTGGAAAACCGTTTCTGTCCACACTCAAGCCTGCCGGCGAAGTGGCTGATAAACAATATGATCTGACGGTGCTCAGCACACTTATCATGGTTGTCGTCGTTGCGGTCGTAGCAGTTATTTTCTTTTACGTCATTGTGAGATTCAGACGGTCGCGTATAGGGGAAGACACGATACCGAAACAGGTGGAGGGGAACCGTTTTTTAGAAATCACCTGGACCGTTATTCCGATCCTGCTTCTGATTATTCTTGTCATTCCGGTTGTCATCGATACATTGGCACTGGCGGATACGTCGCCGATGGATAAGAAAAACCGTAAAGCAGAGGATGCGCTCGTGATTAATGTAAGGGCGAATTTATACTGGTGGGAATTCGAGTATCCCGATTACGGGTTTGTGACAAGTCAGGAGCTGATCGTTCCCACAGATGAACGCGTCTATTTCAAGCTGAAGTCCTCAGATGTGAAACACTCTTTCTGGATTCCGTCAGCGGGGGGGAAAATCGATACGAATACGGATAATGACAATACTTTCTTTCTGACCTTCGATTCTAAACGCAGCAAAGAAGCGGGAGAATATTTCTTCGGGAAATGCGCAGAGCTGTGCGGGCCTTCACATGCGCTGATGGATTTCAAAGTGAAACCGCTGCCGTCAAAAGAATTTAAACAATGGACGAAAGCGATGAAAAATTATAAGCATACAACAGATTCCGGTTTAGCCGCGCAAGGAGAAGAGCTGTTTAAGGAAAAAAACTGCCTGAGCTGTCATGCGGTTGAGCCCAATGATAAACGGGCTGAAGCGGCAAGAACGGCTCCGAATCTCGCTACCTTCGGTGAACGGGTCAAAGTGGCCGGTATTAAGGATGCGAATAAAGAGAATATAAAAGCCTGGCTGAAAAATCCGGACAGCATTAAACCGGGCAATAAAATGACAGGCACTTATCCGAAGCTCTCGGACGCTGAAACGGATGCGCTGTATGAATATTTAAAAGGGCTGAAAGCGGAGAACAAGTGAGGACAGGGAGATATCAGGGGGGAGGTCGCAAATGATGAATACGCTTACAGGACAGCAAAGAAAAAGCTCTTTACTTTGGGATTATTTGACGACGGTTGACCATAAGAAAATCGCGATTTTATATATGATCGCCGGGGGATTTTTCTTCGTCGTCGGCGGACTTGAGGCCATGCTTATCAGGATTCAGCTCTTGAGGCCGGGGAACGATTTTATGGGTGCTCAGCAGTTTAATGAAATTATGACGATGCACGGCACGACAATGATCTTCCTGGCAGCGATGCCGCTGTTATTCGGGCTGATGAACGCGGTTGTGCCGCTGCAGATCGGGGCGCGTGACGTATCATTCCCATTTTTGAATGCGCTCGGATTTTGGCTGTTTTTCTTCGGAGGCATCTTTTTGAATCTGAGCTGGTTTTTAGGGGGCGCTCCTGATGCAGGCTGGACGTCGTACGCGTCGCTTGCGCTGAATTCGAAAGGGCACGGCATAGACTTTTTCGTGCTCGGCCTGCAAATATCAGGCTTAGGTACGCTCATTGCGGGGATCAATTTTCTCGCCACGATTATTAATATGAGGGCGCCGGGTTTGACGTATATGAGACTGCCGCTGTTTACGTGGACGACATTTGTGGCGTCGGCACTCATTTTATTCGCATTTCCTCCGCTCACCGTCGGTTTGGCGCTGATGATGCTGGATCGTTTGTTCGGAACGAATTTCTTTAATCCTGAATTGGGCGGCAATACGATTATCTGGGAGCATCTGTTTTGGATTTTCGGGCATCCGGAAGTATACATTTTAATTCTTCCCGCCTTTGGGATTTTTTCAGAAATTATTCCCGTATTTGCGAGGAAACGTCTGTTCGGTTATTCGTCTATGGTCTTTGCGATCGTGCTGATCGGCTTTCTCGGGTTCATGGTATGGGTTCACCACATGTTTACAACGGGACTCGGACCGATCGCTAATGCGATATTTGCGGTTGCGACGATGGCGATCGCGGTGCCTACCGGCATTAAAATTTTCAACTGGCTTTTGACCATCTGGGGAGGAAACGTCAAATTCACGACGCCTATGCTGTATGCCGTCGCCTTTATTCCCTCTTTCGTACTCGGAGGAGTCACGGGTGTCATGCTGGCGGCCGCAGCGGCAGATTATCAGTTCCACGATACGTATTTTGTCGTAGCGCATTTCCACTACGTCATTATCGGCGGCGTTGTGTTCGGCATCCTGGCGGGCGTGCATTTCTGGTGGCCGAAAATGTTCGGGAAGGTGCTTCATGAAACGATGGGGAAAATTTCGTTCGTCTTATTTTTTATCGGGTTTCATCTTACCTTCTTCATTCAGCATTTTCTCGGCTTGATGGGAATGCCGCGGCGCGTTTACACATATCTGCCCGGCCAGGGGCTTGATACCGGCAACCTGATCAGTTCAATCGGCGCGTTTTTCATGGCGGGCGCGGCTGCTTTACTCGTCGTCAATATTATTTATACCTCAATAAAGGGGAAATACGTCGGGAACGACCCGTGGCTGGACGGTCGTACGCTTGAATGGGCGGTCTCTTCGCCGCCGCCGGAATATAATTTTAAACAGCTTCCGTTTGTCCGGGGACTTGACCCGCTGTGGATTGAAAAGCAGGCCGGAAATGAAGGGATGGCGCCTGCAGAGCCTGTAGAGGACATTCATATGCCGAACGGCTCCATCATGCCGTTTATCATATCTTTCGGGCTGTTTGTCGCAGCGTTCGGGTTTTTATACCACTCCGATTATTCATGGGGGCTTCCGGTTATCTTCATAGGGCTCGGCATCACATTCTTTACCATGCTGCTTCGCTCTGTGGTCGATGATTACGGCTATCATATTCACAAAGAAGATCTGCCGAATGATGATAAAGGGGTGAAGGCGTAATGCAGCTGCAGGAAAAAATGACGGCTGAAACCTTTCCGGCTTCTCCTGAAAAAGCAACGCTGGAGGGGAAAAATAAGTTTTTGGGATTTTGGCTGTTTCTCGGCGGCGAAACGGTTCTGTTCGCCTCGCTATTTGCGACATTCCTTGCTTTACGGGAATCAAAAGCCGGAGGGCCGTCAACGGCTGAGATGTTTGAGCTGCCGATCGTGTTTATCGCGACGATGCTTCTTTTGACGAGCAGCTTAACGAGTGTGTATGCGATGTATCATATGAAAAATTTCTCCTTTAAAAAATGCAGGTGTGGCTTCTGGTTACCGTATTATTGGGAGCGGGATTTTTAGGGGTTGAAATCTATGAATTTATGCATTACACTCACGAATTCGGCTTTACCATTACAAGCTCTGCGCTCGGCTCAGCGTTTTATACGCTCGTCGGCACACACGGAGCACACGTGGCGTTCGGGCTGTTGTGGATCAGCGCGCTCATGATCCGGAATGCGAAAAGAGGGCTCAGCCTTTATAATGCGCCGAAATATTATGTGGCCAGCTTATATTGGCATTTTATCGATGTCGTGTGGGTCTTTATCTTTACCGTTGTATATTTGATGGGGATGGTGGGATAACGATGGACGATAACAAAAACAGAGGGACTGTCAGTACGGATCTCGAATATCGGAGAAGGAAAAATGCCGAGGAGATGAAATATCAGGTCATATCCTTCGGCTTGATGATCGGCCTTACGCTTGTCGCGTTTTTGACGGTGGCTGCAGACGGCATTGCCGGATGGTTTACGATGCCGTTTCTGATCCTGCTTGCGGTCATTCAGGTCATCTTTCAGCTGTTTTACTTTATGCATATGAGCCAGAAGGGGCATGAAGCGCCGTCATTATTTCTGTATTCGGGAATATTTGTCGCGTTTATCACCGTGCTTGCATTTGTCACGATTATTTGGTGGTAATCGGGGCGGCGGGGAGTGAGAGATTTGATTAATTTGGAAATGTTCGGGTTTCGCGCAATGTGGAGCCCGTATCTGTTTTGTATAACTGCCGTGATAACAGGTGTTTACTTTTACTGGTGCAGCCGGCATAAAGGACGTGTGGCCGTTAAGGAGAAGGTGCTGTTTGTGCTTTCCGCGCTATTTTTTTACGCGGCTGCGGGAAGTCCGGTTGATTTATTGGGCCATGTGATGTTCAGCGCCCATATGGCGCAGATGGCGGTTCTATTTTTAGTCGTACCGCCGCTGTTGATCTCCGGAATTCCCGGCTGGGCATGGAAAAAACTGATCTTCCGTCCTGTCGTAAAGCCGCTGTTTTCGTTTTTTTCAATGCCGCTTATCGCTTTAGTGCTGTTTAACGGTATTTTTTCGCTGTATCACATCCCGTTTATATTTGATTTCGTCAAAACGGATTCGCTGTATCACACGCTGATGAACGGACTCATCTTTGTAACGGCGTTTTTTATGTGGTGGCCGCTTGTGCATAAGGTGGACGGTCTGCCCCGTCTCAGCGGTTTAATGAAGCTGGGGTATATTATGGCAGACGGGATTTTGTTAACGCCGGCCTGCGCGCTCATTATGTTCAGCGGGGCGCCCATGTATGCCACGTATACAGATCCGGCGGCTTGGGCCGAAGCAATGAAGCTTTGCGTTCCTTTAGATTTGCTGGAGGAGATCCCTTTATCCGGACCGGAGATGTTTAACACGCTACCTCCTCTGGAAGATCAGCAGCTTGGGGCAGTGCTGATGAAAATCATTCAAGAGGCGGTCTACGGAATATATTTGGCTGTCATCTTTTTTCAGTGGGTCAGAACGGAACGGGAAAAAGATACGCTGTCAGAGCCGCCGTATATCGAGCATACCGTCTCATAAAAAAAGTACAGCAGAATATGCTGTACTTTTTTATTACATTTGCACTGTTTTTAATGACTCTTCCAATTCAAGCAGTAAAGCTTTGCTTTCAGCGACGACATGTTCCGGAAATTCTTCAGCGCTGCCGTATTCTACGCCGTGCGGATAATAATGCTTTCCTAAAAGAGGGGCCTTCAGCTGAATCACGGCCCGGCTGCCGCCGACATCGCCCTCTTTTGCCGTTCCTTGAATCCGCAGATAAAATGTCCCCTCAGGTACTGAAAACTTTTTGTCGTAAGTCACTCTTTCATAATCCCATTGTCCAGCCAGAATGAGCCCTTTACCTTCCATCAGATCATTCAAGCGGCTGAGCTCCGCTGTTACCCCTTCAAGACCGCTGTTTTCAAACTTCAAACCTTCCCCCTCCTTTTAAAAATGCCCTTTCCTGACAATCATAGTATGAAAGCGTTACACTTTCAATGATTCATACGGTGAAAGTATGCAAAAAGAAAAATTTGACGACAATAGTAGCAGAAAAAGGAGGAATTCCGCAATGACAAAGATCAATAAGCTCATGACGTCAGACTTGCAATATTGTACAGTATTAGATAATGTATATGAAGCTGCGGTGAAGATGAAAGACGCGGATGTCGGCGCCATTCCGATAGTGGATGAAGACGGCGCCACACTTGTCGGGATCGTGACAGACAGAGATCTCGTATTACGGGGAATTGCTTCAAAAAAGCCGAACTCTCAAAAAATAACCGACGCAATGACAGAGCGGGTTATCAGTGCAGAAGAAGACGCCTCTGTGGAGGAGGTGCTCCATTTGATGGCTGAACATCAGCTCAGAAGAATTCCCGTCACAAGGGATAAAAAACTGGTCGGCATTGTTACGCTCGGCGATCTTTCGTTGGCCGAGCAATCAAATGAGCAAGCAGGCCGGGCGCTGTCTGACATTTCTGAAGACGGAGGTCCGGAGGGGTTTATCCATTAAACATAAATCACGGACGATGCAAATAGGCTGTACTGTATAAGAGTACACAAAAACAGAACGGTTTGATGATATGGGGGTGAGAGGTTGAAAAATATCGCAAGGGCTCTCGTTATCCTTTTGCTTATTTACGGAGCGTATGTTCTGTTTATACAATATGGATCGGCTCCTCAGAAAAAGACCAATCAGGAGGAGCCTCAGGTTTCCAATGAAGAAGAGAGCGGAAAACGGCTGAAAATGCCGTCATCCGGACTGCTTTCTCTCATGGGGAAATCTGCCGCCGATGTGAAAAAGAAACTTGGGGAACCGTCTCGGAAAGATCCTTCTGCCTACGATTACGAGTGGTGGGTGTACAACCAGGGGAAAGACCAATACGTACAAGTCGGTATTTTGAATGATAAAGCCGTGACTTTATACGCTTCGGGAAGCGGCATCAACGCAAAACCGTTTAAGATCGGCGAATCGACGGGCGAAGTTTTTAAAACGACGCAGGTTTCTCCTTTTGTCAATGTGACTGACAAGGGAAACACGTATCGGTTTGAGTTTTCCGAAGAAGATATCAATACCCGTCCCACCGTCAAGATAGGCGGAATGTATGTTCAGCTGTACATGGACAAATTTGACGGGAATCTGTCAAGCATCAGGGCTTTTGATGCGGAAACGCTTGTGAAACAAAGGCCGTATGAGGTCATGTACAGAGGAAAGCTGACAGAACCCGAGCCAGTTTCTGATAAAAAATGGAACGACATTGAACGAGCGAGTGAACAGCAGATTCTCGACATTACAAATGTCATCCGCGTGAAACACGGACTGGCAAGGCTGAAATGGGACGAAGGCGCCGCGAAAGTGGCATTCGGCCACAGCAAGGACATGAAGGATAACAAGTATTTCTCTCACGTCTCAAAGAAATACGGGACTCTGAAGGACCGCTTGGAAAAAGGCGATGTGAAATACCGGGAGGCCGGTGAAAATATTGCCTACAACTATGTGGACGGTCCTGCAGCCGTGGAGGGCTGGCTGAACAGCGAAGGCCACAGGAAGGCGCTGTTAAGCCCGGATTATACGCACCTCGGTGTCGGCGTGGACCGGAAGTATTATACGCAAAACTTCATTAAGCCTTGGCAGTAAAAAACCGCAGAGGGACGCGTCCCCGCGGTTTTTTTATGTTTTTTTCGCGAGCGGCGCTCCTGCTGAAAAAAATATACCTGCTTTTTTTCGCAATTTAGGCGAACATTAAGGCGCATGAACCGATACATTATAGCAGGCAAAACTTTTCGGAGGGGGTGAGAATTGTGGCGAATCAGCAATCACGGCAATCAATCGATGATTTTAAACAATTCGTAAAAAAGCATCCCAAACTGATCCAAAATGTTCGCAAGGAACAAAGAAGCTGGCAGGAAGTCTATGAAAACTGGGTTCTTCTGGGCGAGGATGATCCGATGTGGGACCCTTTTAAAGACGAGGCCGTTCAGCCTTCTTCCGACGCGGAAACCAAACAGGAACCAGCTGAAAAGAACGATTTCGTTTCAAAAATGGTCACTGCCGTCAAAAAGATGGATATCAACCAAATGAATGAGCAGATCAATAAAATGAGCCAGTCCATTTCATCATTGCAAAGCCTTTTAAGCCAATTTTCGGGGAGCAGCACGAAGCAGCCCCGGCAAGGCTCCGGACAACATCCTTTTTCATTCAGAAAGGATTAAAGAAGGGGATCGTGTATGCGAAAAGAGGTTCAGGAATTCATATCCGCAGATGAGGAACGGAAACGGTTTATACGGCAGCGTCCCGTTTGGTACCGCAGACTTGCGAGAAAACCGGACGATCTCAATTCCTTTCAGCTTGACATGATGAATTTTTATGAAAAGACGATACCGCATCGGGTAAGTCAATTCTCAAACGGGATTCAAATGGCGCAGATGATGATGCAGATGGTACACGCCATGCGTTCGCAGGATTAAAAAGCGTTTAAACGCCGCATTTTCCAATTGGGTGGTTTCATGGTAAACTAGCAACTGGAGGTGCGTATTTATGTATGCAACAATTGAGTCCGTCAAGCTTCAAAGTGAAGCGGAGCAGCTTGCCGGCATGATTCTGCAGTCTGAGACGGCTGAAAATTACCGCGATTGTTACAAGCGTCTCCGTGAAGATGAAGAGGCAGGGCGGATCATTCGTTCTTTTATGAGCGTTAAAGAGCAGTATGAGGATGTGCAGCGCTTTGGCAAATACCATCCTGATTATAGAGAGATTTCCCGCAAAATGAGAGAAATGAAGCGGGAGCTCGATTTAAACGATAAGGTGGCCGAATTTAAAAAAGCGGAGACTGAGCTTCAGTCGCTGCTTGACGAGATCAGCATTGAACTCGGAACGGCCGTCTCGGAGCATGTAAAAGTGCCGACGGGGAATCCTTATTTTGACGGCCTGTCATCCTGCGGCGGCGGCTGCGGTTCCGGCGGCGGCTGCGGATGCAAAGTTTCCTGACGAGACGGCCGTCTCGTCTTTTACATAAAATGAACAGAAAGTCAGGCGGGTGATCATGATGGAAAATAAGCGCCAAGGCATAATCGTATATCTGCATTCCTTAAAACACAGCAAAATGCTGAGAAAATTCGGCAACGTTCATTATGTTTCCAAGCGGCTGAAATACGTTGTGCTGTATTGCGATATGGACCTGGTCGAAAAAACAGTGGAAAAGATTTCTTCTTATTCTTATGTGAAGAAGGTAGAGCCTTCTTATAAACCTTTTTTAAAGCTGGAATTTGAATCAAAGCTTGATAAAGCGAAAGAGTACGATTATAAAGTCGGTATATAAAAAAATCCCCGCAGATACCTGCGGGGTCCTTCTATTCCTTAACAAGTTAAGGAGAAGGAAAAGGGAGAGGAGAAACCGGAGGAAGAACTTATGGGGAAACGTAAGTCTTCTCCGCGGTTGGCAACAACATCATTCATTGATGCTGTTACACGTAGTCTTGACAGGAATGTGAATATGTATACACGTTTTTCACGTTCATTGTTTGAAAGAATGCTTTATGATAAGATAGGGATTGTTTTTATACATAACGGCTCAGCCGATGAGAAACATCAAAGTTTTCAGAAAAAGTGGTGTGAATAATGAGAGTGATTTCCGGTTCAAGAAAAGGACGAGCCTTAAAGGCGGTGCCGGGCACATCAACAAGGCCGACGACGGATAAAGTAAAAGAGTCTATTTTTAATATGATCGGCCCGTATTTTGACGGAGGAACAGGGCTGGATTTGTTTGCGGGGAGCGGCGGTCTCGGGATTGAAGCGCTGTCGCGCGGATTTGACCGCTGTATCTTTGTGGACCGTGATTTCAAAGCCATCCAAACGGTAAAAGCGAATATCAAAGCGCTCGATCTGCTGTCTTCATCGGAAGTATACCGCAATGATGCAGAGCGGGCCCTCTATGCCGCGGCGAAACGGGAAAAAGGTTTTGACGGAATTTTCTTAGATCCTCCGTATAAGGAACAAAAGCTGAAAGCGCTTATCGAAATGATTGATGAGCAGAACATGCTGAATGAAGACGGTTTTGTCGTAGCCGAGCATGATAAAGCCGTTGCGCTTCCTGAAGCCGTCGGCGCGCTTTCTGTAACAAGAAGGGAAATTTACGGGCTTACAGGAGTGACGATATACCGAAATAGGGGGTAATGATGTGGCAAGTATAGCTGTATGTCCCGGAAGTTTTGATCCCGTCACCTACGGACATCTGGACATTATCAGACGGGGGGCAAACGTGTTTGAGCATGTGTACGTATGCGTGCTCAATAATTCTTCTAAGCAGCCGCTGTTTACAGTCGAGGAACGCTGTGAGCTGTTAAGAGAAGTGACAAAAGACATTCCGAATATTACGGTCGAGACGTCACAGGGACTGTTAATCGACTATACGAAAAAAAGCGGGCGAAAGCGATTATCAGAGGGCTCAGAGCCGTTTCTGACTTCGAATATGAGATGCAGGGGACTTCCGTCAACCGTGTGCTTGACGAATCAATAGAAACTTTTTTTATGATGACGAACAATCAGTACTCTTTTTAAGTTCAAGCATCGTAAAAGAAGTCGCAAAATATAACGGGCCTGTTTCAGAGTTTGTTCCTCCGGAAGTTGAACAGGCGCTGAAGCAGAAATTTAAAGGATGAGAAGCGCTGATCGGCGTCTCATCCTTTTTTTGTCCGTGCTGACAGCCTGTAACAATAAATCAATGCGTATACGGCGAGAGCTGTCAGCGTGATGGCGGGCCCGGTTTCAACAAGTGTATTCCATCCGCTGACGGCAGCAGATCCCGCGTCCTGATCGCGGAAAGGGAGGAATACGGACTGGTAAGGTTCGTCCAATGCAAGGTAAAGCGGCTTCCACAGTAAGAGAATAAAGAGTGCGGCATAAATGCCCTGAAGGATACGCGCCGCGAAAAACGGTTTAAAGCGGATATCTGTTTCCGATAAAATGCCGGCTACCTGGGCCTGTACGGAAAGGCCGCTGAACCCGAGAATAAAACTCACAATCATGGCTTTCGGCAGCAAGGCGGCATCAGCTTCACTGACCAGCTTGCTCCCAAGTGTAATTTCAAACATTCCGCTGATAAGAGGGATGTCCAGATTTGCCGGAAGATGAAAAAGGGAAAGCAGCGCGTTTGTAAATACAGAAAGCACATCCATGACTTGTACGATTGATAATAACCGGCTGAAAACCGAAAACAATATAATAAAACCGCCCACCATCAGCAAGGTTTGTACAGAAGAGGTGACGGCGTCGCCCAGAATTTTTCCGAGCGGCCGCTTTTCCGAAAGCCGCGCCTTGTGGAGGGCCAGAAATGCTTCCTTCAGAGAAGGGAGAGCGATCGTCTTTTTACCGGTATACGCCGCTTCTTCTTTCCGTCCGTATGAACGCATCGTCAGGCCGACGGCGATGTTTCCGAGATAGTGAGCCGATGCCAGCAGAATGCCGAGAGACGCGTTATGAAAAAAGCCGACCGCCACAGCAGCGAATATAAATAACGGATTGGATGAATTGGTAAAAGAGACGAGGCGTTCAGCCTCTACTCTGGAGATTTGTTTATCCTGGCGCAGCCGTGCAGTCAGCTTCGCGCCGGCCGGATTGCCTGAAGCCATGCCCATAGCCAGTACAAATCCGCCGACCCCCGGCACTCTGAAAATGGGACGCATAAAGGGTTCGAGTAAAAGGCCGACAAATTTGACAATGCCGAATCCGATTAAAAGCTCAGATAGAATAAAAACGGAAGCAATGAAGGAAAACGACCTCCCACCACATGGAAAGACCGGTTTTGGAGGCTTCGAATGAGGCCTGAGGGTGTGAAATAACCGTCGCCGTCAAAAAAATGAAAAACAATGAAATCAAAAATGTATGAAACTTAGACAAATTCATTCTTACCTCCCCGATGCTAAAATTGCACACTGGCATTTATATCATGATAAAATATAGAACAGACCTTAAAGGCGGCCGGGCAAGTACCTATTTGTCATCCTGTACTAATATACGAGCATAGGGGTTCAATTTAGACCATAGAATTCATGTATAGGATGTCTATTAGGGGGTTCGTCGCGTTGGCCAAACCTACAATCGGGTTAGCGTTAGGTTCGGGAGGGGCAAGAGGCATCGCTCATCTCGGAGTGTTATCCAGTTTACATAAGCATCAGATTCCAATTGATATGATTGCCGGCAGCAGCATGGGAGCATTAGTCGGAAGCTTTTATGCGGCCGGGCATGACGTGGCTACGATGAAAAAAGTCGCCAAAGCATTTAAGCGGCGGGTGTACGCGGATTATACGATGCCGAGGCTCGGATTTTTAAAAGGAGACCGCATCAGGCAGCTTGTTCATGCCTATACGTACGGCAAGCCGATAGAAGAACTGCGGATCCCGCTCGGCATCGTGGCCTGCGACCTTCAGACCGGCGAAAAACTCGTTTTTACGAAAGGTTCAGTGTCCGAAGCCGTCCGCGCGAGCATCAGCATACCGGGCGTTTTCGTCCCGCAAAAAATGAACGGACGTATGTTAGTCGACGGCGCGGTGGTTGACAGAATCCCGGTTTCCGCCGTAAAAGATATGGGTGCTGATATCGTCATCGCCTCTGACGTATCCCGGGTGAAAAAAACGGAAAAAGCGGCACATATTTTTGATGTAATCATGCAAAGTATGGATATACTGCAAAATGAATTGGTCCGTCACCAGACCATTGCCGCAGACGTCATGATCCGCCCTTCTCTTGAATCATTCAGCTCAAGTTCTTTTGCCAACATTGATCATATGATCACAGCGGGCGAAGAAGCCGCAGACCGGATGATCGGCCGGATTAAACAAGAAATAGAGAACTGGGAGGGCTAACTCATATGAAAGCAAAACATTTTCGCTGGGTGTTTATCATCCTGATCTTATTAATTGCTGTTACATTTATTAAGCTTCCGTATTACATTACACAGCCGGGAGAAGCATCAGAGCTGAGACCGCTGATTAAGGTGGACGGAGGCTATCCTGAAAAAGGAAGCCTTTCCTTGATGACTGTCAAAGTAGGCCCCGCCAATCCGTATACATATCTTTGGGCGAAAGTGCATCCTTACGATGAAATCGTCCCTGATGAAAGCATAAAAGAAGAGGGCGAATCGGACTCGGATTATATGAAGCGCCAGCTGCAAATGATGAAAAGCTCCCAAGAAAACGCGGTCATTGCCGCTTATCAAAAAGCCGGGAAACAGGTGAAATACTCATTTAACGGGATTTTCGCCAGCTCAGTCGTCTCTGACATGCCGGCAAAAGGAAAAATAGAGGTCGGTGATAAAATCATCAGCGCGGACGGGAAAACATACGAATCCGCTGAAAAGCTGATTGATTATATCAGCAGCAAAAAAGCGGGGGAGAAAGTAACGTTTCACATTGAACGGGACACGAAAGAAAAGACCGTTGACATTGTGCTGAAATCATTCCCGGAAGACCCGAAAAGAGCGGGAATCGGCGTCGCGTTATATACGGATCGGAACGTGAAAGTAAAGCCGGATCTCCATTTCAGCATTGAAAACATCGGCGGGCCTTCTGCGGGTCTCATGATGTCTTTAGAAATTTACAACCAGCTGACAAAACCTGACGAAACAAAAGGCTATAATATAGCCGGAACGGGGACAATCGACGTGGACGGCAAGGTCGGACCGATCGGCGGAATCGATCAGAAAGTCGTCGCCGCAGACAAAGCGGGAAAAGATATTTTCTTTGCGCCGAATCAAAACGGAGCTGAAAATTCTGATTACAAAAATGCGGTAAAAACGGCGAAAGCAATCAAGTCCGATATGAAGATCGTCCCTGTCGACACCATGCAGGACGCACTTGACTATTTGGATCAGCTGAAAGTAAAAAGCACCTGATACAGGCAGGTGCTTTTTTTACGCATTCAAAAAACGCTTTTCGTCTTCATCATAGCGGATCGGCGCTTGTGAAAATTCCTGTTTCTCAAACAATGTGCGTTCAGGTTCTTTTATCGGCAGGCTGTAAACTCGTCCCGCCAGTATGTCCAGATCCAGAGCGGGATGAGAGAAAGAAGAGAGCTTGCTGACGAGAGGTGCGGTAAGCTCTTTTTTCTTTGCCGACAGGTACCCCTGTCCTTTTTTCGTCATTCCGAGAAGACGGATATAAGGAGCGCTTGAAGGCTGTAAAAGCCGATGCATGTCTTCCTTTTTCGTCCGTGTCAGAATGTGCGTGTTCATCCGCTGCAGCCTCGTCCACGTGTATCGTTTTGTTTTCAATCGTTCCATCATTTCGCGATAGGATCGGGCTTGTCTGATGGTGCGCAAAATTCTGTGCTCAAGGCCTTCTTCCACTTCGTAGATTCGGCTCAATTCTTCAGCGGACAGAGTGCTGACGCTGTATTTTACATATGAAAAATAGTCTTCCGTGCTGTGCCATATCCCGTATGAATTTCTGTAAGCCTCCAGCTCACGCGCAGACGCTTCCGGGAGAAAGCTCCTTGCGGCCGCCGTTCCTTTTTCTATCAGCGCTTTTCGGATGCTTGTTGCGCTGGCTATCCGGCTGTTATCTCCGGGAAGCTCGTCGTCATGATACTGGGAAGCGATTCTGGCTGTCGTATAAGGCTTCATAGCGGAACCGAAGGCGTGTATCGCTCTAACGTAGTGAAAACCGAGAATATTGTTCGGCTTGGACAAATCGAGCATGTCCCGCCCTTTGAATATGTGTGAAAAAGCTTTTGAGGCGGCGGCCGGATAGCTGAGACCCTTTTTCAGCTCCTCTTTCAGAATCAGGCTGCAGTCATCTTCCTTTCGGCTGAACGCTTCAGACGCTTCAATAAAGGGTTCGATCCGCCCGTTTTCGCTGCCGAAAAACAAGCTGCTGCATCCTAAATGATGAAGAAGCGAAACGCTGCCGCGCGCGAATAATTCCGCTTTTTGTACGGCATATATATAAGGGAGCTCAATGACGATATCTACGCCGTTTTCCAGCGCCATTTTTGTCCGGGCCCACTTTGAGACGGCGGCCGGTTCCCCGCGCTGCAAAAAAGGGCCGCTCATCACCGCCGCTGCCACGCTGCTGTCCGTTTTGATTTTTGCTTGTTCCGCATGATAGCGGTGTCCGTTATGAAAGGGATTATATTCAACAACCAGGCCGACTGCTTTCATATTTGTCCCGCCTTTCTTGCTATGTTTTGCTTCGTGTGGTACATTTGCAAATGAAGTGCATATTTTAGTCCGTTTCGTTTAGTGTATGCATAGCCTATCCGGCTGTCAACGATTGCATGACGGCGGCATTATGCTGTAAAGAAAAATATTGACAAAAACATTCTGAAAAGCTATAATCATGTTTGTTGCTTTCCTGAGGTGATACAAATGAAATGGACGATTTATCAGCTTCATCAAATGGCGAAAAAGAGCTTTGAATTTGATGAAACAGTTGAGTTAAATGAGCTGACAAAATTGAATTCTGACATCCGCCGCATTTCTCCCGTCCGGGTGAAGGGCCGCGCGGAGATTGAATCCAAGCAAGTTTCGTTTGACTTTACGATTTCAGGCGAAATGGTTTTGCCGTGCTCAAGAACTTTAGTTGATGTGCCGTATCCATTTACAATCGCGACAAAAGAACTGTTTAGATTTCATAAGTCGGATGATATAGAAGATGAGGACGTTCATATTGCTGAAGACGATATCGTCGACTTAACTCCGATCGTAAAAGAAGAGATTCTTTTAGAAATTCCTATGCAAGTCTTTTGTGAAACTGAACAAAAAGAAGGAGCCGCTCCCCAAGTGGGGAAGGATTGGCAAGTGATTTCTGAGGAAGACAAGAAAAATCAAATCGACCCCAGACTTGCGGATCTGAAAAAGCTCTTAACACAAGATGATGAATCTTAACTCTTTAAGGAGGTGGGAATAATGGCTGTACCTTTTAGAAGAACTTCTAAAATGAAAAAAAGATTGCGCCGTACACATTTCAAACTAAATGTACCTGGTATGACAGAATGCCCGTCATGCGGAGAGATGAAATTGTCTCACCGTGTATGTAAAGCATGCGGATCATACAACGGCAAAGACATAAATGTTAAAAGCAATTAATGTATGAAGAAAAGCGCGGGAATCTCGGTTCCTGCGCTTTTCTTTTTTTTGCCCCTCCGGCCTGCTTCCGCCGAAAAAATTGTGAGCGCCAGTAGTCTATCTAATCTATCAGCGGCATATGTATGAGGTAAATGAGCAAATATGGAGGGAGATACGATTGACGATAACGAGACAAGACGCGTGGACGCAAGATGAAGATTTGCTGCTGGCCGAAGTGGTGCTCAGGCATATTCGGGAAGGCGGGACCCAGCTTTCCGCTTTTGAAGAAGTCGGCAGAGCGCTGACGAGAACGGCTGCCGCCTGCGGGTTCAGATGGAATTCTTATGTCAGAAAACAATATCAGTCAGGGATAGAACTGGCGAAAAAACAGCGGAAGGAATTAAGAAAGCAGATCGGGGTGCATTCCGCCAATCTGCCGGGAACCGTCAAACAGCCTCCGATCCGCAGGGCGGAAGGAGAAAAAGAGCTGTCCATTGATGATGTCATTTTGTTTCTTCAGCAATTTAAAGAGTCGCCGGCCGCAGCGGATGTTCGTCATGAAAAAGAAAAACTCACAGAACAGCTGACCGCGCTGCAAAAAGAAGTCGAGGATCTGCGTGAGGAAAATGAAAGCTTGAGAAACAAGCTGGAGATGACGGAAGAAGATTATAAAGCGTTAATTGACATTATGGACAGAGCGAGAAGGATGGTCAATTCAAAAGAAGACGACAGGAAATCGGCGCAGAGCCTGTAAAATGAACCGGCCTGAGGGCGGCGGCCCGGCCGGTTTTTTATTATGCCGTTTCTCCGGATGTCATTTCACCGTCCATATCGGGATGCCAGATGTAAGGATTTTCTCCTTTATCACGCGCCATATCATATTTAACGGGCTCAAAATTCATCTTATCCCAGAATTCTGCTGATTTCATGCGTGAATTTGTCCTGATCGGCATTCTGAAGGATTTTGCAAAATCAACAAGCGCTTTTCCGTATCCGTTGTTTTGATAGCCCGGAAGAACCTCAAGCTTCCAAAGTTCCAAAAAGTCCTGACGCTGATCAAAATACGGATTCGCGCCTCCGTTTACCTGATATAAACTCATTCTCGCCACTAGTTTATCCCCGAAGTAAATCCCGTAAAAAGGCGAGGTGCTGTCATTTTCAATGATATTATCCTGAAGATCTTCAAGCATCGACAGCTCCTGCATCCCGTATTCCTTAAACCTTTTAAATTCTTCGAGTGTCTTATAGTTGATGAGCAGGCGCTCTATTTTCAACACAAACTCCCCCTTTGTTGTGTTCTACCATTATTGTAAACGCTTTAATTGAAAATTCCAACTATAATATGCTTGCCTGTCTTTTTGCTCGAAACGAAATTGAAGTAATTTGCGGCGGCTTCTGCTATGATAATATGGAAAAAAGCAGATATAGGGTGTGACAGTGTGAAAATCGGAATTATCGGCGGCGGAGCGGTAGGTCTTTTATGTGCTTACTACTTATCGTCCCGCCACCAGGTAACGGTCATTACGCGGCGGACGGAACAGGCTGATGCGATTAACTCAGGCGGTATACGGCTTTTGAAAGACGGAATAGAATGTACGGCGGCATGCAGAGCGCAAACCGGCCTCACTCCCGGATTCGACCTCTTAATCGCAGCCGTTAAACAGCACCAGCTCAGTGCTGTGCTGCGGGATCTTGAGACGATAAAAGGGACGAATGTGCTGTTTTTGCAAAACGGCATGGGACACATACACGACATTAAAGATTGGCATACGGATCATTCGCTTTATGCCGGCACTGTTGAGCACGGAGCAAAAAAGATATCGGATCATGCCGTTGAACATACGGGAGCGGGAGCCGTAAGATGGAGTGTATTCAGCGCATCCCGGCCGGAAACGCTCAAAAGCATCTTTTCCGGCATGCACCGGGATTTTCCCGTATATGATGAAAACGACTGGTATCGGCTGTTAACGGGAAAACTGATCATCAATGTATGCATCAACCCGTTAACTGCATTGCTGCGTGTGAAAAACGGAGAGCTGTTAAGAAATGACGCTTACAAAAAATATATGAGAAACGTGTTTGAAGAAGCGGAGACAATACTTGGCCTCGCCGATAGAGAAAAAGCGTGGAACAAGGTTTGCGAAGTTTGCAGACTGACGGAAAAAAATCATTCTTCCATGCTCGTCGATATCATGGCAGGCAGGCGGACAGAGGCCGATGCGATTATCGGCTATCTTGTAAAAGAAGCGGAAAGCCGCGGATTGCCGGCCGTTCATCTCACGTTTTTACACCGCAGCATAAAAGCGTTAGAAAGAAATTGAAACAAAGTCTTTTGAGGTTTTCCGGTAACATGCTATACTCATTTCGGAAACCTAACTATTTATTGGAGAAAGGAAGTTCCAGACAGATGCAGCTAACTGAACTTTCCATCAAAAGTCAAAATAAGTTTGTGCAGCACTATATAGATGGAGAAAACATGTCTTCATTTTTTGATTATGATATTCATTCAGAGGACGTATGGCAAAAGCGGCTTCATGACCTCTCTTCGCGGCCGTTTGCCAGAGAGGAATTAGCGGATTATTTATCCTCCTATCACGAAAAATTTCATTCCGACGCCATGCAGGCCTCCATCGAAAAACTGAGAGATCCAAAAAGCGCAGCGGTTGTAGGCGGCCAGCAGGCCGGTCTTTTAACAGGGCCTCTTTACACCATACATAAAATTATCTCCATTATCGTACTTGCCAGACAGCAGGAAGAGGCGCTGCAGATTCCTGTCGCACCGATCTTCTGGGTGGCGGGTGAAGATCACGATCTGGAAGAAATTAATTATGTGCATACGTCAACAGAGAATAAAGGTCCGGTGAAGCGGAAACTGCCGCAGTCGTACTGGAAAAAAACATCGGCGGCTAAAACCGAGCTTGATCAGGAAAAATGCGCGGCTTGGATTGATGAAGTGTTCGCTGCTTTTGAGGAAACGGATCACACAAACACACTCCTTCAAAACGTGAAGCGATGTTTACGCTCATCAGAGACGTTCACGGACTTTTTTGAGCTGTTGATCGCCGACTTGTTTCAAGAAGAAGGCCTTATTCTGATGAATTCGGGAGATCCGGGGATTAAAAAGCTGGAAACGGGTATGTTTCAGCAGATTTTAAAACACAATCACGAGCTTGCCAAAGCCGTGTCAGACCAGCAGGTTCTTATGCGGGAAGCCGGTTATCACCCGATTATTGAATCGGACAAAGATCAGGCCAATCTGTTTTACGAACACGAGGGAGAGCGTTTCTTAATTGAAAAAGAAAACGGCGTTTTTGTCATTAAGGAGCTTGACCTGAAGTGGACGAACGACGAGCTTCATACTCATATGGAAGAAAAACCGGAATGTTTCAGCAATAACGTTGTGACAAGGCCGCTTATGCAGGAGTTTCTCATCCCGACTCTGGCGTTTATCGCGGGACCGGGGGAGATCAATTATTGGGGTGAGCTGAAGCAGGCTTTCTCATTAATGGGCTTCCGCATGACTCCGGTAGTGCCGAGACTGAACATTACGATTCTTGAGCGCCATATTGAAAAGAAGCTTTCAGAACGGAATATCCCGCTTCAGGAAGCGATCGAACACGGCACCGGACACCTGAAAGACACTTATTTTGAAGAGCAGATTCCGGAAGAGTTTTCTTCTGTAATGGAACAGGCGAAGTCGCAGATTGAAGCCGTCCATAAACGTGCAAGGAACGAAGCGCTGAAGGTCGATTCAAGCCTTGAGCCGCTTTTACAGAAGAATGCCGCCTTCATTCAGGATCAGCTCTTGTTTTTAGAACGGACGGTAACGAAAAGAATTGAAGAAAAAGAAGGTTTTGTGCTGCGTGACTATGAAAGAATCCAAAACAGCATCAGACCGCTCGGCGCTCCGCAGGAACGGATTTGGAATGTAATGTATTATTTGAACCGTTACGGTCCAAAATTCTTCACAACCTTCAAACATCTGCCATTTTCTTTTCAAAACCAACATCAGATTGTCAAACTTTGAAATAAAGTTTTAAAGAACCCTGAATAGTTCAGGGTTTTTTTTATGTGTAAACAGTGTAAAATGAGGTTGTGGAGAGAAGTGGCGGATAGTGGTGAGTTTAGGGGAGAAAGTGGGGGTCCTTATCGTGTTTATGGGTGAATACCAGCATACAATAGATGCAAAGGGCCGCATGATCGTACCCGCAAAATTCAGAGAAGGCCTCGGTGAGCAGTTTGTGCTGACAAGAGGACTTGACCAATGCCTTTTCGGCTATCCGATGAATGAATGGAAGCTGATTGAAGAAAAGCTGAAGGCTCTGCCGCTCACCAAAAAAGACGCCCGCGCATTTACCCGATTCTTTTTTTCCGGTGCGACCGAATGCGAACTGGACAAGCAGGGAAGGGTTAATATTGCGTCATCTCTTCTGAATTACGCAAAACTGGAAAAAGAATGTGTTGTCATCGGGGTTTCCAATCGAATTGAATTGTGGAGTAAGGTAATATGGGAACAATACACAGAAGAGCAAGAAGATTCATTCGCTGAAATTGCTGAAAACATGATTGGATTTGATATATAATGGATCTTCGTGCATCACAACAACAACTGACAATTCAATTCATTCCTGATAAAGGTGGGACCGACACAAATGTTTCAGCATAAGACAGTACTTCTTCGTGAAACCGTCGACGGTTTAAATATCAAACCGGACGGAACCTATGTGGACTGCACCCTTGGCGGCGCCGGGCACAGTACATATTTATTGCAGCAATTATCGGAAAAAGGACGCTTGATCGCCTTTGACCAAGATGACACGGCACTTGAAAACGCAAAGAAAACATTGTCCGAATACAAAGGACAGCTCATTCTGGTAAAAAGCAACTTTCGTTATTTAAAAGAGTGTTTACATGAACACGGCATTACGAGTGTCGACGGAATTTTATTTGATTTAGGAGTATCCTCTCCGCAGCTTGATACACCGGAACGGGGATTCAGTTATCATCATGACGCACCGCTGGACATGAGGATGGACCAGTCGGCCGCCCTTACGGCGAAAGAAGTCGTAAATGATTGGCGGTATGAGGACCTTGTGAGGATTTTCTTTAAATACGGAGAAGAAAAATTCAGCAAGCAGATCGCCCGGAAAATTGAAGAGGCAAGAGAAAAATCGCCTATTCAAACAACCGGCCAACTGGTCGATCTAATAAAGGACGCGATACCGGCTCCGGCAAGAAGAAGCGGAGGTCATCCGGCCAAACGTGTATTCCAAGCCATTCGAATCGCCGTAAACGACGAGCTTCAAGTATTTGAAGAGGCCCTCTTGCAAGCGATAGAGGTGCTGAAGCCGGGCGGAAGGGTGTCTGTGATCACTTTTCACTCGCTGGAAGACAGAATGTGCAAGACGACATTCAAGGAAAAATCATCACTTCCCGAACTGCCTCCGGGTCTTCCCGTGATACCGGAAGAATTTGAACCGGAATTAAAACTGATTACGAGAAAGCCCATTACGGCATCAAAAGAGGAGCTTGAAGAAAATAACCGCGCCCGGTCAGCGAAGCTCCGCATTGCGGAGAAACGAAAATAACGGGCAGCAAATGACAACATTAAAGGAGGTCATCAGCCTATGAGCAACTTAGCTTACCAGCAGGAAAAACAACAACGGCCAGTGATAAGTCCCGAAAAAAAGGTGATTGTCAAAAAGAGGGCTTCCATTACACTCGGGGAAAAGGTGCTGCTCGTCCTGTTTGCCATTGCCGTTCTCTCCACATCAATGTTTATCGTATCAAAGGCATACGCGGCGTACCAATCCAATATTGAGGTGCAAAAAACTGGAGGAGAAAGTATCTGAGAAGAATAAGCAGATCGGTGATCTCGAAAAGACGGCGGCTGACTTAAGCCAGCCGCAGCGCCTGATGGATATCGCTAAAAAGCACGGTTTGAATCTGAAAGATAAAAAAGTGAAAAACATACAGGAATGATAACCCATGCCGAAAAAAAATAAGTTTATGAACAGAGGAGCAGCGATACTCAGTATTTGTTTCGCTCTCTTTTTCTTTGTCATTCTCGGGAGAATGGCGTACATTCAATTAACCGGTAAAGCAAACGGTGTAGAACTTGCAACAAAAGCGACCGAGCAGCACGAAAAAAAGCGGACGATAGAAGCGAGCCGCGGCTCTATTCTTGACCGGAACGGCAAAGTGCTTGCAGAGGACACGGCGACATATAAGCTCATTGCCGTGCTTGATAAAAAAATGACGAGTGATCCGAAGCATCCTCAGCATGTCAAAGACAAAGAGAAAACGGCGGAAAAACTGGCGACCGTTATCAATCTTGATAAAAGCGAGATTCTGGACATCTTAAACAGGAATGGCGCGAAGCAGGTGGAATTCGGTTCAGCCGGCCGCGATATCTCTTATGCGAAAAAACAAAAGATCGAAAAAATGGATCTTCCGGGTATTTCTTTCTTAAGAGATACGAAGCGCTACTATCCGAACGGTATATTTTTGTCAAATGTTCTCGGCTATGCCGATGTGAATGAAAAAACAAACGAGATACAAGGCTCTTTAGGGCTTGAAAAAATACTGAATAACTATCTGACGGAACGTGACGGGTCCGTCACTTACGAAAGTGATAAATCCGGCTGGAAACTTCCGAACAGCAAGGAAAAAATCACCGCACCTAAAAACGGTGACAATGTATATTTAACCATTGATCAGAAAATTCAAACCTTTCTAGAAGACAGCATGACGAAAGTAGCGGAAAAATATAAACCGAAAAAAATTATGGCGGCTGTCGTAGAACCGAAAACAGGCAAAGTGCTTGCGATGGGACAGCGTCCGAGTTTTGACCCGAATATCAGAAACGTCACCAATTATTACAACGACTTAGTATCGTACGCGTATGAACCGGGTTCAACGATGAAGATCTTTACGCTTGCCGCGGCGATTCAGGAAAATGTGTTTTCCGCAAACGAGAAATATAAATCAGGAACATATAAAGTGGGAGGCGGACCTGTTAAAGATTGGAACGATGGCGCCGGATGGGGTATGACAAGTTTCCATGACGGCCTCATGAGGTCATCGAATGTTGCTTTCGCCAAACTGGCCAATGAAAAACTGGGGTTTGACCGGTTTAATGAGTACCTGCACAAATTCGGGCTCTATCAAAAAACAGGGATTGATCTGCCCGGTGAAGTATCAAGTAAAATTAACTACAAATATGATTTTGACAAAGCGTCTACGGCTTACGGCCAAGCATCGGCGATAACACCGATCCAGCAGCTTCAGGCCGTCACGGCGATTGCCAATAACGGCAAAATGATGAAACCTTACGTCATTGATCATATTGTCGACCCCGATACGAAAAAAGTCGTCAAGCAGACAAAACCAGAGCAAGTAGGCACGCCGATTTCAGCCGATACGGCGAAAAAAGTCCGGAACCTGCTCGGAGAAGTCGTGACATCAGACATCGGAACGGGGAAACCTTATAAAATTGAAGGTTTTGACGTCGCGGGTAAAACGGGAACCGCACAAATCGCCGGGACGGGCGGATATTTAAGGGGAACGAGCAACTATGTGTTTTCATTCATGGGCATGGCGCCGAAAAATGATCCTAAGCTCGTCATCTATGTAGCCGTGCAGCAGCCGCAGTTAAAAGCGGGTCAAAGCAGCTCTGATCCTGTCGCGGAAATCTTTAACCCGACGATGAAAAACAGCCTCCACTACATGAATATCGAACCGACGGAAAAAACAGATTCCGGTCAGGAAGAAACGAAAAGCCAAAAGATGCCTGACCTGACAGATAAAACGGTCACGGGCGCTGAGAAGGAAGCGAAAAATGAACACCTCACACCGATTGTCATCGGCAGCGATGTTGCCGTAAAAGAGCAGTATCCGACAGCCGGAGAAGATGTGATCACCAATCAGAAAATCTTCTTGAAAACAGACGGAAAGATGACGATGCCGGATATGTCCGGATGGTCGAGACGGGAAGTGCTTCAATTCAGCAAAGTATCAGGCATTCACATCGATGTGAGCGGTGAAGGTTACGCTTCAAGCCAAAGTGTGAAAAAAGGCAAAGAACTGAAAGAAAATACCGTGATTAAGGTGAAATTTAAAAATCCTGATTAACGGGACAGAGAAGTCCGCGGATGCCCGCGGGCTTCTTTTTTATGCGCGGCCGTTCTATGTGTCCAAGCTGAGGCATAAATTGAAACAAGCCTAAATAAGGAGTGGACGGTCCCTTGCGCGTTTCAAATGTAACGGTTCGAAAACGTTTATTACTGGTTTTGCTTTTTGGCGTAATCATTTTTTTGATCATTGACAGCAGATTAGGCTATGTCCAATTTGTGATGGGGGAAAAGCTGACTTCTCTGGCTAAGGATTCCTGGAGCCGGAATTTGCCGTTTGAGCCTGAGCGGGGAGAGATCCTTGACCGAAACGGCGTGAAGCTGGCTACGAATAAAAGCGCGCCGACCGTCTTTGTCGTACCGCGCCAGATTCAAAATCCCATAAAAACGGGCAAGCTTCTCGCGTCAGTTTTAAATATGTCGGAAGAGAAGGTCTACAAACACATTACTAAGAAAACCTCCATAGAAAAAATCTCACCCGAGGGGCGGAAAATTTCCAATAAAAAAGCGAAAGAAATCAAAGCGCTTGACTTAAAAGGGGTTTATGTGGCTGAAGACAGCATCCGCCATTATCCGTACGGAAGCTTTTTGTCCCATGTTCTCGGTTTTGCTGGTATTGATAACCAGGGCCTTCTTGGATTGGAGGCTTATTATGATGATGACTTAAAAGGTGTAAAGGGATCAGTGAAATTTTATACGGATGCCAAGGGGAAGAAAATGCCTGATGAAGCGGATGATTACACCCCTCCGAAAGACGGACTTGATATGAAATTGACGATTGACGCCAAGGTTCAGACGATTATAGAAAGAGAGCTCGACAATGCAGCGGCGAAATATAACCCAGACGGAATGATTGCGGTCGCAATGAATCCGAAAAACGGGGAAGTGCTCGGTATGTCAAGCCGTCCTGATTTTGATCCGGCTGACTATCAATCCGTAGATCCGTCCGTTTACAACCGGAACCTGCCGGTATGGAGCACATATGAACCGGGTTCGACCTTTAAGATTATTACGCTTGCGGCGGCTCTCCAAGAGCAAAAAGTAAACTTGCAAAGAGACCACTTTTATGACAAAGGATTTGCCGAGGTTGACGGCGCCCGCCTCCGATGCTGGAAAAAGGGCGGCCACGGTTCGCAATCTTATCTTGAAGTCGTTCAAAATTCCTGCAACCCTGGGTTTGTACAGCTGGGGGAACGGCTCGGAAAACAAAAGCTGTTTCAATATATTAAGGACTTCGGCTTTGGAAAGAAAACAGGCATTGATCTGCAAGGGGAAGGAACGGGGATCTTATTCCCGCTTGACAGAGTCGGTCCGGTCGAACAGGCGACAACCGCTTTCGGACAAGGGGTTTCCGTCACGCCGATTCAGCAGGTGGCAGCCGTTTCCGCAGCAATAAACGGCGGAACGCTTTATACTCCGTTTATCGCCAAAGAGTGGGTTGATCCCGTTACGAAAAAAACCGTTAAGAAACAATCGCCGATTGCGAAAAGACAAGTTATTTCCCAGGAAACGTCAAAGCAGATCAGATATGCTTTAGAAAGCGTCGTCGCTCAGGGAACCGGGCGGAATGCCTTTGTGGAAGGATATCGCGTCGGCGGAAAAACAGGGACCGCACAAAAGGTCAAAGACGGCAAATATCTCGAAAACAACCATATCGTCTCCTTTATCGGTTTTGCGCCGGCTGATGACCCGAGCCTTGTCGTGTATGTCGCGGTTGATAATCCGAAAGGCACGATTCAATTCGGGGGAACCGTCGCCGCGCCGATTGTCGGAAATATGATGAGAGACAGTCTGCCGGAGCTCGGCGTGAAACCGCGAAAAAATCAAATCGAGAAAAAATATCAATGGAACGACACAAAAACAATAGAGGTTCCGAATGTTGTAGGGATGTCTGTCTCTGATCTTGAGTCGCTGCTTGTCAATTTGAATATTGACTCCTCAGGAAAAGGAAGCAAAATTGTGAAACAATCACCTGCAGCCGGAACGAAAGTAAAAGAAGGCTCAAAGATCCGTGTTTACTTGAGTGAAGAATGAGTCTTTTTGAGGCAGCCGATTGTTTTCGGCTGCCTTTTATCATAAAGAGAAAAAAAGAAGATAACTTTTAAGATTAACTGGATGTATCCTTTTATTTACGCTAAAATATGAACTGTATGTTTAAAAGCCATTCTGACTTTTATAAACGGTTATCATGATAAAAGAATGAATAGAATTTCTGAGAGGTTTGATACAATGAAACTTACAAAGCTGCTTACATATTTAATGGCCGAACCTGTTCAAAATGACTTTCATGACCCTGACATAACTTCAATTGAGATGGACTCCAGGGAAGTGAGAAAAGGGAGTCTTTTTGTGTGTATAAAAGGGTATACGGTAGACGGACATGATTTCGCCCAAAAAGCCGCAGAAAACGGCGCAGCGGCCATCGTTGCCGAGAAAGAGCTTGACGTCGATGTCCCTGTCATTCTCGTCCGCCGGTCACAGCGGGCGCTCAGCGTTCTTTCTGACGCGTTTTACGGGCAGCCGACAAAGCAGCTTCAGCTTATCGGCATCACCGGCACAAACGGCAAAACATCAACGACGCACATGGTTGATGAGATTTTCAAAAAAGCGGGAAGACAGACCGGTTTAATCGGAACGATGTACATTAAAATCGGGGATGAGACATTCCCGGTCAAAAATACAACGCCCGAAAGCGTCACACTGCAAAAAACGTTCAAGAAAATGAATGATGAGCATGTTGACACAGCTATTATGGAAGTGTCTTCTCACGCTCTGTCACTCGGCAGGGTTCACGGCTGCGATTATGATATTGCCGTATTCACGAACCTGACGCAGGACCATTTAGACTATCACAAGACGATGGAAGACTACAGACAGGCTAAAAGCCTCCTGTTTTCCCAGCTGGGCGGCTCCTTTAACCATGAAAAGCCAAAGCGGGCAGTTTTAAACGCAGATGACAAAGCCAGTGCTTACTTTGAAAAAGTGACGGCGGCGCACATCCTTACATACGGAATCGAGAACGATGCCGATGTCATGGCGAAACAAATCGAGATCTCTGCGCAAGGCACAAGTTTTGAACTCGTTACGCCAAAAGGATTAAAGCAGATCACGGTTTCACTCGTCGGCCGCTTCAACGTGTATAACGTACTGGCTGCAGCGGCGACAGCGATCGCAGCGGGTCTGCCGTTTGATACGATCACAAGCGCTCTTGAAGAGCTGCAAGGTGTCAGAGGCCGGTTTGAATTGGTGAATCATAATCAGCCGTTTCCTGTGATCGTCGATTACGCGCACACGCCTGACAGTCTGGAAAACGTTCTGAATACATGCAAAGACATGACAGAGGGCAAGCTTTTCGTCGTCGTCGGCTGCGGCGGAGACCGGGATAAAACGAAACGCCCGAAAATGGCGGAAATTGCGGTGCGGATTGCCGACGAACCGATTTTCACTTCAGATAACCCGAGAAGCGAAGACCCGCTGGCCATATTAAGAGATATGGAAAGAGGGGTAGAAGGCACCTACTATCACAGTATCGCAAACCGCGAGCAGGCTATCTTTTTTGCCATTGCCAACGCGAAAAAGGGAGATGTGGTTCTGATTGCCGGGAAAGGGCATGAAACCTATCAGCAGATCGGCAATGAAACATTCGACTTTGATGACGCCGAAGTAGCGGGAAGAGCTATTGTTGAGCTGAATAAAAAGTAAAACAGGAAAGAGTGTTAGAATGAGGGAAATGAAAAGAATTACGGGGACACAATGTGAATATGATAAATACGTATGTCGTTTGAACGAAACGGGAGGAGAAAAGAGCAATGCTTGAGCAAGTGATTTTATTTACAATAATAATGGGATTTTTAATCAGTGTTCTGATATCTCCGATTCTTATCCCGTTTTTAAGACGTTTAAAATTCGGCCAAAGTATCAGGGAAGAGGGGCCGAAATCTCATATGAAAAAATCAGGGACGCCGACGATGGGCGGGGTCATGATTATCGTATCCATCGCCATTACGGCGATTGTCATGACGCAGAAATTTTCGCATCTGAGTGCGGAAATGTTTCTTCTGCTGTTTGTTACGATCGGATACGGCCTGCTCGGCTTTCTGGATGACTATATTAAAGTAGTAATGAAACGGAATCTCGGATTGACGTCGAAGCAGAAATTGATCGGCCAGATCATTATTGCCATTGTATTTTACGGAGTATATCATTATTGCCATTTTTCAACCGGCATCAGGGTGCCGGGCACACATCTGTCAATCGATCTTGGCTGGGGATACTTTATCCTCGTTCTCTTTATGCTTGTCGGAGGTTCAAATGCCGTCAACCTGACAGACGGTCTGGACGGTCTCTTGTCCGGTACCGCGGCTATCGCATTCGGCGCTTTCGCCATCCTTGCGTGGAACCAGTCACAATATGACGTTGCGATTTTCTCGGTTGCCGTTGTCGGCGCCGTTCTCGGTTTTCTTGTATTCAACGCCCATCCCGCCAAAGTATTTATGGGGGATACCGGTTCGCTTGCGCTCGGAGGAGCGATCGTGACCGTTGCCATTCTGACGAAGCTTGAAATTCTGCTCGTCATTATCGGCGGAGTTTTTGTTATTGAGACCTTATCTGTTATCTTACAAGTCATCAGCTTTAAAACGACAGGAAAACGAATCTTTAAGATGAGTCCGCTTCACCACCATTACGAATTGGTCGGATGGTCTGAATGGAGAGTTGTCGTCACATTCTGGACTGCAGGACTGCTGCTTGCCGTTTTAGGAATTTACATCGAGGTGTGGTTATAAGTGGAAAACGAACTTTTTTTGCAAAAACAAAACTTTCTGGTCCTCGGACTGGCGAAAAGCGGATATGCGGCTGCGTCGATTCTTCATGAAAAAGGCATTAACGTCGTCGTGAATGATCAAAAAGCCTTTGAAGAGAACGAACCTGCCCAAAGGCTTTCAGAAAGAGGAATCGAGGTCATCTGCGGTGAGCATCCGACGTCACTTTTTGATCAGCATCACATTACCATTCTGATCAAAAACCCCGGAATCCCGTATGAAAATATCATGGTGGAGGAAGCGAAAAGAAGAGGCATCCCGGTCTGGACGGAAATCGAGCTTGCGTATTATATCACCAATGCAAAATTCATCGGCATTACAGGTTCAAACGGGAAAACAACAACGACGACCCTGATTTATGAAATGCTGAAAGCTGACTCGATAAAGGCGCTGATCGCAGGGAATATCGGCACTGTCGCCAGTGAAGTGGCTTATCATGCTGACGGTGATGAATGGATCGTCACAGAGCTTTCTTCGTTCCAGCTTATGGGGACTCATGCGTTCAGACCTGAAATCGGCCTGATTTTAAATGTGTTCGACGCTCATTTGGATTACCATCACAGCCGTGAAAACTATGAAAAAGCCAAGCAGAACGTGTATCTTCATCAGCTTGAGAGTGATACGGCCATCGTGAATCAAAGCGATGAAACAGTCGTGCGGCTTGCCGAAAGCGGAAAAGCCGGCACCGTTCCGTTTTCAGTTCATCAGGAACTGTCAAGCGGCGCATTTATTAAAGACGGAATGCTGATGTTCGGTGATGAAGCGATTCTGCCTGTTGATGACATCGTGCTGCCGGGCGCGCACAATTTAGAAAATATATTGGCCGCTGTAGCCGCGGCAAAAACGGCGGGCGCGTCTAATAAAGCGATTCAGAAGGTGCTGACAAGCTTTACCGGTGTCAAACACCGTCTGCAGTATGTAACAGCGATCCGGAATCGTAAATTTTATAATGACAGCAAAGCGACGAATATTTTGGCCACAAGCAAAGCGCTCTCCGCGTTCAAAGCACCGGTTATTCTGCTTGCAGGCGGACTGGACCGCGGCAACGGTTTTGACGATCTGAAACCGTATATGGACAATGTCAAAGCGGTCCTGACGTTCGGACAGACAGCGCCGAAGATAGAAAAACTGGGCAATGAGCTGGGAATACAACATGTCAAACGTGTCGATAATGTTGAACAAGCAGTATCTGCGGCGTTTGCGCTCTCAAATGAAGGAGACGTCATCCTCTTGTCACCCGCGTGTGCAAGCTGGGATCAGTTCAAAACATTTGAAGAACGCGGTGACATGTTTATAGATGCCGTGCATATGCTTAAGTAAGGGCTTGTCTCTGTTCATCGGCAGCCCTAAATGACTTATGCTTGGGGTGTCGATTGCTTTGACTACTAAAAAAACAGCGCCTGATTTGTTATTAGTTATTATTACGTTATTGCTTTTAACAATAGGATTAATTATGGTCTACAGTGCAAGTGCGGTATGGGCGGATTATAAATTTGACGACTCGTTTTTCTTCGCAAAACGGCAGCTGCTGTTTGCGGGGATCGGCGTCATTGCCATGTTTTTCATTATGAATGTGGATTATTGGACATGGCGCACATGGTCGAAGCTGCTTCTGATCATTTGTTTTTTCTGCTTGTGCTTGTGCTGATTCCGGGAGTCGGAATGGTGCGGAACGGTTCAAGAAGCTGGATCGGAGTGGGAGCGTTCAGCATTCAGCCTTCGGAGTTTATGAAACTCGCGATGATTGCGTTTCTGGCTAAATTTCTTTCTGAAAAACAGAAGAATATTACGTCATTCAGACGCGGATTCGTTCCCGCGCTCGGAATCGTGTTTTCTGCATTTATTATTATTATGTGCCAGCCGGACCTGGGAACCGGGACGGTAATGGTGGGCACGTGCATCGTGATGATTTTTGTATCCGGTGCGCGAATCGCTCATTTCGCGTTTCTCGGACTCATCGGTTTAAGCGGATTTGCGGCGCTTGTTCTGTCCGCTCCTTATCGGATTAAACGGATTACCTCTTACTTAAACCCGTGGGAGGACCCGCTTGGAAGCGGATTTCAGATCATTCAGTCGCTCTATGCCGTAGGTCCGGGCGGACTGTTCGGGATGGGGCTCGGCCAAAGCCGGCAAAAGTTTTTTTACCTGCCGGAGCCGCAAACCGATTTCATTTTTGCTATTTTATCTGAGGAACTCGGCTTTATCGGCGGTTCGCTCATATTGCTGCTGTTCAGTATTTTATTATGGCGGGGCGTCAGGATTGCCCTCGGCGCGCCGGATTTATACGGAAGCTTTGTCGCCATCGGTATTATTTCTATGATAGCTATTCAAGTCATGATTAATATCGGCGTTGTGACGGGGCTGATCCCGGTAACAGGAATTACGCTGCCGTTTTTAAGCTACGGAGGCTCATCACTGACGCTGATGCTCGCAGCGGTCGGCGTGCTTTTAAATGTCAGCCGGTACTCGAGGTATTGATCTGTATCTTGCCTCATCACTCATGATCTATTCGTTATCTATAAAAAAACAGACAACATCAATAACCCTGTCCTAAAAACAGGGTTATCGCTATGTGATTAAGGGGGACATACGAATGCGTATTGCAGTAAGCGGAGGCGGAACCGGAGGACATATTTATCCGGCTTTGGCCTTTATTAAAGAAGTTCAGCGCCGGCATCCGGATGTGGAATTTTTGTATATCGGAACAGAGAACGGTCTTGAGAAAAAAATTGTTGAACGGGAAAATATCCCGTTCCGCGCCATTGAAATTACAGGTTTCAAACGAAAACTTTCTTTTGAAAATGTAAAAACCGTCATGCGTTTCTTAAAAGGCGTGAAGAAAAGCAAATCATATTTAAAAGAGTTTAAACCGGATGCCGTTATCGGTACAGGCGGCTATGTATGCGGTCCGGTTGTATACGCGGCCGCAAAAATGGGAATTCCGACGATCATTCATGAGCAAAACAGCCTTCCAGGCATCACAAATAAGTTTCTCTCGAAATATGTTAATAAGGTGGCAATTTGCTTTGAAGAGGCAAAATCGCATTTTCCTGCTGAAAAAGTTGTGTTTACGGGAAACCCGAGAGCCTCTGAAGTCGTCTCAATTAAGACAGGCCGCTCATTAACTGAGTTCGGGCTGAAAGACAATCAAAAAACGGTGCTCATTTTCGGCGGAAGCAGAGGCGCGGCTCCCATTAACCGTGCCGTTATAGATATGCAGGAAGAATTGAAAACGAGACCTTACCAAGTGCTTTATATTACCGGGGAAGTGCATTATGAGAAGGTAACGGCTGAGCTGAAAGGCGGAAAAGCCGCTGATAATATGGTGACAAAACCGTTTTTGCACCAAATGCCGGAGTACTTACAATCAATTGATGTCATTGTGGCAAGAGCCGGAGCGACGACGATTGCGGAGATCACCGCTCTCGGCATTCCGAGCGTGCTTATTCCGAGCCCGTATGTGACAGCCAATCACCAGGAAGTCAATGCGAAGGCGCTCAGCCAGCATGACGCTGCAATCGTACTGAAGGAAACCGAGCTCAGCGGAGAAAAACTGATCGCTGCGCTGGACAAAATCGTCATGAATGAAGAAACCTTAAAAGACATGAGTGAGCGGACAAAATCACTCGGTGTTCCGGATGCGGCAGCCAGACTGTACAGTATCATGGAAGACATAAAAAATAGAGCAAATGGAATGCGGAGGTTTATGATGGAGAACGTAATTCAGGAATTAAGAGACCGCGAAGTCGGCAAAGTGCTGGAACAAGAACCGCTCGCGAACCATACAACGATGAAAATCGGCGGTCCGGCGGACATTTTAATCATCCCCAACCGTGTGGAAGCGGTCAAAGATATTATGGATATTGTGAAGAAACATGATCTGCCATGGACGGTTATCGGCCGCGGTTCAAATCTGCTCGTGCTTGATGAAGGCATAAGAGGAGTTGTCATCAAACTGGGCGCAGGTCTGGATCATTTGGAGATTGACGGTGATCAGGTGACGGTCGGAGGCGGCTATTCGGTCGTCCGGCTTGCGACTTCCATGAGTAAAAAAGGAATGTCCGGTCTCGAATTTGCAGCGGGCATCCCCGGATCAATCGGCGGGGCCGTCTATATGAATGCCGGGGCGCACGGATCTGATATGAGTGAGATTCTTGTGAAAGCCCGTATCTTATTTGAAGACGGCACAATCGAATGGCTGACAAACGAAGAGATGGATTTCAGCTACAGAACGTCTGTTTTGCAGAAAAAACGCCCCGGCGTCTGTCTCGAGGCAGTTCTTCAGCTTGAGCAAAAGGAACGGGAAGCCATTACGGCGCAAATGCAGCAGAACAAAGATTACAGAAAAAATACGCAGCCGTATTCAAGCCCATGCGCCGGAAGCATATTCAGAAATCCGCTGCCGAATCATGCCGGAAACCTCGTTGAAAAAGCGGGATTAAAAGGACATCAGATCGGCGGAGCGAAAGTATCCGAAATGCACGGGAATTTTATCGTCAATGCCGGCGGAGCGACTGCCAAGGACGTTCTTGACCTGATTGAGTATGTGAAAAAGACAATCCGTGAACAGTATGATGTTGACATGCATACAGAAGTTGAAATCATCGGAGGGAATCGTTAAAAGGTTCTCTGATTTACATGAGCTCATGTGATATACTTTTAACAAATGTCAAACGGCATCACAGCATGCCGTTTGTTTTTCAATCAGACGAATGTCAAGCTGTTTCATTCTTAGTGAGGTGGACAGGCAGTGAACCCAAATCATGAAAGAGAAAAAATCGTAAATATTGAAGAGCGGATTCCGAAAATCAAAGAGCAGCGGAAACAAAAAGCAAACCGCCGGCTGATTTCATTCATTGTGCTCTTTTTTATGATGGTGCTGATCATTGTGTATTTGCAGATGCCGATCAGCAAAGTGTCTTCTGTCACCGTTTCCGGAAACGAAAACGTGTCTGTAAAAGAGATCAACGCGCTTTCTGATATACATAACGGACAAACCGAGTTCTGGAGTCTGAACAAGAAAAAACAGAAGATAAGATTGAGCAGAATAAACTGGTGAAAAAGGCGGATCTTTCAAAAGTATTTCCTAATAAAGTCAGCATTCACATTGAAGAATACAAGACGATCGCGTATCTGCAGCGGAATGATGTGTATTATGAAGTGCTGGAGAACGGCACCGTGCTGCCGAACGAAGTCACGCCGGATGACGCGGGCCCGATTTTGGTTGACTGGACAAACGCGAAAAAGCGGGTCAAAATGGCGGAGCAGCTTGATAAGCTTTCCGGTTCGCTAAAGCAGTCGATTTCTGAAATCTATTATACACCGGTAAAAATGGACCAGGACCGGATCAAGCTGTATATGAACGACGGGTATGTAGTTACCGCTTCTATTAAAACATTTGCCGACCGGATGAAGACCTATCCTTCTATCGTTTCCCAGCTGGACGGCGGGAAAAAGGGGATTATCCACTTAGAAGTCGCTACGTATTTTGAAGAATTTAACAAAGGTAAATCCGGCAAGAAAAAAGAACATGATTAATAGTTCTAAAGAACTAATTTAGAGGTGATTCAAAAGAATCTATTATAATCAGCGGGGCAGCCGATATAACCGATAGCGGAATAATTATGACTATGTTTGTTTTTGCCTGGGATATGGCTGCCGGACAAGCGGAAAATTCTCAATGCAATGGGCGTGTCTTCTTTAATGAGCATTGCATTTGGAATTTTCCTCCTGTTTCTTCTTTTTTCGGATGTTTCTGGCAATATCTATAGCTTTTCTGGAGGTTCATCTTAGTGTAGACTAATGGAAAGCGGGTATATTTGCATCTGGTTTGCACATTATGGCACCGTGACAGGAATTCTTACGGTAAGGTGGTCCGTCTCTAAAAAAAATAAAAAAATGCGATATAAAAGAGGATATACATAGAATATAACGAATAGTTTCATTAAACATAAATTGTGAGAAATCAGATAGAAATTTGTTGATGCTGTTGTTTTTGTTACACACTTGTAAAGCCACATCCATTGTATTGTTGTTCCGCAAATAATAGAATAGAATTTGATCGAAATGTGAGGAGGTGCCATAGAATGAACAACAATGAACTTTACGTCAGTCTTGACATCGGTACGTCCAATACAAAAGTGATCGTCGGAGAAATGACAGATGATTCCCTTAACATTATCGGAGTGGGAAATGTACCGTCTGAAGGGTTGAAAAAAGGCTCAATCGTTGATATAGATGAAACCGTTCATTCTATAAGAAAAGCGTTTGACCAAGCTGAAAGAATGGTAGGTTTTCCGCTGAAAAAAGCCATTGTCGGCGTTAATGGAAATTATATTCATATTCAAGATACGAACGGCGTTGTCGCTGTTTCCAGTGAAAACAAAGAAATTCACGTTGAAGACGTCCGCAGGGTAATGGAAGCGGCACAGGTCGTGTCAGTTCCGCACGAGCAGCTGATCGTTGACGTCATTCCGAAACAGTTTATCGTTGACGGAAGAGACGAAATTACCGATCCGAAAAAAATGCTCGGCGTGCGCCTGGAAGTAGAAGGCACGCTGATTACCGGCTCCAAAACGATCTTACATAATTTACTTCGCTGTGTGGAGAGAGCGGGCGTTGAAATTACTGATATCTGCCTGCAGCCGCTTGCGGCCGGTTCGGCGGCTTTGTCAAAAGACGAAAAAAACCTCGGAGTCGCCATGATTGATATCGGCGGCGGCTCGACGACGGTGGCGGTATTTGAACAGGGGCACCTGAAGGAGACAGCCGTCATTCCGCTCGGAGGCGAAAACATCACGAAAGATGTATCGATCGGATTGCGCACTTCCACCGAAGAGGCTGAAAGAGTAAAAAAACAATTCGGACATGCATTCTACGATGAGGCTTCAGAAGATGAAGTATTTGAAGTCACCGTCATAGGAACGAATCAAAAGCAATCTTTTACACAGCAGGAAATTGCCAATATTATTGAAGCAAGAGTGGAAGAGATTCTTGAGATCGCCGCAGCCGAAATTGAGCAGATGGGAATTACAGATCTGCCCGGCGGCTTTGTGCTGACCGGCGGACAGGCCGCAATGCCCGGAGTGCTTTCATTGGCACAGGAAGTGCTGAGGCACAATGTAAGGGTCGCAAGCCCGAATTATATCGGTGTAAGAGACCCTCAGTATATGACGGGTGTCGGCTTGATACAATTTGCCTGCCGAAATGCCAGAATTCAGGGAAGAAAAATAGGCTTTCATATGCCGGAAGAAGCCGTGCAGGAAATCGCGGTCTCTCACGAAGAAGAACATCATCAGCGGCCTGAGGCGCAGCAGCGTCCAAAAGCAAAACAAAAAACACAAGCCGAACACAACAAACCGAGCAAAATGAAAAAACTATTAAGCATGTTTTGGGAATAGATTGATAGTCATTCGGCAGATTAGGAGGATTTAGCATGTTGGATTTCGAAACAAACATAGACGGCTTAGCATCAATTAAAGTAATCGGAGTAGGAGGCGGCGGTAATAACGCGGTCAACCGAATGATTGAAAATGAAGTGCAGGGTGTAGAGTACATTGCGGTAAACACGGACGCGCAAGCTCTTAACCTGTCAAAAGCGGAAGTGAAAATGCAGATCGGGGAAAAGCTGACCCGCGGTCTCGGAGCGGGAGCGAATCCGGAAGTCGGCAAAAAAGCCGCTGAAGAAAGTAAGGAACAAATCGAAGAAGCGCTAAAAGGCGCTGACATGGTGTTCGTTACAGCCGGAATGGGAGGCGGTACCGGAACGGGAGCCGCACCGGTGATCGCGCAAATCGCAAAGGACTTAGGCGCTTTGACTGTCGGTGTCGTAACAAGACCGTTTACATTTGAAGGAAGAAAACGCCAGCTGCAGGCTGCAGGCGGTATCACGGCAATGAAAGAAGCCGTTGACACACTGATCGTTATTCCGAATGACCGCATTCTTGAAATTGTCGATAAAAACACACCGATGCTTGAAGCATTCCGTGAAGCTGATAACGTCCTTCGCCAAGGGGTGCAAGGTATCTCTGACCTCATCGCAACGCCTGGTTTAATCAACTTGGACTTTGCCGATGTCAAAACCATCATGTCCAACAAAGGTTCAGCATTGATGGGTATCGGGATCGCTACGGGCGAAAGCCGTGCTGCTGAAGCCGCCAAAAAGGCGATCTCCAGTCCGTTACTGGAAGCGGCAATCGACGGAGCGCAAGGTGTTTTGATGAACATTACGGGAGGTACAAACCTGAGCCTCTACGAAGTGCAGGAAGCAGCCGACATCGTCGCTTCTGCATCTGACCCTGATGTCAATATGATTTTCGGTTCAGTTATCAATGAAAATCTGAAAGATGAAATCGTCGTCACCGTTATTGCGACCGGTTTTATCGAACAGGAAAAAGATGACTCAAAACCGCAGCGTCCGAATTTAAACCAAGGATTGAAGTCTCAAAGCCAAAACGCTGCGAAACGTGAGCCGAAACGAGAAGAAACACAGCATCAAAACACGGTGAACCGCCATACATCACAGCCGGCGGATGATGCTCTCGACATTCCTACATTTTTAAGAAACCGCAACAAACGCGGCTGATGTAAAAAAGGACAAGACCACATGGTTTTGTCCTTTTCTTTTTTGTGCACAGTCTTCCTTCCTATCCCCCATGATCTATACAGTGAAAAAGAAACTTTAGACCTATGACGAATTGATTGTTTTTAGTTTCATACGGCTTTCTACAGAATGTGACAATATCTGAATGGAAGATTGTCTACATTTAACGTACAGCATCGAAATGACAAACGATTCCAATTAAGAAGGAGGGATACACATTTTATAGGTCGTTACCAAATAAGGGGGGGTACGATTGAAGAAAAAAACGAGAAACAGATGGACAGGCTCCGTTTTAAGCGCGATTGTCGTCAGTTCACTGTTGTTTCCGGGTGGAGCCGGAGCGAACAGCACACCGGGGGCAGTTTCTTTCACCAAAGATCTTTCTTCCTCTAAGAGCATTCAGCATAAGATTTCCGATTCAGTCAAGAAGCGTTTTGAAAAAAATGATAAAGTCACGTTTCTTATCAAATTTAAAGAGAAAGCCGATACGAAAAAAGCGGTCAAAGAAGCAGAAAAAAATGCCGAGTCTCAATCGCTTTCCGCAGCAAAAACCGAATATCAAAAGCGGTCAGCCGTCGTTTCTTCTTTAAAACTGGCGGCTCATGATGCGCAGCAGAATCTGAAAACATATTTGGAAAAACAAAAAAGAAAGGAAAGGCTGATCACATCCATTCCTATTATATTGTCAACGGAATGGCAGTCACTGCTTCGAAAGAGGTAATGGAAAAAGCCGCCTCATTTCCTGAAGTAGAAAAAGTTCTTCCGAATGAAAAACGTCAGCTTACTCAACGGCAATCAAAAGCTCCTTTTCAAATGAAGAAAAACAAAAAGAGGTCAAAGCAAAGGAAGGCATCGAATGGAATATCAGCCAAATTGATGCGCCGCAGGCCTGGGCCTCAGGATACGACGGAACCGGCACGGTTGTCGCCTCCATTGATACGGGAGTTCAGTGGGATCATCCCGCGCTTAAGGAAAAATACCGGGGTTACGATCCTGAAAATCCCGCAGCGCCGAATCATGAAATGAACTGGTATGATGCCGTGTCCCATAAAGAAGCTCCCTACGATGACCTTGAACACGGCACTCATGTAACAGGGACCATGACGGGTTCAGAACCTGACGGCTCAAATCAAATCGGTGTGGCTCCGGGGGCGAAATGGATCGCAGTAAAAGCATTTTCAGATGACGGAGGAACCGATGCCGATATTTTGGATGCCGGTGAATGGGTGCTCGCGCCTAAAGATAAAAACGGCACGCCGCATCCCGAGATGGCGCCGGATGTTGTCAATAATTCCTGGGCAGGCGGTTCGGGAATGGACGAGTGGTACCGCGATATGGTGAATGCGTGGAGAGCGGCAGGGATTTTTCCTGAATTCTCTGCGGGAAATGAAGACTTATTTACACCGGGAGGACCGGGTTCAATCGCAAATCCGGCCAATTATCCTGAAGCATTTGCGACAGGTGCGACTGACATCGACAAGAAACTCGCTGATTTCTCACTTCAAGGCCCCTCACCGTATCATGAAACAAAACCGGACATTTCGGCTCCGGGAGTGAATATCCGTTCTTCTATTCCTGGAGGATCATACGAAGGCGGCTGGGACGGAACTTCAATGGCCGGGCCGCATGTGGCGGCGACGGCGGCTTTGTTAAGGCAGGCGAACGCCTCTATTACGGTCGATGAAATGGAAGACGTTTTGACGCGCACCGCCGAAAAGCTGACAGATTCAGTTTTTCCGGAATCACCGAATAACGGTTACGGCCACGGTCTCGTTAACGCTTTTGATGCCGTTTCTGCCGTAACGGACGGAATTGGAAGCGTAGAAGGCAAGGTATCTTCTGCGGGCGAAGATCACAATCCGCCCAGCTTTCGTCATGAACCGGTCTCAGAGGCTTACAAAGGGACAAACCTTCCGTTAACGGTTACAGCAGAAGATGATGTAAGCGTAACTGAGGTGATCCTCTCCTATCAGTTTGATGAAGGAGAGTGGAAAACGACAGCCGCCGTTCAAAAAAGCGGCGATGAAAAAAGGGAACATACCAGGCGGAGATTCCGGACGTAACGGGAAGCAAGATAAGTTATAAATGGACCATAAAAGATTTCGGAGGTCATTCTGTAGAATCTGATACGTACCGGGCTGACGTGAAACCGAGCATTACGGCGGGATACAAAGAGGATTTTGAATCACAGCCGGCGGGCTGGTCCAGTTACGGGACACATGATCAATGGGAATGGGGTATGCCGGGTTCAGGGCCAGGCGCCGCATTTTCCGGAGAAAAAGTGTATGCGACGAATCTGTCCGGCCCTTATGCCGATTCGGCCAACATGAATTTGGTGATGCCTCCGATACAAGTTCCGGAAACAGGGCAGCTGTTTTTACAATTTAAAAGCTGGCACAAGCTCGAAGAATTTTTTGATTACGGGTATGTGTTCGTTCTGCCGGAAGGGAAATCAAATTGGGAGCAGGCGGCCGTTTACAATGGTGATTCCGCAGGATGGAATGATGAAGAGGCAGATTTATCTGCGTATAAAGGCCAAAACATAAAGCTCATGTTTAATATGCAGTCTGACGAAGTACTCAATGAAGACGGGTGGTATATCGATGATGTCCGGCTTTCAAGCAGTCCTCTCGGCAAGGCGGTTAAAAATAGTAAACACAATAGACAAACACCTCCCGGCCACCTGAAGAAAAAAGCCATCAGTCCGAAACAGGCCAAACCGGCGGTAAAATCATCCGGAAAACCGGTGAAACATGAAACGAATCTCCTGCCGCTCAGAGCGCAAATCAGTGTCGCCGAGACGGGGAAATCCGTGTATTCCGACCCCGCAACCGGAAGCTACAGCCTGTCTCATAAAGCGGGAAACTATACGCTGAAAGCCGAGGCGTACGGATTTAAGTCCGCTTCGAAACAAGTTTCTGTTCAAGCAGACAAAACCGCGCAGGCAGACTTTACACTGGAGCAAATGCCGTCCGGCACGCTAAAAGGAACCATCACCAATCAGTCCACAGGCGAACCGGTAAAAGGGGCTGCGCTTTATGTGGCCGAGGATGCCGCAATTGAACCGGCGGTGACAAACGATAAAGGGGAATATTCGCTTAAGGCCTACGAAGGCTCCTACACAATCAAAGTAGCGGCAAAAGGCTTTTACAATAGCGAATTTTCTGTCGACATCAAAGGAGATGCTGAAAAAAACGTCAAGCTTAAGCCGTATGTCGGTTATGAAGGGGAAATCGCCTATGATAACGGGACGGAAGAAGCCGCGCTGTCATATTTTAAAGCCGGCAGCAAATCTGCCGTTAAGATGACCCTCAAAGATGGAAAAGAACACGGTATGCTGACGGGAGGCCTTTTAAAATTTTGGGGCGCCGACTGGCCTGATCCGGGCGGTACCGAATTTCAAGCAGAAGTATATGATGCATCCGGCCCTGATGGAGCTCCTGGCAGCAAAATTGCCGGCCCGTTCCAAGCTGAAGCGCTTCGAAACGGCGAGTGGACCAAAGTGGATCTCAGCTCAAAAGGAATCGCGGTCGGAAAGGATTTTTATCTTGTGTTCCGTCAGACGAAACCCGATCCTTATACACCTGCCCTGTCATCTGATGACGGCAGTCCGTACTCGAACAGAAACTGGCAATACCTCGACGGCCGCTGGTCAAAAGCCGATAAATCAGACGGAAACTTTATGATCAGGGCTTTGGTCGACTACGAAGCTTCTGTGCCTGAGATAACGTCGCCTGAAGACCGGTCATTTACAAACAAGAAGTCAATCACGGTGAAAGGAACGGCTTCACCAAAAACCGCTGTCCGTCTTACCAATAACGGTAAAACCGCCGCAGAAACGAAAGCAGATGCAGACGGCAATTTCCAGGCCGGTGTCACACTCACTAAAGATGCCAATCGGCTGACGGCGGCATCTGTGACAGACAGCGGGTCAACCGACGAGTCACGCCCTGTCACGGTCATACTGGATGAGGATAAGCCTGATGTGACGATTGACAGTCCGGCAAACGGTGATAAAACAAATAAAGAAGCAGTGACTGTAAAAGGAAAAGTGCACGACGACCATTTAAAATGGGTAAAGGTGAACGGAAAAAAGCTGAAGTAAATAACGGTTCTTATCAAGCGAGAACCCTTCTGGAAAACGGCAGCAATGAGATCAAGGTCACGGCCTCAGATGAAGCGGGTAACAAAACAACGAAAAAGACGGTAATCGATGTCAATTACAATGCTCCCGTCATTTCCGGATTGGTTCCCGGAGCGGATAAGGAATTAAAAGCCGGAGAATCAGTGAAAATCGCTTTTTCAAGCGGAAAGAAATTAGACGCTTCCTTCGTGATCCGTCTGCCTCTGACAAACGCCCGGGCAGGGAGCCAAAACGCAACAGAGCTTCCGCTGAGAGAAATTTCTCCGGGACGATATGAGGGTTACTGGACGGCGGCTTCTTCCATCAAAGCAAGCGGAGCAAAAATTGACGTTATCGCAAGAGATGACTACGGAAATGAAACGAGACAGACGGCTAAAGGAAAACTTTATATCAATGAGTAAAAACAGAGCGCTGCCAAATCACGGCAGCGCTTTTTTAGTTGAAGGGGACAATAGAAAATCAACCTTTTCGGCCCTCGACAAATAAAACGGTTATCCCTTAAAAATTGTACTTTACCCTCAACATTAATTGACAGACTTTCCCACAGAGCTTGCTTTATACTTATGAAACAAGAGAGAGAAACAGATATGTAAGACAAAAGAGGAAAGGGGTCAGATGTGAAAATCTATCTGGATGTCATTTGGCTGTTGAACTTTTGTTTTGATTCTCTTTTGCTTTTATTGACCGCCTTTATTTTAAAACGCCAAGTGAAAAAGAAGAGTGGCCGCCGGCGGTTTTATCGGGTCAGTCATTGTGCTTCTGATGTTTACGCCTGTTTCTCCCTTTGTGGAGCATCCGGCGGGAAAAATGGCGTTTTCGGTAGTCATCGTGCTTACGGCTTTTGGCTTTAAACGGTTCCGATACTTTTTTCAAAATTTGTTCGCCTTTTATTTCGCGACTTTTCTCGTCGGCGGGGGAATGATCGGCGTACATTCCCTGCTGCAAACAGAATCAATTGTGCAGCAAGGCGTAATGGTCACAAGCCAGACCGGATTCGGCGACCCGATCAGCTGGATGTTTGTAGTTATTGGATTTCCGGCCATATGGTTTTTTCGAAAAAGAGAATTGAAGACATCGAGACGAAGTCCATTCAGTACGATGAACTTGTCATGGTGCAGGCGGAATTCAGCGGACAGACAATCCGCGCGAAAGGATTGGTGGATTCCGGGAATCAGCTGTATGATCCGCTGACGAAAACGCCGGTCATGATCCTTCACATTGACAAATTCGCTCCGATTCTCAGCGAAAAGGAAACGGACCTCATCAAATCCGCCAGTCCGCTTGAAGTGATAGAGCAGCTTGATGATTCGTTCCGCCATGCGGATAAGCTGAGGCTGATTCCATACAGGGGCGTCGGCCAGGACAATCAATTTTTAATCTGTTTAAAGCCGGATTACGTCACGATTTTAACAAAAGACGAAATGATCGCTTGTGAAAAATGCCTGATCGGCATCAGCACGAAACCATTATCTGCGGACGGTGAATTTGACGGAATCGTTCATCCGAAGATGCTGACAGGGAAGGCTGTAAAACATGTTTCCTGACGAAAAGTCTGTTATTCATCATACTCAAAACGCGTTGTATTTAGAAGGGGGAGGAAGATGAAAAAACTTAAGCTGCGTCTGACATATTTGTGGTATAAATGGCTGATGAAACTCGGACTGAAAAGCGATGAAGTGTATTACATAGGAGGAAGCGAGGCGCTGCCGCCGCCTTTGTCTAAAGAAGAGGAGCAGGTGCTCTTATTAAAGCTGCCGAGCGGGGATCAGGCGGCGCGGGCCATTCTGATTGAGAGAAACTTACGTCTTGTCGTTTACATTGCCCGCAAATTCGAAAATACCGGCATCAATATCGAGGACTTAATCAGCATCGGCACCATCGGTTTGATCAAAGCGGTAAACACTTTTAATCCGGAAAAGAAAATCAAACTCGCCACCTACGCGTCGCGATGTATCGAAAACGAAATTTTAATGTACTTGCGCCGAAACAATAAAATCCGTTCAGAGGTGTCCTTTGATGAACCGCTGAATATTGATTGGGACGGAAACGAGCTGCTGCTTTCGGATGTGCTCGGCACAGATGATGATATTATTACAAAAGACATTGAAGCCAATGTGGATAAAAAACTTTTGAAAAAAGCGCTTGAGCAATTAAACGAAAGAGAAAAGCAGATTATGGAACTGCGTTTCGGGCTTGTCGGAGAAGAAGAAAAACACAAAAAGATGTAGCCGACATGATGGGGATTTCACAATCTTATATCTCCCGGCTCGAAAAGCGGATTATCAAAAGACTGAGAAAAGAGTTTAACAAAATGGTGTAAAATTTTTTCCATCTGACAGCCCTTACTGCTGCAAGGATTGCCGCAGCCGGATGTTTATTTCTGTAAAATGGCGGTGCATATTTTTCCCACCCGAGGAGATACTTAACGTTGTACAGCAGCTCCTAGTGGGAGGGAAAAACGTGTCAAGAAATAAAGTCGAAATTTGCGGGGTGGATACCTCCAAATTACCGGTGCTCAAGAATGAAGAGATGAGAAAGCTGTTTAGGCAATTACAGGATGAGGGCGATGATTCAGCGAGGGAAAAGCTTGTAAACGGCAATCTGCGCCTTGTCTTAAGCGTCATTCAGAGGTTTAACAACAGAGGAGAGTATGTTGATGACTTATTTCAGGTCGGCTGCATCGGACTAATGAAATCCATTGATAATTTTGACCTAAGCCATAATGTTAAGTTTTCAACATACGCTGTACCGATGATCATCGGAGAAATCCGCAGATATTTGCGGGATAATAATCCGATCCGCGTCTCGAGGTCGCTTCGCGATATCGCATATAAAGCGCTTCAAGTAAGAGAGCGGTTAATCAGTGAGACAAGCAGGGAGCCGACAGCAGAGGAAATCGCTAAAGTTCTTGAAGTGCCCCATGAAGAAATTGTGTTTGCCCTTGACGCCATCCAGGATCCGGTTTCACTGTTTGAGCCGATTTATAATGACGGCGGCGATCCGATTTACGTGATGGACCAGATCAGCGATGAGCGCAATAAGGATACACAATGGATTGAGGAGCTGGCTCTGAAAGAAGGCATGAGAAGACTGAACGAACGGGAAAAAATGATTTTGCGAAAGCGCTTTTTCCAAGGGAAAACCCAAATGGAAGTCGCTGAAGAAATCGGCATATCCCAAGCTCAGGTCTCAAGGCTTGAAAAGGCAGCCATTAAACAAATGAATAAGAATATCCATCAATAACGGAAAAAGCCTTTAAACCTTGTTTAAAGGCTTTTTTCATGCGATGGTTTACGTTTGCAAAAAAGTGATGTATTCTAATGTGTAAAAGTTTTTGGAAAATTTAAATAAAGTAAACGGGGGAAACTGCAATGATTTTACAGCTGGACAGTGTGTCATTAAAAAGAAACGGGAAATGGATTTTGAAAGATATCAACTGGCGCGTCGAGAAAAACGAAAATTGGGTGCTGTACGGATTAAACGGAGCCGGAAAAACGGCTTTGCTGAATATGTTATGCTCTTATTACTTCCCCACTTCAGGAGAGATGCAGGTGCTCGGCCATCAATTCGGCAAAACAGAGCTCGGTGACAGGCTCAGGAGGAAAATCGGCCTTGTTTCAGCAGGTCTTCAGCACAAATTATATGCCGCGGACTCCGCTTTTGAAATCGCCCTCAGCGGCGCGTACGCTTCAATCGGGCTGTACGAAACTCCGAGTGAGCAGGTAAGGGAAAAAGCGATCGGTCTTCTGAAGGATTTGGGCGCCATCAGTTACGCCGACAGACGGTATGAAACATTATCACAAGGGGAAAGACAAAGAGCGCTGATTGCGCGGGCGCTTATGGCTGATCCCAAACTGCTGATTTTGGACGAACCCGTGACGGGTCTTGATTTTATGGCAAGGGAGCAGCTGCTGGACACGATTACGTCGATCGCCGAAAAAGAAAATGCGCCGTCCATCCTTTATGTCACCCATCACGCTGAAGAAATTCTGCCGGTATTTGATCAGGCGCTGCTTTTAAAACAGGGCGAGGTGTTCGCCTCCGGGAAAATCAGGGACATGCTTTCTGACGAGCGGCTTACAGCGTTTTTCGATACGCCTGTCAATGTCTTATGGAACAATGGCCGCCCGTTTTTAACACGTGCAAAAGAGGCATCATCCGTAAAATAACATAAATTCACCCTGGGGGTGCTGCCATGCGGCTGAGAGAGACGTTGTCTCAACCCTTAACGGACCTGATCCGGATCATGCCGGCGGAGGGAAGCGGTGAAAAAAGCGGAGGAAGATCCGTTTTTCACCCGTTTCATTTCATGAATGAAACGGGTTTTTTGATACAGCCAAAGGGGAGATTTCCAATGCATCAGATTGATATGCTGTTACACCAGGCGGAAAAACGGCGGAATGACTTCATACATATTGCTGAAAGGTTGATAGCCTTTCCGACTCCGGCCCCGCCAGCAAGAAATACGGCAGAAGCCCAAAAGTGGGTGGCCGGCTTTTTAAAAGAAACGGGCTTCTCGGTCGATATGTGGGATGTGTATCCGGAAGATCCGAATGTAGTCGGTGTTTTAAAAGGGACAGATTCAAGCAGGCATCAAAGCCTGATTTTAAACGGACACATTGATGTGGCAGAAGCCGGGGGCGAAGACTGGCACTCTGACCCGTTTCAGCCGATCGTAAAAGACGGCATGCTGATCGGAAGGGGCGCCGCTGATATGAAAGGGGGTTTGGCGTGTGTTCTTTTCTCTCTGAAGCTGATCCATGATGCCGGCATTGAGCTTCCGGGCGACCTCATTGTACAGTCTGTAATCGGAGAAGAAGTCGGTGAGGCGGGGACGCTGGAATGCTGCAACCGCGGCTATCACGCGGATTTTGCGGTTGTTGCGGATACGAGCAGCCTGCATATTCAAGGGCAGGGCGGTGTCATCACCGGCTGGATAGAATTAAAAAGCAAACAAACATTTCATGACGGCATGAGGCGCAATATGATTCATGCGGGCGGAGGCACATTCGGAGCGAGCGCCATCGAAAAAATGGCAAAAATCATCACTGCCTTGGGAGAGCTGGAGCGCCACTGGGCGGTAACGAAAAGCTATCCCGGCTTTGCGCCCGGCACCAATACGATCAACCCCGCCGTCATTGAAGGCGGAAGACACGCAGCGTTTGTCGCCGATGAATGCCGGTTATGGATCACCGTCCACTTTTATCCGAACGAAACGCACGAACAAGCAGCCGCAGAAATCGAAGACTATATTAATCGTGTCGCTGACAGTGATCTGTGGCTCAAAGAAAACAGGCCGGTGTTCAAATGGGGAGGATCTTCGATGATTGAAGACAGAGGAGAGGTGTTCCCGGCGCTGGAAATCGACCCGGACCATCCGGCAGTTTCTGTCTTGGCTGCATCACACTCAGCCATAAAAAAACAGCAGCCCGTCATTGATGTTTCCCAAACCGTAACTGACGGAGGGTGGCTTTATCATGCCGGGATTCCGAGCGTCATATACGGTCCCGGCGATTTAAGAAACGCCCACTCCGTAAACGAGGAAGTGTCCGTTGATGAGCTTATGGACTATACGAAAATTATGCTGAGATTTATCCTCGGCTGGTGCAGCCGCAAAAAAGATTGCCCGAGGTGACAAGGTTCAGCCAGGCCGTTCATATAATAGGAAAAAGAACGGGCAAAGGGCGTGATACGGATGATCAGCATATCTGAATTTCAAATAAAAGATGTGGTAAACGTGTCGAACGGAAAAAAACTCGGAAGCATCGGTGATATTGATATTAACGTGACAACGGGAAAAATTCAGGCGATTATTTTAGGCGGCAGCGGAAAAGTTCTCGGTTTTTTTCGGAAAAGAAGAGGAAATGATCATTCCTTGGCGAAATATAGTTAAAATTGGGGAAGATGTCATCTTAGTGCGTGTAAACGAACCAAAGGGGGGAGCGTAATCCTCCCTTTACTTGTAAAAAGCCGGAAATCTCAATGTTTCCGGCACATTTATTTATCTCATTTTTCAATCAGCCGCTAAACGTATGCTTAAAATTGTGTTAAAATGAGTGGGAAATTACGCTTTTTTAATGTTTGTCGAAAGGTTGGATCTCCATGAATACATATCACCCGTTTAGTCTTACCACCCCCTCGGCACTCATGATAGAAGACTGGAACTGTGTGAATCAGCTTAACACAAAGGTCATCGCCGGATTCACGACGAAAAACGGCGGGGTCAGCAATCCTCCGTATGAGTCATTAAATACCGGATTGCACGTCCGAGACGAAGCTCATGATGTTGTGACAAACCGTGAAGTCATAGCGTCCTTATGCGGTACTGATCTGGATTCCTGGGTGTTCGCCGACCAGACACATGAAAACCGCGTCCGGCGCGTGACAGCCGGGGATAAAGGAAAAGGGGCGAGAGACTATTCTTCCGCATTCCGCGGGACGGACGGGCTCTACACGAAAGATGCGAATCTTTTTTTGGCCCTTTGTTTTGCGGACTGTGTGCCCTTGTATTTTTATGACCCGGTGAAATCCATTATCGGCGCTGCCCATGCCGGATGGAAGGGGACGGTCAAACAAATCGGACGCATCATGACGGAACGCTGGGTAAACGAAGAAGGCTCCCGTTTAACAGATATTCAGGCTGTCATCGGTCCGTCCATCAGCGCGGGAAGCTATACAGTCGACGACCGCGTCATCAATGAAGTGCGGGCGCTGCCTTTTACGGCTGAATCCGCCATATGCGAAACGGAAAAAGGCCAGTATCAGCTTGATTTAAAAGAGGTCAACCGTCTTCTTCTGATACATTGCGGCATTCCGGAAGAAAACATTTCAGTCAGCGGTTTATGCACCGAACGAGAGCGTGAACTATTCTTTTCACACCGCCGCGACAAAGGGAAAACGGGACGCATGATGTCCTTTATCGGAATGAAGGAGGCGTAAGATCTTGCGTGTTGCTGATCAATTACGACATATAAACGAAAGAATAAACGAAGCATGTAACAGATCGGGCCGAAGCCCCGAAGATGTTACCGTCATCGCGGTTACAAAATACGTATCAGCTGAAAGGGCTCAAGAGGCCGTTGATGCCGGTATTACAAGTCTGGGAGAAAACCGGGATGCCGAGCTTATCCATAAGCAGGAAGTCGTCAAAGGAAGCCCGGAGTGGCACTTTATCGGCAGTCTTCAGTCCAGAAAGGTGAAGGCCGTCGTTGACCGTGTATCTTATATTCATTCCTTAGACAGACTGTCATTGGCAAAAGAGATTGAAAAACGGGCGCAGCATGCGGTTCGCTGTTTTGTGCAGGTGAATACTTCGCTTGAACCGTCTAAGCACGGTTTGAAAACAGAGGAGGTCATCCCCTTTATCAGAGAGCTTGCTGAGTTTAGAAACATTTCTGTAGAGGGCCTGATGACGATGGCTCCCCTGACAGACGATACAGAAACGATCAGAGCCTGCTTCCGGCAATTGCGTGATCTGAGGGATCAGGTGCAAAAACTGAATCAGACAAACGCACCGTGCCGGGAACTGTCAATGGGCATGTCAAATGATTATGAAATCGCTGTTGAAGAGGGCGCAACTTTTATCAGAATCGGCTCTTCATTAGTCGGAAATGAACCGGGGGGTGTAAACAAATGAGCATGAAAAATAAACTGAAAAACTTTTTCTCAATGGATGAGGAGGAGTATGAGTACGAATACATTGAAACAGAGCAGGATCATCCGGAAGAGCATGAACAGCAGAAAGATAAACAGCCTGCTTACGCTCAGAAGCCGCAGGGCAAGCAGAACGTAGTAAGCTTGCAAAGTGTTCAGAAATCCTCTAAAGTGGTGTTGAGTGAACCGCGGGTATATGCGGAAGCGCAGGAAATCGCCGATCATTTAAAGAACAGGCGGGCGGTTGTCGTCAATCTGCAGCGCATCCAGCATGATCAGGCGAAAAGAATCGTCGACTTTTTAAGCGGTACCGTCTACGCCATCGGCGGCGACATTCAGAGAATCGGTTCAGATATTTTTCTGTGCACGCCTGATAATGTCGACGTTTCCGGCACGATTTCGGAGCTTATAAATGAAGACGAACATCAGAGGTGGTAAAGCAGGATGATTCTTTATCAAATTTTTTCCGTTCTGAGTTATTTAATTTACATCTACTCGTTTGCCCTGATCATCTATATCTTTATGTCATGGGTGCCGAGTACGAGAGAAACGGCGGTCGGACGATTTCTCGCAGCGATTTGCGAACCGTATTTAGAGCCGTTCAGAAGGATCATTCCGCCCATTGCCATGCTGGATATATCCCCGATTGTAGCGATTATCGTGCTTCGGTTTGCCACGACGGGGCTTTGGGGCCTATACCGCATGATCGCAATGTATACTTGAATGCGACAGTTTGATACGGGCTTGGCACCAGCCAAGCCTCTTTACATAGAAAGGAAAGAACATGAGCGATATTTACCAGCACTTCAGACAAGACGAGCGGCCTTTTATTGATCAGGTGCTTGAATGGAAACAGATTGTCCTGGACCAGTATCGGATGAAGCTGACTGATTTCTTAGATCCCAGGGAACAGGTGATTGTAAAAGCCGTTATCGGCGACGCCTGCGGTCTTGCGTTTTTCGGAGGATATGACAGAGCTGAGCGCAAACGCGCGATTTTATACCCTGAATATATGGAACCTGAACAGGATGATTTTGAGCTCCGTGCTTTTGACGTCCAATACGCTGAAAAATTCGTCAGCATTGACCACCGCTCTCTTCTCGGATCATTAATGGGGATCGGCTTAAAGCGGCAGAAATACGGCGATCTGATTTTCTCAGAGGAAGCCGTGCAGCTCATCGTCTCCGGTGAAATCGCCGATTTTGTCAGCACTCAGCTGACCAAGGCGGGCAAAGCGCCGGTAAAGCTTGAGAGAATCGAGCTTTCCGCTCTTCACATTCCCGCTTCAGATGTCGAAATAAGGGATGACACGGTTTCTTCATTGCGTCTCGACGCCGTCTGCGCCTCAATGAGCAGGCAATCCCGGCAGAAAGCGCAGGCGCTTGTGAAAAACGGGCTCGTTAAGGTGAATTGGAAAGCTATTGAAGATCCGTCTTATCAGGTTGCTGAAGGGGACATGCTCTCGATTCGCGGCTTCGGACGATGCAGTTTGGCAAAAGTTGACGGAAAACGAAAAAGACAAATGGAAAGTTACATTTGAACGGCAAAAATGAGTCGTTTTTTCAGTTTTTTTCTCCATCTGTGCCGTATTTGTTTTATAATGTGAACTAGATAACCGTACTGAAATGTAAAAATGGAGGTGGCAATATGCCATTAACGCCGAATGATATCCATAACAAAACGTTTACAAAAGGTTTTCGCGGATATGATGAAGATGAAGTAAATGAATTTTTAATGCAGGTCAGAAAAGATTACGAAATCGCACTCCGTAAAAAAACGGAGCTTGAGGCGAAAGTGAACGAGCTGGACGAAAAAATCGGCCACTTTGCCAATATCGAAGAAACGCTGAATAAATCAATTCTCGTAGCCCAGGAAGCAGCAGAAGACGTAAAGCGCAACTCGCAGAAAGAAGCGAAGCTGATCGTCCGTGAAGCAGAAAAAAATGCCGATCGCATCATCAATGAGTCACTTTCCAAATCAAGAAAAATCGCAATGGAAATCGAAGAGCTGAAAAAACAGTCTAAAGTCTTCAGAACACGTTTCCAAATGCTGATTGAAGCGCAGCTCGACCTGCTGAAGAACGATGATTGGGATCATCTGCTGGAATACGAAGTCGACGCGGTATTTGAGGAAAAGAATAATTTTCAGATTTTCTTGACATTCTCCGGCCCGTTCGAATATAATACGTTCATAAATTCAGATGAAAAGACGATTGAAAGGGACCGGCATGACTCAAAACAGGCTATAAAGCGAACCGGGGAAGGTGTAAGCCCGGGATGGCCGGAATCATGCAGATCAGCCCTTTAGTTTCCTTTCTGAACCGAGAGTAGGAAAGGACGTTCCATCACGTTACGATGTTCGAGAGGAAAAGACGGATGATCCGTTTTTTCTAAAAGGGTGGTACCGCGAGATAAGCTTTCTCGTCCCTTATGGGATGAGAGGGCTTTTTTTATTTTCTGAAAAATGTTGTGGAGGAATGAAAATGGATTACAAAGATACGCTGTTAATGCCGAAAACAGATTTTCCGATGCGGGGAAATCTGCCGAATCGTGAGCCGGACATGCAAAAAGACTGGGAGGAGCAGGATATTTACCGTCTTGTTCAAGAACGGACGAAAGACCGCCCGAAATTCGTGCTGCATGACGGACCTCCTTATGCAAACGGAGACATCCACATGGGCCATGCCCTGAACAAAATCCTGAAAGACTTCATCGTCCGCTATAAATCAATGAGCGGCTACAACGCACCGTACGTGCCGGGCTGGGATACGCACGGACTGCCGATTGAAACGGCGCTGACGAAAAACAAAAAAGTAAACCGGAAAGAAATGTCCGTCGCTGATTTCCGCAAGCTTTGCGAAGATTATGCATGGCAGCAGATCGAAAGACAGCGCGAACAATTCAAGCGTCTCGGCGTCAGAGGCGATTGGGAAAACCCGTATGTTACGCTTCAGCCTGAATTTGAAGCGCAGCAGATCCGCGTTTTCGGCGAGATGGCGAAAAGAGGCTATATTTATAAAGGGCTGAAGCCGGTCAACTGGTCGCCTTCAAGTGAATCTGCCTTAGCAGAAGCGGAAATTGAATATCAGGACAAACGTTCCGCGTCTATTTATGTTGCGTTTAAGGTGAAAGACGGTAAAGGCGTTCTGGAAAACGGAGAAAGCTTCATCATCTGGACGACGACGCCGTGGACGATGCCTGCCAACCTCGGAATTTCCGTTCATCCTGATCTTGAATACAATGTCATCAAGGTTGGAGACAAGCGTTATGTAGTGGCGGCTGAACTGATCGAAAATGTAGCGGAGGCATGCGGCTTTGAAAATCCTGAAGTTGTCGCATCATATAAAGGCAGAGAATTAGAATACATCACTGCAGAACATCCGCTGTACGGCAGAGATTCACTCGTCATGCTCGGTGACCACGTCACAACCGATGCCGGAACAGGCTGTGTTCATACTGCCCCGGGCCACGGGGAAGATGACTTTATCGTCGGCCAAAAGTACGGCTTAGAAGTACTGTGCCCTGTTGATGAAAAAGGAAACATGACCGACGAAGCGCCGGGCTTTGAAGGAATGTTTTACGATAAAGCCAATAAACCGATCACGGAGAAGCTTGAAGAAAACGGCGCGCTCTTGAAACTCGAGTTTATTACACACTCCTATCCGCATGACTGGAGAACGAAAAAACCGACCATCTTCAGAGCGACAGCGCAATGGTTTGCGTCAATTAAAGATTTCAGATCCGATCTGCTTGATGCCATCAAACAAACGAAGTGGGTGCCGGAGTGGGGCGAACAGCGCCTTTACAACATGGTTCGCGACCGCGGTGACTGGTGTATCTCAAGGCAGCGCGTGTGGGGTGTTCCGATCCCGGTATTTTATGCAGAAAACGGTGAGCCGATCATCACTGACGAAACGATTGAACATGTGTCTGAGCTGTTCAAACAGCACGGCTCAAACGTCTGGTTTGAAAGAGAGGCAAAAGACCTCCTGCCGGAAGGATTTACACATCCGGGAAGCCCGAACGGAATCTTCACGAAAGAGCAAGACATTATGGATGTATGGTTTGATTCGGGTTCTTCCCATCAGGCTGTTCTTGAAGAACGAGATGATCTTGTCCGTCCGGCTGATTTATACCTTGAAGGCTCTGACCAATACCGCGGCTGGTTTAACTCATCTCTTTCCACCGCTGTTGCAGTCACCGGCAAAGCGCCGTATAAAGGCGTATTAAGCCACGGATTTACACTTGATGCAAACGGCCGTAAAATGAGTAAATCACTCGGCAATACGATTGACCCGACAAAAATCGCAAAACAGCTTGGAGCTGAAATTCTGCGTTTATGGGTATCTTCCGTAAACTATCAGGCCGATCACCCGGTTTCTGAAGATATTCTGAAGCAGGTCGCGGAAGTATACCGGAAAGTCCGCAACACGTTCCGCTTCCTTCACGGCAACCTGTTCGATTTCGATCCAAGCGTCAATGCCGTGGATGTAAAAGATCTCCGCGAAGTGGATCAATATATGCTGATCAAGCTGAATAAGCTGATCGACAAGGTGAAAAAAGCGTACGATGAATACGAATTTGCGGTTGTTTATCACAGCATTCACAATTTCTGTACGATCGAGCTCAGCTCATTCTATCTTGATTTTGCAAAAGATGTTGTGTACATCGAGCATGCGGATCATCCGGACCGCCGCAGCATGCAGACCGTCTTTTATGAAACGCTGCTGGCGTTAGTGAAGCTGACGGCGCCGATTCTCCCGCACACGGCGGATGAAATGTGGTCTCATTTATCATTTGTTGAAGAAGCGAGCGTGCAGCTGACAGATATGCCGGAAACCATTGCTGTTCCGGACAGTCAAGCGACAGAAGAAAAATTCGACCGCTTCATGGAGCTTCGAAACGACGTGCTGAAAGCTTTGGAAACAGCCCGTAACGAAAAAATTATCGGAAGATCATTGGAAGCGAGCCTGACTTTGTATCCGAACAAAGAAAACCGCGACCTCTTGTCATCCATTAAAGAAAACATCGCGCAGCTGTTTATCGTCTCAGAACTGACAGTAAAAGACGAAAGTGAAGCGCCGGAAAACGCGCAAAGCTTCACAACAGGAAAAATGACCGTAGAAAAAGCGGAAGGCCAGATGTGTGAGCGTTCCCGCGTAATTTCTAAAGATGTCGGAGCCAATCCGAAATATCCGACATTATCACTGCGCAATGCGGAAATCGTTGAAAAATATTATCAAAAATAATAAATGAGAAAGCGCCCGGTGTCAGCCGGGCGCTTTTTTACATGCCAGCAATGTCATCGATTAGAACGGCAGGAAAATTCTTATGGGCTTCAAATGGCGCTCTGAGGGCAACAATAAAGCTATAACATCAAGAGCAGGAGTTGTGATGAATGAATGATCAACTGACCGCAATCCACACGGAGCTTCTCATGATGAAAGAAGAACTTCAATCAAGATTATTCGAATATTCTTGCTTTCAAATGTCAGCATCTGTTGAACCTTCAATGAACGACCAAGAAGCAACTCTGATCTATCATATAAAAGAAGAACTTCAGGATGTTCTTCTTGCCCTGTCTAAGTTTGAAAACAATACGTACGGTTATTGTGAAAAAACAGGCGCCCCCATTCCGATTGAAAAACTTGCGGTGCTGCCGACGGCCAGAACCGCTGATGATTTTTATTATCCCGCTCAATTTGAAAAGAAAACCCTTCCATACTGGGTAACCGGAGATTATGCATATGATCAGGCGCTGTATGAGTGACAGCGTCTGTTTGCATACGCTTATGATCTGCCTTTACTCTGGCATCTTTTACTGATAAAATTCATAAAGGATAAAAGTAACTGTATACTGGAGGAACGTGTGTGCTTTATTATCTTATCGCTCTTTTTATTATTATTGCCGACCAATTGACCAAATGGCTTGTCGTCAGCCATATGGAATTGGGACAAAGCATACCTGTCATCGACCAGGTGCTTTATATCACATCTCATCGCAACACGGGAGCGGCGTGGGGGATTTTAGCCGGCCAAATGTGGTTTTTCTACGTCATTACCATCGCCGTGATTATCGGAATCGTTTATTACATACAGCGTTATGCAAAAGGGCAGATGTTACTCGGAATTTCTCTCGGCTTAATGCTGGGAGGTGCGGCCGGAAACTTTATTGACCGGGCGGCGCGCCGGGAAGTGGTGGATTTTATTCATGTCATCATCGTGGATTATCACTATCCGATTTTTAATATCGCGGACTCCTCACTGTGCGTCGGTGTAATACTTTTATTTATTCATATGCTGTTTGACAGCGGGAAAAAGAAGGAGCAATAACATGAATCAATTTGAGATAACCGTTCAGCCTGAACAAAAGAGCGAACGGATTGATAAATTTTTGGCTTCAACGGGAGAAAACTGGTCACGCACTCAAGTGCAGCAATGGGTAAAAGAGGGACTGGTATCCGTTAACGGCAAATCCGTAAAAGCGAATTATAAAATGCAGCCCGGCGATCAGGTAAACGTCACCATTCCTGAACCGGAAGAATTGGACGTGCTTGCAGAGCCGATGGATTTGGACATTTACTATGAAGACCAGGATGTCTTGGTTGTGAACAAACCGCGGGGCATGGTCGTACATCCGGCGCCCGGCCATGTGACAGGGACGCTCGTAAACGGACTGATGGCTCACTGCGATGATCTTTCAGGTATTAACGGCGTCATGCGCCCGGGAATCGTCCACCGGATTGATAAAGATACCTCCGGCCTGTTAATGGTCGCCAAAAACGATATGGCGCATGAATCACTCGTTAATCAGCTCGTCAATAAAACCGTGACGAGAAAGTACACAGCGGTTGTCCACGGGTTGATTTCACATGATGACGGAACGATTGACGCTCCGATCGGAAGAGATAAGAAAGACCGTCAAAGCATGACCGTAACAAGAGAAAGCAGCAAAAACGCCGTCACGCATTTCCACGTGCTTGAGCGGTTTCAAGACTTCACGCTCGTAGAGTGCCGTCTTGAAACCGGAAGAACGCATCAGATCCGTGTTCATATGAAATATATCGGATTTCCTTTGGCAGGCGACCCGAAGTACGGACCGAGAAAAACCATTGATTTCAACGGTCAGGCGCTTCATGCCGGAATATTAGGTTTTGACCATCCGCGGACGGGCGAATACATGGAGTTTGAAGCGCCCCTTCCTGAAGATATGAAAAAACTCATTGAACATTTGAGAAATAGCCATTGACAGCGAGTTTCTTTTCTGGAATAATAAAAACAAGCTGAATAGATTCTTTAACACAGTCCAGAGAGGCTGAGAAGGATAACGGATAGGACAGAAAAGATACATGTGTGTCTTCGTCCTGGAAAGGAACCCCTCTATGCTCTGGCAGGAGGGGTTTTTTCTTCTTATATACGAATGGAGAGGTGTCACGAGTGAATCAAAAAGCTGTTATTCTCGACGAACAGGCGATCAGGCGGGCGCTGACAAGGATAGCCCATGAAATGATCGAACGGAATAAAGGAATGAATGACTGCATTCTTGTAGGGATTAAAACAAGAGGTATTTATTTAGCGAAGCGGCTGGCCGAGCGGATCGAACAGATTGAAGGAAATCCGGTCACCGTCGGGGAAATCGATATCACCCTTTACCGTGACGATCTCACAAAAAAAACGAGCAATGAAGAGCCGCTTGTAAAAGGCGCGGACATTCCGGCCGATATCACAGACCAAAAGGTCATTGTGGTTGATGATGTGCTTTATACCGGCCGGACGGTGAGAGCTGCGATGGATGCTCTCGTTGATGTCGGGCGGCCGTCATCGATACAGCTTGCCGTGCTTGTCGACAGAGGACACCGGGAGCTGCCGATCAGAGCGGACTATATCGGGAAAAACATTCCGACCTCAAAAGCTGAAAAAGTGATGGTTCAGCTGAGCGAAGTTGATCAGACTGATATGGTCGCCATTTACGAAAATGAATAATCACCCTTTTTAAATGCATTCCAGAGAGTTTGCGAAGAGGATTTTAAAACACAAAGCCGGGCGGATCGACGCGGCCGGGCTTTGTATGCCTCTTTGCGCAAAAAGCAAAGAGGTTTTTTTATACCATTTGAAAGTCAACCGGGAGGAAAACGCCATGAGTAAGAAAAAAGTAAACCTGGGAGTCAGGGACGTCCCCAATCCATTGTCCTGGCTGTCATTCAGCCTGCAGCATTTATTCGCCATGTTCGGTTCAACCATACTCGTGCCGAAACTGGTCGGAATGAGCCCGGCAGTGGCGCTTGTCACGAGCGGAATCGGGACACTCGCCTATCTCTTGGTGACAAAAGGCCAGATTCCCGCTTATCTCGGCTCATCATTCGCCTTTATATCACCGATTATCTTGGTGAAGGCGACGGGAGGGCCGGGGGCTGCCATGGTCGGCGCTTTCCTGGCGGGAATTGTGTATGGCCTGATCGCGCTTCTCATCAGGCAGCTTGGAACGGGGTGGCTGATGAAGCTGCTGCCCCCGGTGGTCGTCGGGCCGGTCATCATCGTCATCGGCCTCGGACTGGCAAGCACAGCCGTCAATATGGCAATGTATGCTGATCCGAATGCGAAGGAACTCGTTTACAGCCTGAAACATTTCAGTGTAGCCGGCGTCACTTTGGCCATCACCATTATCTGCGCCATCTTTTTACGGGGATTTTTAAGCCTGATTCCGGTATTGATCGGCATTATAGGCGGATATCTGTTTGCGGTGACACAGGGCATCGTCAATTTTCAGCCGGTCATTGATGCAAAATGGTTCGCCGTTCCTGAATTTATCATCCCTTTCAAAGACTACACGCCGTCAGTGACATTGGGCATTGCCGCTGCGATGGTGCCGGTCGCTTTCGTGACGATGTCAGAACATATCGGCCACCAAATGGTGCTGAGTAAAGTCGTCGGACAGGATTTCATTAAAAAGCCGGGACTGCACCGCTCCATAATGGGGGACAGCGTAGCGACGATCATCGCTTCGTTAATCGGCGGCCCGCCGACGACAACATACGGCGAAAACATCGGTGTCCTGGCAATTACGAGAGTTTTCAGCGTCTTTGTCATCGGCGGCGCGGGAGTGATTGCGCTGTGCTTCGGATTTATCGGCAAAGTTTCAGCGCTGATCAGCTCTGTTCCGTCCGCGGTTATGGGAGGCGTTTCCTTCCTGCTCTTCGGAATTATCGCCTCCAGCGGCTTAAGAATGCTGATTGACAACAACATTGATTATGAAAACAAGCGGAATTTAATTATCACATCCGTCATCCTCGTGATCGGCGTCGGAGGGGCTTTTATTCAAGTATCAAAAGGCGGGTTCCAAATATCCGGCATGGCGCTTGCGGCAATCGTCGGAGTCATCCTGAACCTTATCCTGCCGCATGCAAATGAAGAAGACGCGATTGCATCAGAAAACAAAATCATATGTAAACCTTTTAAAGAAAGTCCAGAGAGGCTTGGAAGGGTTATAACGGGAAGAAGCTGTACGGCTCTTCTCTCTTTAACCGCACCCCGAGTCTATAGACCGGGGTGTTTTTTACGGCCTTCAAGCGGAAACGGAGGAGAAAAAACATGAATCATTTAACGGCGATGTCTGAACTGAGCGCGGCTGAAATTACAGAACTGCTGCGAGAGGCAAAAGCGATAAAAGAGGGTGCAGTCCGTCCCGATCTCGCGGGAAAATTCGTTGCGAATCTGTTTTTTGAACCGAGCACGAGAACGCGGTTCAGCTTTGAAGTGGCGGAAAAGAAACTCGGGATGAACGTGCTCAGCTTAGACGGCACGAGCACAAGCGTTCAAAAAGGCGAGTCCTTATACGACACGGTCAAAACACTGGAATCAATCGGAGCGGACGCCTGCGTCATAAGGCACAGCACGGATGAATATTACAAAGATCTGACCGGCAGAGTCAATATTCCGATTTTAAACGCCGGCGACGGCTGCGGCCAGCACCCGACTCAGTCATTGCTCGATTTAATGACGATTCAAGAGGAATTTGAGACCTTTCAGGGCCTGACGGTTTCCATTCATGGCGATATCAAACACAGCAGGGTGGCAAGGTCAAATGCCGAGGTGCTGACAAGGCTCGGCGCACGTGTGCTGTTTTCTGGTCCGCCGCAGTGGCAGGATGAGAAAAACGCCTTCGGCACCTGTGTTCAGACGGATGAAGCCATACAAGCTTCAGATGTCGTCATGCTGCTCCGCATCCAAAATGAAAGGCATCAGACAGAAGCCGACCAAAAAGGCTACCTGGAAGCATACGGGCTGACCGCAAAGCGGGCGGAGAGCATGAAGCGGCATGCCATCATCATGCATCCCGCACCGGTGAACAGAGGAGTCGAAATTGACACAACATTAGTGGAATGCGGAAAATCAAGAATCTTTAAACAAATGGAAAATGGTGTGTATATCAGAATGGCGATCTTAAAAAGAGCACTGCAAACCAATGTGAAAAGGGGAGAAGCGGCTTATGTCTTATCTCATTAAAAACGGCTGGATATTAAATGAACAGGGAGAAAAAGCGGTACAGGATATCCGGGTAACGGGTGAATTCATTTCGGAAACCGGGCTTCTGACAGCGAAAGACGGAGAAACGGTGATCGACGCTGAGGGACTGTTCGTTTCACCTGGGCTCGTAGACCTTCATGTCCACTTCAGAGAACCGGGCGGGGAGAAAAAAGAAACCATTGAGACGGGCTCTAAAGCCGCGGCGCGGGGCGGCTTTACCACAGTCGCCGCCATGCCGAATACAAGGCCCGTGCCGGATACGAAAGAGCAGATGGAATGGCTGCAAAACAGGATCAAAGAAACCTCATCTGTCAGGGTCCTTCCTTACGCATCGATTACGATCAGACAAACCGGGGAAGAAATGACAGATTTTGAGGCGCTTCATGAAGCGGGCGCATTCGCCTTCACCGATGACGGCGTCGGCGTTCAGACGGCCGGAATGATGTATGAAGCCATGAAACGGGCGGCTTCAATAAATAAAGCGATTGTCGCTCATTGTGAGGATAACTCGCTTATTTACGGCGGAAGCGTGCATGAAGGATCTTTTTCAAAAGCGAACGGCCTGAACGGCATACCTTCCATTTGTGAAGCGGTACATATTGCCCGTGACGTCCTGCTGGCGGAAGCGGCGGGCTGCCATTACCACGTGTGTCATATCAGCACGAAAGAATCCGTCAGAGCCGTAAGAGACGCAAAAAAAGCGGGAATCCGCGTGACGGCGGAAGTATCGCCGCACCACCTGCTGCTTTGTGACGAAGATATCCCGGGACTTGATACCAATTTTAAGATGAATCCGCCGCTTCGCAGCAAAGAGGACAGAGAGGCGCTGATCGAAGGGCTTTTAGACGGCACGATTGATTTCATCGCCACTGACCATGCGCCGCATACAGAAGAAGAGAAAAACACGGACATGAAGCTTGCGCCTTTCGGTATTGTCGGGTTAGAAACTGCCTTTCCCCTTCTGTACACACATTTTGTGAAAAACGGGGCGTGGACGCTGAAGCAGCTGGTTGATTTCATAACGGTAAAACCTTGCGAGGCATTCGGTCTTCCGTACGGAACGCTTGCACCGGGGGCGCCGGCTGACATCACCCTGATTGATCTGGAAAAAGAAGCGGCCATTGACAAAGATACATTTTTATCTAAAGGAAAAAATACGCCATTCAACAAGATGAAGTGCTTCGGCTGGCCTGTTGCAACGATGGCTGCCGGTAAACTTGTATACGAAGAAGGGAGACTCGTCAAATGAAAAGAAGACTAGTGCTGGAAAATGGAGCGGTATTTGAGGGTGAAGCATTCGGGAGCCTGGAGCATACCGCGGGTGAAGTCGTATTCAACACGGGAATGACCGGTTATCAGGAAATTTTATCAGACCCTTCTTACTGCGGGCAGATCGTGACCCTGACGTATCCGCTGATCGGCAACTACGGAATTAACAGAGATGACTTTGAATCCATCACTCCTTTTGTAAAAGGGCTGATCGTAAAAGAACTGTGCGAGCTGCCTTCCAACTGGCGTTCGGCTTACACGCTTGACGAGTATCTGAAAATGAAAAATATCCCCGGCTTACAAGGGATCGACACGCGAAAACTCACCAGAATGATCCGCACGGCCGGCGCATTAAAAGGAACGTTTGCTTCAAGTGAGGAGAATGTCGGAGAGGTTCTTGCAAGGCTGAAAAAAACGGAACTGCCGAGAAATCAAGTCGCTCAAGTATCGGCGAAAACGGCATATCCGAGTCCGGGCCGCGGCAAACGCATCGTGCTCGTCGATTTCGGTATGAAGCACGGCATCTTAAGAGAGTTAAACAAAAGAAAATGCGATGTCATCGTTGTGCCGTACAATGTAACGGCGGAAGAAGTGCTTCAGCTCAAGCCGGACGGCATCATGCTTTCTAACGGACCCGGAGATCCGAAAGATGTGCCGGAAGCCATTGAAATGATAAAAGGCATACTCGGGAAGGTGCCGTTATTCGGAATCTGCCTCGGCCACCAATTATTTGCGCTGGCATCGGGAGCGGAAACGGAAAAATGAAATTCGGACACAGGGGTTCCAATCATCCGGTTAAAGAGCTTGCGACAGGGAAAGTCGCTTTAACAGCCCAAAACCACGGATATACAGTTTCTTCAATAGATGAGACAGAGCTTGAAGTGACGCACATTGCGATCAATGATCAAACGATCGAAGGACTCAAGCATAAAACATTGCCGGCATTTACAGTTCAGTACCACCCTGAAGCTTCACCGGGGCCGGAAGACGCCAATCACTTATTTGACAGATTCATTGACTTGATCGAAACAACTGAGAAAGAAGGGGAAGCGGTATGCCAAAACGCGTAGATATTAAAAAGATTTTAGTGATCGGATCAGGCCCGATTATTATCGGACAGGCGGCGGAATTTGATTATGCGGGCACACAGGCGTGTCTCGCTTTAAAGGAAGAAGGCTATGAAGTCATTCTCGTCAACTCGAATCCGGCAACGATTATGACGGATACGGAAATGGCTGATCGGGTATACATCGAACCGCTGACGCCGGAGTTTCTCACGCGTATTATCAGAAAAGAACGGCCGGACGCCATCCTGCCGACTCTGGGAGGACAGACCGGACTGAATCTTGCCGTCGAGCTGTCTGAACTCGGGGTTCTTGAGGAATGCGGAGTGGAAGTGCTCGGCACAAAGCTGTCTGCCATCCAGCAGGCGGAAGACCGCGACTTATTCCGTACGCTGATGAATGAGCTGAATGAACCGGTGCCGGAAAGTGAGATCATCCGCACTTTACAGGAAGCTGAGGAATTTGTCGGCCGGATCGGGTTTCCGGTTATCGTGCGCCCCGCTTACACATTAGGCGGAACGGGCGGCGGCATCTGCTCGAATGAAGCGGAACTGAAAGAGATCGTCGAAAACGGATTAAAGCTCAGCCCCGTCCATCAGTGCCTTCTGGAAAAAGCATTGCCGGTTACAAAGAGATCGAATATGAAGTCATGAGAGACAGCAGAGATCACGCGATCGTCGTCTGCAATATGGAAAATATCGATCCGGTCGGCATCCATACGGGCGACAGCATCGTCGTTGCCCCGAGCCAGACTTTGAGCGACCGGGAATATCAGCTTTTGCGCAATGTTTCATTAAAGCTGATCCGCGCGCTCGGCATTGAAGGCGGCTGTAATGTTCAGCTCGCGCTCGATCCTGACAGCTTCCAATACTACATTATCGAAGTGAATCCGCGGGTGAGCCGCTCATCCGCCCTCGCTTCAAAAGCGACGGGTTACCCGATCGCAAAGCTTGCGGCGAAAATCGCAGTCGGGCTTTCTCTTGATGAAATGATGAACCCCGTAACGGGAAAAACATATGCGGCTTTTGAGCCCGCGCTTGACTATGTCGTTTCTAAAATCCCGCGCTGGCCGTTCGACAAATTTGAGTCGGCAAACCGCAGGCTCGGGACGCAAATGAAAGCCACCGGAGAGGTCATGGCCATCGGGCGCACCCTTGAAGAATCGCTGTTAAAGGCGGTCCGCTCACTGGAAGCCGATGTCTATCACCTGGAACTGAAGGATGCGGAAGAGATTTCTGACGGGCTTTTGGAAAAACGGATCAGAAAGGCCGGAGATGAACGGCTGTTTTATCTCGCAGAAGCGTTCAGAAGAGGCTACACAGTGGAGCAGCTTCATGAGTTTTCCGCAATTGACGTATTCTTTTTGCACAAGCTCTCTAAGCTGGTCGCTTTTGAAACCGAGCTGAAAGCGGAAAAAGGCAGCCTCGCCGTCCTGCAGACAGCGAAGGAACTCGGTTTCTCCGACAAATATATCAGCCGGGAATGGAATATGCCGGAACAAGAGCTGTATCAAATGCGAAAAGAAGCAGCCATCAAGCCTGTATATAAAATGGTGGATACATGCGCGGCGGAATTCGAATCAGAAACCCCGTATTTTTACAGCACATATGAGGAAGAAAATGAGTCTGAGGTAACATCAAGAAAAAGCGTCGTCGTCCTCGGCTCCGGCCCGATCCGCATCGGACAGGGCGTCGAATTTGACTATGCGACCGTTCATTCTGTCTGGGCCATCAAGCAGGCAGGTTATGAAGCGATTATTATCAACAACAACCCTGAGACGGTGTCCACTGATTTCAGCATATCAGACAAACTGTATTTTGAACCGCTGACGGTAGAAGATGTCATGCACATCATCGATTTGGAACAGCCGGAAGGCGTTGTTGTCCAATTCGGCGGCCAGACGGCGATCAACCTTGCGGAAGAATTGAGCGCCCGCGGCGTCAAAATTCTCGGTACATCACTTGAAGATTTAGACCGTGCGGAAGACCGGGATAAGTTCGAGCAGGCGCTTGAGGCGCTGAATGTGCCGCAGCCGCTCGGAAAAACCGCCGTGTCGGTGAACGAAGCGGTCAAAATCGCTGCATCCATCGGCTATCCGGTACTTGTCCGCCCTTCGTATGTGCTCGGCGGCCGGGCGATGGAAATCGTCTATCACGAAGAAGAGCTGCTTCACTATATGAAAAATGCGGTCAAAATCAACCCGCAGCATCCGGTGTTAATCGACCGTTATCTGACGGGGAAAGAAATCGAAGTCGATGCCGTATCCGACGGCGAAACAGTCGTTATTCCGGGGATTATGGAGCATATCGAGCGGGCCGGCGTCCATTCAGGGGATTCAATCGCCGTCTATCCGCCTCAGTCTTTAAGCGGAGACATTAAGAAAAAATCGAACAATACACTGTAGCCTTGGCAAAAGGCCTTAACATCATCGGATTGCTGAACATCCAGTTCGTACTGTCGCAAGGTGAGGTGTATGTGCTTGAGGTAAATCCGCGGTCAAGCAGAACCGTGCCGTTCTTAAGCAAAATCACTAAGATTCCGATGGCGAATCTGGCGACAAAGGTCATTCTCGGCCAAAAGCTTGCTGATTTCGGCTATCAAGAGGGGCTGCAGCCTGAACAGCAGGGGGTATTCGTGAAAGCGCCTGTCTTCTCATTCGCGAAGCTGAGAAGAGTGGATATTACGTTAGGCCCTGAAATGAAGTCGACGGGAGAGGTCATGGGCAAAGATTCAACCTTGGAAAAAGCGCTCTATAAAGCGCTGATTGCCTCTGGCATTCAAATCCCGAACTACGGCTCAGTGCTGTTGACCGTTGCTGATAAAGATAAAGAAGAAGGACTGCTGATCGCCAAGCGGTTCCACGCCATCGGCTATAAAATCTTGGCGACGGAAGGAACGGCGGCTTATTTGAAAGACGCTCAGATTCCGGCTCAAGTCGTCGGGAAAATCGGCGAAGAAGGGAAAAATCTGCTCGATGTGATCAGAAACGGCGAAGCGCAATTTGTCATCAATACGCTGACAAAGGGCAAACAGCCGGCCAGAGACGGCTTCAGAATCCGCCGCGAATCCGTTGAGAACGGAGTCGCCTGCCTGACATCTTTAGATACGGCCGAAGCCATTTTGCGGGTATTGGAAAGCATGACATTCCGGGCGGATCATATGCCTGCATCCGAAACCAATCAAAAGGCGGCAGTCACGATATGAAAAAAGCGCATTTGACTGTTCAATCCAACTTAGAAATTGCCGACCGGATTTATAAGATGGTGCTGAAAGGAGAGCTTGTCCGGCACCTTACCGAGCCGGGTCAATTTCTTCATCTGAAGGTGAGTGACGCGGTCACGCCGCTATTAAGAAGACCGCTCAGCATTGCGGACGTCAATTTCGCCGCGGATGAAGTATCCGTTATCTACCGAGCTGACGGTGAGGGAACGCGTCTTTTGTCCGGGAAAAAAGCGGGCGGCAGGATAGACGTTCTCGGCCCTCTCGGCAACGGATTTCCCGTCCGGCGGATTGAACCCGGCAAAACCGCGCTGTTAGTCGGAGGCGGAGTGGGGGTTCCGCCTTTGCAGGAACTGTCAAAGCGCCTGACGGAAAAAGGCGTAAACGTCATTCATGTGCTTGGATTTCAATCAGCAAAGGATGTTTTTTACGAACAGGAATGCCGTGCGTACGGAGACACCTATGTGGCGACGGCTGACGGAACATATGGAGAGAAAGGATTTGTCACCGATGTCATCCGTGAAAAGCAGCTCGAATTCGATGTCCTGCTAAGCTGCGGACCGACACCGATGCTGAAAGCTCTGAAGCAGCAGTACGGCCATAAAGAGGTTTATCTTTCGATGGAAGAGCGGATGGGCTGCGGCATCGGGGCCTGCTTCGCCTGCGTGTGCCGCACGGGTGAAAGCGATACATCCTATGTAAAGGTCTGCCTTGACGGGCCGGTATTTAAAGCTGAGGAGGTGGCGCTGTAATGTTAGAGGTGAATCTGCCGGGTCTCCAATTGAAAAACCCGATCATCCCCGCTTCCGGATGTTTCGGTTTCGGGAAAGAATATGCCGGATTTTACGATTTATCATGCCTCGGAGGCATTATGATTAAAGCAACGACGAACGAAGCCCGCTTCGGAAATCCGACGCCGAGAGTGGCGGAGACAAGCGCGGGAATGCTGAATGCCATCGGACTGCAAAATCCCGGCCTTGAGCATGTGCTCAATCATGAGCTGCCTTGGCTCGAACAATTTGACACGCCGATTATCGCAAATGTCGCCGGTTCTCAGGTGGACGACTATAAAGAAGTGGCCGAGCACATCAGCCAAGCGCCGAATGTGCATGCGCTTGAGCTTAACATTTCATGTCCGAATGTCAAAACGGGGGGGATTGCTTTTGGTACTGATCCCGTCATGGCGGCCGAACTGACAAAAGCGGTGAAAGAAGTTTCCGCAGTGCCTGTGTATGTGAAGCTTTCGCCTAATGTCGCAAACATAACCGAAATTGCCAAAGCGATTGAAGCGGCCGGTGCTGACGGTCTGACGATGATTAATACACTCATCGGGATGAGGCTCGATCTCAAGACCGGACGGCCGATTTTAGCAAATAAAACGGGCGGACTGTCAGGCCCGGCGATCAAACCGGTCGCCATCCGGATGGTATACGAAGTCAGCCAGGCCGTTCAAATTCCGATTATCGGGATGGGCGGCGTTCAGACCGCAGAGGATGCATTAGAATTTCTTCTTGCGGGAGCGAGTGCGGTTGCCGTCGGCACGGCAAACTTCGTCAATCCGTTCGTCTGCCCGGAAATCATAGAACAGCTCCCCCGTGTGCTGCGCCAACACGGCTTTCAATCTGTAAGTGAATGCATCGGAAGGAGCTGGAAACATGAAAAACAACCTGCCCATCATCGCGCTTGATTTTGCATCAGGGGAAGAGACTTTAACGTTTTAGACTTGTTTGAAAAGGAAAGGCTTTTTGTCAAAACGGGGATGGAACTTTTTATCAGGAAGGCCCCGCCATCATTCACCAATTAAAAGAACGGAACTGTGATATATTTTAGATTTAAAGCTTCATGATATCCCGACTACGGTCAATAAAGCGATGAAGCGGCTGGCCCGCCTCGGCGTTGATCTCGTCAATGTGCATGCGGCAGGGGGCGCACGCATGATGCGCGCGGCCCTTGAGGGGCTTGAAGAAGGCACGCCGGCAGGCAGAAAACGCCCGTCTTTAATCGCGGTGACTCAGCTGACCAGCACTTCAGAGCAGGTGGCGAAGGAAGAGCTTCTGCTGCAAAAGCCGCTGTTAGAAACGGTTGTGCACTACGGCAAAATGGCGGAAGAGTGCGGGCTGGACGGAGTGGTATGTTCGGTCCATGAAACAAAAGCCATTTATGAAGCGGTCCGGCCTTCATTTCTGACAGTCACGCCGGGCATCCGCACGGCCAGTGACGCAGCTGACGATCAAGTCCGGACGGCGACTCCGTCATTTGCGAAAGAAAACGGTTCGTCAGCCATCGTCGTGGGCCGCTCAATTACAAAAGCGGAAAACCCCGTTAAAGCATATGAAGCAATTAAACTGGAATGGGAGGGCGTTCGCCGATGAAACAGGCTATCGCAAAACATCTATTACACATTGAAGCTGTCTTTTTACGTCCGAATGAGCCGTTTACGTGGGCGAGCGGCATTTTATCACCGATCTATTGTGACAACCGTCTGACATTGTCGTATCCAAAAGTGAGAAATGATGTGGCGGACGGGCTCGGCAAACTGCTGAAGGAGCATTTCCCCGAGGCGGAGATGATCGCGGGCACTGCAACGGCGGGCATTCCGCATGCTGCGCTTCTCGCAGACCGTACAGGCGCGCCGATGTGCTACGTCAGAAGTAAACCGAAAGCGCACGGCAAAGGAAATCAAATAGAAGGCGCCATTAAGAAAGGACAAAAACAGTCGTGATTGAAGACTTGATTTCTACCGGAGGCAGCGTGCTTGAAGCTGCGGCGGCCCTTCAAAGAGAGGGCGCGGAAGTCCTCGGCGTCATTTCCATTTTTACATACGGACTGCCGAAAGCAAAAGAAGCCTTTAAAAAAGCGGGTCTTCCTTATTACTCGTTAACCGATTATGACACGCTGATTGAAGTCGCGCTTGAAAACGGAACGATTCATTCAGCTGACATTGAAAAACTGAAATCATGGAAACTGAATCCCGAGTCAAAAGATTGGTTTAAAAAATAATGACAATAAAAACAGGCCTCAGGGCCTGTTTTATTATTCCTATCAAAAAACTCGGGTTGACTTCTGTTAGAATTGTGCTAAAATTTAGTACAAATCTAAAAAGCTTATCAAGAGCGGCTGAGGGACTGGACCGATGACGCCCGGCAACCTGCGTGTATTGCAAGGTGCCGCATCCAGAAAAATGCACAGCATTTTGAAGATAAGGGCTATACCGGGTCACTGTCTTTCATTCCGCTGGATTGAAAGTTTTTTATATGAAAAAAAGATTGAGGGATAAGACAACCGGCAGAGAACAACAGCTGTTTGATTGTCTCCGGGAGGAGGAAAGAAAAAATGCTAACGTATGACACATGGGAGGAACCGGCGATTACATTTCCGGAAGACGATTCCTATAAAGGCGCGCTGTCCGTTTTAAAATGGGCATACGGCCACTACGGAGACCAGCTTGTTTACGCGTGCAGCTTCGGGATTGAGGGCATCGTCCTGATCGATTTAATTTCTAAAGTAAAGAAAGACGCGGAAATCGTGTTTCTCGATACGGGTCTTCACTTTAAAGAAACATATGAAACGATCGAAAAAGTGAAAGAACGTTATCCCGGGCTGAACATTATCCTGAAAAAGCCCAGCCTTACTCTCGAGGAACAGGCCGAGGCTCACGGAGATAAACTGTGGGAAAGAGAACCGAACCAGTGCTGCTACATCAGAAAAATTCTGCCGTTAAGAGAAGCGCTCGCAGGGCATCCGGCATGGCTGTCCGGCCTTCGCCGGGATCAAGGGCCGAGCCGGGCGAATACGAATTTCCTGAATAAAGACGACAAGTTTCAATCGATTAAAGTATGCCCGCTGATCCATTGGACATGGAAAGACATCTGGAGATATACTTCCAAGCATGAGCTGGATTACAATATCCTCCATGATCAGGGGTATCCGAGCATCGGCTGTGAACCGTGCACTTCACCTGCGTTTACCGCGGAAGATTTGCGGAGCGGCAGATGGAACGGCATGGCGAAAACAGAATGCGGACTGCATGAATAAAGGAGCTGCCCGATGGAATTAGCCGCTATTTTATTCTGTCTGTTTTTTGCCATGAATATCGGAGCCAGCGGAGCCGCGGCATCAATGGGAGTCGCTTACGGGTCCGGCGCCGTTAAAAAGAAAACGTATGCGCTGATCATCTGTGCGGCCGGAGTCCTGTCAGGGGCGGTTATCGGCGGCGGTGAAGTCGTTAAGACGATCAGCGGCGGAATCATTCCCGAACAAACCATTACGCTCACCATTGTCTGCATTATAATCGGAGCGGCGGCGCTATCGTTATTCACGGCGAATGTGCTCGGCATTCCGCTGTCGACGAGTGAGGTCACTGTCGGGGCGATTGTCGGTGTCGGCGTCGCGTACAAAGTATTGTTTTTACAGCATCTTTTGGTCATCGTGATTTTTGGGTGCTCGTACCGTTCGTCGCGTTCTGTTTCACTTTTCTCGTATCGAAGGTATTCAGTTCTCTGAATATTCGAGTCATTTCGAAACGGAAACAGAAGATTTTAGGAATTGTGCTGCTTTTTGCGGGGTTTTGGGAAGCTTTTTCAGCCGGAATGAACAATGTCGCAAATGCGGTGGGCCCTTTGGTGGCTGCGGGCGTACTCAGCGTGTCAAAAGGAACGCTGTACGGAGGCATCTTTGTCGCTCTCGGCGCTCTGCTTTTAGGACGCAAAGTGCTTGAAACCAACGGGAAAAAGATTACGAGGTTTTCAGCCGGAGAAGGCATACTGCTTTCAGGAACCGGCGCGGGGCTTGTCATTATCAGTTCCGTCTTCGGTCTGCCGGTCCCATTGGCGCAAGTCACATCATCATCAATTATCGGTATCGGAATGGCCAAAAACGGGCCGAACGTTTTTCATAAAGAAGTCGTGAAAACGATGCTCAAAGTATGGGTTGTTTCGCCGTTTTTGTCACTGTCGATTTCGTATCTGCTTGTCTCCCTGCTGTTAAAAGGAGATTACTATTCCATCTTTATGATGGCCAGCGTGCTTTTGGCAGCTGGCGGAGCCGCCAGTCTGATGAAAGCCATCCGAAAAGAGAAACGCTCTGTCCATGAACAAGGCGGGGGCATTTAACTATTAATCTGAGTTTATTTATCTGTTAACTGGGAGGAATCATGTATTATGAGTTTAGCACCGCACGGAGGAACATTAATTAATCGGGTGAATGAGCAGTATAATCTTACATCCGTCCACAAAGAAATTGAGCTTGATTTGATTTCGTTCGCTGATTTAGAGCTGATCGGGATCGGGGGGTACAGCCCGATTGAAGGATTTTTCACAGAAAAAGATTACGTGTCAGTCGTTGAAAATATGCGTCTGGCATCAGGGGTTGTCTGGTCCCTGCCGATCACGCTTCCGGTCGATTCAGAAAAAGCGGCTGAGCTTGCCGTCGGCGACACGGTGAAACTGACTTACGGCGGAGAAACATACGGTGTCGTCGACATCGAAGATATTTATACGCCGGATAAACAAAAAGAAGCCGTTCACGTATATAAAACCGATGATGCCGCGCATCCGGGCGTGAAAAAATTATTTTCACGCGGCGATACGTATGTCGGCGGGCCGATCACATTAATTAAAAAAGCGTCAAAGCAGTTTCCTGAGTTTACATTTGAACCTGCCGATACAAGACGCAGCTTCGAAGAAAAGGGCTGGAAAACCATCGTCGGTTTCCAAACGAGAAATCCGGTCCACCGCGCCCACGAATATATCCAAAAAACCGCGCTTGAGACGGTTGACGGCCTGTTTTTGAACCCGCTCGTCGGTGAAACAAAATCAGATGACATTCCGGCGGATGTCAGAATGGAAAGCTACCAGGTGCTGCTCGATCATTATTATCCGAAAGACCGCGTTTTCCTCGGCGTATTTTTGGCGGCTATGCGGTATGCGGGGCCGAGAGAAGCCATTTTCCACGCGCTTGTCCGCAAAAACTACGGCTGCACGCATTTTATTGTCGGCCGCGATCATGCCGGCGTCGGTGATTACTACGGCACATATGAAGCGCAAGAGCTGTTTGATCAATTTACAGCGGATGAACTCGGGATTACACCGATGAAATTCGAGCACAGCTTCTTCTGCCAGAAATGCGGCAACATGGGAACGGCCAAAACATGCCCGCATGACAGAGAAGACCACGTCATTCTGTCAGGAACAAAGGTCAGAGAAATGCTGCGAAGCGGCGTCATGCCGCCGGCGGAATTCAGCCGTCCTGAAGTTGTCGAGGTGTTGATTAAAGGGCTGAAAACGAAAGAAGAAGCAGGCGTTTCTTAAGGAGGAAAATAGAGTGACAAATCGTGATATCGTATGGCATGAAGCCTCAATAACGAAAGAAGAATACCAGCAGAAAAACAAGCATAAAAGCTCTATCCTCTGGCTGACGGGCTTAAGCGGTTCAGGGAAATCCACGATTGCAAACGCCGCAGCGCGCGAGCTGTTTGAACGAGGCTATCAAGTCATTGTGCTTGATGGTGATAACATCCGCCACGGCTTAAACAAGGACTTAGGTTTTTCCGATGATGACCGCAAGGAAAATATACGCCGCATCGGGGAAGTGGCGAAGCTTTTCGTTCAGCAGGGAACCATCGTCATCACGGCTTTTATTTCTCCGTTCCGTGAGGACAGAGATCAGGTGAGAGAGCTTGTGGCAGAGGGCGAATTTAATGAAATCTACGTGAAATGCGACCTTGATATATGTGAAAAGCGCGATCCGAAAGGTTTATATAAAAAAGCAAGAAATGGTGAAATTCCGTTCTTTACGGGGATCGACTCACCGTATGAAGAGCCGAAAGCGCCTGAGCTCGTACTTGATTCAGGCAAATTTGAACGTGAAGAATGCACCGGAAGACTGGTTGACTTTGTGAAAAACAGCTTAGCATAATAGGTCCAAAAAGGCCGCGCAATCAGCCGGATATCCCCCGCAATGGAGGGATATGGTAAAATAGCTGAAGTGCGGCCTCGCGGCTGTTCTGGGAAGATTTCAAAACGGATCGGGGAGACATGCTATGGGGAAAGTATTTATCGTTGGAGCCGGTCCGGGAGATCCGGACTTATTAACGGTGAAGGCAATGAAAGCCATACAGAAAGCGGACGTTATATTATATGACAGATTGGTAAACAAAGAGATTTTACAGTACGCCGGAGAAGAAGCGGATCTGATTTACTGCGGCAAGCTCCCGGATTTTCACATTATGAAACAGGATACGATCAACCGTTTCCTTGTGAAGTATGCGAAAAAGGGGAAAACCGTTGTAAGGCTCAAGGGGGGCGACCCGTTTGTTTTCGGCCGCGGAGGCGAAGAAGCGGAGGCTCTCGCGCAAAACGCCATTCCGTTTGAGATCGTTCCCGGCATTACATCAGGAATCGCGGCTGCTGCTTATGCCGGCATTCCGGTGACGCACAGAGAGGCGAGCTCCAATGTCGCATTCGTTACGGGGCATTATAAACAAGAAGACGACTTTGAAGAAAATGGAAAGCGCTGGCGACGGGCATTGATACGCTGGTGATTTATATGGGAATTAAAAATATCCGGCAGATTGAAAGAATGCTGCTGGAAAACGGCAGAGACGGCGGCACTCCGGCAGCCTTTATTCATTGGGGGACGACGGACAGGCAAAAAACAGTCGTCTGCACCGTCGGCACGCTTTCAGACACAGTGATAAAAGAAGAAATCAAAAACCCGAGTTTAATTGTTATCGGTGATGTCGTCAATTATCACTGCAAACTGGACTGGTATGCATCTGAACAGAAAAATCCGGATTTGAGCGAGGCGTTGTAAATGAAGCAGGCGATTTTATATATCGGGCACGGAAGCAGGCTGAAAAAAGCGCAGACAGAGTCGGCGGCGTTTTTAAAAGGGTGCATGCCGCACGCTGACGTTCCCATTCAGGAAATCTGTTTTTTAGAACTGCAGGAACCGTCTATTGAAGCGGGATTTGAAGCTTGTGTCAGACAAGGCGCCACTCATATTGCGGCCGTGCCTTTGCTGCTCTTGACCGCAGCCCACGCAAAACATGACATTCCGGCTGAAATCGCCCGTGCGGCGGCCCTGCATCCCGATATAAAAGTGACATATGGTGTTCCGATCGGAGTGGACGATGAAGTCGTAAAAGCCGTGCATCATCGCATTGAAGATACCGGAGTGCCCATTGAGCAGGCGAAAGTGGTGCTGATCGGAAGAGGAAGCACAGATCCGGCCGTTAAAAACGCAGTCAGTGAGATTGCCGGAAAACTTGAGGCGATTATACCTGTTAAAGAAGTCATCCCTTGTTTTTTAACAGCATGTGACCCGCACTATAAAGAAGTGTTTGCCGGCCTTGAAGAGGATGATGGAGCACCCGTTTTTATCGTTCCATATCTTCTGTTTACCGGGCTTTTAATGACTGAGATTGAACGGGAAGTTCAAAAGCTTCAAACGATCAATCAAAATGTTCATCTCGCTTCATACTTAGGTTTTCACCCGCATATTAAGCAGGCGTTTTTGAACCGTGTGACAGAAGCTGTCCGAAACCCCGGCGGTCAGTTTGATTTTAAGGGGGGACAGTATGCTGCCTCTTCACATTAATCTCAGCGGAAAAAGAATTATCATCGCGGGCGGAGGCAATGTTGCCTTAAGAAGACTCAAAACAGTGCTTCCGGAAGGCGCGGATATTACTGTAATCAGTCCTGATGTCATGCCTGAAATTAAACAGCTGGCAGATGAAGGACGTATCCGCTGGGTTTCCCGTAAAATTGAAATGAAGGATCTCGCGCCCGCTTTTTTCATCATTGCCGCGACAAATGACCGCAGCGTGAATCGGGAGATAGCCGCGGGCGCTTCTGAAACGCAGCTGGTCAATTGTGTAAGCGAGGCTGAACGGGGCAGCGTGTATATGCCGAAGATCATCCGCAAAGGGCGCATTCAAGTATCCGTATCAACAAGCGGCGCAAGCCCGGCACATACGAAAAGACTGGCTGAGGACATAAAGCCTCTCATTACTGCTGATTTGGCTGAAGAAGTGGATCGATTATTTGAGAAAAGAAGAAGACCATAAAAAACACCTTGTCTGTCATCAGGCAGGGTGTTTTTTATACTGTCCTGACAGTCCGCCGAATATGAAAAATTCAAAACGAAAGCGGGCAGTTTGAATGGTATATGCCGACAAGCGGTCAGGATTGCGAAGTGATGCGGAATATGTATGTGATCCCGATGCCGCCTGGATTCCGCCCGCATACAAAGGAAAGGTCAGAGACCCGCCCGAATGTGCTCAGGTTTGGCGAGGGAAGGTGAAAGTATCCGCCGCCAAATCAGGTGTGACCGTTTTAATCACAGACGGCCCGGCGGATCAGGCAGACATGACGGGAAACTGATCAGATATTGTAAAGATGATTCTGACGGCTGGGAGAGTTTCGTCTCCGTTTATACGTAATAAAAACACCTCCAAGCTGAGCGCGGGTTTCAGCTTGGAGGTGCGTTTATTTTTTCAGCCGTATGACAAGGTCGGCATCAGGTGTGACAAATACGGTATGCTGGCTGTCATAGGTGACAAATCCGGGCTTTGCGCCGTTTGGCTTTTTCACGTGTCTGATTTTTGTATAATCAACCGGAACGGAGCCGGAATCTTTCGCTTTGGAAAAATAAGCGGCGATCGCAGCGGCCTCCAGTATGGATTGTTCATCCGGATCGCTGCTTTTAATCACAACGTGGGAACCCGGAATGTCTTTCGTGTGGAACCATAAATCATCCCTTGCGGCAGCTTTTGTCGTTAAGTACTCATTTTGTTTATTGTTTTTGCCGACAAGAATCGTCAATCCCCGTGAAGATTCATATTGCTCCAAAACAGGAACGTGCTGCTTCTGTTTTTTCTGTCCTCTCTGCTGTTTCGGCCGCAGATATTTGCCTTCCACAAGCTCTTCCCTTATTTCATGGATATCTTTTGTGGAGGCGGAGGAGAGCTGCTGGATCAGCTGATCGAAATAAGCGATTTCCTCCTCGGCCAGACGGATCTGTTCTTTTACCACCTCGACGGAATTCTTCGCCTTTTGATACTTTGTAAAATACATCTGTGCATTTTCTGACGGTGTTTTGTTCGGATTTAAAGGGATGGTCACCGTCTTACTTTCTTCATCATAATAATTGATGACTTCCGCTTCTTTGTCACCTTTTTTCAGCATATACAAATTCGCCGTCAGCAGTTCGCCGTATAGCTGGAATTCCTTCGCATTCTCTGAGTAGTCGAGCGTCTTTTCCAGCTTTTTTATCTTATTGGCGTTCTTTTTCCGTTCATTTGCGACAAATCGCTCGAGATCCTGCGCCTGCTGTTTGACGCGGTCGCGTTCCGCTTTGCCGAAATAAAACCGGTCCAACAGCTCACTCAATGAGTGAAAGGTGCGCTCCTCTCCGTTTACATGTGTGAGAGACAGGAGGTAAAAGTATTCCTTTCCGCCGGCTGTCGTAATGTTCGGTGTAAACCTGCAATCTTTCACGGCATGGAACATTTCAATCAGCGTCTTCGGCAGCGTTATTTTGTTAGCGAGACCCGCTCTGTGAACGGCTTCTTTTGCAAACAGCGGAGAAACACCGGAGAAATGTCTGACGATCTGCTGGTCAAGCCGTCCTTCCTGAAAACTGAGATAACGCAAAACGTCCTCTTCATCCGCGGCAAGCGGCGAAATTTTTTCCTGAGCGGGAGGAAGCTTGTAATCATATCCCGGCAGAACGGTCCGGTAGCTGTTCATCGACGGAGATAAATGTTTCAGCCCGTCGATGATGGCTCCTTCTCCGTCAGTCAGAATAATATTGCTGTGCCGTCCCATAATTTCAACATACAGCGTTCTTACGGTTTCGTCGCCGATTTCATTTCTGCTTTTTATGCGGAATATCATAATCCGGTCTAATCCGGCCTGCTCTATTTTCTCAATAAATCCGCCTTCTATATGCTTTCTGAGCAGCATACAAAACATCGGCGGCTCGCTCGGATTTTCATAGGCCTGGTTTGTCATGTGCACCCGTGAATAGCTCGGGTGCGCCGACAATAATAATTTGTGGTTTTTCCGTTGGCGCGGATGTGTAATATCACATCGTGCTTAAAAGGCTGATGGACTCTCGTGATCCGGCCTCCGGCAATCCGGCTGTTTAATTCATGTGTCATTCCGTATGTAAACATGCCATCAAAAGACATATAAAACACCCTTTCCTTCTTCCTGCATTCGATAATTATAGCATGAAAAGGGGCGAGTCAGAATAAGCTTGTTTACAGAGTGACATCTCTAAAGCGAGGCAGGGGAGTGGACGAGAAGAATGAAGTTTCATGAAATGGGACAAACCGATTTGCTGAAAGCAACAAATACGTCCATTAAACAGGGGTTGACCGAAAAAGAGGTGAAAAAACGCCTTGAAAAGCACGGACCGAACGAGCTTCAGGAGGGCAAGAGGACACCGGCGATCGTCGTGTTTTTCGCCCAATTTAAAGATTTTATGGTGCTCGTGCTGCTGGCGGCGACCTTAATATCCGGGTTTTTAGGCGAATATGTAGATGCCGTAGCGATTATGGCGATTGTATTTGTCAATGGGGTTCTCGGTTTTTTTCAAGAGCGGCGTGCGGAAAAGTCTTTACATGCATTAAAAGAGCTGTCAACGCCGTATGTGTCAGCGTTGCGGGACGGGAGCTGGAAGAAAATTCAGTCCAAGGAGCTCGTTCCCGGCGATATCATGAAATTTTCAAGCGGCGACCGGATCGGCGCGGATGTGCGGATCGTTGAAGCGAAAAGCCTTGAAATTGAGGAATCGGCGCTGACCGGGGAATCAATTCCGGTGGTTAAACAAGCTGATAAACTGAGAAAGCCGGATGTTTCGTTAGGCGACATCAGCAATATGGCGTTTATGGGTACGATCGTAACGCGCGGCAGCGGTGTCGGCGTCGTCGTCGGTACAGGAATGAATACGGCAATGGGGAAAATCGCCGATATGCTGGAATCCGCCGGCAGCCTTTCAACACCGCTGCAGCGAAGACTTGAAGAGCTCGGCAAAATTTTAATTATCGTCGCGCTCCTTTTAACGGTATTGGTCGTTGCAGTCGGCGTCTTACAGGGACATGATCTTTACAGCATGTTTTTGGCCGGGGTGTCATTGGCCGTCGCCGCGATTCCGGAAGGGCTTCCCGCCATTGTTACGGTGGCATTATCAATCGGCGTCCAGCGCATGATCAAACAAAAATCAATTGTCAGAAAGCTCCCGGCTGTTGAAACATTGGGCTGCGCCTCTGTCATTTGTTCTGATAAAACCGGCACGCTGACACAAAACAAAATGACCGTCACCCATATGTGGTCAGGCGGCAAAATTTATAAAGTGTCGGGCATCGGCTATGAGCCGGAGGGCGTTTTCACCCGAGATGAGCGGGAAATCAAGCCGAAAGATGAGAAGATTCTTGAACAGATGCTGGTTTTCGGCGCGTTGTGCAACACATCTGAAATCGCACTGAAAGACGGCCGTTATGTACTCGACGGTGATCCGACAGAAGGAGCGCTGCTGACGGCTGCAAGAAAGGGCGGCTATTCAAACGATTGGCTCAGCGGGCAATACCGCGTGGTTGCCGAGTTTCCGTTTGACTCCGTCCGCAAAATGATGACCGTCATTGTAGAGGATAAGGAAAAAAGCAGTTCGTCATCACTAAAGGAGCGCCCGATGTGCTGATTGACCGCTCGTCACATCTGATGCACGGCGCAAGAAGTACGGCTTTTTCAGGAGAAAAGAAAGCAGAAACGGAAGCGGTTCTGAAAGAGCTGGCGTCGCAAGCTTTGCGTACGATCGCGATTGCTTATAAACCGCTTAAGGCCGGAGAAAAGCCGACAATGGAGCAGGCGGAAAAAAATCTGACGATGCTCGGCTTGTCAGGCATGATTGATCCGCCCCGTCCGGAGGTCAGACAGGCCATTAAAGAATGCCGTGAGGCCGGCATTAAAACAGTTATGATCACAGGAGATCACGTCGAAACGGCAAAGGCCATCGCAAAAGATTTGCGTCTTCTTCCGAAAAAGGGGCGTGTGATGGACGGCAAGACGCTGAATGAGCTTACGGACAAAGAACTTATCGAAACGGTCGATGATGTCTACGTCTTCGCACGCGTGTCACCTGAACATAAATTGAAAATCGTCAAAGCGTTTCAGGAAAACGGACACGTCGTCGCCATGACGGGAGACGGGGTTAATGACGCGCCGGCCATAAAGCAGGCAGATATCGGTGTTGCCATGGGCGTGACGGGAACGGATGTGGCAAAGGAAGCCTCTTCTCTCATTCTGGTGGATGATAACTTTGCTACGATTAAATCAGCCATAAAAGAGGGACGGAATATCTATGAAAATATAAGAAAATTCGTCCGGTATTTGCTCGCCTCCAACGTCGGTGAAATTTTAGTGATGCTGTTTGCGATGCTTCTCGCTCTGCCTCTGCCGCTCGTTCCGATTCAGATATTGTGGGTGAACTTAGTCACTGACGGGCTGCCGGCGATGGCCCTCGGTATGGATCAGCCGGAAGGAGACCTGATGAGGCGGAAGCCGCGGCATCCGAAAGAAGGAGTGTTTGCGAGAAAACTGGGCTGGAAAGTCGTATCAAGAGGGTTTTTAATCGGAGCCGCAACCATTTTTGCGTTTATCATCGTCTATCACCGCAATCCTGAAAATCTGCCCTACGCACAGACCGTCGCCTTCGCGACTCTTGTCCTGGCTCAGCTTATACACGTGTTTGACTGCCGGAGCGAAACGTCTGTTTTCTCCCGGAATCCGTTTGAAAATATTTATCTGCTCGGCGCCATCATTTCTTCTGTCTTCCTGATGGTCATCGTCATCTATTATCCGCCGCTGCAGCCGATTTTCAAAACAGTGCCGATTACGCCGGGCGATTGGATGCTGATTATCGGGATGTCTGGCATACCTACTTTTTTGCTGGCGGGTTCACTTTTGACAAGAAAAAATAATTCCATATGATATAATCTTAGGGGTAATAGCATGTCTATTGCCCTTTTATTTTGATAACGGGAAAGAATTGGGTGTTTCATATGATACGGAGTATGACAGGCTTCGGCAGCGCAAGCAGCACAAAAGGCGATCTCTCGGCAACCGTTGAATTGAAATCCGTCAATTACCGGTTCAAAGAAGTGAACGCCCGCCTGCCACGGCCTTTGCTATATGTAGAGGATAAGCTGAAACAAACGATATTGCAGCATATACAGCGCGGAAGAGTAGAGCTGTTTCTCACTGTAAACAGTGACGCGCTCATAAAAAGAAGCCTGAACATCGATTGGGAGCTCCTTGATGAATATGTGAGCGCCGCACGCGTCATGAAAGAGCGCTACAGCCTGGCCGCAGAACCCGATGCAATGGAGTTCTTTAAATTTGAACATATTGCGCAGATACACGAAGAACAGATGCGTGATGACAAGCTTGAAGAAGTCATCAGAGAAGCCGCTGAGCTGGCTGTAAAGGAACTTTGTGACATGAGGGAAAAAGAAGGACGGCTTTTGGCGGAAGACTGCTTTCTGCACATTGAGCGGCTTGAGACGCTGTCCGAACAGGTAAAAGAGCGCGCTTCGGCCGTTGTTATTCAATATCGCGAGCGTCTTTACGCCCGAATGAAGGAATGGACGGAGGATGCGCTCGACGAAAGCCGGCTGATCACGGAATGCGCCATTTTCGCCGATCGTTCTGATATAACGGAAGAAATTACCAGATTGAAGAGCCATTTTGTTCAATTCCGTGATATATTAAAAGAAGGCGGGGCAGTCGGCCGCAAACTTGATTTCCTTGTTCAGGAGCTTAACCGGGAAGCGAATACGATCGGCTCAAAAGCCAATGATCATCAAATCACAAAGCTTGTCGTTGAAATGAAAAGTTCTATTGAAAAATTGAAGGAACAAGTGCAAAATATAGAATAGCGACTGTGCGTATTGTTTACAGACGGCCTCTTCAGGTTACACTAGAGACGTCTATTTTACAGGGGGAACGTAGAAGATGACGATTAAACTGATTAATATCGGATTTGGCAATATCATCTCCGCCAATCGGATGATTTCGATTGTCAGCCCGGAGTCTGCGCCAATAAAGCGAATGATCCAGGATGCAAGAGACCGCGGAATGCTAATAGACGCTACATACGGACGAAGAACCCGTGCAGTTGTCGTCATGGATAGTGATCACATTATCTTATCTGCCGTCCAGCCTGAGACAGTTGCACACAGACTTTCTGTGAAAGAAGAAATTATGGATGAAGGGCAGGGGTAATTGCCGCATGAAAGAAAGAGGGTTATTAATCGTTCTCTCAGGTCCCTCCGGAGTTGGAAAAGGAACGGTTCGGCAAGCAATATTTTCACAACAGGACACGAAATTTGAATACTCGATTTCAGTCACGACGAGAAACCCGAGAGAGGGCGAGGTCGATGGCGTCGATTATTTCTTTAAATCTAGAGATGAATTCGAACGCATGATTGAAAACAACAAACTGCTTGAGTGGGCGGAATATGTCGGCAACTATTACGGAACGCCCGTTGATTATGTCGAACAGACGCTTCAAGAAGGAAAAGACGTCTTCTTAGAGATTGAAGTGCAGGGCGCGCTCCAAGTGCGGAATGCATTTCCGGAAGGCCTGTTTATCTTCTTAGCGCCGCCGAGTCTTTCTGAGCTGAAAAACAGAATCGTGACAAGAGGGACTGAAACCGACGATTTAATCGAAAACAGAATGAATGCCGCAAAAGCTGAAATCGAAATGATGGACGCGTATGATTATGTCGTTGAAAACGACGATATCCAAACGGCTTGTGATAAGATTAACGCAATCGTTCTCGCCGAGCACTTAAAACGTGAACGCGTCGCTCCGAGATATAAGAAAATGCTGGAGGTAGAATAACTTATGTTAGATCCGTCAATTGACTCTTTAATGAATAAATTAGATTCTAAATATACGCTGGTGACCGTGTCTGCAAGACGCGCGCGTGAAATGCAGATCAAAAAAGACCAGCAGATTGAACATACCATTTCTCACAAATATGTAGGCAAAGCTTTAGAAGAAATTGACGCGGGCCTGCTTTCGTTTGAAAGAGAAGACAGCGAATAACAAGCACACGTAGCAACCTATCTCTACATAGGTTGTTATTTTTTTCCGTTTGGGATTTGTCCAATGCTTTCATAAAGGGGAGAAGACTTCATGAAAAACCGAAACATTTTGCTATGCGTAAGCGGAGGAATTGCCGTTTATAAAGCTTCCGCACTCACGAGCAAGCTGGTTCAGGCCGGCGCAAACGTCAAAGTGATTATGACTGAGTCCGCGCGTGAGTTTGTTTCTCCGCTGACATTTCAGGCGCTGAGCCGGAATGAAGTATATACAGATACATTTAATGAACAAAATCCGAAGGTGATTTCTCATATTGATGCCGCTGACTGGGCGGATTTAATTATTGTCGCGCCCGCTACGGCAAATATCATCGGCAAGCTTGCTAACGGAATTGCTGACGATATGCTCACAACGACGGTGCTGGCGGCTGAGGCCCCGGTCTGGGTGGCGCCTGCGATGAATGTCCATATGTATGATCATCCGGCGGTGAAACGGAACATCTCTGTGCTTTATCAGGACGGGGTCCGCTTTATCGAGCCGAGTGAAGGCTATTTGGCATGCGGATATGTCGGCAAAGGAAGGCTGGAGGAGCCGGAGCTTATTGTTGAGCGTGTCAGAGAGCATTTTAAGGAGCCTGAAGACGATGCACCGCTGAAAGGAAAACATATTGTCATTACGGCCGGTCCGACGCGCGAAGCCGTGGACCCTGTCCGCTTCTTCACAAATAAATCCACCGGCAAAATGGGCTACGCCGCTGCTGAAGCCGCCGTCCGTCTCGGGGCGCGGGTGACGCTGATTTCAGGCCCGGTGTCAATAGAGCCGCCAGTCGGGCTGTATCAGTTTCTTCCTGTGCAATCGGCAGCCGATATGAGAGAAGCCGTGCTTTCTGTGTTTGATTCATGCGACATGGTGATTAAGACGGCGGCCGTGGCCGATTTTACGCCGGCGGCTGTTTCTGATCACAAAATGAAGAAGAAAGACGGTTCGCTCGTGATCGAATTCAACCGTACGGCAGACATACTGAAAGAACTCGGCGAACGGAAAACACACCAGCTGCTGGTCGGTTTTGCGGCTGAAACGCAAGACGTCGAACGCTATGCGCGCAGAAAACTCGAACAGAAAAACCTTGATATGATCGTTGCGAATGATGTGAAAGCAGAAGGGGCCGGATTTGGCACGGATACGAATGTCGTCACCTTCTATTTCCGGGACGGAAGAAAACGGGAGCTTGCGCTTATGTCTAAACTTGACGTTTCCTTTGAAATGCTGAAGGAAATGACCGCTTTGAAAGCCGAGGACCGAAAACCCGTATGAATGTAGCAGAAGTCATTGTCGATGTCAGCTCCAAAAACATTGACAGACCCTTTGATTACAAAATTCCCGATCATTTAAAAGGGATGATCGAAGTCGGCATGCGGGTGATTGTCCCGTTTGGCCCGCGCAAGCTTCAAGGATTTGTGACCGGTTTGAAAGATTCGTCCGAATTAAACGGCGGCTCAATGAAGGAAGTCGAGAAGCTTCTTGATTTGACGCCCGTTCTGACTGAGGAACTGATGCAGCTGTCTTCATGGCTTTCTGACAAAACGCTGTCGTTTAAAATCACGGCGCTTCAGGCAATGCTGCCCGCCGCACTGAAGGCGAAGTACGAGAAAGAGCTGAAAGTCGTTGACGAAGAAGCGCTGACATCGGACATCAAACAGCTTTTCAGGAATCAAAAAAGTCTTCTGTACTCGGATATTACCGATGAAAGCATTCTTTCGTCACTTCAAAAATTCGTGCGCAAAGGAAGCATTGATGTCACATATAAAGTCGCCCAAAAAACGAATAAAAAAATGATCCGCATGATCGAAGCGGGGGCGGACAAAGAAGAACTCGCCCGGCACGCAGATTCATTGACAAAGCAGGCTTCTAAACAGCTCGCCGTGCTTACTTATTTTATCGGCGGGGGAGCAAAGATTTCCGCGGCCGAGCTTTGCAAAAAGACCGATTCCAGTTCCGCGACGCTGAAAACGCTTCTTAAAAAGGGGCTTCTTACGGAAAGCTTTGAGGAGGTTTACCGCGATCCTTATCAGGACAGAATGTTCAAAAAAACAGAGCCGCTCTCTCTTACAGAAGAGCAGCAGGCCGCTTTTGAGCCGATTAAACAAGCTGTAGCCGATCATGTCCATCACGTCTTTCTGCTTCACGGCGTCACAGGAAGCGGCAAAACGGAAATTTACCTGCAATCCATTGAAAAAGTGCTGGCAAAAGGACAAGAAGCCATCGTGCTCGTTCCGGAAATCTCGTTGACACCGCAAATGGTCAACCGTTTTAAAGGCCGCTTCGGCTCACAGGTTGCGGTCATGCACAGCGGATTATCCACAGGTGAAAAATACGATGAATGGCGGAAGATTCAGCGCAAGGAAGTCCGGCTTGTCGTCGGAGCCAGATCGGCCATCTTTGCCCCGTTTGAAAATCTCGGCATGATCATTATTGATGAAGAGCACGAATCTTCCTATAAGCAGGAGGAAATGCCGCGGTATCATGCAAAGGACGTAGCCATCCGCCGGGCCGCGCATCACAGCTGTCCGGTCGTCCTCGGGAGCGCCACGCCGACATTGGAGTCATTTGCGCGGGCGAAAAAAGGCGTTTATGAGCTGCTTCCGTTAAAACATCGCGTAAACCGCCAGCTCATGCCTGACGTTTCTCTCGTTGATATGAGAGAAGAACTGAGAAACGGCAACAGATCAATGTTTTCAAGAGAGCTGATGGAACAGCTGGAAGAGAAGCTTGCAAAAAAAGAGCAGGCCGTCCTTTTTCTGAATAAACGGGGGTATTCCTCGTTTGTGATGTGCCGGGACTGCGGTTATGTGCCGCAATGTCCGCATTGCGACATTTCCATGACTTATCACCGCTACGGACAAAGGCTGAAATGCCATTACTGCGGCCATGAGGAACCTGTCCCGGGAACATGCCCGGAATGCGGCAGCGAACATATCCGCTTTTTCGGCACGGGAACGCAGCGTGTGGAGGAGGAGCTTACCAAAGTGCTGCCTCAGGCGCGCGTGATCAGGATGGATGTGGATACCACTTCAAGAAAAGGCGCACATGAAAAACTGTTGTCAGCGTTCGGTGAAGGGAAGGCGGATATCCTGCTCGGTACGCAAATGATCGCAAAAGGGCTTGATTTTCCGAACGTGACGCTCGTCGGAGTATTAAGCGCAGATACGACGCTTCACATCCCAGATTTCAGAGCCGCGGAGAAGACATTCCAGCTGCTGACGCAGGTAAGCGGACGGGCCGGGCGGCATGAAAAGCCGGGAACGGTGGTCATTCAAACGTATACACCGTCTCATTACAGCATTCAGCTGACGAAAACGCACGACTATGAAACTTTTTTTCAGCAGGAAATGGCGCACAGACGGGCCCAGTCATACCCGCCGTATTATTACGTGGCGCTGGTGACCGTTTCTCATGAAGAGGCGGCAAAAGCTGCGGTCACCGCAGAAAAGATTACAAACTATTTAAGAGCGGGATGCGGGCCTGATACGAAAATTCTCGGGCCGGCGGCTTCCCCGATTGCCAGGATCAAAGATAGATATCGCTATCAATGCGTGATAAAATACAGACAGGAAAACGAGTTGCAGATTCAGTTGAAAAAGATACTGGAGCACTATAAACGCGACATTGCGCAAAAGCATGTAATGATTTCAATCGATATGAATCCGTACATGCTGATGTAACATTAGTTTTTGGAGGGCAAAATTTTGGCTGTGAAAAAAATCGTCACACACCCGGCGGAGGTTCTGGAAACACCCGCCGATGAAGTGACAGTGTTTGATAAAAAATTAAAAAACTGCTTGACGATATGTACGATACGATGCTCGAAATGGATGGCGTCGGTCTCGCCGCGCCGCAAATCGGCATTTTGAAAAGAGCGGCCGTCGTGGACATCGGTGAAGAAAGCGGCCGGATCGACCTTGTAAATCCGGTTATTCTTGAAAAGAGCGGTGAACAGACCGGAGTCGAGGGCTGCTTAAGTTTCCCCGGGGTTTTCGGTGATGTCACCCGCCCGGATTACGTAAAGGTAAAAGCCCACGACCGTAAAGGAAAACCGTTTATTTTAGAAGCGGAGGGTTTTTTGGCCAGAGCCGTTCAGCATGAAATGGATCATTTAGACGGCATTTTATTCACATCAAAAATTACGGCTTACTACACTGAAGAAGAACTGGCAGAAATGGAAGGATGATTGGATGACAAGGATCGTTTTTATGGGAACGCCCGACTTTTCAGTTCCCGTCCTGCGCACGCTTATTGAAGACGGGTATGAAGTGGTTGGTGTCGTTACGCAGCCTGACCGCCCGAAAGGCAGAAAAAAATCATGACGCCCCCTCCTGTAAAGGCTGAAGCTGAACGTCACGGCATTCCCGTGCTTCAGCCCGAAAAAGTAAGGCTCGAAGAAGAAATAGAAAAAGTGCTCAGCCTGAAGCCGGACCTGATTGTTACGGCGGCATTCGGACAGATCCTGCCCAAGCAGCTGCTGGACGGCCCGACATACGGCTGTATCAACGTACACGCGTCACTATTGCCTGAATTAAGAGGCGGAGCGCCGATACATTATTCGATTCTCCAAGGCAAGAAGAAAACAGGCGTGACGATCATGTATATGGTTGAAAAGCTTGATGCGGGCGATATGATTTCTAAAATCGAAGTGGAAATTGATGAAACGGATAACGTCGGCACGCTGCACGACAAATTAAGCATAGCTGGGGCAAAGCTTTTGTCAGAGACCGTCCCGAACGTCATTTCCGGAAATATTAAACCGATCAAACAGGACGAATCAAAAGCGACTTACGCGCCTAACATTAAGCGTGAGCAGGAGCGGATTGATTGGGCAAAGCCCGGAGAAGAGATCTACAACCAGATCAGAGGTTTAAACCCTTGGCCTGTCGCCTATACAACTTTGAACGGTCAAACTATTAAAGTATGGGCTTCTGAAAAAGTTGCTGCAAAAACTGAAGCTGCGCCCGGAACAGTCATCCGCACGGAGCAAAACGGCATTGTCGTCGCATCAGGAAACAGCACCGCCCTTTTAATCACTGAACTGCAGCCGGCGGGAAAAAACGGATGAAGGGCGAAGATTTTGCAAGAGGCAAAAATGTGCAGCCCGGTGACGTGTTAGGAGCAGCAAATGAAGAAAATTAATGTCCGGGAGCTCGCCCTTGAAGCGCTTGAGAAGCTTGAGCAAAATCAGGCATACAGCAACCTGCTTCTTACATCGGTTATCAAAACGAACACGCTCAGCGATCAGGACAGAGGACTGCTGACAGAGCTTGTCTACGGAACGCTGCAAAATAAAATCGCCTTAGACTATATGCTGAAGCCTTTTATCCGCAAGCCGAATAAGGTGAAGCCGTGGGTGATTCAGCTGCTTCGTCTGTCCGCGTATCAAATGGAGTATTTAGAAAAAATTCCGGATCGCGCCGCCATCCATGAAGCGGTTGAAATCGCCAAAAAACGCGGGCATAAGGGCATTGCGTCCTTTGTCAACGGCATTCTCCGCTCCCTGCAGCGTGAGGGGGCGCCGTCATTCGCTGAAATTGAAGACCCGGTTCTCCGTCTTTCTACAGAGACAAGCCATCCCGAATGGCTCGTAAAAGAGTGGGTCGAGGCGTACGGCTTTGAGGCGGCTGAAAAAATCTGCCGGATTCATCTCATTCCGCCGAAGCAGACGCTCCGTGTCAATCACATAAAGAGCGACAGGGAAACGGTGCTGAATGAGATGGAGAATGCCGGTCTGGAAGCGGAAGCCGGAGACCTTTCTCCTGATGCGATTAAGCTTTTGAAAGGAAGCATCGCGAACACGACATTTTTCCAAAACGGCCGGGTATCCATACAGGATGAAAGCTCAATGCTTGTCGCGCGGGCGCTGGACCCGAAGCCGGGCGAAACCGTTTTAGATGCATGCGCCGCACCGGGCGGAAAGTCGGCTCACATTGCGGAACTGATGGAGAACGAGGGGAGCCTCACATCGCTTGATCTTCACCGCCATAAAGTGAAGCTGATTAAAGAGGGCGCAGAACGGCTCGGACTTACGATCATCGACGCGCAAACGATGGATGCGCGAAAAGCGGGAGAGGCCTTTGGCGCAGAACGGTTTGACCGTATTCTCGTTGATGCGCCTTGCTCAGGTTTCGGTGTCATCAGAAGAAAACCCGATATGAAATATACGAAGACGCCGGAGGACAGCAGACGGCTGTCAGAAATCCAGCTCGGCATTTTAAGGGAAATCGCCCCATTAGTAAAAAAAGGTGGCACACTCGTATACAGTACGTGTACAATGGATCGGACAGAAAATGAAGAAGTTATGCATGCGTTTATACAAGAACACCCTGAGTTTGAACCCGATTTGTCTCTTGAAAAGCGGCTGCCTGAAAAGGCGAGACCCTTTGTTCAGGATGGAAGCCTTCAAATTCTTCCGCATTATTTCGGAACAGACGGTTTCTTTATTAGCAGCATGAGAAAGAAGGGATAAAAAATGACACAATTAAAAAAGACAAGCGTACGGAAAGAGCTGCGGACTGAGCAGCCGTCCATTTACTCTTTTGAATTAGATGAAATCAAACAATGGCTGACCGAGAATGGCGAAAAGCCGTTCCGCGCAGCACAGATTTTTGAATGGCTCTATGAAAAGCGGGTTTCTTCATTTGATGAAATGACGAACCTCTCAAAAAGCCTGCGTGAAAAACTCGAGAGCAATTTTGTGCTGACAACGCTGAAAACGGCTGTAAAACAGACATCTCAAGACGGTACGATGAAATTTTTATTTGAGCTTCATGACGGTTATACGATCGAAACGGTTTTAATGAGACACGAGTATGGTAATTCTGTATGTGTAACGACACAGGTCGGCTGCCGGATCGGCTGCACATTTTGCGCGTCAACGCTCGGCGGTCTGAAACGGAATCTTGAAGCGGGAGAAATCGTCGCTCAAGTCGTGAAAGTGCAAAAGGCGCTTGATGAAACGGATGAACGCGTCAGCTCAGTCGTCATCATGGGAATCGGAGAGCCGTTTGATAATTTCAATGAAATGCTCGCTTTCTTAAAAATCATTAACCACGATAAAGGGCTGAACATCGGAGCGCGTCATATCACAGTTTCCACCAGCGGAATCATTCCGAAGATTTACGATTTCGCCGATCAAAAAATGCAGATCAATTTCGCGATTTCTCTGCATGCTCCGAATACGGAAATCAGAAGCCGTCTGATGCCGATTAACAAAGCCTATAAGCTTCCTGACCTTATGGAGGCCGTCAAATATTACATCGAGAAAACAGGCAGACGGATCAGCTTTGAATACGGGCTGTTCGGCGGCGTAAATGATCAGGTCGAACATGCAGAAGAGCTTGCAGAACTGTTAAAAGACGTGAAATGCCATGTCAATTTAATTCCGGTAAACTATGTGCCTGAACGGGATTACGTCCGCACACCGAGAGATCAGATTTTCGCATTCGAAAAAACGTTAAAATCCCGCGGTGTAAATGTCACGATCAGAAGAGAGCAAGGCCATGACATTGACGCGGCCTGCGGTCAGCTTCGCGCGAAGGAGCGTCAAGACGAGACGAGGTGAAGAGGTTGATTACAGCCTTGAAAACAGATACAGGTAAAGTCCGCCGGCATAATGAAGATGCGGCGGGCATTTTCACAAAAGAAGACGCGGTGCTTGCGGTTGTCGCCGACGGCATGGGCGGTCATCTTGCCGGAGATGTAGCGAGCAGGATGGCGGTTGCGGCGATGGAAGAGCAGTGGAACCGGACGGAAACGGTTCCTTCTCTGCCGTCTGCTTGCGAGGATTGGCTGAAAGACCGGATTCATGAGGCGAATGTCAAAGTACATGACCACGCTAAAGCGAATGAAGAATGCCGGGGAATGGGCACCACCATTGTTTGCGCCTTATTCACGGGGAAGTTTGTCACTGTGGCTCATATCGGAGACAGCCGGTGCTACCTGCTTCAAGAGGGGGAATTCACTCAGCTGACTGAGGACCATTCGCTTGTGAATGAGCTGGTCAAGACGGGGGAAATTTCGAAAGAGGACGCCGAGCACCATCCGCGGAAAAATGTATTGACGAGAGCGCTGGGGACAGATGAAACCATCAGCCCCGACGCCCGTTCTTTTGAGCTGTCTGACGGCGATCAGCTGCTTTTATGCTCTGACGGACTGTCAAATAAAATAGAAGATCACGAGATCAAACAAATGCTTCAAGCCGGATCTGATCCTCAGGAAAAAGTAGACCTTCTCATCAGCAAAGCAAATCAAAACGGCGGCGAAGATAACATCACGGCTGTGTTGATTGAGTTTTCCGCAGATGCAAAAGAGGGTGAAGACAAGTGCTAACCGGCAAGCGGATCAGCGGGCGTTATCATATCCTCCGGCCCATTGGCGGCGGCGGAATGGCAAACGTTTTTTTAGCTGAGGACATCATTCTCGAACGTGAAGTCGCAATTAAAATTCTGCGGTTTGACTTTGTGAATGACATTGATTTTATCAGGCGTTTCAGAAGAGAAGCACAGTCGGCATCAAGCCTCGATCATCCGAATATCGTCAGTATTTACGATATCGGGGAGGAAGGCGATATTTATTACATTGTCATGGAATATGTGGAAGGCATGACATTAAAGGAATACATAACCGCACACGGACCGCTCCATCCGAAAGAAGCGCTGTCCGTTATGGAGCAGATCGTCTCGGCCATCGCCCATGCCCATCAAAACCATATCGTGCACCGGGATATTAAACCGCACAATATATTGATAGATCATTTAGGGCATATCAAGGTGACGGATTTCGGCATCGCCACAGCGCTTACATCTACGACAATCACACATACGAATTCTGTGCTGGGCTCGGTTCATTATTTGTCTCCGGAGCAGGCGAGAGGCGGTCTGGCAACGAAAAAATCAGATATTTACGCGCTCGGCATCGTGCTGTTTGAGCTTTTAACAGGCAAAATCCCTTTTGACGGAGAATCAGCCGTCAGCATAGCGCTAAAGCACCTGCAAACAGAAACGCCTTCCGCCAGAAAGTGGAACCCTTCCATTCCGCAGAGCGTTGAAAACATTATTTTAAAGGCAACCGCCAAAGACCCGTTTCACCGCTATGAAAGCGCCGAGGACATGGAGGCGGACATTAGAACGGCTTTTGACGCCGGCAGGCTGAATGAACAAAAATTTTCCGTGCAGGATGATGAGGAAATGACAAAAGCCATTCCCATTATTACTGACGGCGCAAAAGCCGCGCATCCGGCGGAAACGCCGGGGGAGACGGATGATCAGGAACAGCAGCCAGCCAAAAAGAAAAACGGAAATGGCCGTGGATTTTGCTGGCCGTCTGTTTCATTTTCATTATGGCGGCTGTTCTTGCGGTCACCGTGTTCCCGTCTTTATTTATGCCTAAAGATGTAAGCGTCCCCGACGTACGGGGCATGAAGTACGAAAAAGCGGAAGCCCTGCTTGAAAAGAACGGGCTCCGGGCTGATCCTGATATAACGGACATTGAAGATGAAAAAATAGAAGAGGAATTAATGGTCAAAACGGACCCAAAAGCGGGGTCTACCGTTAAAGAAGGCTCTTCTGTAAAACTGTACAAAAGCATCGGAAAACCGAAAACCCAGCTGATCGACGTGAAAGGACGGCAGATCGGCGACGCAAAAAAAGCGCTGAAGGAAAAAGGCTTCAAACATGTCAATGTCAAAGAAGAAAACGATGACAGCGAGGCCGGCACCGTAATTGATCAGGACCCGTCAGCCGGCACCGACATGGTCGCAAGCGACGATGAAGTCAATCTAACGGTCAGCCTCGGCCCGGCGGACGTTACGCTGAGGGACTTAAAGACTTACAGCAAAGAAGCGGCTTCAGGGTATCTTGAAGATAACGGCCTGCAGCTTGTTGAAAAACAAGCCCATTCAGATGACGTGCCGGAAGGACAAGTCATGAAACAAGAGCCGTCAGCCGGCACTGCGGTTAAGCCGGGAAGTAATGTTGAAGTGACGTTCTCGCTCGGACCTGAAGAAAAACCGGCGAAAACGGTAAAGAAAAATCAGCATTCCTTACGAACCTGAACATGAAGGGGACGAGCTTGAAGTGCAAATCGCCATCGATGATAAGGACCACAGCATCTCTGATACGTATGACTCATTTAAAATAAAAGAGCCGACTGAAAAAACAATTGAACTGAAGATTGATCAGGGACAGAAGGGGTATTATCAAGTGATGGTCGATCATAAAGTCGTCAGCTACAAAACGATTGAATACCCGAAAGATAATGACTGACAAGGAGGGACCCTATGCCTGAGGGCAAAATTATAAAAGCGTTAAGCGGATTCTATTATGTCTTGGATGAATCACAGGACAAGATCATTCAATGCAGGGGCCGGGGCATTTTTAGAAAAAATAAAGTAACGCCCCTGGTCGGCGATTATGCCGTTTATCAGGCTGAAAATGATAAAGAAGGCTACCTGCTGGAAATCAAAGAACGAACAAACGAGCTGATCAGGCCGCCGATTTCAAATGTCGATCAGGCCGTTCTCGTCTTTTCTGCCGTTCAGCCGGCGTTCAGCACGTCTTTATTGGACCGTTTTCTCGTCCTTGTGGAAGCCAACGGCATTCACCCGATCATCTGCATAACCAAAATGGACTTAGCTGCAGACGGGGAATCGAAAGAGGCGATACTTTCTTACGTGAAAGACTATCAGGCGATCGGTTATGACGTATATGTGACGTCATCAAAAGAAAACAGCGGTTTAACAGGCATTGTGAAACACTTCGAGGACAAAACGACGGTGTTTGCCGGTCAGTCCGGAGTCGGAAAATCTTCGCTTTTAAATGCGATCAGCCCGGAGCTTGAGCTGAAAACAAACGAGATTTCCGCGCATTTGGGACGCGGAAAACATACGACGCGCCATGTGGAGCTCATTCATACATCAGGCGGTCTGGTTGCGGATACTCCGGGGTTCAGTTCGCTTGAATTTACCGGCATTGAGGAAGAAGAGCTGGGCAGCACGTTCCCTGAGATCAGAGAAATAAGCGCCTCTTGCAAATTCAGAGGCTGTCTGCATCTTAAAGAGCCAAAATGCGCGGTAAAGCAAGCGGTGGAAGAAGGAGAGATTCAGCCGTACCGCTATGAGCATTACAAAGAATTTATGCAGGAAATAAAAGAGAGAAAGCCGAGGTATTAATATGATTAAGGTTGCGCCATCAATTCTTTCCGCCGATTTTGCTTCACTGGGCGAGGAAATTAAAGACGTGGAAAAAGGAGGGGCGGACTATATCCATATTGATGTCATGGATGGCCATTTCGTCCCTAACATTACAATCGGGCCGCTTATCGTTGAAGCCGTCCGTCCGGTGACTGATCTGCCGCTGGATGTCCATCTTATGATTGAAAACCCGGACCGCTACATCCCAGCATTCGCAAAAGCCGGTGCGGACATCCTTTCCGTTCATGCTGAAGCGTGTCCGCATCTTCACCGGACCATTCAATTGATAAAAGAGCAGGGGGTAAAAGCGGGAGTTGTGCTTAATCCGCATACGCCCGTCCAAATGATTGAACATGTGATCGAGGAGCTTGACCTTGTGCTGTTAATGACGGTTAACCCAGGTTTTGGCGGACAGCGCTTCATTCATTCGGTTCTGCCGAAAATCCGTCAGGTCAAACAGCTGGCTGAGGAGAAAGGCCTGTCTGAGCTTTTAATCGAGGTGGACGGAGGCGTTAATAAAGAAACAGCCCCTTTATGCGCTGAAGCGGGCGCCAATCTGCTTGTTGCCGGGTCTGCCGTATATAATCAGCCGGATCGGAAAAAAGCCATCGCTGACATCCGAAACGCATCATAAACATGCTGAAAAAGAGCCCGGTGAAAGCCGCCGGCTCTTTTCGCGTCTAAGAGAGAGGATAGCATATGAAGACAATCAATATCGTTGCGGGCGGCCCGCGGGAGCTTATTCCCGATCTATCCGAATACACAGACGGAGATACGACGTGGGTCGGAGTCGATAAAGGGACAGTTGCTCTTTTGGAAGCCGGAATCATTCCGCAGGAAGCTTTCGGTGATTTTGACAGCATTACGGAAGAGGAGCTCATGCAGATTCAAAAAGCGGCGCCGGCCCTCCATGTGTATCAGGCGGAAAAAGATTATACCGATCTTGAACTCGCCCTTGACTGGGCTTTACAAAAAGAACCGGAAACCATTCGGATGTTCGGTGTGACGGGCGGAAGAGCCGATCACTTTTTAGGGAACATCCAGCTGCTGTATAAAGCCTTACATAAGAATACCGATGTCAAGCTGATCGACCGGCAGAATGACATTCAGATGTTCGGGCCCGGCCGTTATACAATTGAAGAAAAAGCGCGCAGACGCTATATTTCTTTCATTCCGTTTACGGAAGCGGCAGACGGCCTGACACTCGACGGTTTTAAATATCCCCTTGATAATTGTCATATTCCTCTGGGTTCCACACTATGTATTAGTAACGAACTCATTCATTCACGAGGTACTTTTTCGTTTGCAAAAGGCATATTAATAATGGTAAGGAGCGCGGATTAGAAAAGCGGCTTCTGCCATATGCGGAAAAAACCATGAATCCTAAAGTGATGAACGCAGCGGATACGGGACTTATAGGAGGGGACAAAATGAAATTTTATACCATTAAATTGCCGAAGTTTTTAGGAGGAATTGTCCGGGCGATGCTGGGCTCATTTAGAAAAGAGTAAGCCCAAGAAGCTGAAATTGCCCTCTTTGAACGCATAAAAAACGCCTGCCGCATAAAAGGGCAGGCGTTCATTTTTGCTTATACACGCTCAACTTTACCGGATTTTAAAGCCCGGGCAGATACATACACTTTTTTAGGTTTGCCGTCAACGAGGATGCGGACCTTTTGAAGGTTGGCGCCCCAAGTACGCTTAGAAGCGTTCATTGCGTGAGAACGGTTGTTTCCGGCTTTTGTTTTTTTACCTGTAATAAAACATTTACGTGCCATTTGTTTCCCTCCTAACTGCGCGAAACATCTTTTCAAACATAGTGTCTCAGATGCTTTCGTTATACAATACTTTAAATAATTTACCACAGCTAAAAACCGTTTGCAACTATTGTTTCCCTTACTTTCAAGAAAAATCACTTGACATGTAAAACCAATCACATTTCCGCGCTGAAGGCCGCTGTCTGTATCTTTTCTTTTCATAATGGGATACATATAGTAGAATAATGATAACTCTATGCACCTGAAGGAGGAACCTGTGTGTCCATTGAAATGAAGACAAAATACGGACAGATTGATATATCCAACGAAGTCATCGCAATGGTTGCCGGAGGCGCTGCCATTGACTGTTACGGAATAGTGGGGATGGCCTCAAAAAACCAGATTAAAGACGGTTTGTCTGAAATCCTCCGGAGAGAGAACTTCGCAAAAGGCGTACATGTCCGTCAGGAAGCCGAACAAATACATATCGACATGTACATTATTGTCAGCTACGGCACTAAAATATCCGAAGTAGCCCACAATGTTCAGACGAAGGTAAAATACACAGTAAATCAAACAATCGGACTTGCAGTTGATTCTGTAAATATTTATGTCCAAGGCGTACGAGTAACGAACCCGTAGTGAGGAGGATGAGTATTGTCTAGACGAAACTTAGATGGGAGAGCTTTTGCGGCAATGATTCTGGCGGGGGCTGAGACATTGTCTCAAAACGCATCCGCGGTGGATGCGCTGAACGTGTTTCCCGTGCCTGACGGCGATACCGGAACAAATATGAATTTATCGATGTCATCCGGTGCAAGAGAGGTAGAGCACATTGACTCACCCGACATCGGCAAAGTCGGCATCGCCCTGTCAAAAGGCCTGCTTATGGGGGCGAGAGGAAACTCAGGGGTGATCTTGTCCCAATTGTTCAGAGGTTTCACAAAGAGCATTGAAAACAAAAACCAAATAGACGCCAAAGAATTTGCCGCAGCACTCCAAGCGGGAGTGGATATGGCATATAAGGCGGTCATGAAACCGGTTGAAGGAACGATTTTAACCGTGGCCAAGGATGCGGCTAAAAAAGCGGTCGCCTCGGCTAAAGAAGAAACCGATATCATTGCTCTCATGGAGGCCGTTATTGAAGAAGCCGAAGCGTCGCTGAACCGCACGCCGGATCTGCTTCCTGTTTTAAAGGACGTCGGTGTCGTTGACAGCGGCGGAAAAGGTCTGCTTTGTGTATATGAAGGCTTTTTGGCTGCTTTAAAAGGAGAGGCCGTACCGAAAAAAGCGGTTCTTCCGGCACTCGATGATATGGTGAATGCCGAGCATCATAAAAGCGCGCAGAGCATGCTGAGTACAGAAGACATTGAATTCGGATTTTGTACGGAAGTGATGGTGAGGCTGGATCAAGATAAACGGACGTTCAAGGAAGAGACGTTCAGAAACGAACTGAGCCGTTTCGGCGATTCATTGCTGGTCGTGGCTGATGATACGCTTGCGAAAGTTCATATTCATGCCGAAGAACCAGGGAACGTACTCAATCTCGCACAGCGTTACGGCGATTTGATTAAAATTAAAATTGAAAACATGAGGGAACAGCATACTTCAATCATCAGCCAAGAACATGATGAAAAAAGCCGGCCGGCGTTATGAAAGAAGCCCGCAAGCCTTTTGGCATCGTGACTGTGGCAATGGGAAAGGGCATTTCTGAATTGTTTACGAGCATCGGCGCTTCACACGTAATCGAAGGCGGCCAGACAATGAATCCGAGCACGGAAGATATTGTTGAAGCCGTTCAGTCTGTCAATGCGGAGACGGTTTTCATTCTTCCGAACAATTCCAATATTGTGATGGCTGCCAATCAGGCGGCGAGCGTGGCTGAAGAAAATGTCATTGTCATTCCGGCAAAAACGGTCCCTCAAGGCATGACCGCCCTGCTTGCGTTTAACCTTGACCAGCCGGCTGACGTAAATGAAGCCAATATGCTTGAGGCCATCCGGAATGTGAAAAGCGGACAGGTGACATATTCAGTCAGAGACACCCATATCGACGGCAAAGATATTAAAAAAGGTGATTTTATCGGCATTTTAAACAGTTCAATTATCGGCAGCGCCGAAGATCGGATAAGTGCGGCGAAATTGCTGCTGAATGAAATGATCGGGGATGAAGATGAAATCATCACCATCCTGTACGGAGAGGACGCGCCGGAAGAAGAAGCTGAGAAACTCGCTGAGTATATTGCAAGCGTCTGTGAAGATATCGAGGTTGAAATCCATAACGGCAGACAGCCTCTGTATCCATATATATTTGCGGCAGAATAGAAGGGCTTATCAGGCCCTTCTATTCTTATGCCTTTATTTACCTGCGGCAGTGCGGCAGTGTGCCTGCTTGCCAATTGAGAAATGTTCAATTAGTCTAAAGAAAAGCGCTGAATGAAGTGATGTTAAGGAGGAGCAAACCAGCATGAAGTATAGAAGCGTTTTTGATATTATCGGCCCGGTAATGATCGGTCCGTCCAGTTCACATACCGCAGGCGCCGCCCGGATCGGCAGAGTGGCCAGAAGCTTATTCAGGCGGGAGCCCCGCCGGATCGTTGTGTCTTTTTACGGATCATTTGCGGAGACGTATAAGGGTCACGGCACTGATGTCGCGATTATCGGCGGCCTGCTTGATTTTGATACATTTGATGAACGGATTAAAACAGCGATTCAAATTGCGGAAGAGAAGGGCATATATGTAGAGTTCCGTACAGAGGATGCCGTGCCCGTTCATCCGAATACGGCGCGCATCGTCATTTCTGATGATGAGGGAGAGCTTGCCCTTACCGGTATTTCCATCGGCGGCGGAAAAATAGAAATCACGGAGCTCAACGGCTTTGAGCTGCGTCTTTCCGGAAACCATCCGGCTATTTTAGTCGTTCACAATGATAAATTCGGCACGATTGCAGGCGTTGCCAATGTGCTTGCGAAATTCTCCATCAACGTCGGACATATGGAAGTGGCGCGTAAGGACGTCGGCCAGCTTGCGCTGATGACGATTGAGGTCGATCAGAATATTGAAGAAGAAGTGCTTGACGAGCTTTCAACACTTCCTAATATTATACAGGTTACTAAGATAGCTGACTAAAAAGTCAGGAGGAAAATGACATGTTTCGTAATGTAAAAGAATTAATAGAAATCACTCAAGAAAAACAAATTCCGATTTCGGAAGTGATGATCACCCAAGAGATGGAAGTGACGCAAAAAACGCGGGAAGAAATCTTTCAAGGAATGGAGCGCAATCTCTCCGTCATGGAAGCAGCTGTTGAAAAAGGGCTGAAGGGCGTCACGAGTCAGACCGGTTTAACAGGCGGAGATGCCGTGAAACTTCAGGCATATATCCAATCGGGAAGAAGCCTGTCGGGCAATCTGATTTTAGACGCCGTTTCTAAAGCTGTGGCGACAAATGAAGTCAATGCGGCGATGGGAACGATCTGCGCTACACCGACCGCCGGCTCTGCCGGGGTCGTGCCGGGAACGTTATTCGCCGTAAAGCATAAGCTGCACCCTACGACAGAACAAATGATCCGTTTTCTGTTTACAGCCGGCGCGTTCGGTTTTGTCGTAGCAAATAATGCGAGTATTTCAGGAGCGGCAGGAGGCTGTCAGGCGGAAGTCGGGTCAGCATCAGGCATGGCAGCGGCTGCGATTGTGGAAATGGCGGGCGGAACGCCTCAGCAATCAGCGGAAGCAATGGCGATTACACTGAAAAATATGCTCGGTCTCGTATGTGACCCGGTCGCCGGATTGGTAGAAGTGCCGTGTGTCAAACGAAACGCAATGGGAGCATCCAACGCAATGATCGCGGCGGATATGGCGCTGGCCGGGATTACAAGCCGCATTCCTTGCGATGAGGTGATTGACGCGATGTACAAAATCGGCCAGACGATGCCGACAGCACTGCGTGAAACGGGACAAGGCGGTTTAGCCGCGACACCGACGGGAAGAGAATTAGAGAAAAAAATTTTCGGAGGAGCGCTGAAATCAAGTGACACACCATCAGCAAACTAGTATAGCGGAAATTAAGGGCATTGGGCCGGAAACAGAAAAAACATTGCACGAACTTGGTATCTATGACATTTCTGATCTTCTGAATTATTTCCCTTACCGTTATGACGACTATGAGCTGAGGGATTTAGAAGAAGTAAAACATGAAGAAAGAGTGACGGTAGAAGGGAAGGTTCATTCAGAACCTTCTCTTACCTATTACGGCAAAAAACGAAACAGGCTGACATTCAGGGTGCTTGTCGGCAATTATTTAATTACCGCTGTCTGCTTTAACCGTCCCTACTTAAAAAAGAAACTGACGTTAGGTTCTGTCGTCACGATATCCGGGAAATGGGATAAACACAGACAGACCGTTTCCGTGCAGGAATTAAAAAACGGTCCTCATCAAGAAGATAAAAGCATTGAGCCTGTTTATTCCGTTAAAGAAAACGTCACCGTAAAAATGATGAGACGGTTTATTAAGGAAGCGCTGCAGCATCATTTGGACAGTGCGGCCGATCCGCTTCCTGAAAAATTGAGAATCCGCTACAAGCTTCCTGACTACAAACATGCCCTGCAGACGATGCATCAGCCTGAAACGCGGGAATCGTTACAGCAGGCAAGACGCCGGTTTGTTTACGAGGAATTCTTATTATTTCAGCTGAAAATGCAGGCGTTCCGTAAAGCGGAAAGGGAACAGTCAAAAGGCATCAGCCATGTGTTTCCTGCTGAAAAGCTCGCCGCTTTCACAGACAGCCTGCCGTTTTCGCTCACAACCGCACAGACGCGCGTGCTTCGGGAAATTACCGCTGATATGACATCCCCTTACCGAATGAACCGTCTGCTGCAAGGTGATGTCGGTTCAGGGAAAACGGCCGTCGCCGCCATCGCTTTGTACGCTGCGATTTTGTCGGGGTATCAGGGGGCATTAATGGTGCCGACTGAAATTCTGGCCGAACAGCATGCAGATTCTCTCGTATCGTTGTTTGCAAATGAAGATGTAAATATCGCGCTTTTGACGAGTTCTGTCAAAGGAAAGCGGCGCAGGGAGCTTTTGGAGCGGCTTGCTCTCGGAGAGATTGATATTTTAGTAGGGACCCATGCTTTAATCCAGGATGAAGTGGAATTCAAAGCGCTGAGCCTTGTTATTACGGACGAGCAGCACCGGTTCGGGGTCGAACAGCGCAAAAAACTCAAGAATAAAGGTCAGGATCCGGATGTGCTGTTTATGACAGCTACTCCGATTCCGAGAACGCTGGCCATTACCGTCTTCGGAGAAATGGATGTTTCCGTGATAGATGAAATGCCCGCGGGGCGAAAACAAATCGAAACGTATTGGGTGAAACACGACATGCTGGAGCGGATTTTGGCTTTTATAGAAAAAGAGCTGAAGCAGGGAAGGCAAGCCTATATTATCTGCCCGCTCATTGAAGAGTCGGATAAACTGGATGTACAGAATGCGATTGACGTATATAACATGCTGTCTGACGTTTACCGCGGTAAATGGAATGTCGGCCTGATGCACGGGAAGCTCCATTCTGATGAAAAAGATCAGGTGATGAGAGAATTCAGCGCCAATCAATGTCAGGTACTTGTGTCAACAACCGTCGTAGAAGTCGGCGTGAACGTGCCGAATGCGACGATTATGGTCATCTATGACGCCGACCGTTTCGGGTTATCTCAGCTCCATCAGCTCCGCGGCCGGGTCGGGCGGGGAGACCACCAATCTTTCTGCATCTTGATGGCAGATCCGAAATCCGAAACCGGGAAGGAACGGATGAGAATCATGTCGGAGACAAACGACGGCTTCGAGCTGTCTGAAAAGGACCTTGAACTGCGCGGCCCCGGTGATTTCTTCGGAAAAAAACAGAGCGGTATGCCCGAGTTCAAGGTGGCGGATATGGTTCATGACTACAGAGCTTTGGAAACGGCTCGCCAGGATGCGGCCAATCTGGTGTCTTCAAAGGCTTTTTGGAAAGATGACGAATACCGCATGCTGCGCGGTCAATTACTTTCAAGCGGCGTCCTGGAAGGGGAGAAATTAAGCTGATTCTGCAAAATTCGGCGGCTTTCAAAAAACAATCATTGCATTCCAATCTATGAGATTATATACTACTATTAGTACCTAGTCTTAATTGTCCGGATGGTGTTTACAGATGAGAAGAAGCAAGAAAGAACGCCAAAAATTATTGCAGCAGACGATCAAATCGACACCCTTCATCACAGATGAAGAATTAGCGGGGAAATTCGGCGTCAGCATTCAGACGATCCGTTTAGACCGCTTAGAGCTCTCAATACCGGAGCTGAGGGAAAGAATTAAAAACGTGGCAGAACAAACGCTTGATGATGAAGTGAAATCACTGTCTTTAGACGAAGTGATCGGTGAAATTATTGATCTGGAGCTTGACGGCCAGGCCATTTCCATATTAGAAGTAAGACGCGAGCATGTCTTCAGCCGCAATCAAATTGCGCGGGGGCATCATTTGTTTGCGCAGGCGAACTCACTCGCCGTAGCCGTCATTGATGATGAGCTGGCGCTGACCGCAAGCGCAAATATCCGCTTTACAAGACAGGTGAAAGAAGGCGAGCGCGTCGTTGCGAAAGCCAAAGTGACGGCAGTCGAAAAAGAAAAAGGCAGAACGGTAGTTGAAGTCAACAGCTATGTGGGAGAAGAAGTCGTGTTCTCCGGCAGCTTTGACATGTACCGTTCAAAACAATCATAAAGGTGGAGCATGCATGAGAATAGCTGTAGATGCAATGGGGGGCGACAACGCACCCAAAGCTGTTATTGACGGAGTAATGAAGAGTATTGAGGCATTTGACGATCTTCATATTACGCTGGTCGGTGACAAGACAACGATAGAATCACACTTGCCAACAACATCAGACCGCATCACTGTGTTGCACGCCGATGAAGTGATTGAACCGACGGATGAACCGGTCCGCGCCGTACGCAGAAAGAAAAACTCTTCTATGGTGCTGATGGCGCAGGAAGTGGCTGAAAACAGAGCGGACGCCTGCATCTCAGCGGGGAATACGGGCGCACTCATGACAGCCGGACTGTTTATCGTCGGCAGAATTAAAGGAATCGACCGGCCTGCGCTTGCGCCGACGCTTCCGACCGTTTCAGGCGACGGTTTCCTTCTTTTGGACGTGGGAGCCAATGTCGATGCCAAACCGGAGCATCTCGTCCAGTACGGAATTATGGGATCTGTATATGCCCGGCAGGTTCTCGGAATCAGCTCGCCCCGCGTCGGATTGTTAAATGTCGGCACGGAAGAAAAGAAAGGAAACGACCTGACAAAAAAGACGTTTGAACTATTAAAAGAAACAAACGTGAATTTTGTCGGAAACGTTGAGGCGAGAGACTTGCTCGAAGGCGCTGCTGACGTCATTGTCACAGACGGCTTTACGGGCAACGTCACGTTGAAAACATTGGAAGGTTCAGCGTTATCGATTTTCAAAATGCTGAAAGATACACTGACTTCAAGTTTTGTTTCTAAGCTCGCAGCGGGAGTGCTGAAGCCGAAGCTGATGGAAATGAAACTGAAAATGGACTATTCTGAGTACGGCGGGGCGAGTCTTTTCGGTTTGAAAGCGCCCGTCGTTAAAGCGCACGGCTCTTCTGACGCACGCGCTGTTTACCATGCGCTGCGCCAGGCGAGAGAAATGGTCAGCCAAAACGTGGCCGCATTTATAGAAGAAGAAGTAAAAGAAGAAAAAACAGATGAGTAGTCTGGAGGTTACCGCATCATGAGTAAGATTGCATTTTTATTTCCCGGACAGGGATCACAATATATCGGTATGGGAAAAGACCTGTACGAACGCGAAGAAGCGTCAAAACGTATTTTTGATGAAGCGGATGAAACGCTTGAAACAAAGCTGAGCTCGCTCATTTTTGAAGGCGACGCCGAAGAATTAACCCTTACATACAATGCGCAGCCTGCGCTGTTGACAACGAGCATCGCCGTATTGGAAAAGTTTAAAGAATCCGGCATCACGCCTGATTTCACCGCCGGCCACAGCCTCGGAGAATATTCGGCGCTTGTTGCGGCGGGAGCGATGACATTTAAGGATGCCGTTTACACGGTAAGAAAACGGGGAGAATTCATGAATGAAGCCGTGCCGGCCGGAGAAGGCGCCATGGCCGCTATTCTCGGCATGGATGCGGAGTCCTTGAAAAAGGTAACGGATCAAGTGACGGAAAACGGTCATCTCGTACAGCTTGCAAACTTGAACTGCCCCGGCCAAATCGTCATTTCCGGAACGGCAAAAGGCGTGGAGCTGGCTTCAAAAGAAGCGAAAAACAACGGAGCAAAACGGGCAATCCCATTAGAAGTAAGCGGACCGTTCCATTCTGAATTAATGAAGCCGGCAGCGCAAAAACTCGAGGAGGTGCTCAGCGCCTGTGAGTTAAAAAATGCGGCTGTTCCCGTGATTTCAAACGTTTCGGCTGACGTTATGACAGAAAAAGACGATATCAAGAAAAAACTGATCGAACAGCTGTATTCACCTGTTCGCTTTGAAGAAACCATTAACAAACTGATTGACGAAGGCGTCACGACGTTTGTTGAAATCGGGCCGGGAAAAGTGCTTTCAGGCCTTGTGAAAAAAGTGAACCGCCGCCTTAAAACAATCGCGGTTTCTGACCATGAAACCATCGAACTGGCGATTCAAACGCTGAAGGAGGAGAATCAGGATGCTTAATGAAAAAACAGCAGTGGTAACGGGAGCGTCCCGCGGAATCGGGCGGGCGATCGCGCTTGATCTTGCGAAAAACGGCTGTAACGTAGTAGTCAACTACTCCGGGAATGAAGCGAAAGCGAACGAAGTCGTAGATGAAATCAAATCTTTGGGCCGAAACGCGATCGCGGTAAAAGCCGATGTATCAAATTCCGAAGAAGTACAAAACATGATGAAAGAGGCTGTCGCTGCATTTTCTTCAATTGACATTCTCGTGAACAATGCGGGGATCACAAAAGACAATCTTCTGATGAGAATGAAAGAAAATGAATGGGATGACGTCATTAACATTAACTTAAAAGGTGTATTCAACTGCACGAAAGCCGTGACAAGACAGATGATGAAACAGCGCTCCGGCCGGATTATCAACGTATCATCAATCGTCGGCGTCAGCGGAAACCCCGGCCAGGCGAACTATGTGGCGGCAAAAGCCGGTGTAATCGGCTTAACGAAGTCATCAGCCAAAGAGCTTGCGAGCCGCAATATTACGGTCAATGCCATTGCTCCGGGCTTTATTTCCACAGATATGACGGACAAGCTTTCTAAAGAAGTCCAAGATGAAATGCTGAAGCAGATTCCGCTCGCGCGTTTCGGTGATCCTTCCGATATCAGCAGCGTTGTTACGTTCCTTGCTTCTGAAGGATCGCGTTATATGACGGGCCAAACCCTTCATATTGACGGCGGAATGGTGATGTAAAGATTTGTTTTTAAAATTTCATCCTAGTTTCTCTAGTTTTTTAAAAACGAATCCTCTATAATACTTGAGGGGAGGTGAATTGCTATGGCAGATACATTAGAGCGTGTAACGAAAATCATCGTAGACCGCCTTGGCGTTGATGAAGCTGACGTCAAACTTGAAGCTTCTTTCAAGGAAGACTTAGGTGCTGATTCCCTAGATGTAGTTGAGCTTGTTATGGAACTTGAAGACGAGTTTGATATGGAGATTTCTGACGAAGATGCTGAAAAGATTGCAACAGTCGGCGACGCTGTGAACTACATACAAAACCAGCAATAAGCTGATGCTAAAAGTCCCGCCTGACAGCGGGGCTTTAGCCCTTTAATCGTTCGGTTACCGGCGTCTGACGCTGTACGCGCTGCCGATTCCGTTTACGGCGGGGAGCGCGGTGAACCTGATGTGCCTATGGAGGTTACTATGTCAAAACACTCACATTTTAAAGATAAAAAAAGTTCTATAAAAAAATAGAGCAATTTAAAGAGTTCCAAGAACGGATTTCGGTTCATTTTCAAAACGAGAAACTTTTGTATCAAGCATTTACACATTCATCTTATGTGAATGAGCATCGGAAAAAGCCGTATGAAGACAACGAAAGGCTTGAATTTTTAGGTGACGCTGTTTTGGAACTGACGATCTCCCAATTCTTATTTGCCAAATATCCGGCCATGAGTGAAGGAGATTTGACGAAGCTGAGAGCCGCTATCGTATGCGAGCCGTCACTCGTCTCACTTGCCCACGAATTGTCATTCGGCGATCTTGTTCTCTTGGGAAAAGGAGAAGAAATGACGGGCGGCAGAAAGCGTCCTGCGCTTTTAGCGGATGTGTTTGAAGCGTTTATCGGCGCACTGTATCTGGATCAGGGCCTTGACCCGGTTCAGCAATTCCTGAAAGTGTACGTGTTCCCTAAAATAAACGATGGTGCTTTTTCTCATGTGATGGATTTCAAAAGCCAGCTTCAAGAATTTGTACAGCGGGACGGAAAAGGATCGCTTGAGTACAAAATTCTCAATGAAAAAGGGCCTGCCCACAACCGGGAATTCGAGGCGCTGGTCTCTCTTAAAGGTGAGGCGCTCGGTATCGGGAACGGACGTTCCAAAAAAGAAGCCGAGCAGCATGCGGCACAGGAAGCTCTTGCAAAATTGCAAAAACATCATACGAAACAATAAAATCCCCCTGTATCCCTAGGGGGATTTCAGTATGTCTGCGCCTGATATAAGCGGGTGATTATGATAATATTGAGATACTTATACGATAAGGAGGATCTGGGATGTTCCTCAAACGTTTAGACGTTATAGGATTTAAATCATTTGCAGAACGGATATCCGTTGACTTTGTAAAAGGCGTCACGGCCGTTGTCGGTCCGAACGGCAGCGGAAAGAGCAACATTACCGAAGCCATCCGCTGGGTGCTCGGCGAACAATCAGCCCGCTCGCTTCGGGGCGGAAAAATGGAAGATATCATTTTTGCGGGAAGTGATTCGCGCAAGCGGTTGAACCTTGCCGAAGTCACGTTAACGCTTGATAATGAAGATCATTTTCTCCCGATCGATTACCACGAAGTCAGCGTGACGAGACGGGTGTACCGTTCCGGAGAGAGTGAATTTCTCATCAACAATCAGCAGTGCCGTTTGAAAGACATCATTGACTTATTTATGGACTCCGGGCTCGGAAAAGAAGCATTCTCTATTATCAGCCAGGGGAAAGTCGAAGAGATTCTCAGCAGCAAAGCGGAAGACCGCCGCAGTATTTTTGAAGAAGCGGCCGGCGTGCTGAAATATAAAACAAGAAAGAAAAAAGCGGAAAACAAACTGTTTGAGACGCAGGATAACTTAAACAGGGTGGAAGATATTCTCCACGAGCTTGAAGATCAGGTCGAACCGCTGAAAATCCAGGCTTCAATCGCCAAAGACTACTTAGAAAAAAGAAAGAGCTTGAGCATGTCGAAATTGCCCTTACCGCCTTTGATATCGAAGAACTGCATGGCAGATGGTCGGGTTTAAAAGACAAGGTGCAGGCTGCTAAAGAAGAAGAATTGGCGGAATCATCGGCTCTATCCGCAAAAGAAGCGATGATAGAAGAGACGAGAGATAAAATCCACGCGCTTGATGAATCCGTCAACGAACTGCAGCAGGTTCTGCTCGTGACAAGTGAAGAGCTGGAAAAGCTGGAAGGCCGGAAAGAAGTGCTGAAAGAGCGCAAAAAAAACGCCGCGCAAAACCGGGAACAGCTTGAGGAATCCGTTACACATTACACGAACAAAGAAGCCGAACTGAAAGCGGACATTGAAAAACAGTCTGCCGTCTATGATAAGCTGCGTGCGGAAGTGAAGCGGTTAAACGCCCAAGTGAAAGAAAAGCAGCAGGCTCTCAGTCTGCATAATGAAAATGTAGAAGAGAAAATTGAACAATTAAAAAGCGATTACTTTGAATTGTTAAACAGCCAGGCGTCGATTCGCAACGAGCTGCAGCTTTTAGATGACCAGATGTCCCAATCTGCGGTCCAGCAGGCGAGACTGACCGCAAACAATGAAAAATATCTTGAAGAACGTAACGATATTACAGTCCGCAAAGCGGCGTGCGAAGAAGAATTGGCTGCCGTTGAAGAGGATATTCACAATCAGGTCGTCCGCTTTCGCGAAGTCCAGACAGCATATGAACAGAAAAAACGCCAATATGAAAAGAAAGAATCAGCGCTGTATCAGGCATATCAATTCGTCCAGCAGGCCAGATCCAAAAAAGATATGCTTGAAACGATGCAAGGCGATTTTTCAGGATTTTACCAAGGCGTAAAAGAAGTGCTGAAGCAGAAAGAGCAGCTCGGCGGCATCCGCGGCGCCGTTCTCGAACTGATTGCCACCGAACAAAAATATGAAACGGCGATCGAGATTGCACTCGGCGCAGCGGCGCAGCACGTTGTCACAGACGACGAGCAGGCGGCGCGGAAAGCGATTCAATATTTAAAACAGAATTCCTTCGGCCGTGCGACGTTCCTGCCGCTTACGGTTATGAAACCGCGCCAGCTCCAAACCCGTGATGAACAGACGGCTCAGAAGCATCCGTCTTTCCTCGGCACAGCGAGCGGGCTTGTCACATATGATGCCGCGTATCGGAATGTCATTCAAAACCTTCTCGGCACCGTGCTGATCACTGAAGATTTAAAAGGCGCGAATGAACTGGCCAAGCTTCTCGGGCACCGCTACCGCATCGTGACGCTTGAGGGTGATGTCGTCAATCCAGGCGGATCAATGACAGGCGGCGCGGTCAAAAAGAAAACAATTCTCTGCTCGGCAGAAGCCGTGAGCTTGAGACGGTGACTGCGCGGCTTGCCGAAATGGAAGAAAAACAGCTCTGCTCGAAAAAGAGGTCAAAACGCTGAAGCAGGCCATTCAAGAGCTTGAACATACGCTGAGCGGTCTCCGTGAAGACGGTGAATCTTACAGAACAAAGCAGCAGGATGTAAAAGGCAGGCTGTATGAACTCGAAGTCGCTGAAAAGAACATCAATACCCATCTGGAGCTTTACGATCAGGAGAAAGCATCACTGACGGAAAGCAGCCGGGAAAAAGAGACGCGCAAATCAGCTCTGGAAGAACAGCTGAGTGAGGCATCCGGCCAGCTGAAAGAGCTTGAGGAAGAGATGGAAAGGCTGACAAAACAAAAGCAGACCCTATCCTCAACAAAAGAAACGCTCTCTCATGAACTGACGGAATGTAAAGTGGCTGCTGCGAAAAAAGAACAGGCTTGTTCGAGTGAAGAAGACAACCTCAAAAGGCTGAAAAAAGAGCTTGAAGAAACGCAGCTCGCTCTGAAAGAAACACGGGAAGATTTAAGCCTCCTGACCTCAGAGATGACGTCCAGCACAAGCGGTGAGGAGCAGCTTGAAGAAGCAGCCCATCATAAGCTTCACGATAAAACGAGAACGATCGAATTGATCGCCAGCCGGCGCGATCAGCGTGTGAAGCTACAGCGGGCGCTTGATACGAACGAGCTTGAGCTGAAAGAGATGAAGCGTCTGTACAAGCAAAAAACGGACATTCTGAAAGATGAAGAGGTAAAACTCGGCCGGATGGAAGTTGAGCTTGATAATCTCTTGCAGTATTTACGCGAGGAGTACAGCTTATCCTTTGAAGGGGCAAAAGAACAATATCAGCTTGAACTCGAGCCTGAAGAGGCGAGAAAACGGGTCAAACTGATCAAGCTTTCAATTGAAGAGCTCGGAACGGTCAATCTCGGCAGCATCGATGAGTTTGAAAGAGTAAACGAACGGTATCAGTTTTTAACAGAGCAGAAAAATGACCTGACGGAAGCGAAAAACACACTGTTTCAAGTCATTGAAGAAATGGATTCTGAAATGACGAAGCGATTCCATGAAACGTTTATCCAGATCCGTTCTCAATTCAACGATGTGTTCCGTTCTTTATTCGGAGGAGGACGGGCTGAACTGAAGCTGACTGATCCGAATGATCTTCTTAATTCCGGGGTGGACATTATCGCGCAGCCTCCGGGCAAAAAACTGCAAAACTTAAATCTTTTGTCAGGGGGAGAACGGGCGCTGACTGCCATTGCCCTTTTATTCTCTATTCTGAAAGTAAGGCCCGTGCCGTTCTGCGTCCTTGATGAAGTGGAAGCTGCGCTTGATGAAGCCAATGTATTCAGGTTTGCGCAATATTTAAAAAAATACAGCGGCGACAGCCAGTTTATCGTCATCACCCACAGAAAAGGCACCATGGAAGAAGCGGATGTCCTCTACGGTGTTACGATGCAGGAATCCGGCGTTTCCCGAATGGTTTCGGTCAAACTGGAAGAAACAAAAGAATTCGTTCAGTAACGAGGAAAGAGGTTGAAAGATGAGCTTTTTTAAAAAATTAAAAGAGAAAATCACGAAACAGACAGACTCCGTCTCTGAAAAATTTAAAGATGGTCTTGAAAAAACAAGAAATTCCTTCTCAAATAAAGTGAACGAACTCGTCTCCCGCTACCGGAAAGTCGACGAGGATTTCTTCGAGGAGCTTGAGGAGGTGCTGATTGGCGCTGACGTAGGTTTTACAACCGTCATGGAGCTGATTGATGAGCTCAAGAAAGAAGTGAAGCTGAAAAACATCCAGGATCCTCAGGAAGTGCAGTCCGTCATTTCTGAAAAGCTTGTCGACATTTATAACAGCGGCGACGAACAGATTTCTGAATTAAATATTCAGGACGGGCGTTTGAACGTTATTCTGCTTGTCGGGGTAAACGGCGTCGGAAAAACGACAACGATCGGAAAACTTGCCCATAAGCTGAAGAATGAAGGCAAATCCGTTGTGCTCGCTGCCGGAGACACCTTCAGAGCCGGGGCGATTGAACAGCTTGAAGTGTGGGGAGAGCGTACAGGCGTGCCTGTCATTAAGCAGGCTGCCGGAAGCGACCCTGCGGCGGTTATTTATGATGCCGTACACGCGGCTAAAGCAAGAGGAGCGGATGTGCTGATTTGTGATACGGCCGGCCGCCTTCAGAATAAAGTTAACTTAATGAAAGAGCTTGAAAAGGTCAAACGCGTCATCGAACGCGAAGTGCCTGAGGCTCCGCATGAGGTTCTCCTTGCGCTTGACGCGACGACAGGCCAGAATGCGATGGCACAGGCGAAAGAATTCTCCAAAGCGACGAATGTGACGGGTATCGCATTAACGAAGCTTGACGGCACCGCAAAAGGCGGTATCGTCCTGGCGATCCGCAATGAGCTTCACATCCCCGTGAAACTGGTCGGCCTTGGAGAAAAGGTTGACGATCTCCAGCGGTTTGATGCAGAATCTTACGTATACGGTCTCTTTTCGGATTTAGTTGAAAAAGCCGAGGATTAATGAATAAAAACGAGTATAAAAGGGACGGTTTTATACTCGTTTTTTATACGCATTGATAGATCGGAATGGAGGGGGCAGTTGTTGGACAAATGGCTTAAAGCTGAATTGGAAAGTAAGATCGGCGCGATAAACCATATGTCGCTGCTGGATGAACAGGGAGGCACTTCAACCGTTCGAAAAATAGTGACCGGCCAAGACGCATTTCTGCTGAAAAGTTCTTTTCAACAGAAGTATCGGGAATGGTTAATGAGAGAAGCCTTCGTTTTACAACAACTGACGGAAACTCGTCGTCTGCCTGTTCCTATTTATTATGGGATGATACAGGAACAGCATGCCAGCCATATCATCATGTCATTTGAGGATGGAATCACCCTGACTTCGGCTTTAAGAAAAGCAAAAGGGGATACTGAAAAGAAAAAGCTGATCAAAAGTTTCGGCCAGTTTCTGCAACGGCTGCATGAAACCGAAATGGTCTCTGGTTTACAGCCGGAAACAGACTGGCTCGATCTGCAAATCAAACGAGCCGCGGAATATGTCAAAAAAGGACAAGCTGAAGGAAGTGCAGAGCTTTTGAAGGATTTGGACAGGTACAGGCCTGTTCCTGTTCAGCAGACAATGATTCACGGTGACTGCACGACTGATAATGTGCTGGTGAAAGACGGAGAGGTCTATCTGTTTATCGATGCTGCGGGAATATCGGCGGGAGATCCGCGATATGATGAATCATTAGCGATCAGTCGTTTTGTCACAAATGAAGCATGCCTCAATGCTTTTTACGAAGGCTATTGCCGCTATCGTGTATCAAAACAAGAATTCGAGTATTTTAACGACGGTCTGTATGAATTTTTTTGAAAACACTTATTCTTATTATGTAAAAAGAGCATCATGCTTTGACAAGATAAAAACTTGACACACGCTCTGAAACCATGTAAACTAAGTTTTTGTAAAGGGATTTGACTTAACAAAGGGGAGAGCTCAAATGTCGCTCGAAAAAACGACGAGAATGAACTATTTGTTTGACTTCTATCAGTCGTTGCTGACGTCAAAACAAAAGAGCTATATGTCGCTTTATTATCTGGACGATTTCTCCCTTGGTGAAATAGCCGAAGAGTATGACGTTTCAAGGCAAGCCGTTTACGATAACATCAAACGGACTGAAGCGATGCTTGAACAATATGAAGAAAAACTGCTCCTTTTTAAAAAGTTTCAGGAGCGTAAAGAAATGTTTACAAAGCTGAAAGAGCTTGCTTCCGGCTTGCAGGAAGAGGAAAAAATGACGGCTCTGATTGAAGCGCTTGAGAAATTAGATTAGGAGGCGGCAAACAATGGCATTTGAAGGATTAGCCGACCGACTGCAAAAGACGATTTCAAAAATCCGCGGAAAAGGAAAAGTCAGCGAACAAGACGTAAAAGAGATGATGCGTGAAGTCCGTCTTGCGCTTCTTGAGGCTGACGTTAACTTTAAAGTCGTAAAGGATTTTGTGAAAAAAGTAAGTGAACGGGCTGTCGGACAGGACGTCATGCAGAGTCTGACACCCGGTCAGCAGGTTATTAAAGTCGTAAAAGAAGAGCTTACCGAGCTGATGGGCGGCGAAGAAAGCAAAATTGCCGCCGCCAAACGCCCGCCGACCGTTATTATGATGGTCGGGCTCCAAGGTGCCGGTAAAACGACAACCACGGGGAAGCTTGCCAACCTGCTGCGCAAAAAACATAACCGCAAACCGCTGCTCGTGGCTGCGGATATTTACCGCCCCGCCGCGATTAAACAGCTGGAAACACTGGGGAAACAGCTTGATATGCCGGTCTTTTCGCTTGGCGATCAGGTCAGCCCGGTGGAAATTGCCAGACAGGCGATTGAAAAAGCGAAGGAAGAGCATCATGATTATGTGATTTTAGATACCGCCGGACGGCTGCACATCGATCATGAACTGATGGATGAGCTCTCCGGTGTAAAGGAAGTCGCAAATCCTGAGGAAATTTTCCTTGTCGTCGACTCAATGACCGGTCAGGATGCGGTAAACGTCGCCAAAAGCTTTAATGACCAGCTCGGTTTAACGGGCGTCATTTTAACAAAGCTTGACGGGGATACCCGCGGAGGTGCGGCGCTTTCTATCCGCGCGGTCACCGAAACGCCGATTAAATTCGCCGGAATGGGAGAAAAGCTCGATGCTCTTGAAGCGTTCCATCCTGAACGGATGGCATCCCGGATTCTCGGAATGGGTGACGTGCTGACGCTGATTGAAAAAGCTCAGGCGACCGTTGATGAAGACAAAGCCAAAGAGCTTGAGCAGAAAATGAGAACGATGAGCTTCACATTGGATGATTTTCTGGAGCAGCTCGGCCAGGTCCGAAACATGGGGCCTCTTGACGAACTGCTGCAAATGATGCCCGGCGCAGGCAAAATGAAAGGCTTAAAAAACATCCAAGTCGATGAAAAACAGCTGAATCATGTGGAAGCGATCATTAAATCAATGACTGTTCTTGAAAAAGAACAGCCGGATATTATTAACGCCAGCCGGCGGAAGCGGATTGCCAAAGGAAGCGGAACATCCGTTCAGGAAGTCAACCGTCTTTTAAAGCAGTTTGAGGAAATGAAAAAAATGATGAAGCAGATGACCAACATGTCAAAAGGGAAGAAAAAGGCTTTAAATTACCTTTTATGTAATCGGTTATACATGATAAAACCGTTGTTAAGAAAAACACTTTACAAACACTTTTATCATTGTTAATATACTATCTTGTTGAAATATTTTCGGAGGTGCTAGTAAAATGGCAGTAAAAATTCGTTTAAAACGTATGGGAGCAAAAAAATCTCCTTTCTATCGTATTGTTGTAGCAGATTCTCGTTCACCGCGTGACGGCCGTTTCATCGAAACAGTCGGCACATACAACCCGGTTGCAAAGCCGGCTGAAGTGAAAATCAACGAAGAGCTTGCTCTTAAATGGCTGCAAACAGGAGCTAAACCTTCTGATACAGTCCGCAACTTGTTCTCAAGCCAAGGAATTATGGAAAAATTCCACAACGCTAAACAAGGCAAGTAATGACTGATCAGAACTTGGAAGATTTGATTGTCAGCATTGTGGCTCCGCTTGTCGACCATCCGGAAGACATAACGGTCACAAAGGAAGAGACTGATCAAAAGATTGCGCTGCGCTTATCTGTCAATAAGTCAGATACCGGTAAGATTATCGGAAAGCAAGGCCGGACTGCAAGAGCGATTCGAACCGTCGTTTTTGCAGCTGGCGCACAGTCTTCTAAGAAAGTTCAATTTGAAATATTTGACTGAAAAAGGGAGAGGGCCGGCACCTCCCCTTTTTTTACACGTAAAAAAGGCAAATGAACAGAAATATGTTGGAAGAGTGGGGAGTCTGGTCCTATGCAGATTATTCACAGGGTAACCGTTATGCAGGTTCTGACCGAGCAAAGCAAGGAAAAGCTTTTGGCCTCTTTTGCAGAAAAAAAGCAAACGCTTGAACGAGAATGCAGCCAGCTCTATTTTCAGCTTAGAAAACATGAAAAAGATCAGCAGAATCCCGATGTAGCGGAATCTTTTAAAAAAGCCATTGAAAAAAGACAAGACAAAATCAAAATGATCGATTTCCAAATAAGCCAGACAGAGTCGCTCCCGCTTGGAAGCGAAGTGAAGGAAAAGGAGATCGATGCGCTGCTTTCAATCAATGTCGGTGATAACTGGCATGAAAAAACAGCGGCAAATACCATCGTCATAAAAGACGGGGTAGTAATTGAAATCCGCCCGAGGTGATAATATGACAAACAGATGGTTTAATGTAGGCAAAATTGTAAATACCCACGGCATTAAAGGCGAAGTGCGGGTCATTTCTAAAACGGACTTCGCCGAAGAACGGTACAAGCCCGGCAATACGCTCTATTTGTTTGCGGAAGGGGCTGCGGAGCCAATCAAAGTAACGGTCAGCGCCCACAGGCTTCACAAACAGTTTCACCTGCTGCAATTCAAAGAAATGCCGAGTCTCAATGAAGTCGAACACTTAAGAAACATGGTGATCAAAGTCCCTGAAGAAGACTTGGGAGAGCTTGAAGAAGATGAATTTTATTTTCATGAAATCATCGGCTGCGAGGTTGTGTCAGAAGACGGGGAACTGATCGGCACAGTGAAGGAAATCTTGACGCCCGGGGCTAATGACGTATGGGTGGTTGCAAGAAAAGGCAAAAAAGATGCGCTCATTCCGTATATTGCTTCTGTGGTAAAGGATATTAATATAAATGAGAAGAAAATTAAGATTCATGTAATGGAAGGGTTAATAGACGAATGAAAATCGACTTTTTAACACTGTTTCCCGAAATGTTTCAAGGGGTGCTCGGCTCATCCATTCTGCAAAAAGCACAGGAAAAAGAGGCTGTCCGTTTTGACGTCATCAATTTCCGGGCTTTTTCGGATAATAAACACCAAACGGTTGATGATTACCCGTACGGCGGGGGAGCCGGGATGGTGTTAAAGCCGCAGCCCGTATTTGATGCGGTTGAAAAGCTGACAGCCGGTACGGACGCCAAGCCGCGCATTATTCTCGTCTGCCCGCAAGGTGAGCGTTATACGCAGAAGAAAGCCGAGGAGCTGGCGGAAGAGGAACATCTCATGTTTATTTGCGGACATTATGAAGGGTATGATGAACGGATCCGGGAACATCTTGTCACTGATGAAATCTCCATCGGGGATTTTGTGCTGACCGGGGGAGAGCTCCCTGCCATGATGATTGCCGACAGCGTTGTCAGGCTTTTGCCGGGCGTCCTCGGAAAAGAAGCATCCCACGTGGAGGATTCCTTCAGCACGGGGCTTTTAGAGCATCCGCACTATACGAGGCCAGCAGATTATAAAGGCTTAAAAGTGCCTGAGACCCTTCTGTCCGGCAACCATGCCAAAATACAAGAATGGCGCAATAAAGAATCAATCAGAAGAACCTTTTTAAGACGTCCGGATCTTCTTGAAAACTATCCTCTCACTGATGAGCAAAGAAAATGGATTTCCGAGTGGGAAAACGAATAGATTCTATTGCGCAGGTGATGAAGATATGATAAGATACTACTTGTGGCTTAAGGAGGCTTATCCTTCAGAAGCTTGAAAACGATGTTCCGCTGTGCCTTGCAGTTGTGGCCAAGAGCATCTGTTGGAAGGAGTTGAAAACGATGCAAAAACTAATTCAAGATATCACAAAAGAACAGCTTCGCACTGATCTTCCTGCGTTCCGTCCTGGTGACACTTTACGTGTACACGTAAAAGTTGTTGAGGGTAACCGTGAGCGTATCCAGATCTTCGAAGGTGTTGTGATCAAGCGTCGTGGTGGTGGAATCAGCGAAACGTTCACAGTTCGTAAGATTTCTTACGGTGTTGGCGTTGAACGTACATTCCCTGTACACACACCAAAAATCGCGAAAATCGAAGTTGTACGTTACGGTAAAGTACGTCGCGCTAAGCTTTACTACCTGCGTGAACTTCGCGGAAAAGCGGCTCGTATTAAAGAAATCAGACGATAATGATAACGAACGAAAAGAGCTTGTTACCCGTAACAGGCTCTTTTTTATATGAAATTTGTAAAAGCGGAACAAGCAACGTAAAATACATAAGAGATCATCGGAACATCCGGTTCCGGTAAATAAGGCAGGTGTCGAAGTCACATGACCATTCAATGGTTCCCGGGCCATATGGCTAAAGCGAGACGGGAAGTAACAGAAAAACTGAAATTAATTGATATCGTATACGAATTGGTGGATGCGAGAATCCCGATGTCATCGAGAAATCCGATGATTGAGGAGATTTTAAAAAATAAGCCGCGCATTATGCTTTTAAATAAAGCCGATAAGGCGGATGCGGCTGTGACTGCCCAGTGGAAGGACCACTTTCAGGAACAGGGCATTCCCTCTCTTTCAATAAACTCCGTTAACGGGCAGGGACTGCATCAAATCGTGCCGTCCTCGAAAGAGCTGTTGAAGGATAAGTTCGATAAAATGAAAGCAAAAGGCATTAGGCCGAGAGCAATCCGCGCATTAATCATCGGCATTCCGAATGTCGGCAAGTCTACGCTCATTAACCGGCTGGCCAAAAAAACATTGCCAAGACGGGAGACAGGCCCGGCATTACCACTTCACAGCAGTGGGTAAAGGTAGGCAAGGAATTAGAGCTGCTCGATACACCGGGAATTTTATGGCCTAAATTTGAAGATGAGCTTGTCGGCTTGCGCCTGGCGATCACCGGGGCGATTAAAGATACGATTATCAACCTGCAGGATGTGGCTGTTTTCGGGCTGCGCTTTCTGGAAGAGCATTATCCCGACCGTTTGAAGGAGCGCTACGGACTTCAGGAAATCCCTGAGGATATCGCCGCTCTTTTCGACGCGATCGGTGAAAAACGCGGCTGTTTGATGGGCGGCGGAATGGTTGACTATGATAAAACAACGGAAGTCATCATTCGGGACATCCGTACGGAAAAATTCGGCAGGCTTTCATTTGAAGCACCATCAGAATAAAGACGCGCAGCGATGCGGGTCTTTATTTTTTCCGCAGAATACCGATATACATAATGTAAGGGAGAAGAGAACGTGAATACATTAACCGTAAAAAGCGTAAAAGAACGCCTGCAAGAGATCAGGGACGAAAGCGACCCCTTCCTTGCCCAATGTGAGAAAGACCCGAGAAAAAGCGTACAGACGCTTTTAGAGCAATGGCTGAAAAAGCACGCGAAGGAAAAAGCTCTTAAAGAGCAATGGCTGAACATGACGGCATACGAAAGACTGTCATCCAAAAAGGGCTTCCGCCTGATTGCGGGTGTTGACGAAGCCGGAAGAGGGCCGCTTGCCGGACCGGTTGTCGCCGGCGCCGTCATTTTGCCGGCAGAATGCGAGATTCTCGGTCTCACGGACTCGAAGAAATTGTCGGAAAAGAAGCTCGAGGAGTATTACAGCCGGATCACGGAAGAAGCGGCGGCTGTAGGAGTCGGCATTGTCCATGCGGACGTTATTGACCGGATCAACATTTATGAGGCTGCGAGACTGGCGATGGTAAAAGCCGTCAATGCTTTAACGGAAACACCTGATTATCTGCTTGTTGATGCCATGACCCTTCCGCTTGACATTCCGCAGTCATCAGTTATAAAAGGGGATGCCAAAAGCGTGTCAATTGCCGCCGGAGCCTGCATAGCAAAAGTAACGCGGGACCGTCTCATGGCTGAGTACGCCAAAACCTACCCCATGTACGGCTTTGAAAAAAATAAAGGCTACGGAACGAAAGAACATCTTGAAGCTCTTCAGGCATACGGACCGACAACTATTCACCGAAAAACGTTCGCTCCCGTTCAATCTTATTGTTAGAAAAGAGGCTTAAGACATGAACATTAGCGGCGAAATCCAAGCGGCTTTCAGACAGCTGACGGCGGAAATCCCTACGGACCGGCAGGACGGCGGTAAAGACAGCGGTACTCAAAGGCTGCTGTTAGGGAAGGTTCTCCGTTTGCTGGACGATCAAAGCGCTCTTATCCAGATCGGCGGCCGGACGATGCAGGGAAAGCTTGAAACCGCCCTCCGACCGCAGGCGTATTACTGGTTTTCTTATGACAAACAGCCGGCGGAAAAAACGGGCCGGCTTCATGTCATCGACCAATTCGAAGGAAGCCCGAAAACCGTTCAGGAAGCGGCGGGTAGACTGTTAAACGCTCTTTCCGTCAAACCGGGCCCTGTGTCTCTGCAGATTGCCGAAACGTTTATGCAGCAGAAGCTGCCGATGACGGAAAACAGTCTCAAAGCCTGCATCCGCTGGGCTGAATCGCTTCCGGCCGCCGAATTGAAAAAAGCGGCGGAAACAATCGTATTTGCGCTGAAACGGGAACTGCCCGCACATCCGGAAGTCTTGTCAGCCATTCATGCCGTTAAATATCCGGTTCCGACCCGTCGCCTCCTCTCAGGACTGCTTCAGGCAATCAATCAGGCTCCGCAATCGGCAAAAGAGCTGTCTGTGCTCAAAGAGGCGGTTTCTGACGTGTTAAACGCGGAAACGGATCTTCATGCAGAACGTCTCTTGAAGAAGCTTGCCGGGGCTGCACGCATGCCGATCTCAGAAACCGGGCTGATGGATGAAGGAGAACGGACGGAATCAAAACAATCACCATTTGTCCGGGAGACTCGTGAAAACGGAAAGGCAGTCTCAAGCCAACCTTCTCCTCCGAGTGCGCGGACAGATCCGGAACTTCCTGAAAAAACGGCAAAACAGATTATAGAGAAATTAATGACATCGGCAGAAAAAACTGAAAACCGCCCTGTAAAAGTAACGGCGGAGATCATTAAGGCTTTCATTTCTCAAGAAAAAACATTTAAAACAGCACCTGTTCTTCAAAACGCACATCTGACAGAACAGGAGGCGGCTGTTTTCGAAAAAGCCGTTCAGCTCACCGAATTGAAATATGCGGAAAAACATGATGTATTAAGCCTTTTGCAGAAAATCAAAAAAGGATTGGGCACGCGTGATGAATTATCATTCATTACAGCGCTTGAAAAAGGCGTATCTCCGCAGCCGGAGAAACAAGCGCTGAAAACGGCCCTCCAAGCCGTCCGGACGCTTCAAGAAGCGCCCCAATCCGTTAAACAAGAGGCGGAACCGCTTATTCATAAATTAAACGGCCAGCTGTTTATTGAGCAGCATAACCCTTCCTTTACGCAGATGGTGCTGTCATTTCCGCTGGGAGCGTCCGCGTATGAGAATGATATCACAGTTCTCTTTAAAGGACGGAAGAAGCCGGACGGAAAACTTGATCCGTCACATTGCAGGCTCCTGTTTTTGCTGCATCTTGAAACACTGCAAGAAACCGTTGTGGACTGCATGATTCAGCAAAATGTAATGACCATTACGGTTGAGACTGATTTTGAGCTTCAGGCGGCCATCGACCCTCTCGTACCGGCTTTAAAAGAAGCCGTAAAAGAAACGGGCTTCAGCCTGTCAGGCGTCACGTCTAAAAAACGGCGCCCGAAAGACCAGAGCGCTCTTGTGGAAGAGTTTATAGAAAAAGACGGCGGAAGAAAAGTGGATGTGAAAATATGAAAGAGCAAACGCCGTTAAGAAGAGCTGTCGCCCTGCATTACGACCGGCAGAAAGACCAAGCCCCGAAGGTTGTCGCAACAGGCAGGGGGCATGTGGCGGAAAATATTATAAAAGAAGCTGAGAAGGCTGGGGTCCCCATTCAGGAAGACAGAACCCTTGTCGAATTAATGCGCCATTTGACGGTTGACGATCAGATACCGGAGGCGCTCTATGAAACCGTTGCCGAAATTTTTTCATTTGTTTACAGACTGGACGAAACCCTGAAAAACGAAAAATAAGGACCATTCATTTCCCGGACTCCGTTTAAATTTATATTTTCAATAAAATAAAAGTTAGAATGTTTGGAAGGATATAAAGATTTTGTTTTGAACCCTAGACAATTCTTCCAGTATTATATAGAATGAAAGCGCAGTCTATTTTTAGTTTTGCTACATAAGTTAGGAGGATGGGAAATGAATATCCATGAGTACCAGGGAAAAGAAGTCCTCAGAAAATACGGGGTGTCTGTTCCTGAAGGTAAAGTGGCTTTTACAGCAGAGGAAGCAGTTGAAAAAGCAGAGAGCCTGTCAAGCTCGGTTTATGTCGTAAAGGCGCAAATCCATGCTGGCGGCCGCGGCAAAGCTGGTGGGGTAAAGATTGCAAAAACAAAAGATGAAGTGAAAGAGTATGCCGAAGAACTGTTAGGCAAGACGCTCGTCACACATCAAACGGGTCCGGACGGACAAGTAATAAAACGCTTACTTATTGAAGAAGGCTGCGATATTAAAAAGGAATACTATGTCGGGCTTGTACTTGACCGCGCTACTTCAAGAATCGTTTTAATGGCGTCTGAAGAAGGCGGAACTGAGATTGAAGAAGTAGCGGAAAAAACACCTGAAAAATTAAAAAGCGGTAATTGATCCGGCTGTCGGCCTTCAGGGCTATCAGGCAAGGGAAATTGCGTTCGCAATTAACATCCCGAAAGAGCTAGTCGGCAAAGCCGCTAAATTTATGCTCGGTTTATATAAAGCATTTGTTGAGAAGGACTGCTCCATCGCCGAGATCAACCCTCTCGTCGTTACGGGGGACGGAAACGTCATGGCGCTGGATGCTAAGCTGAACTTCGACAGCAATGCGTTATACAGACAAAAAGACATTATGGAATACAGAGATTTAGATGAAGAAGATCCGAAAGAAATCGAAGCGTCAAAATACGATTTAAGCTACATTTCCCTTGATGGAAATATCGGCTGTATGGTAAACGGCGCGGGTCTTGCAATGTCTACAATGGATATCATTAAACACTACGGCGGAGAACCTGCAAACTTCCTTGATGTCGGGGGCGGCGCAACCGCAGAAAAAGTGACGGAAGCTTTTAAAATCATTCTTTCCGATCAAAACGTAAAAGGAATTTTCGTTAATATTTTCGGAGGCATCATGAAGTGTGATGTCATCGCCGAGGGTGTTGTTGAAGCGACGAGACAAGTCGGATTGACATTGCCGCTGGTCGTGCGCCTTGAAGGGACAAACGTAGATTTAGGAAAGAAAATCCTGAATGAATCAGGCTTAAACATCACATCTGCGGAATCAATGGCAGACGGCGCACAGAAAATCGTATCCTTAGTTTAGGAAAGAATGAAAGGCAGGGGACCAGATAATGAGTGTTTTTATCAATAAAGATACAAGAGTTATTGTACAGGGGATTACAGGTTCTACCGCTTTATTTCATACAAAGCAGATGCTGGAATACGGCACGAATATCGTTGGCGGTGTAACACCTGGAAAAGGCGGAACGGAAGCGGAAGGCGTACCGGTATTCAATACGGTCGCAGAAGCGGTTCATACAACGGGCGCTGATGCGTCAGTCATTTACGTGCCGGCTCCGTTTGCGGCGGACGCAATTATGGAAGCGGTTGACGCGGAAATTGACCTTGTCATTTGTATCACTGAGCACATTCCGGTTTTGGACATGGTGAAAGTGAAGCGCTTTATGGAAGGCAAGAAAACGAGATTAATAGGGCCGAACTGTCCGGGTGTTATTACACCTGAAGAATGCAAGATCGGCATTATGCCGGGATACATTCATAAAAAGGGCCATGTAGGCGTTGTATCCCGTTCAGGAACATTGACATACGAGGCCGTCCATCAGCTTTCAGAAGCAGGCGTAGGCCAATCTACCGCTGTAGGGATCGGCGGCGATCCGGTCAACGGCACGAACTTTATTGACGTGTTAAAAGCGTTCAATGAAGATCCTGAAACACATGCCGTCATCATGATCGGAGAAATCGGCGGCACAGCTGAAGAAGAAGCGGCTGAGTGGGTGAAAGCGAACATGACGAAGCCTGTTGTCGGCTTTATCGGCGGTAAAACCGCGCCTCCGGGAAAACGCATGGGCCATGCGGGCGCCATCATCTCCGGAGGAAAAGGCACGGCAGAAGAAAAAGTCAAAACGATGAACGCCTGCGGAATTGAAGTCGCGGAAACCCCTTCTGTAATGGGTGAAACGCTGATTAAGGTGTTAAAAGAAAAAGGCTTATTTGAAACGTGCAAAACGCACTGATCGAAGCAGGGGCAGCCGTAACGGCTGTTCCTGTTTTTGCTGAAAAAAGAGGAGGTTGCCAGATTTGGATCAAGCATCGCGCTGTTTAATGGTCTGCAGTATTAATCAAATCATTTCCCCGTCTCTTCTATTAAAATGGTGGAAAGCTGATCACTCTCTGTCTTTTTTACCGGATCCGCATCCATTAACTGTTTTATCAGAAGGGAAAACAGCCCCGGAAGAAATTTTTCGGGAAATAGAGCGCAAGGATCCGGAACTTGATGAAGTTCTGTCCGATTACCGCCGCGAAGGCATTACTGTCATTCCGATTTCATCAAGCCGCTACCCAACATGGCTTAAAGCGATTTATGATCCGCCGGCTGTCTTGTATGCAAAAGGGAACACGCCGCTTCTTGAAAAAGGCAGAAAAATCGGGATTGTAGGAACGCGGAAACCGACGGAAGACGGAATAAAAGCGGCTGGGCATCTTTCCGCCGAACTCTCAAAAAAAGGCTGGGTCATTGTAAGCGGGCTTGCATCCGGTATAGACGGATTGTCTCATAAGGCGAGCATCAGGGCAAAAGGGCTTACGATCGGCGTGATAGCCGGCGGATTCCATCACATCTATCCCCGGGAAAATCTCCTGTTAGCAGAATACATGGCTGAACACCATCTCCTACTCTCAGAACATCCTCCTGAAACAAAGCCGAAAAAATGGCATTTTCCGATGAGAAACCGCATAATCAGCGGACTAAGTGAAGGAATTGTGGTCGTACAGGGAAAAGAAAAAAGCGGTTCATTAATCACAGCTTACCAGGCCCTCGATCAAGGCAGAGAGGTATTTGCCGTTCCAGGTTCCATATTTAATCCATATTCCGGAGGACCTATAAAACTCATTCAAGAAGGGGCGAAAGCTGTATTATGCGCAGAGGATATTGACGGAGAGCTGACCGCCCGATGCGTTCAGTATACGGAACCCTTTTGAAATATCGTTTGACAAACGGTATTGTAATATTTAATAATAGTGAGGATTTAAAGTTGCATATTATTTTCATGTATAAAATGACGTTCATCATAAAGAATGAAATGTTGAAAGCCATAAAAAGGCAGCTCTAAAATGAATTGATACTTGAAAAGAGAGAGAACACCTCTTGAGGGGGATGAAAATGTCTGATTATCTAGTCATCGTGGAATCGCCGGCAAAGGCGAAAACGATTGAACGTTATTTAGGGAAGAAATATAAAGTCAAAGCTTCAATGGGACATGTCCGGGATCTTCCGAAAAGTCAAATGGGAGTTGACATCGAACAGAACTTTGAACCGAAATATATTACGATCCGCGGAAAAGGCCCTGTTTTAAAAGAATTAAAAACAGCGGCAAAGAAAGCAAAAAAAGTCTATCTCGCGGCTGACCCCGACAGAGAAGGGGAAGCGATTGCATGGCATCTCGCACACAGTCTTGATCTGGATCTCAGCTCGGACTGCCGGGTCGTCTTTAATGAAATAACGAAAGACGCCATTAAAGAATCATTTAAACATCCGCGCATGATTAACATGGATCTTGTCGATGCGCAGCAGGCGCGCCGCATACTAGACAGACTCGTCGGATACAAAATCAGCCCGATCCTTTGGAAAAAGTAAAAAAAGGCCTCAGTGCGGGCCGTGTGCAATCCGTTGCGCTCCGGTTGATCATCGACCGGGAAAAGGAAATCAATGACTTTAAACCTGAAGAGTACTGGACGATTACCGGCTCATTTTTAAAGGGAAAAGAGACGTTTGAAGCCGGATTTTTCGGGAAAAACGGCAAAAAGCTTCCTTTAAAAAGCGAAGAAGACGTAAAAGCCGTCCTTGCTCAGCTGAAAGGCAATAAGTATACAGTTGACAAGGTGACGAAAAAAGAGCGCAAACGAAATCCCGCTCTGCCGTTTACAACGTCCACTCTTCAGCAGGAGGCTGCCAGGAAGCTGAATTTCAGAGCGAAGAAAACGATGATGATCGCTCAGCAATTATATGAAGGAATTGATCTCGGCAAAGAAGGGACAGTCGGACTCATCACGTATATGAGAACGGACTCAACGCGGATTTCCAATACAGCCGTTGAAGAGGCATCAGCTTTTATTGATCAGGCGTACGGAAAAGAGTACTTAGCGGGAAAACGGAAACCGGCAAAGAAAAATGAAAACGCTCAAGATGCCCACGAAGCGATCCGCCCGACTTCAGTGCTCAGAAAACCAGCCGACTTAAAAGCGGTGCTTGGAAGAGACCAGCTCAGACTATACAAGCTGATTTGGGAGCGCTTTGTTGCAAGCCAGATGGCGCCTGCCGTCCTTGATACGATGAGTGTCGATCTCAGCAATAACGGATTGACATTCCGGGCAAACGGAAGTAAAGTCAAATTCGCCGGCTTCATGAAAGTCTATGTAGAGGGTAAAGACGATCAGCTGGAAGAAAAAGACCGCATGCTTCCGGACCTTAAAGAGGGAGACGCGGTTTTATCGAAAGATATTGAGCCTGAGCAGCACTTTACTCAGCCGCCTCCGCGTTATACAGAGGCGCGCCTGGTTAAAACGCTTGAAGAACTGGGGATCGGCCGTCCTTCGACATATGCGCCGACTCTTGACACCATCCAGCGCCGCGGTTACGTGGGATTAGACAATAAACGGTTTGTGCCGACTGAGCTTGGGCAGATCGTGCTGGATCTTATCATGGAGTTTTTCCCGGAAATCATCAACGTTGAATTCACGGCTAAAATGGAAAGAGACCTTGACCATGTTGAAGATGGCCAGACAGAATGGGTTCAAATCATTGACAGCTTCTATACCGATTTCGAAAAACGCGTGAAAAAAGCGGAAGCTGAAATGAAAGAAGTGGAAATTGAACCTGAATACGCAGATGAAGATTGTGAATTATGCGGCTCCCGGATGGTTTATAAAATGGGCCGATACGGTAAATTTATGGCGTGTTCCAACTTCCCTGACTGCCGGAATACAAAACCGATTGTCAAACAAATCGGCGTAAAATGTCCGAAGTGCCATGAAGGAAACATTGTCGAACGAAAATCAAAAAAGAAACGCGTCTTTTACGGCTGTGACCGTTATCCTGAATGCGACTTCGTATCTTGGGACAAACCGATTGAACGAAAATGCCCGAAATGTGAAAATATGCTCGTAGAGAAAAAGCTTAAAAAAGGCATACAAGTCCAATGCGTCGAATGCGATTATAAGGAAGAACCACAGAAGTAGCGGTGAGCAGAGCCTTGCTCACCTTCTTTGTGTGGAAGGGACAAACAACAGGAGATGAAAAGAAATGAACCAGCAAACAGTTAATGTAATCGGAGCAGGCCTTGCCGGAAGTGAAGCGGCATGGCAGCTTGCAAAACGAGGAATTCAAGTAAAACTATACGAAATGCGGCCCGTCAGGCAGACGGCAGCCCATCATACTGATAAATTCGCTGAACTGGTATGCAGCAACTCCCTCCGTTCAAATACACTCGCCAATGCGGTAGGCGTATTAAAAGAAGAAATGCGGGCGCTTGACTCAGCAATCATTCAATCTGCTGATAAATGCTCGGTTCCCGCAGGGGGAGCGCTTGCAGTTGACCGCCATGAATTTGCGCAAAGCGTGACGGATCTCGTGAAAAACCATCCGAACGTAACGGTTCTTACTGAGGAAGTAACAGAGATTCCGGAAGGCCCGACGGTGATCGCGACCGGACCGCTTACGTCAGAATCGCTTTCACAGCAGCTGAAAGAGCTCACGGGAGAAGAGTATCTGTATTTTTATGACGCGGCGGCGCCGATTGTCGAAAAAGACAGCCTTGATATGGAGAAAGTGTACTTAAAATCCCGTTACGACAAGGGAGAAGCGGCATACTTAAACTGCCCGATGACAGAGGAAGAGTTTGACCGTTTCTATGAAGCATTGACGACGGCTGAGACGGTTCCTTTAAAAGAATTCGAGAAAGAAATCTTCTTTGAAGGCTGCATGCCGATTGAAGTCATGGCGAAAAGAGGCAAGAAAACGATGCTGTTCGGACCGATGAAACCGGTCGGACTGGAAGATCCGAAAACAGGCAAGCGCCCTTATGCAGTCGTTCAGCTCAGACAGGATGACGCGGCGGGAACGCTTTATAATATTGTAGGTTTTCAGACACATTTAAAATGGGGAGACCAAAAAGAAGTGCTTAAACTGATCCCCGGCCTTGAAAATGTTGATATCGTCAGATACGGCGTCATGCACAGAAACACATTTATCAATTCGCCGAGCCTTTTGAACCCGACATATCAATTTAAACAGCGGAACGATCTGTTTTTCGCGGGCCAAATGACCGGTGTAGAGGGTTATGTTGAATCTGCCGCTTCAGGTCTTGTAGCGGGAATCAATGCCGCCAAACTTGTGCTCGGTCAGGATCTTGTGACATTCCCGCAGGAGACGGCGATCGGAAGCATGGCTCACTACATTACGACGACAAATCAGAAGAACTTCCAGCCGATGAATGCAAACTTCGGCCTCTTAAAAGAATTGCCTGTAAAAATTAAAAACAAAAAGAACGAAATGAAGAATACGCTAAACGCGCAATTGAGACTATTCAAACTATTTCGAAAACGATATAGCTTTTCATTGCAACTTCGATGCATTATATGATACCATTTAAAAGCCCTTCGGAGAGGGAGGTCTTCATAATGACTGAGAATGTTAACTTTTTTTAAAGTTATTCGTTGAATATTTACAAATTGAAAAAAATTATTCACAATATACTATTGTGAATTATGTTAATTCGATTGAAGAATTTGGGATGTTTCTGCATGCTCAAAATATAAATGGAATGAAAGAAGCTGCATATCATGATGTGAGAATATTTTTGACAGAGGCTTATGAAAAAGGCCTGTCAAGAAAAACAATCAGCAAGAAAATTTCAGCTTTGAGAAGCTTCTATAAATTTTTAATGAGGGAAAAGCTTGTTGAAGAGAATCCGTTTCAGCTTGTTCATCTGCCGAAACAAGAGAAACGGATTCCGAAGTTTCTTTATGAAAAAGAACTTGAGGAGCTATTCGCTGTCTCAGACAGAAGTCAGCCGTCAGGGATGCGCGATCAGGCCCTGCTTGAGCTTCTTTATGCGACCGGAATGAGGGTCAGTGAGTGCTGTACGCTCACTGTCGGCGATCTTGACCTGTTCATGGATACGGTGCTCGTTCACGGGAAAGGCAAGAAGCAGCGCTATATCCCGTTCGGCTCATATGCCCGTGATGCGCTGGAGCTGTATATCAACAGCGGAAGGCAGTGCCTGCTTGAAAAAGCAAAAGAGCCTCATGATGTGCTGTTTGTCAATCAAAGAGGCGGCCCGCTGACCGCCAGAGGAATCCGGTATATTTTAAGCGGGCTTGTAAAAAAAGCATCCGGCACTTTACATATACACCCGCATATGCTTCGGCACACGTTTGCGACTCATCTGCTGAATGAAGGGGCTGATTTAAGAAGCGTCCAGGAGCTTTTGGGCCATTCCAATCTGTCTTCTACGCAGATATACACGCATGTATCGAAGGAAATGCTGAGAAACACATATATGTCCCACCACCCGAGAGCTTTTAAAGAAAATTAAAAGGAGGCCCTTCTCATGTCATCTTTTCATGCGACAACGATTTTTGCCGTCCAGCATAACGGGAAAAGCGCTATGTCAGGAGACGGCCAGGTCACATTCGGTCAGGCTGTAGTCATGAAACATACTGCGAGAAAAGTGAGAAAGCTGTTTAACGGAAAGGTTCTGGCCGGATTTGCGGGATCTGTTGCAGACGCTTTCACACTTTTTGAAATGTTTGAGGCGAAGCTTGAAGAATACAACGGCAATTTAAAACGTGCGTCGGTTGAGCTTGCGAAAGAATGGCGCAGCGATAAAGTGCTGCGCAAGCTGGAAGCCATGCTGATTGTCATGAACCAGGATACCTTGCTTCTCGTATCGGGAACAGGTGAAGTGATTGAGCCGGATGACGGCATTTTGGCAATCGGCTCCGGCGGAAACTACGCCCTGTCAGCAGGAAGAGCGCTGAAAACCTATGCCGGAGAGAATCTGTCCGCCAAAGATATTGCAAAAGCCGCTTTGAAAATCGCAGGCGAGATTTGTGTGTACACAAACGATCAGATCATTTTGGAAGAACTTGAATAGAAAGGACTTGAGGCGCATGGAAAACAAACCGTTAACACCGAGACAAATCGTAGATCGGTTGGATCAATACATTGTAGGACAGCAGGATGCGAAAAAAGCTGTCGCCGTGGCATTAAGAAACCGCTATCGCAGAAGTCTTCTTGATGAAAAACTGAGAGACGAGATCGTTCCCAAAAACATCCTGATGATGGGCCCGACCGGGGTGGGGAAAACAGAGATCGCCAGACGGATCGCCAAGCTTACCGGTGCGCCATTTATAAAAATTGAAGCGACAAAATTTACAGAAGTCGGCTATGTAGGCAGAGATGTCGAATCAATGGTCAGAGACCTTGTTGAGACATCCGTGCGGCTCATTAAAGAAGAAAAAATCAGCGAAGTGAAAGAACAGGCTGAAGAAAATGCAAACAAACGTATAGTGCGGCTTCTCGTTCCGGGAAAGAAAAAACAAGCGGGTGTGAAAAATCCGTTTGAAATGCTTTTCGGAGGAAGCCAGACGGCAAATGATGATGAAGCCGACCAGCAGGAAGAAGCAAGCCTTGAAGAAAAAGAAAACGCATGGCGCATCAGCTCGCATTGGGAGAGCTCGAAGACCATTACGTCTCCGTAGAGGTGGAAGAGCAGCAGCCGTCGATGTTTGACATGCTGCAAGGCTCCGGGATGGAGCAGATGGGCATGAATATGCAGGATGCGCTGAGCAATCTGATGCCGAAAAAGAAAAAACGCCGCAAAATGACGGTCAGAGAAGCAAGGAAGGTTCTGACCAATGAAGAGGCAGGCAAATTAATCGATATGGATGAAGTCGGCCAAGAGGCCGTGTTAAGAGCTGAAGAGGGCGGCATTATCTTTATTGACGAAATAGATAAAATCGCAAAAAATGGAGGGGCTTCTTCCTCAGCTGATGTATCGAGAGAAGGCGTTCAAAGAGATATCCTTCCGATTGTCGAAGGATCTACCGTCGTCACGAAATACGGCTCCGTCAAAACAGATCACGTGCTGTTTATCGCAGCCGGGGCATTCCATATGGCCAAACCGTCTGATCTGATTCCGGAGCTGCAGGGCCGCTTTCCGATTCGTGTAGAATTGAGCAAGCTGACGGTGGATGATTTTGTGAAGATTCTCGTCGAACCCGATAACGCGCTGTTAAAACAATATCAGGCTTTATTGCAGACAGAAGGTATATCTCTTGAATTTTCTGACGAAGCTATTCGTAAGATCGCCGAAGTGGCTTATCATGTGAATCAGGACACGGACAACATCGGAGCGAGAAGGCTTCACACGATATTGGAACGTCTCTTGGAAGACCTGTCGTTTGAAGCGCCGGACGTGACGATGGAAAAAGTCGCCATCACGCCGCAATACGTTGAAGAAAAGCTCGGAACGATTGCAAACAACAAAGATCTAAGTCAATTTATATTGTGAAAATTTAATAAGAGGAATTCTAGGAGGATTATTTATCATGGCTTTACTACAAAAAACACGAATTATTAACAGCATGCTGCAGGCTGCGGCAGGCAAACCCGTAAACTTTAAAGAAATGGCTGAAACGCTTCGTGACGTCATTGATTCTAATATTTTCGTCGTCAGCCGCAGAGGAAAGCTTTTGGGCTACTCTATTAATCAGCAGATTGAAAATGACCGCATGAAAAAAATGCTTGAAGACCGCCAGTTCCCGGAAGAGTACACGAGAAATCTGTTCAATGTTCCGGAGACGTCTTCAAACCTTGATATCAACAGCGAATACACTGCGTTTCCTGTGGAAAACAGAGACCTGTTCCAAGCGGGCTTAACAACGATCGTGCCGATCATCGGCGGAGGAGAGAGACTGGGCACGCTGATTCTGTCCCGTCTGCAGGATCAATTTGAAGATGATGATCTCATTCTTGCTGAATACGGGGCAACCGTTGTAGGAATGGAGATTTTAAGAGAAAAAGCGGAAGAAATCGAAGAAGAGGCGCGAAGCAAAGCGGTTGTTCAAATGGCGATCAGTTCTCTGTCTTACAGTGAACTTGAAGCGATTGAGCATATCTTTGAAGAGCTTGACGGAAACGAAGGCTTGCTTGTGGCAAGTAAGATTGCGGACCGTGTCGGCATTACGCGTTCAGTAATCGTTAACGCGCTGAGAAAGCTGGAAAGCGCAGGCGTCATTGAATCCAGATCACTGGGAATGAAGGGGACGTACATTAAAGTTCTGAACAACAAATTCCTTATTGAATTGGAAAACCTTAAATCTCATTAAGACAAAAGCAGGATCCCTGAAAATGGGGGTCCTGCTTTTTTTATGGACAATAGGTGAAAAGTTGCAGTTTAAAGTTGCTTATTGGAAGCTGATCTGAGATAATCCATCTTGCTGTGTGAAAAAAGGAGGAAGATACAGAAATTCTGCTATTTTCAGTCTTATATTAAACAAATGCTTGTAGTCCAAATACTCTAGGACTTAATACCCACATGCAAAATAGATATAATTGAGCACTTTTTTTTAGCCTAACTTCATAGACTTTAAGCCTGTTATTTCTTACAATAAGCATATGGTTTTACAATTCTCGACAAGGATTTTTAGGAGAAAAATATCTGAAATGGAGGTAAGTGGATTTGGACTTATTTTCTGGAACTATACAAAATCTTGAGAATGCCTTGGGGAGAGCGGACATTAAGCAAAAAGTCTTAACTAATAACATCGCCAATATAGATACACCGAACTATAAGGCAAAAAAGTCTCTTTCCGAAATTTGTTAGATCAGGAAACATCCAATCTTGAGGCGGTAAAAACCGACTATCGGCACGTTGACTTTACGGGTTCAGGGGACGATTATTCTATCGTGTCCAGCAGTGATACATCGTACCAGCAAAACGGAAACAATGTCGATATCGACAAAGAAATGACAGATTTAGCCGAAAACCAAATTAATTATCAGGCTTTGGTTGAAAGAATGAGCGGCAAATTCAATTCTCTGAAAACCGTCTTGACAGGAGGAAAATAATGAGTGGCTTTCAAAGCTTAAATATTTCGGGCTCCGCTTTAACTGCACAGCGTGTCCGGATGGACGTCGTATCGTCCAACCTGGCCAATATGGATACAACGAGAGCGAAGCAGGTAAATGGCGAATGGGTGCCTTACAGAAGAAAGCTGGTATCTCTCCAATCCGGAGGCGAATCATTTTCGTCCCTTTTACATTCCAAGATGAACGGAACAGGAAGCGCGGGAAATGGCGTAAAGGTATCTGGCGTTACGGAAGACCCGTCCGCTTTTAATCTCGTTTATGATCCGGAGAATCCTGATGCGAATAAAGACGGATATGTACAAAAACCAAATGTAGACCCATTAAAAGAAATGGTGGATCTTGTCAGCAGCACGAGATCATATGAAGCAAACGTAACTGCATTAAACGCCTCCAAAGGCATGCTTTTGAAGGCTTTAGAAATCGGAAAGTAAGGTGATGTAAGTGGTTAACGCTATTACTCCTTTTCAGCTTCAACAAACCCAAAACACTCAAAACGTAACGAATCAATTAAACCAAACTCAAAAAACTGATTCTTCAAACCAAACAAGCTTTTCGGAGCTTTTAAAAAACTCTATTGATTCGTTAAATGAGTCACAAGTAAAATCTGACCAAATAACGAACGAACTGGCTGCAGGAAAGGATGTAAACCTTGACGAGGTCATGATCGCTGCCCAAAAAGCAAATATCTCTCTGACGGCCGCTACCGAATTCCGCAATAAAGCCGTGGAAGCCTATCAGGAAATCATGAGAATGCAGATGTAGTGGTCAGATTGAAGAGAATGACTGGAATGACCGGGGGTTAACATGAATCGTACTCTAATGCAAATGAAAACCAAAACGGCAGCGTTTTGGAACAACAGATCAAAAACACAGAAGATACTCATGGTAAGCGGCTTGGCCGCATTCATTATTTTACTCATCGTCGTTATTATTTTTACTTCGTCTGAAAAGATGGTGCCTCTTTATAAAGATTTGTCCGCGGAAGAAGCGGGGAAGATTAAAGAAGAGCTCGATACGAAAAAGGTGTCTTCTGAACTTGCTGACGGCGGCACGGTCATAAAGGTTCCTGAGAGCCAAGTGGATTCGCTTAAAGTCCAGCTTGCCGCGGAAGGCCTGCCGAAAACGGGATCAATTGATTATTCGTTCTTCGGACAAAATGCGGGCTTCGGCCTGACAGATAATGAGTTTGACGTTTTAAAGGTTGAGGCGACTCAGACCGAATTGTCAAACCTGATAAATGAAATGGACGGTATTAAAAACTCGAAGGTCATGATCAATATGCCGAAAGAAGCCGTGTTCGTCGGTGAAGATCAGCCGGCAGCGTCCGCATCCATCGTTTTGCAGATGAAACCGGGCTACTCGCTTGATCAAAACCAGATCAACGGGCTGTACCATCTCGTTTCTAAAAGTGTTCCGAACTTAAAAGAAGATAATATCGTCATAATGGATCAAAATTCTACATATTATGACAAAAGTGACAGCGGTGCAGGGTCCGTTTCTGACAGTTATGCTTCTCAGCAAGGTATTAAGTCGCAGGTCGAAAAGGACATTCAAAAACATGTTCAGTCACTGCTCGGCACAATGATGGGGCAGGATAAGGTCGTTGTTTCCGTGACGGCGGATATTGACTTCACGAAGGAAAAACGCACTGAAGACACTGTCGAACCTGTCGATAAAGATAACATGGAAGGCATAGCGGTAAGCGCCGAAAAAGTTGCGGAAACGTATAAAGGCGACGGCGCGGCCAACGGCGGCACGGCCGGAACGGGAAGCAATGACACCGCGAACTATGCCGAGACAAACGGCGGTTCAAACAGCGGGGACTACGAAAAAAGCAGCAATAAAATCAACTATGAAGTCAACCGCATTCATAAAGAAATCGCGGAAAGCCCGTATAAAGTGCGTGATTTAGGCATTCAAGTCATGGTGGAGCCGCCTAATCCGAAAAATGCCGCTTCCTTATCAGCACAGAGACAGGCTGATATACAGAAGATTTTAGGAACGGTCGTCAGAACGTCTCTTGATAAAAACGAAACGCAAAATCAAAACCTGACAGACAATGATATCAACAATAAAATCGTTGTATCCGTTCAGCCGTTTGACGGAAAAACAAGCCTGAACACAGATTCGGCACAATCTTCAGGTCTTCCGATCTGGGTATACATTACAGGCGGCGTACTGCTTGCGGCCATTATTCTGCTTATTATTCTCCTCATCAGAAAGAAACGCTCACAAGAGGATGAATACGAAGAATATGAATATGAAACACCGCCGGAGCCGGTTCGATTGCCTGATATCAACGAAGAGAAAATTGAAACGGAAGAAACAGTCAGACGAAAACAGCTTGAAAAAATGGCTAAAGAAAACCGGAAGACTTTGCTAAATTGCTTCGAAGCTGGCTGGACGAGGATTAGGGGGAATGGAAAATGGCGAAACGTGATCAGAACAAGCTTACAGGAAAACAAAAAGCAGCCATCCTCATGATTTCCTTAGGCCTTGATGTATCAGCTTCTGTGTACAAGCATTTGTCTGAAGAAGAAATTGAAAGATTGACTCTCGAGATTTCGGGAGTCAGAAGCGTCGATCATCAAAGAAAAGATGAAATCATTGAAGAATTTCATAATATCGCAATCGCTCAGGACTATATTTCACAAGGCGGTTTAAATTACGCCCGTCAAGTGCTTGAAAAAGCGCTCGGAGAAGACAAGGCGGTAAGCATTTTAAACAGGCTCACCTCTTCTTTGCAGGTAAAGCCGTTTGATTTTGCGAGAAAAGCGGAGCCCGAACAGATTTTAAATTTCATTCAGCAGGAACATCCGCAAACGATGGCGCTGATTTTATCCTACCTTGACCCGGTTCAGGCCGGACAGATTTTGTCTGAGCTGAACCCGGACGTTCAGGCTGAAGTGGCAAGAAGGATTGCGGTTATGGACAGAACGTCTCCCGAAATCATAAATGAAGTGGAGCGGGTCCTTGAACAAAAGCTGTCCTCCTCCTTTACGCAGGATTATACGCAGACCGGCGGCATAGAAGCCGTTGTTGAAGTGTTAAACGGCGTAGACAGAGGAACGGAAAAAACGATCCTTGATTCATTAGAAATCCAAGATCCTGAATTGGCGGATGAAATCAAAAAACGGATGTTTGTCTTTGAAGATATTGTCACTCTTGATAACCGTGCGATTCAGCGCGTGATCAGAGACGTTGAAAACGATGACCTCCTGCTTTCATTGAAGGTTGCGAGCGAGGAAGTCAAAGAGATCGTCTTCAGCAATATGTCACAGCGTATGGTTGAAACGTTTAAAGAGGAAATGGAAATTATGGGGCCTGTGCGTTTGCGTGATGTGGAAGAGGCGCAATCAAGAATCGTGGGCGTCGTCCGCAAGCTGGAAGAAGCCGGAGAAATTGTAATCGCGCGAGGCGGAGGAGACGATATTATTGTCTAATATCATTAAACAGCAATCATCATTTTCTCCTGAACAAAAACGGCGCAAGCTTTCCTTGCAGGAAGTCAGGAAAACACATTCCCAGCCAGACCGGGAGGAACTTGAAAATCCGGAGGCGCTCATGGCCTTTGCCAAGGCCGAAGCCGACAGGGTGTCTGAAGAAGCGAAAAGTCAATTGGATCACACTCTTCGGCAGATTGAAGAAGAGAAAAACCGCTGGGCGGAAGAAAAACAAAGATTGATGGAAGAAGCGAAGGCAGAAGGATATAAAGAAGGCATGGCATTGGGAAAAGCCGATGCTCAAGCTGAATATGCCAATCTCATCAGCCGGGCCAATGCCGTTATGGGAATGGCGAGACAGTCAGTCGAGGAAAAACTGGAAAGCGCTGAGGAAGAAATTATTGAGCTTTCCGTTGCGCTCGCTAAAAAAGTATGGCGGCAAAAAAGTGACGATAAAGAGGCTTTCCTTCTGCTGGTCAAACAGGTAGTAGCCGAAGTAAAAGATTATGATGACATCTCCATCTATGTGGACCCTGAATATTATGAGACGGTTCATCAGCATATGGACGAAATTCAGCAGCTGTTATACAAAGAATGCAGATTAAGCTTATATGCCGATGAAAAAGCCGCGAAGGGAACGTGCTCGATAGAAACTCCGTTCGGACGTGTTGATGCAGGCATAGACACCCAGCTGATGCAATTAAAGCAAAAGCTTTTAACGGCGCTTGAGGCGGGAGCGGAGCAATGAAGATACAGTATTTAATAGACTCAATTGAAACAGCGGATCCGTACAAACGCTACGGCAAGGTTAAACGGGTCATCGGGCTGATGATTGAATCAAAAGGGCCCGAAAGCTCAATCGGAGATGTTTGTCTCATTTATCCGAAAGGCCATGCGAAAAAAGCGATTAAAGCTGAGGTTGTAGGCTTCCAGGATGAAAACATTCTGCTAATGCCTTATCTGGAAGCGGCCAGCATCGCGCCGGGCAGCATTGTGGAGGCCACTGGCGAGTCGCTCCGTATCAAAGTAGGGGCGGGTTTAATCGGACAAGTTGTCGACGCGTTCGGCGAACCTCTTGACGGCCGGGCGCTTCCGAAAGGTTTGTCCCCCGTTTCGACGGAACAGCAGCCGCCAAACCCGATGAAACGCCCGCCGATACGGGAAAAGATGGGTGTCGGCGTCAGATCGATTGACAGTCTGCTGACGGTAGGAAAAGGGCAGAGAATCGGGATTTTTGCCGGAAGCGGAGTCGGAAAAAGCACCTTGATGGGAATGATTGCGAAGCAGACTGAAGCTGATTTAAACATTATCGCACTTGTCGGTGAACGCGGGCGCGAGGTGCGTGAATTCATTGAGAAGGATTTAGGCGAAGAAGGCCTGAAACGCTCGATAGTCGTAGTCGCGACCTCTGATCAGCCTGCGTTAATGCGATTGAAAGCGGCGTATACGGCCACCGCCATTGCGGAGTATTTCCGCGATAAAGGCCGGAATGTGATGTTCATGATGGACTCCGTCACGAGGGTCGCGATGGCTCAGCGGGAAATCGGCCTGGCAGCGGGAGAACCGCCGACAACAAAAGGATATACACCTTCTGTGTTCGCTATTTTGCCCCGTTTGCTGGAAAGAACGGGCGCGAATGAACAAGGAACGATAACCGCTTTTTATACGGTTCTCGTTGACGGAGATGACATGAACGAACCGATTGCCGATACGGTGCGCGGAATATTAGACGGGCATATCGTTCTCGACCGGGCGCTTGCCAACAAGGGGCAGTTTCCGGCCGTGAACATCCTGAAAAGCATCAGCAGGGTCATGTCTAATATTTCAGACACAGCGCACATAGAGGCGGCCAACAAATTCCGCGATCTTCTGTCAACTTATCAAAACTCTGAAGATCTCATTAATATCGGAGCTTACAAAAGAGGGTCATCAAGAGAAATTGATGAATCGATTCAGTTTTATCCGCAGCTTATTCAATTTTTAAAACAAGGAACGGAAGAACCTGCTCAATTGGAAGACAGCATTGCGGCATTGACGAGTCTGACAGGAAATGAGGAATAAACATCATGGCGTACCAATTCAGATTTCAAAAGCTGCTGGAATTAAAAGAAAATGAAAAAGACCAAACATTGACTGAATACAGACAATCGGTTTCTGAATTTGAGACAGTGGCTGAAAAACTATATGAAAATATGAGTAAAAAAGAATTGCTCGAAAAAGACAAAGAATCAAAGCTGAAATGCGGGATGAGCGTTCAGGAAATGAGACATTATCAGCAATTCGTTTCCAATCTTGAGAACACCATCTATCATTATCAAAAGCTTGTCATCATGAAACGAAATGAAATGAATGAGAAGCAGGAACAGCTCACCGAAAAAAACATTGAAGTAAAGAAATTTGAAAAAATGCGGGAAAAACAATTTAATATGTTCGCACTTGAAGACAAAGCTGCAGAGATGAGGGAAATGGACGACATTTCAATCAAGCAGTTTATGATTCAGGGGCATTAGGAGCGAATAAAATGGCCGATAAAGAAAAGAGATCTGGAAAGTTCGGTTCAATCCTGCTTTTTATCATGATCCCGCTGATTTTTCTGATCATCGTCGCAAGCATCATCCTTTGGGCTGCCGGCGTTGATGTGATGAAGCCGATTCAGGAAACAGCCGCTAAAACGCCTGTTTTAAAAGAATTGGTTCCCGAAACGAAAGAAATGAAAAGCGCGGCGGAAAAGCAGAAGGAAGACAGAACGGCTTCTCTTGAAAAGACCATAAAGGAACAAAAAAGTGAAATTAACATTTTGAATAAAGATTTAGACACAAGCAAGTCCGAAATCGATAATCTGAATCAGAAAATCCGTTCACTGAAACAGGAAGCTGAACAGCAGCAGAAAACGAAGACGGATGAAACAAAAAAAGACGCTTCGGATTCAGCCGGAAAAGATAAAATGATCAACATCTATAAAAGTATGGACAGCGGTAAAGCGGCAAGCATTATCGTAAAGCTGAAAGAAAAAGAAGCCCTCGATATTTTAAATGGATTAAGTAAAAAGCAGCTTGCTGAAATCTTGACGAAAATGACTCCTGAACAAGCGGCTAAATATACAGAAAAACTATCCGCTGACGGAAATAAGGAGTGATGTAAGTTGAAGCTGCTTGAATTAACGGGTAATCGTACGCAGACTGCGCAAAACAGCAATGTGAAGACGAATGTAAACAGCTTAGGTCTATTTCAGAACTGGCTCCTGTCGGAAATCACTTCTCCCCGGCAGCCCGGAGATGAAACAAAAACAAGTGACGCAGAGCTGAATGATGCCCTATCGAAAATCGGTGATTGGCTGAAAGCCGGCCCGGAAGATAAAGAATTGCAGCTTAAACAGCTGCTTGAGGCGGTAAAAGCTCTTGAAGGAAAGCAGACGGCTGAAACAGCTCTTCCTTTATTGAAACAGCTTGCCGAATCCGTTGAAGACATGTTAGCGGGACAGCAGGGGGCGAAGCCTGAAACGAATGAGCCGGATTCTTCCGCAAAAGACGGGGATTCCGTCAAGGATGCGCTTGAGAAGGGCCTGCTTTTCATTCAAGAAGCCGTATCCCAGCTCTTCACATCTCAGCAGGAACTGCCGGACAGCACGCAGGCAAAGGCGGTTTACCGGGAAGGCGCCCGTTTATTAGAGGCATTGAAAAAACAAGGCGTTCCGGACCGCGTGATTCAAGACCTGCGGCAGACATTTTTTCCGAAAAACGAATCTGCATCTAAACTTTACGCCATGACAGCCGCTGAGCTGAAGAGCTTTCAAAGCGTCGCGGAGCAGCTTGCGGGCCTTTCTCAAAAGGGAACAAAGGAATGGGATATGGCTGAAACTGAGCTGAAAGCTTTTGTGTTATCTCAATCATCTGAATCATCCCAAGAGTCAGCCGGGAAAACGGAACAGCAAAACGGCGGCACGGTTTCTCAAGCAAAGGCGCCTGACAGCAAATTGTCTGCACATATACTGTTTTCGGGAACGAGAAGCCTTGCCGGCATTCAGCAAGCGTCCGCAGGAGCTGAACAGCAGCCGGCAGAAAATAAACCGTTAACGGATCAGGTCATCAGCGGATGGAAACAGATGAAATACACGCCTTTCGGGAAAGCAACCGGAAGCTTTACGATTCGTCTTAATCCCGAGAACCTCGGATTTGTCACAATTAAGGTGACAAACGAAAACGGGATGTTTCAAAGCAAAATAATCGCATCCAGCCAGTCCGCGAAAGAGCTGCTGGAACAGCATCTTCCTCAGCTGAAACAGTCGCTTCCGAATATGTCGGTCCAGGTCGACCGTTTTACAGTCCCGCTTCAAAGCGGGGATCAGCAGCCTGTTTACGGGCAGACGGCAGATCACAATAAACAGCAGTATCAGGGACAGAGAGAGCAGAAGAACCAGCAGCAGTCAGGCGATTTCGGAGATATGCTGGAGGAGCTTTCTCTCAACGAAATGGAGGAAGAATAGTTGACATCAGTAAACTCGGATTATGCCGCGGCGGGCGCTTCAACCACTTCAAACGCGAAGAGCACCTCCGCAGTAAACAGCAGCACGAATTTAGGGAAAGACGAATTTCTGAAGATCTTAATGACACAGGTTCAAAACCAGGACCCGCTCAATCCGGTTGATGACAAAGAATTCATCAGCCAGATGGCGACATTTTCTTCATTGGAGCAAATGATGAATATGAATACGACGATGACTAAATTTGTAGAAAATCAAGATCCGTTTACGATGTATGTGAACTGGATCGGCAAAAATGTCACATTCAGCGACAGCGACGGGAAGGATCAGACAAGCCCAGTCAATTCAGTCAAGCATTCAAACGGCAATTACGTGCTCGTGCTTGAAAATGGCAAAGAGGTCAGTCCGTGGAATGTCACGGCCGTCAGCGAAACATCTAAATAAAAAGAAACCCAGGGGGAATTTAACATGTTACGTTCATTATATTCCGGTATCAGCGGCATGAAAAACTTTCAGACAAAACTAGATGTAATCGGCAATAACATCGCCAACGTCAACACAGTGGGATTTAAGAAAAGCCGCGTTACATTTAAAGATATGATCAGCCAGACAGTCGCCGGCGGTTCAAACGTGACCAATTCAAAACAAATCGGCTTGGGTGCCGCGACTTCTTCCATTGATGTCGTTCATTCAACCGGCGCCCCGCAGGCTACACAGAATAAAACCGACCTAGCCATTGACGGAGACGGATACTTTCAGATTAATACAGGTTCGGGAATCGTCTACACACGTGCGGGGAATTTCGGAAAGGACAATCAAGGCAACCTTGTTACGACTGACGGGTACTACCTTGAAAAAATCGGCGGCGGCAAAATCAATATTCCGACTGATGCGAAAGATTACAGCATCGGTGCAGACGGAACCGTTACATACACTGATGCAGGGGATGCGGTTCATGATGCCGGACAAATCGGTCTGGTCACGTTCCCTAACAGCGCCGGTCTGGAAAAAATCGGAGGCAACCTTTACAGAGAATCATTAAGTTCAGGAGCTGCGAGCGCAGTCACCACTCCGGGCGAAAACGGAACGGGTAAGCTTTTGGCAGGCTATCTTGAAATGTCAAACGTAGATCTGACAGATGAATTTACCGAAATGATCGTTGCTCAGCGCGGTTTCCAATCAAACTCAAAAATCATTACGACTTCAGATGAAATCCTTCAGGAGCTGGTTAATCTGAAACGGTAAGGAGGGAGGAGAGGCGGTTAGGCCGCTTCTCCGGATTGCATGATTCAAGTCACCCGTTTAAACGGCCAGCCTTTTACGCTGAATGCGCTGTTTATCGAACAGATTGAGTGCTTCCCCGACACGACGATTACACTGTCCAACGGCAAGAAGTTCGTAGTGAAAGAACCGGAAGAAGCAGTTCTCAAAAAAGTCATATCGTTTTACCATAGCATACAAATATTTTCACTGGATCAGGGAATAGAGGAAGAAGAATGAAGAAAAAATTAGTCATCATTTTGCTGATTATTTTAATTGTCATCGCCGGCCTCGGAACGGCAGCATATTTTGTCGTCAGCGGACACTCCGGCAAAGATAAAAAGCCGACAATTGACGAAGTCGTTGCAGCCACTGTGTCTGTCGACGATATCACGACAAACTTAAAGTCTGACAGCATCATCCGTATCGGCATCAAGCTTGAAACCGACTCGGCTAAAGCGAAGGAAGAACTTGAAAAACGCGATTTTCAGGTGAAAGACAACATCATTTCCATTTTAGCTGACACAAGCGCCGGAGAGATTGAGGGAGATAAAGGAAGAGAAGCGTTTAAACAATCATTAAAAGAGAAAGTAAACAGCTATCTCCAAGAAGGAAAAGTTCAGAAAGTGTACATTACCTCCTTTAATCTGCAATAAAAACAAATTTGACAGAATACGGAGGTGAAGAAAATGTCAGGAGAAGTTCTCTCCCAAAATGAAATAGACGCACTGCTTTCCGCCATTTCCACGGGTGAGGCGGATGCGGAAGAGCTGAAAAAGGAAGTTAAAGAGAAAAAAGTAAAGGTATATGATTTTAAACGGGCTCTCAGATTCTCGAAAGATCAGATACGCAGTTTAACCCGGATACATGATAACTTTGCGAGGCTTCTCACAACACACTTTTCCGCCAAGCTCAGAACGTATATTCATATATCCGTCAGCTCAGTTGACCAGGTGCCGTATGAAGAATTTATCCGTTCCATACCGAACATGACGATTTTAAATTTATTCGATGTTCATCCGATGGAAGGCAGAATCATGATGGAGGTTAATCCCACCATCGCATACGCAATGCTGGACCGCGTCATGGGAGGCATCGGCATCACTCATAACAAAGCTGACAGCCTTACGGAAATTGAAACGAATATTATTTCTAACTTATTTGAAAATGCACTGGGCAACTACAAAGAAGCTTGGCAATCGATTGCTGATATTGACCCTGAAATGACTGAATTTGAAGTGAATCCTCAGTTTGTACAGATGGTTTCCCCAAATGAAACAGTCGTTGTCATTTCTCTCAATACACAGATAGGTGAAATCAGCGGTGTCATTAATCTTTGTATTCCCCATGTCGTACTTGAGCCGATTATCCCTAAGCTTTCCGTACATTATTGGATGCAATCAGACCGGAATGAAGCGAAGCCCGAAGAAACGAAGCTGCTTGAAAAGCGCATCATGACGGCTCAAATTCCCGTTGTGGCTCTCTTGGGCGCTTCTGAACTGACAATAGAAGAATTTTTAAGTTTGGAAGTCGGGGACTGTATAACTCTGGACAAATCAGTGACTGATCCTCTTACTGTATTGGTCGGAAACAAACCGAAGTTTTTAGGGCAGGCCGGCCGGGTGAATCGAAGACAGGCAGTGCAAATTTTAGATCACGACATAAGAGGTGAACAAGATGAACAATAGATTATCTCAAGATGAAATCGATGCTCTTCTTAACGGCACAAGCAGTCAGTCAGAGGATACAGAACAGCCTCAAGGGGCGAACTTGTCTGAACTTGAGCGCGATGCGATCGGAGAAATCGGGAATATTTCGTTCGGCAGCTCGGCTACGGCGCTGTCCACTCTTTTAAATCAAAAAGTGGACATTACGACGCCGAGTGTGACCGTCATTTCAAAAAGCAAAATCAGTGATGAATTTCCTCATCCGTATGTTGCCATTGAAGTGAACTACACAGAAGGCTTTGACGGCAGCAATTTGCTCGTCGTCGAACAAAGCGACGCGGCCATCATCGCGGATTTGATGATCGGCGGAGACGGCCGGGGCGCCGATCCGTCACTCGGTGAAATCCACCTGAGCGCCGTGCAGGAAGCAATGAATCAAATGATGGGCTCGGCTGCTACGTCAATGTCGACCGTATTCAGTAAAAAGATTGACATTTCTCCGCCAAGGGTTGAACTTCTGGATGTGACGGAAGAAAAAGGGACCGACAGAATACCTGAGGATGACCTGCTCGTAAAAGTGTCATTCCGTCTGAAAGTCGGTGAATTAATCGATTCGAGCATCATGCAGCTTTATCCGATTACGTTTGCGAAAGATCTGATCGCAGAACTGATGACTGCAGACCAGCAAGAGTCAGAGGCCGCAGAAACCGTATCAGAACCACAGGAAACATACGAAACGCCGCAGCCGGAACCTGCCATGCAGCCGAAGCCGCAGGCAAAACCCGAGCTTCCGAAGAGACAGGGAACCGCAAAAAAAGCTGCGCCTGTTCAAGTCGCTCCGGTAGAATTCCAGGCGTTTGATCATAACGAAGCGGCGCAAGGATCAAGGAATAACCTTGATATGCTGATGGATATTCCGCTTTCCGTTACGGTTGAGCTCGGCAGAACGAAGAGAAGCGTCAAAGAAATCCTTGAACTTTCTGCGGGAAGCATTATTGAGCTTGACAAGCTGGCTGGTGAACCTGTTGACATCCTGGTCAACCAGCGGATCGTGGCAAAGGGCGAGGTCGTTGTCATAGAAGAAAACTTCGGCGTGAGAGTCACTGATATTTTAAGTCAGGCAGACCGCCTTAACAATTTAAAATAAGCGAACATAGAGGAGAGAAACAGATTATGGCACACAGAATTTTAATTGTAGACGATGCAGCATTTATGAGAATGATGATCAAGGATATTTTAGTGAAGAACGGTTTTGACGTTGTAGCTGAAGCTTCAGACGGAGCGCAGGCAGTCGAAAAATTCAAAGAGCATTCCCCCGACCTAGTGACAATGGATATTACAATGCCTGAAATGGACGGGATTACAGCTCTAAAGGAAATTAAACAGATCGATCCGCAGGCGAAAATCATCATGTGTTCAGCTATGGGCCAGCAGTCAATGGTTATTGACGCGATTCAAGCCGGCGCAAAAGACTTTATCGTGAAACCATTCCAAGCGGACCGCGTGCTTGAAGCCATTAATAAAACATTAAGCTAAAGGGTGTACGACTGTTGAAAAAGAGTCATGGTTTACTAGCTTTGATTTGTTGTTTCGTTTTACTCAATGTACATCCGTTCCCTGCTTTTGCGGCGGAGTCTGACAATTCCACCGTCAACGAATGGTTTGACAAACAATCAACAAACAAAACAGAGAAAAAAGCGATACATCGAAACAAACGGCTGATCAAGAGATAGGGGATGCTTCTGCATCTTCTGTCTCCGCTTTTGATTTTGTAAAAATGATCGGGGCGTTATTATTCGTCATTCTGCTGATCTATGGATTTGTCAAACTGATGAATAGAAGAAACCGTCTGCTGAAGCCGTTTCAATATGTAGAAAATATCGGCGGAACGTCAGTCGGCCAAAACCGTTCCGTGCAGCTGATTAAAGTGGGAAACAGCGTTCTCGTAGTCGGTGTGGGCGAAACGATACAGCTTTTAAAAGAAATTGAAGATGAAAAAGAGCGCGAGGCGATTCTGAGCCAATACGAAGAGTCGATGTCTTCAAAAGTGGAATGGACCAAGCTCGTAAATCCGCGTAAGGATGGAGAAAAAAAGCCGCAAACGATGCTTCCGTCGTTTTCAAAAGCGCTGAAAGAACAGCTGAACGAGCTGAAACAAAGCCGTTCTGAAGGAAAGAAGAAAGGCCCTTATCATCATGAATGAATTCATTAATCTTTTTAATTCAAGCAGTCCGACCGAAGTCAGCTCCACTGTTAAATTACTGCTGCTTTTGACTGTCTTTTCAGTAGCGCCGGGGATTCTGATTTTGATGACCTGCTTTACGAGAATCGTCATCGTTCTGTCTTTTGTGAGAACCTCACTGGCGACGCAGAACATGCCTCCGAACCAGGTTTTAATCGGCCTTGCGCTGTTCTTGACGTTTTTTATTATGGCGCCGACTTTTTCAGAGATTAATAAGGAAGCCTTAACGCCGCTGATGGACAACAAAATCAGTCTCGATGAAGCATATACAAAAGCCGAGAAGCCGATTAAAGAGTATATGAGCAAGCATACAAGGCAGAAGGATCTGGCGCTGTTTATGAACTATGCCAAAATGAAAAAACCTGAATCGATTCAGGATATTCCTTTGACGACGATGGTGCCCGCTTATGCGATATCAGAACTCAAAACCGCTTTTCAAATGGGCTTTATGATTTTTATTCCGTTTTTAATTATCGATATGGTCGTGGCGAGCGTCTTAATGTCAATGGGAATGATGATGCTTCCGCCGGTTATGATCTCTCTGCCCTTTAAAATATTGCTTTTCGTTTTGGTCGATGGATGGTATTTAATCGTGAAATCTTTGCTTGACAGCTTTTAGGGTAGGTGCTAATTGTGAGTTCAGAATTTGTAATTTCCATGGCGGAAAAAGCCGTATATGTAACACTAATGATCAGCGGGCCGCTGCTTGCGATCGCGCTGATCGTCGGTTTGCTCGTCAGTATCTTTCAAGCGACAACTCAAATCCAGGAACAGACGCTAGCGTTCATTCCGAAAATCGTGGCGGTGATGCTTGGACTGATCTTTTTCGGTCCTTGGATGCTGTCGACGATTCTTTCGTTCACAACTGATCTGTTCTCTCATCTGAACCGATTTGTAGGGTAGAATCAAATGAATTCCATCATTGATTTATTTCCCGCTTTTTTATTGGTCTTTATCAGAATCTCTGCTTTTTTTGTAACGGTGCCGGTGTTCGGACATCGGAATCTGCCGGCGGTTCACCGGATCGGCTTTGCTTTTTTCTTTCGGTGATCTGCTTCAGCACGCTGAAACATGCGCCGGAAATAGAATTAGGGGAACAGTATATGCTGCTTGTCATAAAAGAGGCCGTTGTGGGCTTGAGCCTCGGGCTGATTGCTTTCATGATGATGACAGCCATTCAGATAGCGGGTTCCTTTATTGATTTTCAGATGGGCTTTTCCATCGCCAATGTTATTGATCCGCAATCAGGAACGCAAAGCCCGCTGATCGGACAATTCGTTTATACGCTGGCGCTGTTATTTATGCTCAGCGTAAACGCCCATTATCTTTTATTGGACGGGATTTATTACAGCTTTCAGTATATTCCGCTTGATCAGGCATTTCCGTCGTTTGGAAATGATCACTTTGGACTTTTTATCGCAAAAAGCTTCAATGCCATGTTCATTATCGCTTTTCAAATGTCTGCGCCGGTTGTGGCCAGTCTGTTTTTAGTTGATTTGGCGCTCGGTATTGTGGCGAGAACGGTGCCGCAGCTGAATGTTTTCGTTGTCGGGCTTCCTCTGAAAATAGCCGTGAGCTTTATTATGCTGATCGTTTGTATGGCGGTGATGTTTGTCGTCGTCCGCAACATCTTCAGCCTTACCGTTGAAACCATGCGGAATCTATTGGCATTGGTCGGTGTGACATGATGAGACTCAGACTGAATCTGCAATTCTTTGCCGGTGAAAAAACGGAGAAAGCCACTCCGAAAAAACGGAAGGATACAAGAAAGAAAGGACAGGTCGCGAAAAGTACGGATGTGAATACAGCCGTTTCTTTACTGATTATCTTTCTTTCGCTGATCGCGCTCGGTCCTTATATGCGGGACAGGCTGCTGTCCTTTATTAAAACGTTTTATACGAAATCGATATCATTACATCTGTCAGCATCTGCCGTGCATGAACTGTTCGTAGATACGGTGAAAGATATCAGCCTCATCCTCGCGCCGATTATGCTGGTCGCGCTTGTGGCAGGTGTCGTGAGCAATTACATGCAGGTGGGTTTTCTGTTTTCTGCGGAAGTCCTCAAGCCTGACTTGAATAAGCTCAGCCCGCTGAAAGGATTTAAGCGGATTTACAGCATGAGGGCGATTGTTGAACTGGTCAAATCCATTTTGAAGATTACTGTGGTCGGTTTTGCCGCCTTTATGGTGCTCTGGCTGCATTATGGCGATATTCTCCGCCTTCCGCTTTTAACGCCTGCGGAAGTGCTCACTTTCGTTTCTAAGCTCACGCTTTGGATGGGGCTTGCGGGATCAGGGGCTCTAATGCTGCTGGCCGGGCTTGATTACTTGTATCAGCGTTTTGACTATGAGAAAAATATCAGAATGTCAAAGCAGGATATAAAAGATGAATACAAAAAATCGGAGGGTGATCCGATTATCAAGTCTAAAATTAAGCAGAAGCAGCGGGAAATGGCGATGAGGCGGATGATGCAGGAAGTGCCGAAAGCGGATGTCATCATTACCAACCCGACCCATTATGCGATTGCTTTAAAATATGATGAAAAGAAAATGGACGCCCCTTACATTGTTGCCAAAGGGGTCGACCATCTCGCATTAAAAATCAGGCAGATCGCCAAAGAACACGATGTCATGACGATTGAAAACAGGCCGCTCGCGCGTGCGTTATATGATCAGGTTGACATTGACCAGGCTGTGCCGGAAGAGTTTTTTAAAGTCATTGCGGAAATTTTGGCTTATGTATATAAAACGAAACAAAAAGTATAGTGAATTTCAGATTCAAAAGGAGAGAAAAACAGCATGTCAACAAGAGATTTATCGGTTTTAATAAGTGTTGTCCTCATTGTGGCAATGCTGGTGATTCCATTCCCTCCATGGTTGTTAAGTATTTTGATCATCATTAATATCTCTCTTGCGTTGATCGTGCTTCTCACCACAATGAATATGCAAGAACCGCTGCAATTCTCGATATTCCCGTCATTGCTGCTGTTATTGACGCTGTTTCGGCTTGCGCTCAATGTGTCGACGACACGTTCGATTCTTTCTCACGGAGAAGGGGGAAAGGTAGTTGAGACATTCGGGAATTTCGTTGTCGGCGGAAATGTGCTGGTAGGGCTTGTTGTTTTCATTATCTTGATTATTATTCAGTTTATCGTCATTACAAAAGGCGCCGAGCGGGTATCGGAAGTGGCGGCGAGATTTACGCTCGATGCGATGCCCGGAAAGCAAATGAGTATTGACGCGGATTTAAATGCCGGCATGATTACGGAGCAGGATGCAAAGCACAGACGTGAAAAAGTCGCCCGGGAAGCGGATTTTTACGGCGCCATGGACGGTGCGAGCAAATTCGTCAAAGGGGATGCCATCGCAGGGATCATCATCGTGATGATCAATATTATTTTCGGAATCGTAATCGGCATGCTGCAGCAGGGGATGAGCATACAAGAAGCTGCGTCTCACTTTACAATGCTGACGGTCGGTGACGGTATCGTTTCTCAAATGCCGGCCTTGCTCATTTCAACGGCTACGGGGATTGTCGTGACGAGAGCGGCATCTGAAGGAAATCTCGGTCATGATATTACAGGCCAGCTGTTTGCTTATCCGAAGCTCTTGTATGTAGCCGCGGGAACTGTACTTTTGCTCGGTCTGCTTACACCGATCGGCATTCTGCTGACGGGGCCGATCGCCGGTCTGCTTGCATTCGGCGCTTATATGCTGTCCAAAGCGGATAAGCCGAGCGAAGAAGAGGAAGAAATTCTTGAAGAAGAGGCTCAGGCGGATGAACTGAAAAGCCCGGAAAGCGTTGTGCAGCTTTTACATATTGATCCGATTGAATTTGAGTTCGGATACGGACTCGTGCCGCTTGCAGACGCGGGGCAGGGCGGTGATCTTCTTGACCGCATCGTCATGATCAGACGTCAGCTTGCGCTTGAATTGGGACTTGTCATTCCGGTTGTGCGCATCAGGGATAACATCGCACTCCAGCCGAATGAATACAGATTGAAAATTAAAGGCAATGAAGTCGCTAAAGGAGAGCTCCTGCTAGATCATTATTTAGCGATGTCACCGACGCCTGAAGATGACGTCATTGAAGGAATTGAAACGATTGAACCGTCGTTCGGACTTCCCGCAAAATGGATCAGCGAAGCTGCAAAAGATGAAGCGGACATGCTGGGGTATACAGTTGTTGATCCGGCGTCAGTCGTATCTACGCATATTACAGAAAAAATTAAGCAGCATGCTCATGAACTGGTCGGCAGACAGGAAACAAAGCAGCTGATCGATCATCTGAAGGAAAATTATCCTGTGCTTGTTGAGGAAGTCACGCCAAACCCTCTTTCTGTCGGCGATATTCAAAAGGTGCTTGCCAAATTGCTGAGAGAAAAAGTTTCAATCAGAAACTTGGTGACCATTTTTGAAACTCTTGCCGATTACGGAAGATTAACGACAGATTCAGACCTTTTGACAGAATACGCGAGACAGTCGCTTGCCAAACAAATCACGGCACAATATGCGAGAGAGCATGAAACGCTGAAGGTCATCACATGCTCAGGCCGGGTGGAAAAAGCGATTGCAGACGGGGTTCAGCAGACTGAACAGGGCAATTACCTGTCACTCGACCCTGAGGTTTCAGACAGCATCATCCGTTCTGTCGCTAAAGAGGCCGAGCAGCTTTCCATCCGACAGGAGTCGGCGATTCTTCTTTGCTCGCCTGCTGTCAGAATGTATGTAAAACAGCTGTTAGAACGGTATTTCCCTGATCTTCCGGTTCTTTCTTATAATGAGCTGGAAGCAAATGTTGAAGTACAGAGCATTGGAGTGGTGGATATTTAATGAAAATAAAAAAATTTACAGCCGCTTCAATGCAGGATGCCGCGAAGCAAATCAAAAAGGAACTCGGCAATGATGCCGTTATTTTACATTCCAAACAAGTAAAGAAACGAAAATGGCTGGGGTTGCGGTCGCAGCAGGCCGTCGAAGTGATAGCGGTTTTAGATCGTGACGTCAGGGAAGCGAGAAAAACGCCGCCGGCTGCCGCTGGAGAAATGAAAAAGACGGAAATGGCGGAGAAAGCTGAGCCTGTTCAGCCGCCGCGTCTTCCGGATCAAAGTATTTCCGGCGAACTTGCGTATTTGAAAGAAGTGCTCCCTGAACCATTAAAAAAAGCCGAGAGACTATTGAAGCAAGCCGGGCTTCCTGATCATACGCAAAACGCCGTACTCAGTGAATTGCTCAGTTCTTCAATTGTTTCCGGAGATTTAACTGAAGATAATGTCAGCTCAAAACTGCAGGATTTGTTAGTGAAAAAACTCCCTTCGGCAGACAGGTGGCAGGAAGGGATTCAATCAAAATACGTCGTGCTTTTCGGTTCAACCGGGGCCGGCAAAACGACTACACTTGCGAAACTCGCGGCCTCATCAATGCTGACAGAGCATAAAAAAATTGCCTTTATGACGACGGATACTTACCGGATTGCCGCGGTCGAGCAGCTGAAGACATATGCGGAGCTGCTTCAGGCTCCTCTTGAAGTATGTTATTCAAAGGAAGAATGTCTGAAGGCACTGGAAAAATTCGCTGAATATGACCATGTTTTCATTGATACAGCCGGCAGAAACTTTAAAGAAGAGCAGTATATTACGGAATTACAAGAGATGATTCCGTTTGAATCAGGCTTACAATCCTTTCTCGTATTATCGGCATCTGCAAAATATGAAGATATGAAACAGGTGCTGAAACAGTTTTCCGGTGTGCCGGTCAATCAATTCATTTTCACGAAAACGGATGAAACCGCCTCACTCGGCTCCGTGTTTCAAGTGCTGTCGGAATCAAGAATCGGCGCCGCCTATTTGACAAATGGACAGGATGTGCCTGAAGACATCCTATCGGCTTCACCAAAAGAGTTTGTAAGGATGCTTTTGGCATGAAACCCGATCAGGCAGAGTCATTAAGAAGGAAAATGAGAGAGCGGCAAATGATCAAGCCGGAGCTTTATGAGAAAAAGCGAAGACATTAGCCGTCATCAGCGGTAAAGGCGGCGTCGGAAAATCTAATTTAACATTAAACATGGCAGTTGCCCTGCAGGAAAAAGGAAAAAAGCACTCATCATTGATCTTGACATCGGAATGGGCAACATTGATGTGCTGATCGGCGCTGCTTCTTCCCGCACCATTATTGATGTGATGGAGAATCGGCATGCATTGGCTCAATCACTTTCCTCCGGTCCGAAAGGCCTTCGCTACATATCCGGAGGAACGGGGCTTGAGGCGATCTATCAAGCAGACAGAGAGAAGTGGTCGGTTTTTATGAATGGTCTTTCCGCTGTATTAAGCGATTTTGATTACGTTCTGTTTGATATGGGAGCGGGACTTTCAAAAGAACAGCTGCCGTTTATTTTATCGGCGGAAGACATTCTCGCCGTGACAACGCCTGAGCCGACGGCCATTATGGATGCCTACAGCGCGATCAAACATCTTTTGCTCGCGGATGAACGGCTGACCGTAAACATTGCCGTCAATCGCGCCCGTGCCCAAAAACAGGCGCTGGACACGTACAACCGCCTTTCTCATGCGATTCACACGTTTTTAGGCGCGGAGGTGCGTTTCGCCGGCTCCATACCCGATGATCCGCTAGTAAGTCAAGCCGTCATTGACCAGGTGCCTTTTTTAATAAAAAGTCCTCAAGCAAAAGCCAGCAGGTCCGTCCGTCTTCTGACGGATGTCTTGTTTCAAACGGAAGAAAACAAACCAAGAGAAGAGAAACCGGCATTTATTGAGAGATTATCTTCTTTTTTATTGAGGAGGACTTTACAGTGATTCGTGTGCTTGTCGTTGATGACTCAGCTTTTATGAGAAAGATGATTACCGATTTTCTGGCTGCGGAAGTGCAGATAGAAGTCATCGGGACAGCCAGAAACGGGGAAGAGGCGCTGAAGAAAATAGAGCTTCTTAAACCGGATGTTGTCACGCTTGATATTGAAATGCCGGTCATGAACGGAACGGATACATTACGGAAGATCATCAGCATATATAAACTTCCCGTCATCATGGTATCGAGCCAGACACAGCAAGGGAAGGACCGAACGATCAACTGCCTGGAAATGGGCGCTTTTGATTTTATCACTAAGCCTTCCGGAGCGATTTCACTTGATCTTTATAAAATTAAAGAGCAGCTGATTGAGAGAGTGATTGCAGCCGGGCTGTCCCGCGCACAAAAACCTGAAGCGGCAGTGAAAGAGCCTTCTATCCCGGAACGTCCGGCTTTGGCGGGATTTGAAAGACCAAAAGCAAAATCCGCCAAGCAGGCCGTATTCATCGCGACCTCTACAGGCGGACCGCGGGCTCTGCAAAAGGTGATTCCGAAACTGCCGAAGGATTTAAAGGCGCCTGTATTTGTCGTTCAGCACATGCCTGAAGGCTTCACCGCTTCACTTGCGGACAGACTCAACCATTTGTCAGATATTCAGGTCAAAGAAGCGGAAAACGGTGAAGAAGCGAAAGACGGATGGGTGTACATCGCGCCCGGCGGAAAAAATATGACGGTTGCAGAGGAAGGCGGAAGGCTCCGCATCATTCTTGACGTTCATGATACGGAAAGCCGGCATAAACCGTCAGCCGATTATTTGTTTCGGTCGGCAAGCCGCTTATCCGATTACGAAAAGGTAGCCGTCATTATGACAGGCATGGGCAGCGACGGAACCGAAGGCGTAAAAGAAATGCTCAGAACAGGCGGCGTTAAAACGATTGCGGAATCGGACGAATCCTGTGTTGTGTTCGGAATGCCGAAGTCAGCGATAAAGGCGGGCCTCATTCATGAGATTAAACATGTGGAAGATATCGCGGCATCCATCACCGGATGTGTGAAAAAAGAGAGGGTGTGAATCAATTGGATATGAATCAATATTTAGATGTCTTTATTGATGAAAGTAAAGAGCACTTACAGACATGTAACGAAAAGCTGCTGCTGTTGGAAAAAGATCCGGCAGACCTTCAGCTTGTGCATGACATCTTCAGAGCTGCCCATACGCTGAAAGGCATGAGCGCAACGATGGGATATACAGATCTGGCGCATTTAACCCACCTGATGGAAAATGTGCTGGACGCCATCCGCAACGGAGAAATGCCCGTTACATCGGATTGGCTGGACGTGCTGTTTGAAGCGCTTGATCATCTTGAAGAGATGGTGCAGTCCATTATTGACGGAGGAGACGGCAAACGTGATATTTCTGAAGTAAGTGCGAAGCTCGACGTAAATGCGGTGCATGAGACTGCGGCTTCAGCCGAAACAGCAGAACCGCCGGCTTCAAAACAACAGACTTCAACTGAATGGAATTATGATGAGTTCGAACGGACTGTTATTGAAGAGGCGGAAGAGCAAGGATTCAGCCGCTATGAAATAACGGTTTCCCTGAATGAAAGCTGCATGCTCAAAGCCGTGCGCGTGTACATGATATTTGAAAAGCTGAATGAAGCCGGGGAAGTCGCAAAAACGATACCCGCCGCGGAAGTACTTGAGACGGAAGATTTCGGAACGGATTTTCAGGTGTGTTTCTTGACAAAGCAGCCTGCTGAAGAAATTAAAGAACTCATCAGCGGCATTTCAGAAGTGGAGAAAGTCGAAATTTCTGCCGGTGCGCCGTTAAAAACGGCCGAAAAACCGCAAGCGGCTGAACCGGTGAAGGAAACTCCGGTTAAAAAGGCTGAAAAAACGCCGAAGCCGCAAGCGAAAACGGAAGAACAGCCGAAGCATCACAGCGGCTCGAAAACGATTCGTGTCAACATTGAAAGACTGGATTCTTCAATGAATCTTTTTGAAGAACTTGTCATTGACCGCGGACGTCTTGAGCAGATCGCCAAAGAGCTTGACCACAATGAGCTGACTGAAACCGTTGAACGCCTGACCAGAATTTCGGGCGACCTTCAGTCTATTATTCTTAATATGCGGATGGTGCCGGTAGAAACCGTCTTTAACCGTTTCCCGAGAATGATCCGCCAGCTTCAAAAGGAATTAAACAAGAAAATCGAATTGTCCATCATCGGAGCTGAAACGGAGCTGGACCGCACGGTGATTGATGAAATCGGCGATCCGCTTGTGCATTTAATCAGAAACAGCATCGATCACGGCATTGAATCGCCTGAAGTGCGGGTGAATAAAGGAAAACCGGAATCGGGTCATGTCGTGCTTAAGGCATATCACAGCGGCAATCATGTCTTTATTGAGGTTGAAGATGACGGGGCCGGCCTGAACAGAAAGAAAATTCTTGAAAAAGCGCTCGAGCGGAGTGTAATCACCGAACGTGATGCTGAAACGCTTGAAGATAATGAGATTTACGAGCTTATTTTTGCTCCTGGCTTCTCGACTGCCGATCAAATTTCTGACATTTCAGGGCGGGGCGTCGGCCTGGATGTCGTAAAAAATAAACTCGAATCACTCGGCGGCTCTGTCAGTGTCAAATCCGCGGAAGGTCAAGGTTCTCTTTTCAGTATCCAGCTTCCGCTGACACTTTCAATTATATCCGTTCTTCTCATTAAACTGGAAGAAGAGACGTTTGCGATACCGATTTCTTCTATTATAGAGACGGCTGTTATTGATAAGAAAGATATCCTGCAGACGCATGACAGAGAAGTGATTGATTTCAGAGGCCAAATCGTTCCGATCGTCTATCTGAAAAAAGAATTCGGCATTACGGATTCAAAACAGGATGCCGATCAGTTCCATGTAATCGTCGTGAAAAAGGGCGATAAATCCACTGCTTTTGTCGTGGACTCTTTTATCGGACAGCAGGAAGTCGTACTGAAATCACTCGGCGACTATTTGACGAACGTCTTTGCGATTTCCGGCGCTACGATTCTCGGAAACGGAGAAGTGGCGCTGATTATTGATTGCAATGCGCTGATCTACTAAAACGACACGAGGAGGTGCCCGCATGACTGCTGAAATCAAAACAGGTGAAAAAATGATTGTGTTTATGATAAACGGGAAAGAATACGCTATCTCAGTTTCCCAGGTGAAATCAATTGAAAAGTGGCAAAAACCGACGAGGGTCCCGGGGGTGGAATCTTATATCCGCGGCGTTATCAATCTGCGCGGAGTGATTACCCCGGTTCTTGATTTAAGAAAACGTCTGAACCAGCCTGAACAGGACATCACAGAAGAGACACGGATTATCATCATTTCTTACCGTGACGCCGATGTCGGATGGGTCGTGGATGAGGCCAATGACGTCATCACCGTGCATGAAAATGAAATTGAATCCGCGCCTGAAAGCCAGACAAAGGAAACGGATGTGTGGATTAAACAGATCGTCAAGCAAGATAACAGGCTCCTCAATATTATCGATGCGCATGCGGTGCTGGATAAAGGTGCTTCGGCATCTGCGTCCGGAGAGCCGAATGCTTAAAGGGGAAAAGACAACATGAGTAAGTTTGAAGCGATCAAAGAAGAGCAGATGGATATTTTGCGGGAAGTCGGAAATATCGGGGCGGGTCACTCGGCTTCTGCCATGGCTCAGCTGCTGAACAGGAAGATAGACATGGAAGTGCCGTTTGCGACTTTATTGACATTTGATGAGCTCGCTGATTTTTTCGGCGGGGCTGAAACGCCGGTCGCCAGTATCTTTTTAAGAATGGAAGGCGACATGACCGGTTCTATCTTTCTCATCATGCCTTTTGATCAAGCGGAACAGTTTATCAGAGAGCTGATCGGAAATCCGGATTTTGATATTGACCAGTTGGGTGAAGATCATTTGAGTTCTTCTGCTTTACATGAGTTCGGCAATATTTTAGCAGGCTCCTACTTAACGGCATTGGCTGATTTGACAAAGCTTGAGATTTACCCGAGCGTGCCGGAAATCTCACTTGATATGTTCGGCGCGGTTATCAGTGAAGGACTGATGGAGCTCAGCCAAGTCGGAGAGCATGCCATTGTCGTGGATACTTCTATTTTTGACCAGGGCAGCCGGCAGGAGCTCAAAGCCCATATGTTTATGCTCCCGGACTATGATTCTTTTGAAAAGCTCTTCGTCTCATTGGGTGCGGCTTTATGAGCCGTGCGGAAGCCGCAGTCGTTAAAGTGGGGATTGCGGATGTTCAAGTCGCGCGTTACCCGGATAAAATCCGGACTTCGGGACTCGGTTCATGCGTGGGGCTGGTTTTATACGATAAAGACAAACAAACGGCAGGACTCGTTCACGTCATGCTGCCGGACTCCGGTTTATCAAAAACGGCGGAGCTCAACCGTGCAAAATACGCGGACACTGCCGTTAAGATGACAATTGATATGCTTTTGAAAGCCGGCTGCCGCAAGTTTGCCCTGAAGGCAAAACTCGCCGGGGGAGCGGAGATGTTTAAGTTTAAAATGACAAACGACCTGATGAAAATCGGTCCGAGGAATGTAGCGGCTATCAAAGAGCAGCTTTCATTGTATAACATTCCGGTCATCAGTGAAGATACGGGCGGCTCAAGCGGCCGGACGATTGAATTTGAGCCAAAGTCCTGCATGCTGCACATTCGAACTGTTAAACAAGGTGAAACAACGATTTAATAAAGGTATGAGGTAGGGGGATAACAATGCAATCCTTGAATTATGAAGATCAGGTGCTTTGGTCGCGCTGGAAAGAGTGGAAAGATCCTAAAGCCGGTGATGATTTAATGCGCCGTTACATGCCGCTGGTCACATATCATGTCGGCAGAATTTCCGTCGGACTGCCGAAATCGGTGCATAAAGACGATCTAATGAGCCTTGGTATGCTTGGTTTATATGATGCCCTGGAAAAATTTGACCCCGGCCGGGATTTAAAATTTGATACCTATGCCTCGTTTAGAATTCGCGGTGCAATCATCGACGGGCTGCGTAAAGAAGATTGGCTGCCCAGAACTTCACGGGAGAAGACAAAAAAAGTCGAAGCGGCAATCGAAAAACTTGAACAGCGCTACCTTCGGAATGTGACGCCTTCAGAGATCGCAGAAGAGCTGGGGATGACGGAGCAGGACGTAGTATCAACGATGAATGAAGGGTTTTTTGCCAATCTCTTATCAATTGATGAAAAGCTTCACGACCAGGATGACGGTGAGAATATTCAAGTGATGATCAGAGATGACAAAAATGTGCCGCCGGAAGAAAAAATCATGAAGGACGAGCTGATCGCTCAGCTTGCGGGCAAAATTCACGAGCTCTCTGAAAAAGAGCAGCTTGTCGTCAGTTTATTCTATAAAGAAGAACTGACTTTGACCGAAATCGGACAAGTCCTGAACCTTTCGACGTCGCGGATTTCACAGATTCATTCAAAGGCGCTGTTTAAATTAAAGCACCTGCTTGAAAAAGTAATTCAATAATGAACTCATGGTTAGCGAGTGAAAAACATGTCAACACTATTATGGCTTTTAAGCTTTGTGCTTCACGGCGTACTGCTTTATGCCGTCATTATTCTGTACACGAGGTTTTCAGCCCTCAAGGAGACGGAGCGCCAGCAGAAGAAGATTCTTGAAGAGACGGAAAACACTCTTGCAGCGTTTCTGCTTGAGCTGAAAGAAGAAAATGAAAGACTCGAAGACGCAAAAAGCCGGAATGATCAAGCACCTGACGCAGAAGACGCCGAACCCCGGCCGGAACCGAAAAAAGAGCCTGATATTCCGGACCACATGGAAAAGCTCATCAGTGCAACGGAACGGGCTGAAAGTGATGAAAACAGCGGCGCGCATTCGTTTGAAGAACGTGTTTCAGAATTATATGAACAAGGGCTCACCCCCGCGGAAATCGCCAAACGGGTGCAGAGCGGAAAGACAGAAATCGAGCTGTTTTTAAAATTTCGCGGCAAAGCTGTAAAGGATTCTTGATTGTCGCATAAAGCTGTGTTATATTATGTCTTGGTGTTAAATACACACGCTTAACGATTTATGCAGAGGGTGCTGCAAACGGCAGTTCTGCACAAAAATGACCTAAGCGGAGGAAAAAAACCATTTTATTAGGAGGAAATCACATGTCAGTTATTTCTATGAAACAATTGCTTGAAGCTGGTGTTCACTTCGGCCACCAAACACGCCGCTGGAACCCAAAAATGAAGCGTTACATTTTCACGGAGCGTAACGGAATCTACATCATTGACCTTCAAAAAACAGTGAAAAAAGTAGAGGAAGCTTACAACTTCACGAAAAACCTTGCTGCTGAAGGCGGAAAAATCCTTTTCGTCGGCACAAAAAAACAAGCTCAGGATTCTGTTAAAGAAGAAGCTGTACGCTCTGGCATGTACTATGTCAACCAACGCTGGTTGGGCGGTACACTGACAAACTTCGAAACAATCCAAAAACGCATTAAGCGTCTGAAAGACATCGAGAAAATGCAAGAAAACGGTACATTTGAAGTACTTCCGAAAAAAGAAGTTGTTCAATTGAAAAAAGAATTAGAGCGTCTTGAAAAATTCCTCGGCGGAATTAAAGACATGAAGGATCTTCCTGATGCATTATTCATCATCGATCCTCGCAAAGAGCGCATCGCTGTTGCGGAAGCTCGCAAATTGAACATTCCTATCATCGGAATCGTAGATACAAACTGTGATCCTGATGAAATTGATGTCGTAATCCCTGCAAACGATGACGCAATCCGCGCTGTCAAACTTCTTACTTCTAAAATGGCAGATGCTATTCTTGAAGCGAAGCAAGGCGAAGAAGAAGCGGAAGCTGCTGAAGAGACTGCACCTGAAACAGAAACGACAACTGCGTAACCTAATCAAAAGGTGATAAGAGGGACTGCCTTTTATCACCTTTTTTCAAGAAAAATGTATCTATACATATCTTGTTTACACATATAAGGAGGAATTCAAATGGCTATTACTGCACAGCAGGTAAAAGAACTGCGTCAAAAAACAGGCGCTGGTATGATGGACTGTAAAAAAGCACTGACTGAAACTGACGGAGATATGGACAAAGCAATCGACCTTCTGAGAGAAAAAGGAATTGCGAAAGCGGCTAAAAAAGCTGACCGTATCGCTGCTGAAGGTTCTACTCTTATTAAAACTGACGGCAACAAAGGCGTTATCTTAGAAGTAAACTCTGAAACTGATTTCGTTGCGAAAAACGAAGGCTTCAAAGAGCTTCTGAACACGCTTGCTGACCACCTTCTTGCAAACGCTCCTGCTGATCTTGAAGAAGCGATGGGTCAAAAGATGGAAAACGGTTCTACTGTTGAAGAATACATCACAAGCAACGTTGCTAAAATCGGAGAGAAAATCACTCTTCGCCGTTTTGCTGTTCTTACAAAAGAAGACAGCGAAGCGTTCGGTGCTTACCTTCACATGGGAGGCCGCATCGGCGTATTATCCGTTCTTAGCGGAACAACTGACGAAGATCTTGCAAAAGACATCGCGATGCATGTTGCAGCGGTAAATCCTCGTTATATTTCCCGCGACCAAGTGTCTGAAGAAGAAGCAAACCATGAGCGTCAGATCCTGACTCAGCAAGCTCTTCAAGAAGGCAAACCGGAAAACATCGTAGCTAAAATGGTTGAAGGCCGTCTGAACAAATTCTTCGAAGAAATTTGCTTATTAGACCAAGCTTTCGTTAAAAACCCAGACGAAAAAGTGAAACAAGTTGTGGCTGCGAAAAACGCATCTGTTAAAACTTACGTCCGCTACGAAGTTGGAGAAGGCATTGAAAAACGCCAAGAAAACTTTGCTGAAGAAGTTATGAACCAAGTGAAAAAATAATGGCGGAAAGCCTTGGCGAATCTTTCGCGGCTTTTCAGGCAGTATAGGGGACACTACTTGTGTTCCCTATTTTTAAAACTATATTTACAAACCTTTTTTTCTCTTGCATAATAGGAAACGGCAATGTTTACACTTGGAGGTTATTATGGAAAAACCAAAATACAATCGTATCGTTTTAAAGCTTAGCGGAGAAGCATTGGCAGGAGAGCAGGGAAACGGCATTAATCCGACTGTTATCCAATCCATCGCTAAACAGGTAAAAGAAATCGCTGAGCTTGACGTCGAAGTGGCCGTAGTTGTAGGCGGCGGCAACTTATGGCGCGGAAAAACAGGCAGTGACTTAGGAATGGACCGTGCGACGGCCGATTATATGGGCATGCTTGCTACTGTCATGAACTCACTTGCCCTGCAGGACAGCCTGGAAACGCTCGGAATTCAGTCCAGAGTGCAGACATCAATTGAAATGCGTCAGGTCGCTGAGCCTTACATCAGAAGAAAAGCCATCCGCCACCTGGAGAAAAAACGTGTTGTGATTTTTGCCGCGGGAACAGGAAACCCTTATTTCTCTACGGACACAACCGCAGCGCTGCGTGCCGCTGAAATCGAAGCGGATGTGATTTTAATGGCGAAAAATAATGTCGACGGTGTGTATAATGCCGATCCGAGAAAAGATGAGTCAGCCGTTAAATACGAAAAATTATCTTATCTCGATGTGTTAAAAGACGGGCTGGAAGTCATGGATTCTACGGCTTCTTCACTATGTATGGATAATGATATTCCGCTGATCGTCTTTTCTATTATGGAAGAAGGAAATATTAAGCGTGCCGTAATCGGCGAATCAATCGGAACGATCGTAAGGGGGAAATAACGTTGTCAAACGAAGTATTAACACAAACAAAAGAACGCATGGAAAAAGCGGTTGCCGCTTATTCACGTGAATTGGCGTCAGTCCGCGCGGGACGTGCCAACCCATCTCTATTGGATAAAGTGACAGTAGAATACTACGGTGCCCAAACACCTTTAAACCAGCTGTCTTCCATCAATGTGCCTGAAGCGCGTATGCTTGTTGTCACACCGTATGACAAAACGGCAATCGGCGATATTGAAAAAGCGATTCTTAAAGCTGATCTTGGCGTAACTCCGACAAGTGACGGCACAATTATCCGCATCGCGATCCCGGCTCTGACGGAAGAAAGACGTAAAGAACTTGTCAAAGTCGTGAAAAATACGCGGAAGAAGCGAAAGTAGCAGTCCGTAATGTCCGCCGTGACAGCAACGACGACCTCAAAAAACTTGAGAAAAACGGAGACATTACAGAAGACGAGCTTCGTGCTTCCAGTGAAGACGTTCAAAAGCTGACAGATGAATATGTGTCAAAAATTGACAGTGTCACGAAGGACAAAGAAAAAGAAATCATGGAAGTTTAATGAAAAACTATGTACAATAGATAATGTGAAAAGACCCTCTCATGTTTACAGGGGGTTTTTTTGTTAATACTGTTGATTACATTGATCATCAGCAACGCAACCTTTTTGGGTGACGGAGGAATCTCATGCTCAACATACTCAAAAATTGGAAGAATCAGCAGAATGCGGCTTCCAACTTAGAACGGTATACAAAAGAAGACATACTGAAGGGTGAAATTCCCGCACACATTGCCATTATTATGGACGGAAACGGACGCTGGGCGAAGAAGCGCTCACTCCCGCGGATTGCCGGACATCATGAAGGAATGAAAGTGGTAAAAAGGGTGACAAAGCTCGCAAATCAGCTCGGCGTTAAAGTTCTGACTCTTTATGCGTTTTCAACTGAGAATTGGAAGCGCCCGAAGATGGAAGTCGACTTTTTGATGAAGCTTCCGGAAGAGTTCCTGAATACGTATCTTCCTGAATTGATAGAGGAAAATGTACAGGTGAAAATTATCGGAGATGAATCCGCGCTCCCTTCTCATACGTACAGGGCGATTGAGAAGGCCGTAAAAGATACAGAACAAAATGACGGGCTGATTCTCAATTTCGCTTTGAACTACGGCGGGCGCACGGAAATCGTCAATGCGGCAAAAGCACTGGCCGAACAGGTGAAAAGCGGCACGCTGAATATCGAAGACATTGATGAAGCGCTCTTTTCCGGGCATTTAATGACAGAATCAATCCAGGACCCGGAGCTGCTCATCAGAACGAGCGGAGAAATCAGACTGAGCAACTTTATGCTTTGGCAGGTGGCTTACAGTGAATTTGTTTTTACAGATGTCCTGTGGCCCGATTTTAAAGAAGATCACTTTCTGCAGGCAGTGGGAGAATTTCAGCAGCGGGGCCGGAGGTTTGGCGGAATTTAGAGGATGGTGGAAATGAAACAAAGATTGTTAACAGGTGTTCTGGCAGCGGCACTATTTTTATTTTTGGTTATTTTCGGAGGATTGCCGTTCACCGTATTTGTTTACGTGATGGGAAGTATAGCGCTTTTTGAGCTTTTGCGGATGAAAAAGCTCAGATTTTTTTCTTTTCCGGGTCTGATCAGCCTCTTGTTGTTATGGCTGTATATGATGCCGGACAAATATCATTTTTTCGATACGAAAATGGAAGTAACGATTTTCGCCGTATTGATTCTGCTCAGCTATACGGTGCTCGTGAAAAACACCTTTACGTTTGATGAAGTCGGGTTTATCGTTCTCGCGACGGTATATATCGGACTGTGTTTTCATTATTTTATTGAAATCAGAAACATTGAAACAAACGGGCTTTTGTATATCTTTTATGCCTGCGTTGTCATATGGTCAACGGACTCAGGCGCATATTTCGTCGGAAAGTCGCTCGGGAAGCGGAAGCTGTGGCCCGAAATCAGTCCCAACAAAACGGTGGAAGGGTTTCTCGGCGGTATTGTCATCGCCCTTATTTTTACGGCTGTTTTTCAGCTGTTTGCGCACCTTCCGATTTCATACCCGGTTCTTTTGGTCATCACGCTTGTTCTGTCTGTGTTCGGACAGATCGGGGATTTGGTTGAATCAGCGCTTAAGCGGCACTATGATGTGAAAGATTCGGGGAAAATCCTTCCCGGGCACGGCGGCATTTTAGACCGATTTGACAGCTTTTTGTTTGTCATGCCGTTCTTATACTTTCTGCTTGCGCTTTTTTCATGAGAAAGGCTAATATGAAAATAAGACCGATCTGGACGCATAGAATGGGAGTGGCATTTTGAAGAATATTTGTCTTTTAGGAGCAACAGGATCAATCGGGGAGCAGACGTTAGACGTATTGCGCATGCATCAAGATCAGTTCCGTCTCGTCTCGATGACTTTCGGTAAAAACGCCGAGAAAGCGATCCCGTTGATCAGAACGTTTCAGCCGAAATATGTAGCAGTCGGCGACATGGATACATATCAAAAAGTGAAAGAAGCGTCTTTTTCTCATGAATGTCAAATCGGCATCGGAGAAGAAGGCCTGATTGAAGCGGCAGTCATGGACGAAGTGGATATCGTGGTCAATGCGCTGCTTGGAAGCGTCGGTTTAATCCCGACTTTGAAAGCGATTGAACAGAAAAAAACAATTGCGCTTGCAAATAAGGAAACTCTCGTCACTGCCGGGCATATAGTGAAAGGACACGCAAAACGAAACGGCGTTCCTCTTCTTCCGGTCGACAGCGAACATTCCGCTATTTTTCAGGCGCTGCAAGGCGAACAGACCAAAAATATCGAGCGCCTGATCATTACGGCATCCGGCGGCAGTTTCAGAGATAAAACGCGGCAGGAGCTTGAGTCTGTAACGATTGCCGACGCCCTTAATCACCCGAACTGGTCGATGGGCGCAAAGATTACGATTGACTCGGCTACAATGATGAATAAAGGGCTTGAAGTCATTGAAGCGCATTGGCTGTTTGACATTCCGTATGAACAGATTGACGTTGTATTACATAAAGAGAGCATTATTCATTCGATGGTTGAATTTCACGACAGAAGCGTCATCGCCCAGCTCGGAAATCCGGACATGAGGGTGCCGATTCAATACGCGCTGACATATCCGGACCGGCTGTCTCTGCCTGAAACAAAAAGGCTTGAATTATGGGAGATCGGAAGCCTTCATTTTGCGAAAGCTGACTTTGAAAGGTTCCGTTGCTTACAATTTGCCTTTGAATCAGGTAAAATAGGGGGAACGATGCCGACGGTTTTAAATGCGGCCAACGAAGAAGCTGTTGCCGCTTTTCTTGCCGGACGGATTTCATTCTTATCGATTGAGGACCTGATTGAAAAAGCATTGGACCGCCACAGCGTAATTCAGGATCCGAGTCTTGCGGATATCCAAGAAGTGGACAAAGACACCCGGGGATACGTTAATTCAATACTCACATAAGGTGGTATGTTCGTGAATACAGTTATCGCGTTTATTATTATTTTCGGAACGCTCGTTTTTTTCCATGAGCTCGGGCATTTATTGCTCGCCCAAAGAGCGGGAATCCTTTGCCGTGAATTTGCGATCGGCTTCGGCCCTAAAATCTTTTCATTTAAAAAGAATGAAACCGTGTATACGATCAGACTCCTTCCGGTCGGAGGGTTCGTCCGCATGGCCGGTGAAGACCCGGAGATGATTGAAGTCAAACCCGGTTATACCGTCGGGCTTCTTTTTAATAAAGATGACGAAGTGGAAAAAGTCATCATTAATCAAAAGGAAAAATATCCCGACGCTTTAATTATCGAGGTGGAGACGGCTGATCTTGAGCATGAAATGAAGATTACCGGGTACGAGCAGGGGAAAGAAGATGAACTGGCGGGCTTTACTGTCAGTCAGACCTCTTTTTTTATCGTAGACGGAGAAGAAGTGCAGATTGCGCCTTACAATCGACAATTCGGGTCTAAACCCGTATGGAAGCGGATTAAGGCGATTGCTGCCGGTCCGATAATGAACTTCATCTTAGCGTATGTCATTCTCGTCATGCTCGGATTCATTCAAGGCGTGCCTTCAAATCAGCCTGAGCTCGGGAAGCTGACAGACAATGGACGCGCAGCGGCTGCAGGTTTAAAAGAAGGCGACTATATCCAGAGCATTAACGGTGAAAAAATGAGGTCATGGACCGATATCGTGACAGCAGTAAAAGAAAATCCCGGGAAAAAAATCGATGTCGCCGTCAAACGGGACGGCAAATCGTTTCATATCTCGGTTACACCTGAAGCTGTAAAAGATGAAAATAAAAAAACAATCGGCCGCTTCGGCTCTTATGCGCCGACTGAAAAAGGCGCGCTTGCAGCGATTGCTTACGGCGCGACATCTACCGTTGATGTCACAAAAGCGATCCTGACCAATCTGAGCAAACTTGTGACAGGCCAGTTTAAGCTTGATATGCTTTCGGGCCCTGTCGGCATTTATGATATGACGGATCAAGTTGCAAAAACCGGCATCATCAACTTATTGCGGTTTGCGGCGTTTTTAAGCATCAACCTGGGAATCGTCAACCTGCTGCCGATACCGGCGCTTGACGGCGGACGGCTGCTGTTTTTATTCATTGAAGCAATCCGCGGCAAGCCGATAAATCGTGACAAGGAAGCATTTGTCGTATTTATCGGCGTAGCTTTCTTAATGCTTCTTATGCTGGTTGTCACATGGAACGATATCCAGCGTTTATTCTTATAATGACTAGTAAAAAATCAGAGGTGCGAAGACATGAGACAAAGTTTGACGCTTATTCCGACCCTGAGAGAAGTGCCGGCTGATGCTGAAGCAAAAAGCCATAAGCTTCTGCTGAGAGCGGGATTTATCAGACAAAATACGAGCGGGGTTTACAGCTACATGCCCCTGGCTTACAGGGTCATTCAAAACATTCAGAAGATCGTGCGTGAAGAAATGGAAAAAATCAACGCGGTGGAAATGCTGATGCCGGCCCTTCAGCAGGCTGAAACATGGCAGGAATCAGGCAGATGGTATACGTACGGACCTGAATTAATGCGTCTGAAAGACCGCCACGGCCGTGAATTTGCTTTAGGAGCGACACATGAAGAAGTCATTACTTCTCTCGTGCGCGATGAGGTGAAATCTTATAAGCGTCTGCCGCTCACTCTTTACCAGATCCAGTCTAAATTCAGAGATGAAAAACGCCCGCGTTTCGGGTTATTGCGCGGACGCGAATTCATCATGAAAGATGCGTATTCTTTCCATGCTTCTGAAGAAAGTCTGGAGGAAACATACCAAAACATGTACGGCGCATACAGCAGCATTTTCGCACGCTGTGAATTAAACGTCCGTCCCGTTATCGCCGACTCGGGCGCGATGGGCGGAAAAGACACGCATGAATTTATGGCTCTTTCTGAAATAGGGGAAGATACCATCGCTTATTCCGATGGATCCTCTTACGCAGCCAATACGGAAATGGCGGAAGTTGTCATGAACAGCGAGCCGTCAGATGAAACACCCGAGGCATTGGAGAAAATTGATACGCCGAATGTCAAAAGTATTGAAGAGCTCGCTTCGTTCTTGCAGATTGAGCCGAGCGCCTGCATCAAATCAATGCTGTTTAAAGCGGATGACCGATTTGTTCTCGTGTTAGTAAGAGGCGATCATGAGGTCAATGACGTGAAAGTGAAAAACCTTCTGAACGCGGAAGTGGTTGAGCTTGCGTCTCATGAAGAAGTAGCGGAGAAACTTGGCACGGAGCCGGGATTTGCGGGGCCGATCGGCGCTGCCGGCGACATTGAGATTTATGCCGACCAAGCCGTGAAAGTAATGGTAAACGCCGTTTGCGGCGCGAATGAAAAAGACCGTCATTACCGAAACGTAAACATCGAACGTGACGCGTCTGTAAAAGCATACGCCGATCTTCGAATCATTCAGGAAGGCGATCCGTCACCTGACGGAAAAGGCACGATCCGTTTCGCTGAAGGGATTGAGGTCGGACAAGTCTTTAAACTCGGTACGCGTTACTCTGAAGCGATGAATGCGACATACCTTGATGAAAACGGGCGTGCGCAGCCGATGCTGATGGGATGTTACGGAATCGGCGTGTCCAGAACGCTTTCAGCCATCGCTGAACAGCATCACGACGAAAAAGGCTTGATCTGGCCGAAGAGCGTTGCTCCGTATGATCTTCATATTTTGGCGCTGAATATGAAAAACGAAGCGCAAAAAGAGCTTGCTGAACAGCTTTACGGCAAATTCCAGGCGGAAGGTTATGAGGTATTATACGATGACCGCGCTGAACGCGCAGGCGTGAAGTTTGCTGATTCTGATCTGATCGGCCTTCCGATCCGCATCACTGTCGGAAAACGTGCCGACGAAGGCATCGTAGAAGTGAAAATCCGCAAAACCGGTGAATCTGCCGAAGTTTCAGTGGATGAGCTTTCTGAATTTATTAAGACGAAGTAATCACCATAACGAATCGTACAAAATCATGTTAAAATAGAGAAAAAAGAAGGTACCTCATCACCTGCGGAGGTACCTTCACTTATGATGTTTTAAGGGAGGGATACTGTCTGAATGGAACAGTTATCAGTAAACAGAAGACAGTTTCAGATTCTTCTGCAGCAGCTTAATATGACAGATGATACCTTCATGACATACTTTGAAGACGGAGAGATTGATAAACTGACAATCCATAAAGCAGAAAAAGCCTGGCATTTCCAATTTCGCTTTAAGGCTCTTTTGCCGTATCAAATATATGATTCATTCATGATGAGGTTAACACAATCGTTTGCTCACATCGCCCGTGTCACATCGTCTGTTCAGGTCATCGACCCTACAGTGACAGAGGAGCTTGTACAGGATTATTGGACACGCTGTATTGAAGAGCTTGAAGGAACCTCGCCGCCGATGGTGGCTCTTTTGAATCAGCAGAAACCGAAGCTCAAGGGAAATAAACTGATCGTGAAAACAAAACAGATACAGAAGCATCTGCGCTCAAAAATAAATACAGCGCACTGATTCAGCACAGCTACCGCCAATTCGGCTTTCCGGAACTGCAGCTGGATACCGAAATTTTCGTATCTGACCAAGAAGTCCAGAAATTCCGCGAGCAAAAGCTTGCTGAAGATCAGGAGCGGGCGATGCAGGCGCTTATCGAGATGGAGAAGAAGGAAAAAGAGGGCGATGAGGATCAGGCACCGTCCGGACCGCTTGTCATCGGCTATCAAATTAAAGAGAACGAAGAAATCCGGACGCTTGACAGCATCATGGATGAAGAAAGAAGAATTACGGTGCAGGGGTTTGTGTTTGATGCTGAAACACGCGAGCTGAAAAGCGGACGCACGCTCTGCATTTTCAAAATCACGGACTATACAAACAGTATTTTAGTAAAAATGTTCGCCAGAGAAAAAGAAGACGCCGCTTTGATGAAAACGCTGAAAAAAGGCATGTGGGTGAAGGCGCGGGGAAGCATTCAAAACGATACATTCGTCAGAGACCTCGTCATGATTGCAAATGACGTGAATGAAATAAAAGCCAAAACCCGTGAAGACACCGCTCCTGAAGGCGAAAAACGGGTTGAACTTCATCTGCATTCTCCGATGAGCCAAATGGATGCTGTAACGGGCATCGGAAAGCTTGTCGAACAGGCGAAAAAATGGGGACATGAAGCGATTGCGTTAACTGATCACGCCGTTGTGCAGTCTTTCCCGGATGCCTATTCCGCCGCGAAAAAACACGGCATTAAAATGATTTACGGAATGGAAGCCAATATCGTAGATGACGGCGTTCCGATCGCATACAATCCAGCTCACCGTCTCCTGGAAGAAGACACATACGTCGTCTTTGACGTTGAAACAACAGGTCTGTCCGCAGTGTATGACACCATTATTGAGCTTGCCGCAGTCAAAATAAGAGGCGGAGAAATCATCGATAAATTCGAAGCGTTCGCCAATCCGCATCATCCGCTGTCAGCAACGACAATAGAGCTTACCGGGATTACGGACGACATGGTCCGCGACGCTCCCGATGTCGTTGACGTCGTCCGGGATTTTAAAGAATGGATCGGCGATGACGTGCTTGTGGCTCATAACGCCAGCTTTGATATGGGATTTTTAAATGTGGCGTACAAGCGTCTTTTGAAAACGGAAAAAGCGAAAAATCCGGTCATTGATACGCTGGAACTCGCGCGTTTCCTGTATCCTGAGTTTAAAAATCACCGCTTAAATACGTTATGTAAGAAGTTTGATATCGAATTAACCCAGCATCACCGAGCGGTCTTTGACGCTGAAGCAACGGGCTACCTGCTGTTGAAAATGCTCAAAGATGCCGCTGAAAAAGACATTTTTTATCATGATCAGCTGAATGAGAATATGGGACAATCCAATGCTTATCAAAGATCAAGGCCTTATCACGCTACATTGCTCGCCGTAAATGAGACCGGCCTTAAAAATCTGTTTAAGCTTGTGTCCATTTCTCATATTCAATATTTCTACAGAGTGCCGCGCATTCCGAGGTCGCAGCTTAATAAATACAGAGAAGGTCTGTTAATCGGCTCTGCCTGTGACAGGGGAGAGGTCTTTGAAGGCATGATGCAAAAATCACCTGAAGAGGTTGAAGATATTGCATCATTCTATGATTATCTTGAAGTGCAGCCGCCGGAAGTATACAGACACCTTCTGCAGCTTGAGCTCGTCCGGGATGAAAAAGCGCTGAAAGAAATCATCGCCAACATCACGAAGCTCGGGGAAAAATTGAATAAGCCGGTCGTTGCCACCGGAAATGTCCACTATTTAAACGATGAGGACAAAATTTACCGGAAGATCTTAATATCTTCCCAAGGCGGCGCCAACCCGTTAAACCGGCACGAACTGCCTAAAGTGCACTTCAGAACGACAGATGAAATGCTGGATGCTTTCTCCTTTCTCGGTGCGGAAAAAGCGAAAGAAATCGTGGTTGACAATACGCAGAAAGTCGCTTCGATGATCGATGAGATCAAACCGATCAAAGACGATCTGTACACGCCGAAAATTGACGGAGCCGATGAAGAAATCCGTGAAATGAGCTATCAGCGCGCCAAAAGCATTTACGGTGAAGAGCTTCCTGAAATTGTGGAAGCGAGAATAGAAAAGAATTAAAAGCATCATCGGTCATGGATTCGCCGTTATTTATCTCATCTCTCATAAGCTTGTAAAACGGTCTCTGGATGACGGTTATCTCGTCGGCTCCCGGGGGTCCGTCGGTTCATCGCTTGTGGCGACCTTAACGGAAATCACTGAAGTGAATCCGCTCGCTCCGCACTATGTGTGCCCGAGCTGCCGATATTCCGAATTCTTTAACGACGGATCAGTCGGTTCCGGTTTTGACCTTCCGGATAAAAGCTGCCCGTCTTGCGGCACACCTTTGAAAAAGGACGGGCATGATATCCCGTTTGAAACGTTCTTAGGCTTTAAAGGTGACAAAGTACCCGATATCGACTTGAACTTCTCAGGTGAGTATCAGCCCCATGCCCATAACTACACGAAAGTGCTGTTCGGTGAAGATAACGTGTATCGCGCGGGAACGATCGGCACCGTCGCGGAAAAGACGGCTTACGGATATGTGAAAGGCTATGCGGGCGACCACAACCTACACATGCGCGGCGCGGAGATCGACCGTCTGGTGCAGGGCTGCACCGGCGTTAAGAGAACGACCGGCCAGCACCCGGGGGGGATTATCGTTGTCCCGGATTACATGGATATTTACGATTTTTCCCCGATACAATTCCCGGCAGATGCGACGGGGTCTGAATGGAAAACGACTCATTTTGACTTCCACTCCATTCATGACAACCTGCTGAAGCTTGATATATTGGGGCACGATGATCCGACAGTCATCCGGATGCTCCAGGATTTAAGCGGAATTGATCCGAAGACGATTCCGACAGATGATCCGGAGGTTATGAAGATTTTCCAAGGCACAGAATCGCTCGGCGTCACTGAAGAGCAGATCGGCTGTAAAACGGGGACGCTCGGCATTCCTGAATTCGGGACGCGATTTGTTCGGCAGATGCTTGAGGATACGAAGCCGACGACGTTCTCCGAGCTTGTCCAGATTTCCGGGCTTTCCCACGGAACGGACGTATGGCTCGGCAATGCGCAGGAACTGATACACAACAATACGTGTGAACTGAGCGAAGTGATCGGCTGCCGTGATGACATTATGGTTTACTTGATCTATCAGGGCCTTGAGCCTTCACTGGCCTTCAAAATCATGGAATTCGTCCGTAAAGGCAAAGGCCTGACGCCGGAATGGGAAGAAGAAATGAAAAAGAACAATGTGCCGAACTGGTATATTGATTCATGCAAAAAAATCAAATACATGTTCCCGAAAGCCCACGCCGCCGCATACGTATTAATGGCGGTGCGGATTGCATACTTTAAAGTGCATCACGCGCTTTTATATTATGCTGCGTATTTTACCGTCCGCGCAGATGACTTTGACATTGATACAATGATTAAAGGCTCGACCGCCATCAGAGCGGTGATGGATGATATCAGCTCTAAAGGGCTTGATGCTTCGCCGAAGGAGAAAAACCTCCTTACCGTGTTAGAGCTTGCACTTGAAATGTGTGAGCGCGGCTATTCCTTCCAGAAGGTCGATCTATACCGTTCAAGCGCTTCGGAATTTATCATTGACGGCAACAGTCTCATCCCGCCGTTCAACTCAATTCCGGGACTCGGAACCAACGCCGCTCTCAATATTGTGAAAGCGCGGGAAGAAGGGGAGTTCCTTTCAAAAGAGGATCTTCAAAAACGAGGAAAAGTGTCAAAAACCATTTTAGAGTATTTAGACCGTCACGGCTGTCTTGAGTCGCTTCCGGACCAAAATCAGCTGTCTCTGTTTTAAGCTTTGTGCACAGCCTCCGAGCGGAGTTTGATTTGCATTAAATATATGGTTATGGTATAGTTTTATTGGAAATGCTAACGATTACCGAGGCAAAGAGTGGGGAAACCCGCTCTTTTGTATTGAACAGGCAATTTTGCCTCGACATGTCCATCGTTTTCTCAATGCCCCTGCTCTTTTGAAGCAGGGTTTTTATGCAGAGGAACGGCTGATATGATATCGACAGCACAAGGAGGAAAAACATGAGCAAAAAAGTGACTGATACCGTTCAAGAAATGGCTCAGCCCATACTGGATGACCTTCAGCTTGAACTCGTAGACATTGAATTTGTCAAAGAGGGTCAAAACTGGTTCCTTCGCGTGTTTATTGATTCCGAGAACGGTGTTGATATTGAGGAGTGCGCCAAAGTCAGCGAAGCGTTAAGCGAAAAGCTGGATGAGGCCGATCCGATCACCCAGAACTACTTTCTTGAAGTATCTTCTCCTGGAGCCGAGCGTCCATTAAAGAAAAAAGCCGACTTCGAAAAATCACTGGGCAAAAATGTGTACATGAAAACGTACGAACCGATTGACGGTTTAAAAGTGTTTGAAGGCAAATTGGCTGAATTTGATGGACAAACTGTTACAATAGAGATGACGGTCAAAACAAGAAAGAAACGGGTCAATATTCCGTATGAAAAAATAGCTAACGCAAGATTAGCTGTAACATTTTAATGAATGAAGTATTAGTGTTTAAGGGGGGAGACCGCTAACATGAGCAGTGAACTATTAGATGCTCTCACTATTCTTGAAAAAGAAAAAGGCATCAGTAAAGACATTATCATCGAAGCAATTGAAGCTGCCTTAATTTCCGCGTATAAGCGAAATTTTAACCAGGCGCAAAACGTACGGGTCGATCTGAACCGTGAGACGGGCACGATCCGCGTGTTCGCAAGAAAGGATGTCGTAGACGAGGTATACGATTCAAGACTTGAAATCTCGCTTGACGACGCCCAGCACATCCATCCGAACTACCTTGTCGGAGATGTCGTTGAAATAGAAGTAACGCCGAAAGACTTCGGCCGCATTGCTGCGCAGACGGCGAAACAAGTGGTGACGCAGCGTGTCCGTGAAGCTGAGCGCGGCGTGATTTACTCAGAATTTATCGATCGTGAAGAAGACATTATGACGGGAATTGTACAGCGCTTAGACAGCAAGTTTATTTACGTGTCTCTCGGCAAGATTGAAGCGCTGCTGCCCGTCAATGAACAAATGCCGAATGAGAGCTATAAACCGCACGATCGGATTAAAGTATTTATCACAAAAGTCGAAAAAACGACAAAAGGGCCGCAGATCTATGTATCAAGAACTCATCCCGGTCTGTTGAAGCGTCTTTTTGAAATCGAAGTGCCGGAAATTTATGACGGAACGGTCGAACTGAAATCCGTTGCCAGAGAAGCGGGCGACCGCTCTAAAATTTCCGTCCGCACTGATGATCCTGACGTTGATCCGGTCGGTTCATGCGTCGGTCCCAAAGGCCAGCGCGTGCAGGCGATCGTCAATGAACTGAAAGGCGAAAAAATTGATATCGTCAACTGGTCTGATGATCCGGTTGAATTTGTTGCCAATGCGCTCAGCCCGTCTAAAGTGCTGGATGTCATCGTCAGCGAAGAAGAAAAAGCCACGACTGTCATCGTTCCTGATTACCAGCTTTCTCTGGCAATCGGAAAAAGAGGGCAAAACGCCCGCTTAGCCGCGAAACTGACAGGCTGGAAAATCGATATCAAAAGTGAAACGGATGCAAGAGACCTTGGCATCTATCCGAGAGAGCATGAAGAAGATGACGATTTAGAGCCGCTCTTTATGGAGCCTGAAACAGCCGAATCGGATGAATAAGAGGTGACTTTAGGTGAATAAGCGAAAAAAAATTCCTCTGCGCAAATGCGTGGTAACGGGGGAAATGAAGCCTAAAAAGGAACTGATCCGAATTGTCCGTTCTAAAGAAGGAGAGATTTCAGTCGATCCGACCGGAAAGAAGAACGGGCGGGGTGCCTATATCACCCTTGAGAAAGAATGCATCTTAGCTGCGAAAAAGAAAAACACATTGCAAAATCAATTTCAATCACAAATCGATGACCAGATTTTCGAAGAATTGCTGGAACTGGCGGAAAAGGTGAAAAAATAACATGTCTGGAATGGAATGGTTTCCCTTGCTGGGTCTGGCCAATCGAGCTCGTAAGGTCGTGTCGGGCGAGGACTTGGTTATAAAAGAAATTAGAAATGCGCGTGCAAAACTTGTTCTGCTGACAGAAGATGCATCTGCGAATACTGCAAAAAAGTATCCGATAAATGCAATTATTATAAAGTGCCTTATAAAAAAGTCGAAAGCCGCGCGGATCTCGGCCGCTCTATCGGCAAGGAATCACGTGTCGTTGTCGCCGTCACTGACCAAGGTTTTGCGAATAAGCTGATCAGCTTGCTCGATTAATATTTTTGGGGGTGAACGAATGGCTAAAATGAGAGTTTACGAATATGCAAAAGCCATCAATGTTTCAAGCAAGGAAATTTTGACTGCGCTGAAAAACATGGATATAGTAGTAAATAACCATATGGCAATGCTTGAAGAAAAGACCATTAAGCAGCTTGATGCGAAATTTAAAAAAGGCGGCGCCGGCGTTACATCTCAGAAGCCTGCGGAAACGAACAAAAACAAGCCGCAAGGGATTAATCAGCAGCCTGCTGGGAATCAACCAAACAAAATTCGAGACGGAAAGAAGAATGACGTGCAGAATAATCAATTTAACAAAAACAAGAAGAATAACAACAACAACAAAAACAAAAACAAACGCAATCATAACAACAAAAATCAGTATCAGCAAAAACCGCTGAAACCGAAAAAAGAGCTTCCTGAGAAAATTACGTTTTCCGGCTCTTTAACAGTCGGGGCCTTAGCCGAAGAACTTGGCAAAGAACCGTCTGAACTCATTAAAAAACTGATGCTTCTGGGTGTAATGGCTACCATTAACCAGGAGCTTGACAAAGACACAATCGAACTGATCGCATCTGAATACGGTGTGGAAACAGAAGAAGTGATTGTGCTTGAAGAAACTGAGCTTGAAAAATATGAAGAGGCTGACAAAGAAGAAGATCTTCAAATCCGTCCGCCTGTCGTGACGATCATGGGCCACGTTGACCACGGGAAAACGACCCTCCTTGACAGTATCAGAAAAACAAAGGTTGTTGAAGGTGAAGCCGGCGGAATCACCCAGCATATCGGGGCGTACCAGATCGAAGAAAACGGCAAAAAATCACGTTCTTAGATACTCCGGGACACGCGGCGTTCACAACAATGCGTGCGCGCGGTGCGGAAGTAACTGATATTACCATTTTAGTCGTAGCGGCTGATGACGGCGTTATGCCGCAAACAGTCGAAGCCATCAACCATGCGAAAGCGGCTGAGGTTCCGATTATCGTTGCCGTGAATAAAGTGGATAAAGAAAGCGCGAACCCTGACCGTGTCATGCAGGAGCTGACTGAATACGGACTCGTTCCTGAAGCATGGGGAGGAGAAACGATTTTCGTTCCTCTGTCCGCTCTTACAGGCAAGGGAATTGACGAGCTTGTCGAAATGATTCTGCTTGTCAGTGAAGTGGAAGAGCTGAAAGCCAATCCGAACCGTCAGGCAAAAGGAACGGTTATTGAAGCTGAGCTCGATAAAGGAAGAGGATCTGTCGCGACACTTCTCGTTCAAACGGGAACATTGCATGTCGGAGATCCGATCGTTGTCGGAAATACATTCGGCCGCGTGCGGGCCATGGTCAATGATCTCGGCCGCCGCGTGAAAACAGCCGGACCGTCCACACCTGTAGAAATCACGGGCTTAAACGACGTACCGCAGGCTGGCGATCAATTCCTCGTCTTTAAAGATGAAAAAACAGCCCGTTCTGTCGGTGAAGCACGCGCTTCCAAGCAACTGGAAGAACAGCGCAGCGACAAAGCGAAGCTGAGCCTCGATGATCTGTTTGAACAAATTAAACAAGGCGATGTTAAAGACATCAATTTAATCGTAAAAGCTGACGTTCAAGGTTCAGCCGAAGCGTTAACAGCCGCTCTTCAAAAAATTGAAGTAGAAGGAGTAAAAGTGAAAATCATTCACACAGGCGTCGGTGCGATTACGGAATCAGACATCATTCTCGCATCTGCTTCAAATGCAATCGTTATCGGGTTTAATGTGCGCCCAGACGGAAATGCTAAGAGCACGGCTGAAGCTGAAAATGTAGATATCCGTCTTCACCGTATCATTTACAAAGTCATCGAAGAAATTGAAGCGGCGATGAAAGGAATGCTTGATCCTGAATACGAAGAAAAAGTCATCGGTCAGGTTGAAGTGCGCCAAACATTCAAAGTGTCGAAAATCGGCACGATTGCCGGCGGATATGTAACAGACGGCCACATTACACGTGACAGCGGACTCCGCCTGATCCGTGACGGCGTGGTCATCTTCGAAGGGGAAGTAGACGTTCTGAAACGCTTCAAAGATGATGTGAAAGAAGTTTCACAAGGATATGAATGTGGTATAACGATTAAGAAATACAATGACATTCGCGAAGGCGACGTCCTTGAAGCGTATGTCATGCAGGAAATCGAAAGAAAGTGATCGGATTTGCGGAATGTGAATGCATCATTTATGATGCGGGATCATTAAAGGAGAAACGAGCCGTTCTGAAGCGGATTATAACGAGGGTTCAGAATAAGTTCAACGTGTCGGCCGCAGAAATCGGCTATCAGGACACTTGGCAGCGGACCAGCTTCGGAATCGCCGTCGTCTCCTCCTCTCACGTTCAGGCGGAAAAGGAGATCCAGCGTGTACTCGCGTTTATTGACTCCTTTCCCGAGATAGAACGGACGATCACTAGAACAGAGTGGTTTTAACTTAGAGGTGATTGAATTGAGTATGAGAGCAAACCGTGTCGGCGAGCAGATGAAAAAAGAGCTCGGGGATATTATCAGCCGAAAGCTGAAAGATCCGAGAATCGGATTTCTGACTGTAACAGACGTACGTGTTTCAGGTGATTTACAAATAGCGAAGGTGTATATCTCCGTCCTCGGCGGAGAGAAAAAGAAAGAGGAGGCGCTGAAAGGGCTTGAGAAAGCGAAAGGATTTATCCGTTCCGAAATCGGCAGCCGAATCAGACTCCGCAAAACGCCTGAGCTTGAATTTGAATTTGATGAATCAATTGAGTACGGCAATCGTATTGAAACATTGATTCACGAACTGCATTCAGATAAACCGTCTGAATAACGGGAAAGAGGATGGGCGAGTGTCGTCTGTCCTCTTTTCTGCGTTTTACGGGATACAATTGATAACAAAGGAGCGAAAGACAGATGGTTAACGGAGTTCTCCTTTTACATAAACCGGTCGGCATGACTTCTCACGACTGTGTAATGAAAATAAGAAAACTGTTAAAAACAAAGAAAGTCGGGCATACGGGAACCCTTGATCCGGAAGTGTCAGGCGTACTGCCGATCTGTGTCGGACGGGCTACAAAGATCGTTGAGTACGTCACCGACAAGTCAAAAACGTACGATGCTGAGATCACTCTCGGTTTCTCCACATCGACCGAAGACCAGACGGGAGAAACGGTCAGCGTAAAACCTGTCAGGGAGCCGCTGAAAGAAGCGGATATCAAAGCCGTTTTAGACGAATTGAAGGGACCGCAGGAGCAAGTGCCGCCGATGTATTCCGCGGTAAAGGTCAATGGGAAAAAGCTCTATGAATACGCCAGAGCGGGTATTGAAGTGGAGCGGCCGAAGCGGAATATCACGATTGAAGATATCGCGCTCACTTCCCCTGTCACTTATAACGAAGACACAGCATCATTCCGCTTTACAGTCACGTGCTCAAAAGGCACTTACGTCAGAACGTTGGCGGTGACAATCGGTGAAAAACTCGGCTATCCCGCGCATATGTCGCATCTCATCCGCACTGCTTCCGGCGATTTCAGCCTTGATGAATGTTTCACGTTTGAGGAACTTGAACAGCAGGTTTCGGACGGAACGGTTGCAGAGCATGCCGTGCCGATCGATAGAGCGCTCAATCATTTGCCGAAATGGGTCATAAGTGATACATTAGCTAAGAAAGCTGAAAACGGGTCGGTGTTTGACATTCCGGCGGAATTTTCTGCAATGACAGCTGACGCCCGTATAGCGGTCTGTACTGAAGACGGAGAATGTGTGGCCATTTATATGCCGCATCCTTCAAAAAAAGGACTGCTGAAACCGGCTAAAGTGCTCATGCAAAAAAGCGAACAATAAGAAAAAAGGTGACCGTTCTGTGAAGACGATACATATTTCTCATCCGCATCATTTACAAAAAGAAGAGCAGCCGGCGTCTGTCATGGCACTCGGCTACTTTGACGGCGTTCATTTGGGACACCGGAAAGTAATCGGAACAGCCAGACAAATTGCCGAAGAAAAAGGCCTGTCGCTGGCCGTTATGACGTTTCATCCCCACCCTTCCCATGTGTTGGGCAGGGACAAAGAGCCAAAGGATCTGATTACGCCGCTTGAAGATAAAATCAGCCAGATCGGACGTTTAGGCGCTGATGTCCTGTATGTCGTAAAGTTTGATGAAGCGTTTGCGTCTCTGTCTCCAAACCAGTTTGCCGAGGAGTATATTTTAGGGTTGAACGCGCGGCACGCTGTGGGAGGCTTCGATTTTACGTACGGAAAATACGGAAAAGGCACGATGGAGACGCTGCCGGACGATTTAAACGGCAAGGCCGGATGCACGACTGTCGAGAAACAGACCGAGCAGGACAGAAAGATCAGCTCCACTTATATCCGGTCAGCGCTGCAGGATGGTGACGTTGAACTTGCGCACACTCTTCTCGGCCAGCCGTATTTTATCCGGGGCACTGTGATTCACGGAGACAAGAGAGGCCGCACCATCGGTTTTCCGACCGCGAATATCGGCCTGCACAACAGCTATATCGTGCCGCCGACAGGCGTGTATGCAGTGAAAGCCGAAATAAAAGGCGAGGTGTATGAAGGCGTCTGCAACATCGGCTACAAACCGACCTTTTATGAAAAGCGTCCCGATCAGCCGTCAATTGAAGTTCATTTGTTTAATTTTCAACAGGATGTATACGGAGAAGACGTTAAAATCGAGTGGTACAAACGAATCCGAAGCGAACGGAAGTTTAACGGCATCGATGAACTGACGGCTCAGATCGGGAAAGACAAACAAGAAGCGATCCGTTTTTTCAGCAAATAACGGAAAAAACATCAAAAGTACACAAATTTTATTCTAAAAGATTTGCATATGGGCGCGATTTTTAGTATCATATGTTTCGTAGTCTTAAAACCATTGCTTGGCAATCCGAAGTCACCGACGGTTGCTAGGTAACTGGGGCTAATTATGATATGGAGGTGAAACAGGATGGCAATTACTCAAGAGCGTAAAAATCAACTCATCAGCGAGTTCAAAACACACGAATCTGATACTGGTTCTCCAGAAGTTCAGATCGCTATCCTAACAGACTCAATTAACAACTTGAACGAGCATTTGCGTACTCACAAGAAAGATCACCACTCACGTCGCGGTCTTCTTAAAATGGTAGGTAAACGTCGTAATCTTCTTACGTATCTGCGTAATAAAGACGTAACTCGTTACCGTGAGTTAATTAACAAACTAGGCTTACGTCGATAATCGTAAAAAGCGGGAGGATTCCCGCTTTTTTATCGTATTAAAGCGAAAAAATAATAATAAAAAACAATGAAATCCTTTTACATACTACTTTGACATTGATATGTTCAATTCATTTCGTTCATAATAGGAGTAATTGATTATTTCACACATTAAGAGAGGAGCTCGTAATCGAATGGGACAAGAGAAACATGTCTTTACCATAGATTGGGCCGGCAGACAGCTTACAGTAGAAGCCGGCCAGCTTGCCAAACAGGCAAACGGCGCTGTCATGGTCCGCTACGGCGATACTGCAGTGCTCAGCACAGCAACCGCATCAAAAGAACCGAAACCGCTAGATTTTTTCCCGCTTACCGTTAACTATGAAGAAAGATTATACGCAGTAGGTAAAATTCCGGGCGGTTTTATTAAAAGAGAAGGCCGTCCAAGTGAAAAGGCCGTTTTAGCCAGCCGTCTGATCGACCGTCCGATCCGCCCGCTTTTCGCAGACGGATTCCGTAACGAAGTACAGGTCATCAGCATTGTCATGAGTGTTGATCAGGACTGCTCATCTGAAATGGCTGCAATGTTCGGTTCATCACTCGCTCTTTGCGTTTCCGATATCCCGTTTGAAGGCCCGATCGCGGGTGTGACGGTAGGCCGCATTGACGGGAAATTCGTCATCAATCCGACGGTTGACCAGCTTGAAAAAAGTGATATCAACCTCATCGTTGCAGGCACAAAAGATGCCATCAACATGGTGGAAGCCGGAGCGGATGAAGTTCCTGAAGAAATCATGCTTGAGGCGATTATGTTCGGTCACGAAGAAATTAAGCGCCTGATCGCATTCCAAGAAGAAATCGTCGCAGCAGTCGGCAAAGAGAAAACAGAGATCGAACTGTATGAAATTGACGAAGAGCTCAGCGCAAAAGTAAAAAGCCTTGCGGAGCCGGATCTTCTCAGCGCCATTCAGGTTCACGAAAAACATGCTCGCGAAGACGCGATCAATGAAGTGAAAAATGCAGTTGTCGCGAAATTCGAAGAAGAAGAGCATGATGAAGATACGATTAAAAAAGTGAAACAGACACTGTCTAAACTCGTGAAAAACGAAGTGCGCCGTTTGATCACAGAAGAAAAAGTCCGTCCGGACGGCCGCGGCGTTGATCAAATCCGCCCGCTTTCTTCAGAAGTCGGCCTTCTGCCGAGAACACACGGATCCGGTCTGTTTACGAGAGGACAGACGCAGGCGCTCAGCGTTTGTACATTAGGCGCCCTTGGAGACGTTCAGATTCTTGACGGTTTAGGCGTGGAAGAGTCAAAACGCTTTATGCATCATTATAACTTCCCGCAGTTCAGCGTAGGGGAGACAGGCCCGATGCGCGGACCGGGACGCCGTGAGATCGGTCACGGTGCTCTTGGAGAGCGTGCGCTTGAGCCGGTCATTCCGAATGAAAAAGACTTTCCGTATACGGTCCGCCTCGTATCTGAAGTGCTTGAATCAAACGGTTCCACTTCACAGGCCAGCATCTGCGCAAGTACGCTTGCCATGATGGACGCAGGTGTTCCGATTAAAGCTCCTGTTGCAGGTATCGCGATGGGACTTGTGAAATCAGGCGAGTACTATACAGTATTGACGGATATTCAAGGGATGGAAGACGCCCTCGGTGACATGGACTTTAAAGTAGCCGGCACGGAAAAAGGCGTGACAGCGCTGCAAATGGACATTAAAATTGAAGGCCTTTCAAGAGAAATTCTTGAAGAAGCGCTTCAGCAGGCGAAAAAAGGAAGAATGGAAATCTTGGACAGCATGCTCAGCACGCTTGGTGAATCAAGAAAAGAACTTTCTCAATATGCGCCGAAAATTTTAACGATGACCATTAATCCGGATAAAATCCGTGACGTTATCGGACCGAGCGGTAAACAAATCAACAAAATCATTGAAGATACCGGTGTTAAAATTGACATTGAACAAGACGGCACCATCTTTATTTCTTCTACTGATGAAAGCAGCAACCAAAAAGCGAAAAAAATCATCGAAGATCTTGTCAGAGAAGTCGAAGTCGGCCAGCTTTACCTCGGTAAAGTGAAACGGATTGAGAAATTTGGCGCTTTCGTTGAAATCTTCAGCGGAAAAGACGGTCTCGTTCACATCTCTGAACTAGCGCTCGAACGGGTCGGCAAGGTTGAGGATGTTGTGAAAATCGGTGACGAAATCCTTGTGAAGGTAACTGAAATTGACAAACAGGGACGAGTGAATCTGTCGCGTAAAGCAGTGCTGCGCGAAGAGAAAGAAAAAGAACAGGAACAACAACAATCTTAAATGAAAACCTAACAAGGAGCCTGGGAGACCCGGCTTCTTTATTTTGAGAAAGACAACTGACGGGTTCTACCTTGTCCTCCTCATACATAATGTGTGATGAGGGGGGAAGGACATGTTGAAAAAATTCGTGCCGTTTGCCGTTTTTTTATTTCTTTTTTTGTTTCGTTTGAAATGTTAAAAAACCCGTATACAGTTGATTACATAGACGCAATGAAAAAAGACGCGGTAACTGTGTCAGCATCAAAAGATCCGCTCTATGAAGAATTACTGCAAAAAGCGTCAGAGTATGAAGTGAAGCCGCAAGACGCGCGGATTGATAAAATATGGAAGAGTATACCGGGATATAACGGTTTAAAAGTCAATGTGGAAAAATCCTATAAACAAATGAAAAAGGACGGAGAATTTCACGAAGACGACCTTGTCTATGAGCAGGTAAAGCCGAAAGTCCATCTTGATTCTCTCGCGCCCGAACCCATTTATAAAGGAAATCCCGACAAACCGATGGTCGCTTTCCTGATAAATGTCGCCTGGGGAAATGAATACGTGGAGCAAATGCTGCCTATTCTGAAGCAGCACCAGGTCAAAGCAACTTTCTTTCTTGAAGGGAAATGGCTGAAAAACAATCAGGAACTGGGGAAAAAAATAGCGGCAGACGGACATGAAATCGGAAATCATTCATACAATCACCCTGATATGAGCAAACTGACTTCAGGAAGCATTTCCGAACAGCTTGACAAAACCAATGCACAAATCAGCGAGACGCTCGGCATGAAGCCGAAATGGTTTGCGCCGCCAAGCGGCAGCTTCAGAAAAGCCGTGGTCGACCTTGCGGCGGAAAAAGGAATGGGCACCATCATGTGGACCGTTGACACCATTGACTGGCAAAAACCGTCTCCCGCTGTTTTACAAACAAGGGTGTTGAGCAAAATACATAACGGAGCCATGATTTTAATGCATCCGACTGATCCGACTGCGAAAAGCCTGGATACACTGATTGCAAAAATCAAAGAAAAAGGCTACGCGCTCGGCTCAGTGTCTGACTTAATGGATGAAAACAGGCTGATGAAGTAGCAGGCAGTTGCCTGTCTTTGAATAGGAGGAACAGACTTGATAAAACGCTATACATGCCAAAACGGTGTAAGAGTTGTGCTTGAAAATAATCCAACGGTGCGGTCTGTGGCAATCGGCGTCTGGATCGGGACGGGATCACGTCATGAAACGCCGGAGACAAACGGTATTTCGCACTTTCTTGAGCATATGTTTTTTAAAGGAACAAATACCAGGTCCGCACGTGAAATCGCAGAATCCTTCGATCGGATAGGCGGCCAAGTGAATGCCTTCACTTCAAAAGAATATACGTGCTATTACGCCAAAGTGCTGGATGAGCATGCAAACTACGCACTTGATGTGCTGGCTGATATGTTCTTTCATTCTGCTTTTGACGAAGATGAGCTCAAAAAAGAAAAGAACGTCGTATATGAAGAAATCAAAATGTATGAAGACGCGCCGGATGACATTGTCCACGATCTGCTGAGCAAAGCGACATACGGCAATCATTCGCTCGGATACCCGATTCTCGGGACGGAGGAAACGCTTTCATCGTTTAACGGCGATTCTCTCAGACAGCATATGGATGACTTTTACACGCCGGACCGCGTCGTCATTTCTGTCGCCGGAAATGTAACGGAACAATTCATTAAAGATGTGGAGAAATGGTTCGGTACATACGAAGCGAAGGGAAAAGCAAGCGGCATCAGCGAGCCTGAGTTTCATTATGAAAAGCTGACGAGAAAAAAGACACCGAACAGGCGCATCTCTGTCTCGGTTTCAAAGGCCTGAAAGTCGGAGATCCGGACATTTACGATTTGATCGTCTTAAACAACGTGCTCGGCGGAAGCATGAGCAGCCGTCTTTTCCAGGATGTGCGCGAAGATAAAGGACTGGCCTACTCTGTATACAGCTATCACAGTTCCTATGAAGACAGCGGTATGCTGACGATTTACGGAGGCACCGGCGCGAATCAGCTCGGACTTCTGTCTGAAACCATTCAGGGAACGTTATCGGTTCTAAAACGTGACGGTATCACTCCGAAAGAGCTGGAAAACAGCAAAGAGCAAATGAAGGGGAGCTTAATGCTCAGCTTAGAAAGCACAAACAGCAAAATGAGCCGGAACGGGAAAAACGAACTCCTGCTCGGAAAGCATAAGACCATGGATGAAATTATCGCTGAATTAAATGCGGTCAGCCTGGAAAGCGTCAACGGCCTGAGCCGCCGCTTATTTACGGATGATTACGCACTATCGCTCATCAGCCCGACCGGCAATATACCGGCCTCGTCTTAAGCTGCAAAGCAGTCTGCCTCTATACGGGGCAGGCATTTTTTTTTGCTCCGGGTCATATAGTACAAGGGGGTGGCTATCATGAGGCTCAGTGAACTGTCAGGTAAAGAAATTGTGGACATTAAACGGGCAGAGCGGCTCGGCGTGCTCGGCCAGACCGATTTGGAAATTAATGAACAGGACGGACAAATTACCGCGCTGTTGATACCGACGGTAAAATGGTTCGGATTGCGAAAACAAGGCCACGACATCCGCGTCCCCTGGAACCATATCCAAAAAATCGGGTCAGACATGATCATTTTAGATGTTCCGGGGGAGATCACGCCTCCCGAAGAGTAGATCTTATTCATTTTTTGCAAGCACCGGCTCATACAGCCGGTGCTTTTTTATGAAAAAGACGCTGTACATTCACCGCCCTTTCTCTTTGCACATACGATGAAGAGGAGGATGACACTTAAAGGATCCAGTAACTGTAAAGAAGGTGAACGTTTCAGATGTTAACCGGATTAACAATTGCGATCATTGGCGGTGACGCAAGACAGCTTGAGATTATAAGAAAGCTGACAGAACAGCATGCCGATATTTATCTTGCAGGGTTTGACCAATTGGATGACGGTTTTACAGGAACCGTCAAATGCAAAATTGATGAGATTCCCTTTCAAAAAATAGACAGTATCATCCTGCCTGTATCGGCAACGACCGGAGAAGGCGTTGTTTCCACGGTTTTTTCAAATGAAGAAGTGGTATTAAAGCAGAGCTATCTTGAGCGGACACCGGAGCATTGCGTCATTTATTCAGGCATCTCCAATGCATATCTTGAGGGGATCGCCAGCGAAGCCGGCCGTAAGCTTGTGAAATTATTTGAGCGGGATGACATCGCGATATTCAACTCGATTCCCACTGTTGAAGGAACAATCATGATGGCGATTCAGCATACGGATTATACCATTCACGGATCAAATGTCGCCGTTCTCGGCATGGGGCGCACCGGTATGACGATCGCCCGGACGTTTGCAGCGTTAGGGGCGAAAGTAAAAGTGGGCGCGCGGAGTTCGGCTCATTTAGCCCGTATATCGGAAATGGGGCTTTCTCCTTTTCAACTTGAAGAGCTTACTGAACATGTAAATGATATTGATATCTGCATTAACACCGTACCGAGCTTGATTCTGAATCAAAGCGTTTTATCGCGCATGACGCCGAAGACCTTGATTTTGGATTTGGCATCCCGTCCGGGCGGAACGGATTTCAAATATGCTGAAAAACAAGGCATTAAAGCGCTGCTTGCTCCGGGTCTTCCGGGAATTGTGGCCCCGAAAACAGCCGGACAGATTATTGCGAACGTATTGAGCAAGCTTTTGGCAGACTTAAAGAAAGAGGGGAAATAACCATGTCTCTGAAAGGGAAAAGAATCGGATTCGGATTAACCGGCTCGCATTGCACATATGAGGAAGTGTTTCCGCAAATAGAGGCGCTTATCAGTCAAGGAGCTGAAGTCCGGCCGGTCGTGACGTCAACCGTTCAATCGACCGATACCCGCTTTGGGGAGGGGGGAGATTGGGTCAGAAAAATTGAAGAAGCAACAGGCTTTGAGGCGATTGATTCCATCGTAAAAGCGGAGCCTCTCGGGCCGAAACTTCCGCTCGACTGCATGGTCATCGCCCCTTTAACCGGAAATTCAATGAGCAAACTCGCAAATGCGATGACTGACAGCCCCGTCCTTATGGCTGCGAAAGCCACGATCCGCAACGGCCGGCCGGTCGTGCTCGGAATTTCAACAAATGACGGACTCGGTTTAAACGGAACGAATTTAATGAGGCTGATGTCCGCAAAAAACATATATTTCATCCCGTTCGGCCAGGATGACCACGTGAAAAAACCGACATCGCTCGTCGCCAGAATGGATCTCCTTCCGATTACGGTAGAAAAAGCTCTTTTGCACCAGCAGGTTCAGCCGGTGCTCGTACACCATCATGAATAAAAAATCATGATGACAGAAAATCATTCCGGAATAAAAAAATTCGGTCAATCCGTGACTATTCTATGGTAAAATAAAACGTAAAATGCAAAGTCAATTCAACAAATGATGCTTAATTGGCGGAAGGAGTTTTACAGATGGGAAGAGGATTACACGTAGCAGTTGTCGGAGCGACGGGAGCCGTAGGACAGCAAATGCTGAAAACACTGGAAGACAGAAACTTTGAAATCGAAACACTCACACTACTATCCTCAAAGCGTTCTGCTGGTACGAAAGTAACGTTTAAAGGCGAAGAATATACAGTGCAGGAAGCTGTTCCTGAAAGCTTCGAAGGCGTTCATATCGCGTTATTCAGCGCCGGCGGAAGCGTATCACAAAGCTTGGCGCCTGAGGCTGTAAAACGGGGAGCCATCGTGATTGACAATACGAGCGCATTCCGTATGGACGAAAATACACCGCTCGTGGTGCCTGAGGTGAACGAAGGTGATCTGCACAAACATAACGGCATTATCGCCAACCCTAACTGTTCAACGATTCAGATGGTGGCTGCGCTTGAACCGATCCGCAAAGCGTACGGTTTGAAAAAAGTCATTGTATCTACTTACCAAGCTGTTTCCGGAGCCGGCAATGAAGCGGCGAAAGAATTGTACAGCCAGACAAAGGCGATTTTAAACAATGAACCCGCAGAACCGTCCATTATGCCGGTTAAAGGCGACAAAAAGCATTATCAAATCGCATTTAACGCCATTCCGCAAATTGATAAATTCCAAGACAACGGCTATACGTTTGAGGAAATGAAAATGATTAATGAAACGAAAAAATCATGCATATGCCGAAGCTGGAAGTGGCTGCGACATGTGTCAGACTGCCGATTGAAACAGGGCACTCAGAATCTGTTTACATTGAGCTTGACCGTGATGACGCAACCGTTGAAGATATTAAACAGCTTTTAAAAGAAGCTCCGGGTGTTACGCTTCAGGATGATCCGGCGGAGCAGCTTTACCCGATGCCTGCTGATTGCGTCGGCAAACGCGATGTATTTGTAGGAAGAATCCGGAAAGATTTGGACAGAGCAAACGGTTTTCATTTGTGGGTTGTTTCTGATAACCTGTTAAAAGGCGCCGCTTGGAACTCAGTTCAAATTGCGGAAAGCCTGCAAAAACTGAACCTCGTATAAAACAAACGTATTTTCTATAGGCGAACAGAAGAGAGTAAGGCTCTGCCTGCTCTCTTCTGTTACGTCAGACTAATTTGGAGTGAAAATAGTGAAGATCATTGTTCAAAAATTCGGCGGAACATCCGTAAAAGATGACAAAGGCCGCAAGCTTGCGCTAGCACACATTAAAGATGCCATAAGTGAAGGTTATAAGGTTGTCGTTGTCGTATCGGCGATGGGAAGAAAAGGAGACCCGTACGCGACAGATTCTTTAATCGGGCTCCTTTACGGCAGCCAGTCCGACATTTCTCCGAGAGAGCAGGATATGCTTCTGTCTTGCGGAGAAACGATTTCGTCCGTTGTTTTTCCAGCATGCTGAAGGAAAACGGCATAAAAGCCGCAGCTTTAACAGGAGCCCAGGCCGGCTTTTTAACCAATGCCCAGCATACTGACGCCAAAATTATAGAAATGAAAACAGAGCGGCTTTTCGCTGCACTCGCCAGCCATGATGCCGTCGTTGTCGCAGGGTTTCAGGGAGCGACTGAAAAAGGCGACACGACGACGATCGGCAGAGGAGGAAGCGATACATCAGCAGCGGCGCTCGGCGCGGCGATTGATGCTGAGTTTATCGACATTTTTACGGACGTGGAAGGCGTTATGACAGCCGATCCGAGAATCGTGGAAAATGCTAAGCCGCTTCCGAATGTCACATATACGGAAATCTGCAACCTTGCCTATCAAGGCGCGAAAGTCATTCATCCGCGCGCGGTGGAAATCGCCATGCAGGCAAAGGTGCCGATCCGCGTGCGCTCCACTTATTCAAAAGACAAAGGCACTTTGGTGACGTCCCATCATTCGTCCAACGTCGGCAGCGATGTATTCGAACGGCTGATCACGGGGATCGCCCATGTGAAAGATGTGACGCAATTTAAGGTTCCCGCCAAAATGGGGCAATACAACGTTCAGACTGAAGTCTTTAAAGCAATGGCAAATGCCGGAATCAGCGTAGATTTCTTTAACATTACGCCAAGTGAAATCGTATATACCGTAGCCGGCAGTAAAACGGAAGCCGCGCGCAGCATCTTGGCTGAATTAGGATATGAGCCGACAGTGACGGAAAGCTGTGCGAAAGTGTCAGCGGTCGGCGCCGGAATAATGGGTGTTCCGGGTGTCACGTCAAAAATCGTCTCCGCACTTTCTGATAAAGGCATTCCGATTCTGCAATCTGCCGACAGCCATACGACGATCTGGGTGCTCGTTCATGAAAAAGATATGGTAACGGCCGTAAATGCGCTGCATGAAGTGTTTGAACTTTCAAAGTAAATGTGATTGAATCATGATGAGGTGAAAAAAATGAATGTCGGAAATATATCTACAGCGATGATTACCCCCTTTGACAGTAAAGGGAATGTAGACTTTCAAAAACTGTCTACATTAATCGACTATTTGTTGAAAAACGGCACGGATTCTTTAGTCGTCGCAGGCACGACCGGCGAATCTCCGACACTTTCAACGGAAGAAAAAATTGCACTCTTTGAATTTACAGTCAAAGAAGTGAACGGACGCGTGCCTGTTATTGCGGGTACGGGAAGCAACAATACGAAAGACTCCATTAAACTGACAAAAAAAGCTGAAGAAGCCGGCGTCGATTGCGTTATGCTTGTCACGCCGTATTATAATAAGCCTTCCCAAGAGGGGATGTACCGTCATTTTAAAGCCATAGCTGAAGAAACGTCTCTCCCTGTGATGCTTTACAACGTGCCGGGCAGAACGGTCGCTTCGCTTGCGCCGGAAACGGCCATCAGACTTGCGGAGATTCCGAATATCTCTGCGATTAAAGAAGCGAGCGGCGATCTTGATGCCATTACGAAAATTATTGCCGAAACACCGGAAGATTTTTACGTCTATTCAGGTGATGACGGGTTAACGCTTCCTATTCTCGCAGTCGGCGGAAGAGGAGTCGTGTCAGTGGCCAGCCATATCGTGGGTTCTGACATGCAGCAGATGATTAAAAACTATACGAACGGGCAGACGGCAACCGCGGCACTGATTCATCAGAAGCTTCTGCCGATCATGAAGGAGCTCTTTAAAGCGCCTAATCCGGCTCCGGTCAAAACGGCGCTGCAGCTGAAAGGCCTTGATGTCGGATCTGTGCGTCTTCCTCTTATCCCGCTGAATGAAGATGAACGTCTGAGCCTGAGCAGCGTCATCAGCGAACTGTAAGAAAAAATTTATACAGTTGAAATACGCGGTCATTCTCATTTTTATCGTGAGTTTGACCGTTTTGTATACATATTGGTTTTCCCTAAACCTTCCGCTTCTTCTTGTTTTCTAAAATTGATATCAGTTATAATAGGAACAAGTGATGATGGACGGGTATGAGACTAGGAGGATACAGATTTTGAAAAAGAAAAATACAGAAAACGTCAGAATTATCGCCCTTGGCGGCGTCGGAGAAATTGGGAAGAACCTATATGTCATTGAAATTGACTCAGACATATTTGTAGTGGATGCAGGGCTGATGCACCCTGAAAATGAAATGCTCGGTATTGATGTCGTCATTCCGGATATTTCCTACTTAGTAGAACGGGCTGACCGCGTGAAGGCCATCTTTCTGACACACGGGCACGATGAAAACATCGGGGGCGTCTTTTATTTATTGAACAAGCTGTCGGTGCCGGTATACGGAACGAAGCTTACGCTTGCATTACTGAGAGAAAAACTCAAGCAGTACGGGCATAATCGAAAAGCTGATTTACGTGAAGTTCACTCTAAATCAGTCATTACATTTGAATCAACGAAAGTATCGTTCTTTAAAACGATTCACAGTATTCCGGATTCAGTGGGAGTCAGCTTCAAAACATCACTTGGCTCTATTGTATGCACGGGAGACTTCAAATTTGACCAGACGCCTGCATATCACCAATCATGTGATATTGGCGAAATTGCCAAAATCGGAAACAGCGGCGTGCTCGCCCTGCTTTCTGACAGCGCCAATGCGGAGCGCCCGGGGTATACTCCGTCAGAAGCATATGTAAGCGGTGAAATTTCCGATGCGATGAACAATTCAGAAAACCGTGTCATCATTGCTGTATTCGCTTCTAATATCAACCGGATCCAGCAAGTGATACAGGCTGCCGTCCAGAACGGCCGCAAACTTGCAATCGCCGGAAAAAATCTGCAAAACGTGCTTCAGCTTGGGCGCAAGCTCGGCTATATTGAAGCCGAAGATGAAATGTTTATTCCTGTGCAGGATGTGAAAAAATATCCGAAGCGGGACGTGGCAATTGTTACAGCCGGAAGCCATGGTGAGCCGCTGGCCGCTCTTACGCGGATGGCCAAGCAGGCGCACAAGCAGCTTAACATTGAAGAAGGAGACACCGTTGTCATTGCATCAACACCGATTCCGGGGCATGAATTGATATATTCCAAAACCGTCAACCTGCTTGCCCGCGCCGGCGCTCAAGTGATTTTCGCCCAAAAACGAGTGCATGTGTCCGGTCACGGCTCGCAGGAAGAATTGAAACTCATGCTTAATTTGCTGAAACCGAAATATTTAATTCCGGTTAACGGTGAATTCAGAATGCAAAAAGCGCATTCCAAAATCGCAGAAGAGATCGGCATGAAACGCAGCGATATTTTCTTGATTGAAAAAGGTGATGTCGTTGAATTCCGCGGCCAGAATGTCAAAATCGGGGATAAAGTCACATACGGAAACGTTCTGATTGACGGCCTCGGAGTCGGCGACATCGGCAACATCGTGCTGAGAGACCGCCGCTTATTGTCACAAGACGGCATTCTCATCGTCGTGATTTCACTCGATAAGCAGAAGAAGAACCTTGTTTCAGGCCCTGAGATCATTACGCGCGGTTTCGTGTATGTCAGAGAATCAGAGGGGTTAATTGTACAAGCTACTGAGCTCGTCCGCTCTATCGTGACTGAAGCGACGGAAACATCTGCCGTAGAATGGTCCACGCTGAAACAAGCAATGCGTGATGCGCTGAATCAATTCCTTTATGAAAAACAAAACGCAAGCCGATGATCATTCCGATCATTATGGAAGTATAATGTATACAAAGCCGGAGCGCATCATGCTCCGGCTTTGTTTTTGTTCATGTCCCGGATGGAAATCATCATCTTTGTTCATAATACAAAGAGACATTCGGAAAGGGTGAAAGATAAAATGGATCATCGTATGGAAAACACCGAGGAACAGCAGCCCGAAAAATCAGATGCGAAAGACAGCATTATGAGCAAAATTCAGCAGCTGGGAGAGACATCTCTGCCGCAAATGTCCCAAGATACCAATATTCACTGCCTGACGATCATCGGCCAAATTGAGGGGCACGTCCAGCTCCCGCCGCAAAATAAAACAACCAAATATGAACATGTTATTCCGCAAATCGTCGCCATTGAGCAAAATCCGAAAATCGAAGGACTTCTGATCATCTTAAACACCGTCGGAGGTGATGTGGAAGCGGGACTTGCGATTGCGGAAATGCTCGCATCCTTATCAAAACCGACCGTTTCAATCGTACTCGGCGGGGGCCACTCCATAGGTGTGCCGATCGCCGTGTCATGTGATCATAGTTTTATCGCGGAGACAGCGACAATGACCATTCACCCCGTTCGGCTTACAGGTCTGGTTATCGGCGTTCCGCAAACGTTTGAATACCTGGATAAAATGCAGGAGCGGGTCGTCAACTTTGTGACCCATCATTCAAATATTTCCGAAGAAAAATTCAAAGAGCTGATGTTTTCAAAAGGAAACTTAACCAGGGACATCGGAACGAACGTAGTCGGCAAAGATGCGGCTGATTACGGACTAATTGATGACGTGGGCGGCGTCGGACAGGCGATAAAAAAGCTGAATCAGCTGATTGAGGAACGAAAGGGCGAGGAAGGAAGGATGATTCAATGATCCTTTATACCGTCATGCCCCAAGAAGTCGTTTACGGTCAGGATATAGAGCAAAGCGTGCATGAACAGGTAGATTACGCCGGCGTGCCGCTGCTAGTTGAGATGAAGGGAAATGAAGCTGAAGTCGTACAGATTTTAAGTACGAACCCGATGGATTTTCTGAATCCGGACATCGCTCCGGGACAAAAAATCAAGCTGAAAATCTAACCGGCATTCAGTCCGTTTCTCGGGGGCAAAATATGCTATAATAGGGGAATCCTACAGAAAAATGCAGCCGGCAAAAGGCTGCTTTTCTTCATGATGTATGATTTTACATTTTTTAACGCAGTAAGGTGATGAGTGTGGCAAAGAAAAAACGGAAATCTAAAAAGAAACAAGAGAGTAAGCTCAATCTAAAATACGAACTAAGCGGACTGCTCTGTGTTGCAATCTCAATTATTGCTGTTTTGCAGCTCGGCGTTGTGGGACAGACATTTGTGTACTTGTTCCGTTTTTTTGCCGGAGAGTGGTTTATTTTATGCTTAATTGCGCTCTTCCTTCTCGGAATTTCGCTGTTTTGGAAAAAGAAGAGTCCAAGCCTTTTAACGAGAAGAAAGGCGGGGTTGTACTGTATTATCGCCAGTATTTTGCTGCTGTCTCACGTGCAGCTCTTTAAAAATCTGTCTCATCACGGGTCGATTCGGTCGGCAAGTGTCATCGGCAACACGTGGGAGCTGTTTATGATTGACATGAAACAGCAGGCTGCTTCCCCTGATTTGGGCGGCGGCATGATCGGCGCGGTACTGTTTGCAGCTTCCCACTTTTTATTTGCATCAACGGGTTCACAGATCATGGCGATCGTGCTGATCTTAATGGGGCTGATTCTTGTAACGGGCCGTTCACTGCAGGAAACGCTCAAAAAGTGGACGAGCCCCGTCGGCCGGTTTATCCGCGGCCAGTGGCAGGCATTTCTTGAGGATATGAAAACGGTCAGAACGAATATGTCTTCGCCGAAAACAAAAACAAAATCAGGCAAAAACAAAAACGGGTTCAAAAGAAAAAGAAGAGCCTGAACCGGAGGAAGAGGAAGAGGAAATCATTTCGCCGATCATCCATTCAGAGCCGATTATTTCAAGCTTTTCAGACCGTCAGGAAGAGCCAGCCGAACCGCTGATTCCGGAAAAAACGCAGGAGACGGCGCAAGCGGCAAAAGATGAGCCTTCCGGCGGCGCTCAAGACAGTGACGAAACGGCTGCGGCTCCGCCGATGACGTTTACAGAGCTTGAAAATAAAGATTATCAAATGCCTTCATTGGACATTCTGGCTGACCCGAAACATACCGGCCAGCAGACCGATAAGAAAAACATTTACGAGAATGCAAGAAAACTCGAACGGACTTTTCAAAGCTTCGGTGTAAAGGCGAAAGTGACCCAAGTTCATCTCGGCCCGGCGGTCACAAAATATGAGGTGTATCCGGACGTCGGGGTCAAAGTCAGTAAAATCGTGAATCTGAGCGATGACCTCGCGCTGGCGCTTGCCGCCAAGGATATCCGGATAGAAGCGCCGATTCCGGGTAAATCAGCAATCGGCATCGAGGTGCCCAATGCTGAAGTTGCGATGGTTTCGTTAAAAGAAGTGCTTGAATCCAAGCTCAATGACAAGCCGGACGCGAAGCTTCTGATCGGCTTGGGACGAAATATTTCCGGGGAAGCCGTGCTTGCCGAACTGAACAAAATGCCCCACCTGCTCGTAGCGGGGGCAACGGGAAGCGGAAAAAGCGTCTGTGTCAACGGTATTATTACGAGCATTCTGATGAGGGCCAAACCGCATGAAGTGAAGATGATGATGATTGACCCGAAAATGGTTGAGCTGAATGTGTATAACGGCATTCCTCATCTGCTTGCGCCGGTCGTGACAGATCCGAAAAAGGCCTCGCAGGCTTTGAAAAAGGTCGTCAATGAGATGGAGCGCCGCTATGAGCTGTTCTCCCATACGGGTACGAGAAATATAGAAGGCTATAACGACCATATTAAGCGGTCAAATGCCGAAGAAGAAGTCAAGCAGCCTGAGCTGCCGTACATCGTCGTCATCGTTGACGAGCTTGCCGATCTGATGATGGTCGCTTCTTCCGACGTGGAAGATTCAATTACGAGACTTTCACAGATGGCGCGGGCAGCGGGAATTCATTTGATTATCGCGACCCAGAGGCCTTCAGTCGACGTCATTACCGGTGTTATTAAAGCCAACATCCCGTCAAGAATTGCCTTCAGTGTCTCATCTCAGACCGATTCACGGACAATTTTAGACATGGGCGGCGCTGAAAAACTTCTGGGGCGCGGAGACATGCTGTTTCTGCCTGTAGGCGCAAATAAGCCGGTGCGTGTGCAAGGGGCATTTTTATCGGATGAAGAGGTTGAGCATGTCGTCGATCATGTCATTACGCAGCAAAAAGCGCAGTATCAAGAAGAGATGATTCCGGAAGAAGTGTCGGAAACACACAGTGAAGTAACGGATGATCTCTATGACGAAGCGGTCGATTTGATTATCGGCATGCAGACGGCATCAGTCTCCATGCTTCAAAGGCGGTTCAGAATCGGATATACGAGAGCAGCCCGTCTGATTGACGCAATGGAGGAACGGGGCGTCGTCGGGCCGTATGAAGGAAGCAAACCGAGGGAAGTACTATTATCTAAGGAACAATATGATGAGCTCTCTTCTTAAAAAGGAGAGGGTTTTCACTGAAAATGATATCACCAAAATCATTCCTATTTATTTTTTATTAAAACATGATATAGTTGTCCCAATTGTTCAATAATTTATGAAAGTGGTTTACGGAGGGGAAACATGTCTACAAAAGCTGACAATCGTCACTTGTACCTAAAAGTGATTGAGCGAATCAAAGAGGATATACAAAACGGAATTTACACCGAAAAGGAAAAGCTTCCTTCTGAATTTGAGCTTTCAAAATCTATGGGTGTCAGCCGGGCAACTCTGCGTGAAGCTTTGCGTATCCTTGAAGAGGAGCATGTGATTATCAGAAGGCACGGTGTGGGCACTTTCGTCCATACAAAACCGCTGTTTCTTTCAGGTATTGAACAGCTCAACAGCGTGACGAAAATGATTCAGCAGGCGAACATGGTGCCGGGTACGATTTTTTTGTCGTCTCAGGTCATCACGCCGTCTGATGAAGATATCGCTAGATTCCGGCTTGAGCCTGAGCAGGAGCTTTTTTATTTGGAACGCGTGAGAACGGCAAGCGGCACTCCGGTCGTTTACTGTTTAGATACGATTCCGATGCACATTCTGCCGAATTCTTTCTGTCATGAACAGGAATCTATTTTTGATCTTTTGGAAAAAAACTCCGGGTCTGTGATCAGCTATGCCGTTGCTGATATCGAACCGATCGGATATCACGATACGATTTCACCGGTTTTGGAATGCGAGCCGGAGACGGCGCTTTTATTGCTGAAGCAAACCCACTATAATCAGAATGATGAACCTGTGCTGTATTCATTAAATTATTTCCGGGCTGATAAGTTCAGTTTTCATGTTGTAAGAAAACGTTTTTAAGACAGACGCGTCATGTGTCTGTTTTTTTATTTGCCGCTTCAATACATACTTTGTTTTCCGCAAGGCACAATAAAACAGGAAACAACCAAGTATAGTGAATGGGTGAATAAGTTGAGTAAGAAGAAAAATGGAACAAAAAATATCATTGCTCTGGCTTCTGTACCGCTCGTGATGACACTCGGGAATTCCATGCTGATTCCTGTGCTTCCGATGATTGAAAAGAAGCTGTCCATATCGTCTTTTCAAGTATCGTTAATTATAACGGTCTATTCGATTGTGGCGATTATTTGTATTCCGATTGCCGGATATTTGTCCGATAAATTCGGAAGAAAAAAGGTTCTTCTGCCTTGTCTTCTCATAGCCGGTGCGGGCGGAGCGCTTGCCGCGATAGCTTCCACCGCGTTCAAGCATCCTTATCCCATTATCTTGGCGGGGCGGGTGCTGCAGGGAATCGGTTCGGCAGGGGCGGCTCCTGTAGTGATGCCGTTTATCGGTGATTTATTCAAAGGGGATGATGAGCGGATTACCGCGGGGCTCGGCGACATTGAGACATCAAACACGGCCGGGAAAGTATTAAGCCCGATTCTCGGGTCGCTCTTGGCTGCATGGTTTTGGTTTATGCCGTTTTGGTTCATTCCGTTTTTTTCGCTCATCAGTTTTTTTCTCGTATTGTTTTTGGTGGCAAAGCCGGAGAAACAAAAAGAAGCGCCTTCTATTTCCGAATTTGTGAAAAATGTCGGCCGCATATTTAAGCGTGACGGACGCTGGCTCTTTACGGTATTTATCATCGGCTGCGTGATTATGTTTTTGCTGTTCGGGGTTCTTTTTTATTTATCAGACTCACTGGAGAAGAAATACGGAATTGACGGTGTGGCTAAAGGAGCGCTTTTGGCAATCCCGCTTTTATTTCTATCCGTCAGTTCATATATATCAGGCAGAAAAATCGGGAAAGACCAAGGCAAAATGAAGTTTTGCATTGTTTTCGGAATGAGTGCCGTGACACTGTCGTTTATCGGCCTATGGTGGAATCACAGTTTTTATTTATTATTTATCTTTTTGTGTGTCAGCGGTATCGGTATCGGAATAGCATTACCGGCATTAGACGCTGTCATCACAGAAGGCGTAGACAACGAGGAATCGGGAACCATCACCTCATTTTATAACAGCATGCGGTTTATCGGAGTAGCGGCGGGACCGCCGATCTTTGCTGCCCTGATGTCAAATGCAGGCTGGCTGATTTTTATTTTATCCGCTTTTTGCGGCATTGTGTCTGTATTTTTAGCGCTGTTAAATATCTCATCACAAGCAAAAGAAAAAAGGAATCATTAAAGACGGTGTAATCTGCACTGTCTTTTTTTATTTTGAAGATTGACATGATATCGTCAAGTCGTTATCCTTTTTAATAGTTAAACATTTTAACTATTAGGAGGAGGGGGAAAAGGTGCATGAAGAAAAAGTAAAGCAGCTGATTCAGCGTTATTCCGATGTATACCTGCACGTCTTAAAAAAAATTGACAGCATTATCGCTGAAAAAGTGAACAAAGAGCTGACATTGGATCAATATTACATACTCCGCTATATTATGCTCAATCCGGATTGCAAATCAATTCAACTGGCCGCGGTGTGCCACGTCAACAAAAGCGCCATTACATCGATGACGAACCGCTTGTATGAAAAAGGCTACATCAATAGAGAACGCAGCCAAAGCGACCGCCGGAGCATACTTTTAAATGTCACGGAAAAGGGGACGGAAGTATTTCACCGTGTGGAGCGGCGGATTGAGGAACTCGTCCGTTCATATATTATGTATTTTGATGAAGACGAGGCGGAGATGTTCGTTAATACATATGAAAAATTATATCGATTGATGATGACAGAGGAGGATCAGCAGACATAATGAAAAACATTATCCGAGCCCGCTGGATCATCGCCGCGGTATGGATCGCCGCAACGGTGATATTTATGCTTACAGCGCCTGATATGGCTGAATTGACACGGGAGAAAGGGCAGATTTCCGTACCGGACGGATATTCCTCTTCTTATGCCCATGAATTGCTTGATGAAATGTCTGATTCAGATGCACCGTCTTCTTCTGCCGTCATCGTATTTCACGAAAAAGGCTTAATGACAGACAAAAAAGATCGTCTGGAAGAAGCCGTCAGCACTTTGTCTGAACAGAAAAAAGCGCTTCAGATTAAAACGGTGACTTCATACTTCGGGGAGAAAAATGACGACATCAAAAAACAGCTGCTGTCAAAAGACAGACAAACGATGCTCGTTCAGCTGCAGCTTGATACATCCAAAAACGATATCCTCGAAATAAAAAATAAAATTGATAATGAGCTGAAACCGTACGGCGTATCATACGGCATTACAGGCCAGTCGCTGATTGACGAAGATGTGTTAAAAAGCTCACAGGACGGCTTGAAAAAGACTGAATATATAACGGTCGCTTTTATCTTGATCGTGCTGATCCTTGTATTCCGGTCAGTGGTCGCTCCGTTTGTGCCGCTTTTATCTGTATTGATATCTTATTTAGTCAGCCAGTCGATTGTCGCATTTTTAGTCGGCCAGCTGAATTTTCCGCTCTCAACTTTTACGCAGATTTTTATGGTTGCGATTATGTTCGGAATCGGTACAGACTACTGCATTCTGCTTCTCAGCAGATTTAAAGAAGAACTGTCGCATGGCGCTGATATAAGAGAAGCGATCGTCGTCACCTACAAAACGGCCGGAAAGACGGTTTTGTACAGCGGCGGTGCGGTGCTGATCGGATTTGCCTGCATAGGATTTGCGACATTTAAGCTGTATCAGTCGGCAGCCGCCGTTGCGGTCGGTGTCGCGGTGCTGCTGCTTGCGCTCATGACGATCGTGCCGTTTTTTATGGCTGTTTTAGGAAAAAGACTGTTTTGGCCTGTTAAGGGCGATATTTCCCATCCTCAAAGCAAAGCATGGGAAACGGCAGGGCGGTTTTCATTTAAAAGGCCGCTCATCAGTCTTGCAATCGTTGCGGTATTCACCGTCCCGCCGATCCTTCTTTACAAAGGATCGCTATCTTACAACAGCCTTGACGAAATCGGGGATAAATATGAATCCGTCCGCGCGTTTAATACGATTTCAGGCGCATTCGGCCCGGGAGAACTTCTTCCGGCCACAGTCGTCATCAAAAATGATGAGACTCTAAATACCGAAAAACACCTGATTGACATCGAAAAAATCAGCAGAGAACTTGAAAAAACAGAGGGTGTAAAAACGGTCAGAAGCGCCACGCGCCCTGCCGGAAACGGATTGAATCAATTATTTGTCACAAATCAGGCAAAGCAGCTACAAGAAGGGCTTGATAAAGGCAATACAGGACTTGAAAAAATCACGGACGGATTAGGGCATGCCGCAAAGTCGTTAGCTGATTCACAGCCGCAGATCGAAGAATCGGGGAAAAGCGTCAATCAGCTTATTGACGGAACATTGTCTCTGAAATCCGGGCTTTCTGATATAGGAGAAAACCTGAATAAACTGCAGGCTGGCTTGAATGAGAATAAAGCCGGCGTCGCCCAGATGAGAAATCAGATTGAAGAGCAAAAACAAATGCTGACTTCACAGCTAAAACAAAACAGCGGTCTCGCTTCAGAAACGCAAAACGCTTTAAAATTGGTAAAAACCGTCCTGCCGATGAAAGATGAAGCCAGCAGACAGCTTGCCGATTTGAACAAGCAGCTTGCCCGGCTGCCGTTTGCAAAATTGGAAGCGTCAATACCGTCAGTCAAAACCGATCCCTCTTACAAAGAAATCAAATCGGCCTTTACGGGTGTACAGTCAGCCGTTTCCAAGGCAAACGCGGATGCAGAAGCGTTTTCTAAACAGGTCGACAGTCAAAAGGATCATCTGCAGCAAGCGGAAAAACAATTTGCCCGGCTGGCAGCCGCACAGAAGAAGATTGACACTCAAATTAACGCAATGATCAATGGACTGACCAGTATTGAAAACGGTCTGCAGCAAGTGTCAGACGGACAGGGGGCTCTTGCAGGACAAATGCCCCGCCTTGAATCGGCGGCAGGACAGCTCGCGGAGGGTCAGAAAAAAATGAAGAGCGGTCTCGGTGATTTTTCTTCCCGGCTCAGCGATCTTTCTTCAGGCCTTAACGATAGTGTAAAAGGGCTCAAGAAAGTATCAAGCGGCATGATGGGGGCGAATGATTACCTGGGTGAGCTTCACAAGGCGTCAGATAAAGAAATGACAGGCTGGTTTGTGCCGAAAGACGCGTTGACAAACAGTGATTTCACTAGCGTGTTTAATACGTACATGTCAGATGACAGAAAAACGACAGAATTGACCGTCGTTCTTGATAACAATCCTTACTCAAATACGGCCATTCAAGATATTCAAGCGATCAAAGCGAGTGTAAAAAGAGCCATTCCGAACACAGATCTGAAGAATGCCTCTTTCGGCGTTTCGGGAATCTCCAGCATGAATGCCGATCTGAAAGAAGTATCGGATTCAGACTTCAAACGGACGGCAATGTTTATGCTGGCGGGAATTTTTCTGATTCTCATCATGATGCTGCGCTCTCTCATTATGCCTGTTTATTTAGTGGCGTCGCTCGTACTGACGTATTTCGCATCCATCGGCGTGACGGAATACATCTTTACACACTTCTTCGGGTATCCGGGCGTAAACTGGGCCGTGCCGTTCTTCGGCTTTGTTATTTTGATGGCTCTTGGTGTGGATTATTCCATCTTTTTAATGGACCGCTTTAATGAGCTGAAAAAAGAAGGAACGGGGCCCGCAATGATCAGCAGTATGAAAAATATGGGTTCCGTCATCATTTCTGCGGCGATTATTTTAGCGGGAACCTTTGCGGCCATGCTGCCGTCAGGCGTTCTTTCCTTATTACAGATTGCAACCGTGGTATTAACAGGCCTTCTCATGTACGCAATTGTCGTCCTTCCGTTTTTGTACCGGTCATGGTGAAAATATTCGGAAGAGCCAACTGGTGGCCTTTCAATTTGAAAAAATAACGTTCAATGCCTCTGCCTGTTTTCGGGCAGAGGTTTTTTGTTTCCTTATAAATCCTCCAGTTGATATAATTACATCTGCGCACTCTTTTTTGCGAATGCTGAAATTTGGTCATAATACATACTATTAAAGAATGAACGAAGGAGGTTTCACATGACTTACGTAAATGAAATGAAGTCAAAGCACGGCGGGATCACCGCCCACATCGTAAAGACTGAGAAATTTAAAACCGTTTCGCTGACGTTTAAAATGCTGGCTCCTTTAACGAAAGAGCTTGTAACAAAAAGGGCGCTGTTTCCGCATGTGCTTCTGCGCGGAACAGAAAGCCGCCCGAAAACCGCTGATCTGCGTTCTTATTTTGATGAGCTGTACGGCACATCCGTTTCAGCTGATCTGACAAAAAAGGGAGAACGTCATGTCATTACGTTCAGACTTGAGATTCCTAATGAAAAGTATCTGAAGGACCGCACACCGTTATTGGAAAAAGGCCTTCAGCTTTTATCAGAGCTTGTCTTTTCGCCCGCTTTGGAAAACGGCGCCTTCCTGCCCCTTTATGTCACGCAGGAAAAACGGACGCTGAAACAGCGGATTCAAGCCGTATATGATGATAAGATGAGATATTCTAATCTGCGTCTCGTTCAGGAAATGTGCAAAAGCGAACCGTATGCCCTTCACGTCAACGGCGAGTTCGATGATGTTGAACACATTACACCGCAAGATTTGTATGAAGCCTATCAAAAAGCCATACGCGAAGATCAGCTGGACCTGTACGTCATCGGCGATGTTGATTCAGATCAGGTGAAAACGGCTGTTGATACGTATTTTAAAACGGAAGAACGGGAGCTGCAGCCTTTTGAAAGAAGCGCGGCGAATGAACAGCCCGATCCGAAGGAAGTCATTGATGAAGAGGATGTCAAGCAGGGCAAGCTGAATATCGGATTCCGGACCAATACGACATATACAGACCCGGATTATCCGGCATTGCAGGTGTTTAACGGGCTGTTCGGAGGGTTCTCTCATTCAAAGCTGTTTATAAATGTCCGTGAAAAAGCGAGTCTCGCCTACTATGCAGCCTCAAGGGTGGAAAGCTTCAAAGGGCTTTTGATGGTCATGTCGGGCATTGAGGTGAAAAATTATAAGCAGGCCGTCACCATAATCGAAGAACAATTTCAGGCTATGCAAAACGGTGACTTTTCAGAGGACGATATCGCCCAAACGAAAGCCGTTATTAAAAACCAAGTGTTAGAAACGATTGATACGGCATACGGCTTAGCGGAATTTCTGTATCAGCAGGCTTCAGCCCAAGTGGAGATACCGATCGAAACTTTCCTCGACAATATCGAGAAAGTGACAAAAGAGGACATTATCAATGTCGGAAAGAACATTAAGCTGGATACGACTTATTTCTTAAAAGGGACGGGGGGAGCATCTTGACTAAACCGATAAACTTCGAACAGCTTCAGGAAACGCTGTATCATGAAAAAATGGCAAACGGCCTTGATGTCTATGTGCTGCCGAAACAGGGTTTTAATAAAACATACGCCGTGTTTACGACAAAGTACGGTTCCATTGACAATCAATTCGTTCCTTTAAATAAGGAAGAAATGGTACACGTCCCTGACGGAATCGCGCATTTTCTGGAGCATAAACTGTTTGAAAAAGCGGACGGCGACGTGTTTCAGGACTTCAGTAAGCAGGGGGCGTCGGCAAATGCCTTTACATCATTTACACGAACCGCTTATCTGTTCTCCAGCACTTCTAATGTAGAGAAAAACCTGGAAACACTCGTGGATTTTGTTCAGGACCCGTATTTCACGGAAAAATCAGTTGAAAAAGAAAAAGGCATCATCGGTCAGGAAATCAATATGTATGATGATAATCCGGATTGGCGGCTGTTTTTCGGCCTTATCGAAAATATGTATAAAGACCACCCCGTGAAAATTGACATTGCCGGAACGGTGGAGAGCATCTCTCATATTACGAAAGATCTGCTGTATGAGTGCTATGAAACATTTTATCACCCGAGCAATATGCTGCTCTTTATCGTGGGTCCCGCAGATCCTGAAGCGGTCATCAGCCAGGTGCGGAAAAACCAGGAGAAAAAGCCGTTTACAGACCAGCCTGAAATCAAACGTGAAGAGGTTCAGGAGCAGGAAGCGGTTTTCCGCCGGGAGCAGGAGTTAAAAATGAACGTGCAAGGCTCAAAATGTCTTGTCGGCTTAAAGGCGAAAGACCCTTATAAAACGGGGCGGGAGCTGTTGAAGCACGAGCTCAGCATGAACCTCATGCTTGAATGTCTCTTCGGAAAAAGCTCACCGCATTACGGCAACTTGTACGATAAAGGCTACATTGATGAAACCTTCAGCTTTGATTACACGGCTGAATACGGATTCGGTTTTGCCTCTGTCGGAGGAGATACACCGGAGCCGGATAAGCTCGCTGACGAATTAAAACAGATGCTTCTTGATGCAGAATCAGCCGTGACTGCGGAAAAACTTGACCTTGCGAGAAAAAAGAAAATCGGGTCATTTTTAAAAGCGCTCAATTCACCTGAATATATTGCCAACCAATTCACACGCTACGCCTTTTTAGATATGAGTCTGTTTGATGTCGTAACCGTACTGGAGCAGATCACCCTGGAAGACGTAAAGCGGGTCATTAAAGAAGAAATATCAGAAGACAGGCTGACAGTCTGCAAAGTCGTGCCAAAATCATAACAAAACATCCCTCACGCCCTGAGGGATGTTTTTCTGGGGAAAGAAGGAGTATTGATTGATGAAACAGACAGCGCTCGTAACCGGAGCAAGCGGCGGAATCGGACAAAGTATAAGTGAAGTCCTCGCAAAAAACGGATATGACGTCCTTTTGCATTATCACTCTAATAAGGAAGCCGCACACAGGCTTGCGGAAAGGCTGAGCGCATCATTCGGCGTAAAAGCCTCCGTTATACAGGCGGATCTGTCCTCACCGGATGGCGCGGAGACACTCAGCCGTTCCGTTAAGCAGCCTGTGGATGCTCTGATATTAAACAGCGGCAAAAGTCATTTCGGCCTGATTACGGACGTTACGGATGACACGGCGCGGGAGATGGTGCAGCTGCATGTGACGAGTCCGTTTCTTTTGGCGCGTAATCTGGTGCCCGGCATGATCCGGAAAAAAAGCGGGAGCATCGTCGCGATCGGTTCCGTCTGGGGAGAAACAGGCGCATCGTGCGAGGTATTATACAGCATGGTCAAAGGAGCGCAGCATTCGTTCGTCAAAGCGCTTGCCAAAGAGCTCGCTCCGAGCGGCGTCCGCGTGAATGCAGTCTCGCCGGGTGCCGTTGATACAAATATGCTTGATCAGTTCACGTCTGATGAAAAAGAAGCGTTGGCAGATGAAATTCCCGCGGGCCGGCTGGCGAAGCCGGAGGAAATCGCCGAAGCGGCGGCCTTTTTATTATCGGACAAGGCTTCCTATATTACGGGGCATATATTATCCGTAAACGGCGGCTGGCACTGCTGAAAAAAATGTGTGTATAGTTTGCATCTGCACGGACAAAATAATTTTGTAACAACAGATGAAATGGAGGAACCCAACATGTCAGTATTAGAAAACTGGGATAATTGGAAGAATTTCCTTGGCGACAGATTGAACTATGCACAGGAAAAAGGGATGAGTGATGAAACAATCACTGACCTCGCTACAGAAATCGGCGGTTACCTTGCGAACGAAGTCGACTCGAAAAACCATCAGGAAAAAGTGCTTGCTGATCTTTGGAGCGTTGCTTCTGAAGATGAACAGCGCGCCATCGCAAATATGATGGTGAAGCTTGTTGAAAATAACAGCACTCATTAAGAGGGGGGATTTCTCCTCTCTTTTTTTATGTTTTCCTCTATAGAGCAACATTCTTCTTTCTAATTAGAGAAAAATGTTTTATGATAAAGGAAGGTAAAAATTTGCCACAATGGAGGGGGTATATCATTTGGCAAAGCTCGAATGGTATTTTGAATATGAAATTCAAGTGAACCGCCCCGGCCTGCTCGGGGATATTTCATCTCTTCTCGGGATGCTGTCAATTAATATTGTCACAATTAACGGTGTCGACCTTTCCAGAAGGGGAATGCTGCTCAGATGCCGGCATATAGATCAAATTAAACGATTGGAATCAATTTTAAAAACAATGGAGACCATTAAAGTAACGAAGCTGAGAGAACCGAGGCTTCGCGACCGTCTCGCAGTCCGCCACGGAAGATACATTCAGCGTGATGCCGATGACAAAAAACCTTCCGTTTTGAAAGGGACGAGCTCGGTCTTCTGGTTGACTTTATGGCCGAGCTGTTTAAAAAGAAGGGCACAAACTGATCGGAATCCGCGGAATGCCGAGGGTCGGAAAAACGGAGTCCATCGTTGCGTCAAGCGTTTGTGCCAGCAAAAGATGGCTTTTCGTATCATCAACGCTGCTAAAACAAACGATCCGGAGCCAGCTGGTTGCCGATGAATACAGCACGGAAAACGTGTTTATCCTCGACGGCATCGTTTCGACAAGACGGGGATCTGAGCGCCATCTTCAGCTCGTCAGTGAAATTATGCGGCTTCCGGCGACAAAGGTCGTGGAGCACCCCGATATTTTTGTTCAAAATTCGGAGTATACGCTCGATGATTTCGATTATATTATCGAACTCAGAAATGATCCTGACGAAGTCATTACATATGAACATGCAGAAGAACCGCAAATGTTTGATCAGACCGGTTTTTCAAGCTTTGATTTTTAATATTGGAAGGTGTTTGTTGTGACAGAATTAGCAATCCGGCTTAAAGAAGCCAGAGAGGAAAAAGGGATGTCATTGGATGAACTCCAGGCGGCGACGAAAATTCAGAAAAGATACTTAACCGCTCTGGAAGAAGGCAATTATGACGTCATTCCCGGCAATTTTTATGTGCGGGCGTTTATCAAGCAATACGCTGAAGCTGTCGGGCTTGATTCAGATCAGTTATTTGAAGAATATAAAAAAGACATCCCTAACACGTACCATGACGATGTGTCGGAAAAAATCTCCGGTCTCGCCATGCAAAGAGAGCTTCCTAAGTCCGCTTCAAAGGCGGCGGAATGGCTTCCGACCGTCCTTGTCGTCATCGGTGTCATTATCGTCATCGCGATCATTTATGCGATTATTCAGTTCGGAATGAGCAAATCCGGGCAGACAGACGGAGATAAGGCCGTGACCCAAAGTGAGAGCAAGTATGAGATTCCTAAGGATTCTGCGCTGAAAAACGACGGCAATACAAACGACGAAGCGCAATCTGACAGCAAAAAAGACAAAAAGGACACAAAAGCGTCAGAGCAGAAAAAGAAAGAAAAAGCAGTGATAAGACGGAGATCAAAGCGGCCGGAACGGAAGGATCGGCTTCTTCATACAACGTCTCCGGGGCAGATAAGTATAAGCTTGAACTGATTGCTTCTGACAGCGCATGGATCCGCGTCCGTGATGACAGCGGCGGTTCTTTAAAAGAAGGAACGCTGCAAAAAGGCGAAACCTTTAAAAAAGACGTCACGGATCAAAAGCAGATTGAAATCCGCACGGGCTATGCCCCTAACCTGAAAATTAAAATCAACGGAGAGGTTCTGTCCTATGAACTCAATCCGCATGATGTGATGGCGCAGACCATCACAATCAAGATGAAAAAATAAAAGGGGAAAAGTCATCTGAACGATTAAGATGACTTTTTCTTCACGTCCGAGTACATATTATTGGAGGGGCTTTATGTTTAACTTACCGAATAAAATCACACTGGCAAGAATCGCTTTAATTCCTGTATTTATGATTATCATGCTTGTTCCTTTTCATTGGGGCAGCGTTCATATAGGGGATGAATCGATTCCGGTCGCGCATCTTACGGGAGCTGTTTTGTTCATTATCGCATCAACGACTGACTGGGTGGATGGCTACTACGCCAGAAAACTGAACCTCGTGACAAACTTCGGGAAATTTTTAGATCCGCTGGCTGACAAACTGCTGGTGTCCGCGGCATTAATTACGCTTGTGCAATTTGACCTTGCGCCGGCGTGGATGGTCATCATCATCATCAGCCGCGAATTTGCCGTAACGGGATTAAGACTTGTGCTGGCGGGAACGGGGGAAGTTGTAGCCGCCAATATGCTCGGGAAAATTAAAACATGGGCCCAGATCATCGCTGTTGCCGCGCTTTTGCTGCATAATCTTCCGTTTGAGCTCGTTTCTTTCCCATTCGGCGATATCGCTTTATGGGTGGCCGTGCTCTTCACAGTCATTTCCGGCTGGGATTATTTTGCGAAGAACTGGGATGCGTTAAAAACATCTAACTAAGGAAGAAGGACTTAAAGATGGAAATAGCAAAAAAAGCAGAAATCATTGCGGTCGGCTCGGAGCTTCTGCTCGGCCAGATCGCCAATACGAACGCGCAGTTTATCAGTAAAGAGCTGGCGGAAATCGGTGTAAACGTGTTTTACCATACCGCTGTCGGTGACAATCCGGAGCGGCTTAAGCAAGTCATCCGCATTGCCGAAGAGCGCTCAGATCTGATTATTTTTTCAGGCGGCCTCGGACCGACCAAGGACGATTTAACGAAAGAAACCATTGCAAACACACTGGGGCGCCCGCTCGTTCTGAATGACGAAGCGTTCCGGTCGATCGAAGAATATTTCGCGAAAACAAAACGGACCATGTCGCCGAATAACCGCAAACAGGCGCTCGTCATTGAGGGCTCGGACGTTTTGGCGAATCATTTCGGCATGGCGCCGGGAATGCTTGCAGAGCACGGCTCAAGGCTTTATATGCTGCTTCCCGGACCGCCGAGCGAGCTGCGTCCGATGTTTGAAAATGAAGCGAAGCCGCTGCTTCTTAAAAAGCTCGGTTCTAATGAGAAAATCGTTTCAACCGTGCTGCGTTTTTTCGGAATCGGTGAATCCCAGCTTGAAGCTGATTTAGAAGATATCATTGACGCGCAGACGAATCCGACGATTGCGCCGCTTGCTGCTGACGGCGAGGTTACGCTGCGTTTAACGGCGAAACATGCTGACGAAAAAGAAACAGAACGGCTTTTAAAAGAAACGGAAGCCGCCATTTTAGAACGTGTCGGTGAATTTTTCTACGGATATGATGATACGTCCCTGGTGAAGGAGCTTTCAAAAGCATGCAGACAAAACAAAATCACGATTTCTTCTGCCGAAAGCTTTACAGGCGGCCTGTTTTCAGAGTGGGTGACTGATTTAAGCGGTGCGTCTCAACTATTTGCAGGGGGCGTTGTCTGCTATTCCGACAGCGTGAAACAGCATGTGCTCGGCGTGAAAGCTGAGACGCTCGCAGAAAGCGGAGCGGTCAGCAAAGAGTGTGCGAAAGAGCTTGCAGCCGGTGTGAGAAAGCTGACCGGAAGCGATATCGGCATCAGCTTTACCGGGGTTGCGGGTCCCGACCCGCAGGAAGGGCATGCGCCGGGCCGCGTCTTTATCGGCATTTCAGCGGAAGGAAAAGAAGAGGTGCACGAATTTCACTTTGCCGGCTCAAGAACCGGAATCAGAAAGCGCGCCGCTAAATACGGCTGCCATCTCATTTTAAAAATGCTGGATCAAAAATAAAGTTTTAAAGAGCCGTTTTCTCTGATTTTTAAGTTTTATAAGGGAAATTATGCTCTTTTGCAGAAAAGCGAACGCGGAAAAAATCCGAATATGCGTTCGCTTTTTTCTTGGCAAATGCCAGTAAACAAGGTATAGTATATGTAGTGGCAAGATAAAGGAGGAAAAAATAAATGAGTGATCGTCAGGCAGCCTTAGATATGGCTCTTAAGCAAATAGAAAAACAATTCGGCAAAGGTTCCATCATGAAGCTCGGAGAAAAAACGGATACAAGAATTTCAACGGTGCCAAGCGGCTCCCTTGCACTTGATACCGCTCTCGGAATAGGCGGATACCCGCGCGGACGGATTATTGAAGTATACGGACCTGAAAGTTCAGGTAAAACGACTGTAGCGCTTCACGCAATCGCTGAGGTTCAGGAAAAAGGCGGACAGGCCGCATTTATTGATGCTGAGCATGCTCTTGATCCTGTTTACGCGCAAAAGCTCGGTGTCAATATCGAAGAGCTTCTGCTTTCTCAGCCGGATACGGGAGAGCAGGCGCTTGAGATTGCTGAAGCGCTGGTGCGAAGCGGAGCTGTTGATATCGTAGTCGTTGACTCTGTTGCGGCGCTTGTTCCAAAAGCTGAAATTGAAGGTGACATGGGTGATTCACACGTCGGTTTACAGGCGCGTCTTATGTCTCAGGCGCTCCGTAAGCTTTCCGGCGCTATCAATAAATCTAAAACAATCGCAATCTTTATTAACCAGATTCGTGAAAAAGTCGGCGTTATGTTCGGAAATCCGGAGACGACACCGGGCGGCCGCGCGCTGAAATTCTATTCTTCCGTGCGCCTTGAAGTGCGCCGTGCCGAGCAATTAAAGCAGGGCAACGACGTCATGGGAAATAAAACGAGAATTAAAGTCGTAAAAACAAAGTCGCTCCTCCGTTCCGTACGGCTGAAGTGGACATTATGTACGGTGAAGGAATCTCCAAAGAAGGGGAAATCATCGACCTTGGAACTGAACTGGATATCGTGCAAAAAAGCGGTTCGTGGTATTCTTATGAAGAAGAACGCCTCGGTCAGGGCCGTGAAAACGCCAAGCAGTTCTTAAAAGAAAATAAAGATATCATGCTGATGATTCAGGAACAAATCCGTGAACATTACGGTTTGGACAATAACGGTGTTACGGAAAAATCGGAAGAAACTCAGGAAGAGCTTGAATTTGAAGAATAAAAGCACGATCAAAAGGGCGGAATAAGCAATTTCCGCTCTTTTTTTGTGTGTTTAAAAAAACACTGGCTGTTTCGGAAAATTTTATCTGAAATGTTACAACTTTTTTCACCCTTCACTCGTCTAACATCATGGCGAAAGTTGAAATTATATCTGAGGAGGAAAAAAGATGACGAGCCCCCGCCGCACAAGAATTAACAAAAAAGAAAGAAGAAGCTGATGAAAACGGGAGGGCTGTTTCTTTTTCTGCTGCTTGTCACTGTTTTTATTATGATCTGGACCGTCACGGCGCATCACCGGGAGAAGGAATCCGTTAAAAACGCTCCCGCCGCTCAATCTGATACTTCAAAAGACCAGACTCAACAGAAAAAGAAAAGACGCAAAAAGAGAAAACACCTAAATCAATCGATCACAATAAACAGATCAGCAATTACTTGCAACAGATCGGGTTCAGCGGCACGGCAATGATCGTAAAAGATGGAAAAGTTGTGCTGAAAAAAGGCTTTGGCTATGCGGACCGAAAACAAAAATTAAAAACAATCCGGAGACATCATATTATATCGGTTCTTCACAAAAAGCGTTAATCGCGACGGCTGTCCTGCAGCTTGAAGAAAAAGGGCTGCTGCAGACGAGTGACCCCGTCAGTACATACTTGCCGAATTTTCCTAACGGCACGCGCATCACATTGAAAAACCTGCTCAATCATACGTCCGGCATAAACGGGCATATTGAGGGACAGGGACCGATTTCTCCAATTGATTTAATCAAGGATATAGAATACCGCGGAATTAAACGGCAGCCCGGGGTTTGGGATTACAGGGATTCCAACTATTCAGTGCTTGCTTATATCGTATCTCAAGTCAGCGGGGAGTCTTATGAACAATATATAAAAGAACACGTGTTCAAACCGGCCGGAATGAAGCATGCCGGATTTTACAAAACATTTGTCAAAGCCAAATATCCTGCCGTCGGCTACAAAGTCGATGAGAGCGGCAGTCTTGTAACGCCGCACCTTCTGGACTTATCGCAGCTGTACGGGGCGGGCGACATGTATATGAGCGCTGAAGATCTCTATAAATTTGATAAAGCGATCGTAAATGGCACGCTCCTTTCAAAAGAAAGCTTCACAAAAATGTTTACAGCAGGAAGCAGTGCCGCTTACGGCATGGGGTTTTACATTGATCCGGGAAGCTATTCCAATCACGGTGTTATGCCCGGTTACAACATTTTGAACAGCTTCAGCCATTCGGCAAGCAAATATGTCATATTACTGTCAAACATTCAGAATAACGCCAAATTAGGACAGGTAAACAATAGAATTTACCAACTGCTTAACCAGGCGGACTGACAGAGCCGTCATTCACGAAAAGCGGATGAAGGTATGGTATGATATATACGTGGGCGAAGATCCGAGCTGAAGGCGAATCGTTAAGCTGGCAAGCTTGACAAGTATTTCCGACACAATTACAATGAAGTTGTAACATTTGTTTTTTTAACATGATTGTTAAACCATTTAAACTTGACAAGGGCATGAGAGACTCATTCCCTGTGAAGGTTCTGTATGTTGAGAAAATCAGACAATGTACATGCCGGCACTTATTTAAGCAAAAACCAAGTTCATAGCAAGAGGAGGTGAAAGTATGACCCCAATGACGGTTCTCATCTCCATTTTGCTGACTCTGCTCGGTTTAGTTGTTGGCTACTATGTTCGTAAAACCATTGCCGAAGCAAAGATTGCGGGCGCACGCGGTGCTGCCGAGCAAATCCTTGAAGATGCAAAGCGTGATGCTGAAGCACTGAAAAAAGAAGCTCTGCTTGAAGCAAAGGACGAAATCCATACACTTCGAATAGATGCTGAACAGGAAGTTCGTGAAAGACGAAATGAGCTTCAAAAACAAGAAAACCGTTTACTTCAAAAAGAAGAAAATCTTGACCGTAAACACGAAGGAATTGATAAACGGGAAGCGATGTTGGAGAAGAAAGATCATTCTCTGAATGAACGACAACAACATATTGAAGAGATGGAAAGCAAAGTGGATGAGATGATTCGTATGCAGCAGTCAGAACTCGAACGCATTTCGAGCCTGACACGGGATGAAGCGAAACAAATCATTCTTGACCGGGTTGAAAATGAGCTTTCACATGACATCGCCATCATGACAAAAGAAACCGAAAACCGTGCGAAAGAAGAGGCAGATAAAAAGGCGAAAAACATTCTGTCGCTTGCTTTGCAGCGCTGTGCAGCAGATCATGTTGCCGAAACGACGGTATCGGTCGTCAATCTTCCGAATGATGAGATGAAAGGACGTATCATCGGCCGTGAAGGGCGTAACATTCGTACGCTTGAAACGCTTACAGGTATTGACCTGATTATTGATGACACACCTGAAGCAGTCATTCTTTCCGGATTTGATCCGATCAGACGGGAGACGGCAAGAATCGCTCTTGATAAACTCGTTCAGGATGGCCGTATTCACCCGGCGCGCATTGAAGAAATGGTTGAAAAATCCCGCCGTGAGGTAGATGACTATATCCGGGAAATGGGTGAGCAGACGACGTTTGAAGTCGGCGTTCACGGACTCCACCCGGATCTGATCAAGATCCTCGGCCGGTTGAAATTCCGTACAAGCTACGGGCAGAACGTACTGAAACATTCAATGGAAGTTGCGTTTTTAGCAGGTTTAATGGCTTCCGAGCTTGGAGAAGATGCAAAGCTTGCCAAGCGGGCCGGTCTTCTGCATGACATCGGAAAAGCAATTGACCATGAAGTGGAAGGAAGCCACGTGGAAATCGGAGTGGAGCTTGCGACCAAATATAAAGAGCATCCAGTCGTCATTAACAGTATTGCGTCACACCACGGAGACGAAGAGCCGACTTCCATTATCGCCGTTCTGGTCGCTGCCGCTGATGCACTGTCAGCCGCAAGACCGGGCGCGAGAAGTGAAACGCTCGAAAACTATATCCGCAGACTTGAAAAGCTTGAAGAAATCTCCGAGTCTTACGAAGGTGTTGAAAAATCATTTGCGATTCAGGCCGGCCGTGAAGTTCGCATCATGGTGAAGCCGGACTCCATTAATGATTTAGAAGCCCATCGTTTGGCACGTGATATCCGTAAACGAATTGAGGACGAGCTTGATTATCCGGGCCACATTAAAGTGACCGTAATCAGAGAAACTCGAGCCGTAGAGTATGCAAAATAAAGTGATGCTTAGCGCATCACTTTATTTTTTGAGTCCCTGAAAAGGAAGGAATGGAATGTATGAGAATTTTATTTATCGGAGATGTTGTCGGTTCCCCTGGCCGCGACATGGTAAAAGAATATGTCCCGAAACTGAAAGCGAAACATAAACCGCATTTTACAATTATTAACGGAGAAAATGCAGCACATGGAAAAGGACTGACAGAAAAGATCTACCACAGCCTGATGGAAGCGGGAGCAGATGCCATTACAATGGGAAACCATACGTGGGATAAAAGAGAGATCTTCGACTTTATTGATGATGTGCCGCATCTTGTCCGGCCGGCGAATTTCCCGGAAGGTACGCCGGGCAAAGGCATTACTTATATTAAATCGAACGGAAAAGAGCTTGCCGTCATTAATTTACAGGGGCGGACGTTTCTTCCGCCGCTTGATGATCCGTTTGCTAAAGCGGATGAATTAATAGAAGAAGCGAAAAAGCGCACGCCGTACATTTTTATTGATTTTCACGCCGAAGCGACAAGCGAAAAAATTGCGATCGGCTGGTACACAGACGGAAGAGCCTCTGCCGTGGTAGGCACCCATACACACGTGCAAACGGCAGATAACCGCATTTTGCCGAAAGGAACGGCATATATTACTGATGTAGGCATGACGGGTCCGTACGACGGAATTCTCGGTATGGACAGAGAAACGGTCATCAAGCGGTTTAAAACCAATCTTCCCGTCCGGTTTACGGTGGCGGAAGGTAAAACTACGCTGAGCGGAGTGCTCATTGACATCGACGATCAAACGAAAAAGGCCGTAAATATCGAACGGATATTAATCAATGATGACCATATGTTCTTTGAATAGGTGATCATGTGTTTATTTTATAAAAATATTAAAAGGAAAAGCAGGAATATAGCAACTTCTTAGTGAATATAGTAGAAATGGAAGGTAGCCCGCTATTTTTGAAAAGCATTGTGGGGATGGCTTTTTGGATAGCAACATCTAATAATGATTGTTCTAATGAACACTCACTTATCCATTGTAAAACTAAGGGGGAGCAGAAATGGAAATCTTAAAAGTTTCAGCAAAATCAAGTCCAAATTCAGTAGCAGGCGCGCTTGCCGGTGTATTGAGGGAACGCGGAGCCGCCGAAATTCAAGCAATTGGGGCGGGCGCCTTAAACCAGGCTGTTAAAGCGGTTGCGATTGCCAGAGGCTTTGTCGCGCCAAGCGGCGTAGATTTGATTTGTATTCCGGCTTTTACAGATATACAGATTGACGGAGAAGAAAGAACGGCGATTAAGTTAATCGTCGAACCCCGTTAAAAACAAAAACATGACATTCTCAACCTGCTTGCGTAAGGCGAGCGGGTTGTTTTTATTGTTGTCATATTTTCTCACAATATTATATTGATAGTACGAAGAGATGATAAATGGCTTTATTCATATAATATTCAAAAAAAATCCCGCCCATTTTTTCGGACGGAAGCAGTTGTTTTCTCGGAGTGGACACTGGTGTTTACCTCCTTTTTATCTCATGTTACAATCCAGTTATTACAGTGTTTTTTCGAGGAGGAGTGTACATGTTGGGAGGAAAGATGAAAGCTATCGTCAAAAATGAAAACGCTTTCGGAGCAACTCTGAAAGAAATTCCCATACCTTCCATTAATGAGAATGAAGTTCTCATTAAAGTACAGGCCGCATCTATATGCGGTACAGATGTGCATATTTATAATTGGGATCAATGGGCGCAGAAACGAATCAAAACACCTCAAGTATTCGGACATGAATTCAGCGGTATCATAGCGGAAACGGGCAAGCACGTCACAAATGTCAAAATAGGTGACTACGTTTCGGCTGAAACCCACTTCGTCTGCGGTACTTGTGTCCCTTGTTTAACAGGAAAACATCATGTGTGCACCCATACAAAGATCCTCGGCGTAGATACAGCGGGTTCCTTCGCTGAATATGTCAAAGTACCGGCTCGAAATGTTTGGAAAAATCCCGCTGATATGGACCCCGCCGTCGCTTCTGTTCAAGAGCCGCTTGGCAACGCGGTGCATACGGTGCTGGAAAGCAGCCAGCTTGCGGGCGGTTCCGCTGCAATTATCGGCTGCGGACCGATCGGGCTGATGGCGGTGGCAGTGGCTAAAGCGGCCGGTGCATCCCGTATTGCGGCGATTGATAAAAATGATTACAGGCTGGCTCTTGCGAAGAAATTGGGAGCTGCGATCACCATTTCAGCTGATAAGGAAGATCCGCTTGAGGTGATCGACACCTTAACAGGCGGAGAAGGGATCGATCTTGTCTGCGAAATGTCAGGCCACCCGGCAGCTATCGCACAAGGATTAAAGATGGCGGCCAACGGGGGAAGGTTCCATATGCTGAGTCTGCCGGAACGTCCGGTGACGGTTGACCTGACAAATGACGTGGTGTTTAAAGGACTTACCGTCCAAGGCATCACAGGCAGAAAAATGTTTGAAACATGGCGGCAGGTATCGCACATGCTTGAATTCGGCCTTGTTGATCTGACGCCGGTGATCACGCATCAGTTTCCGCTTGAAGACTTTGAAAAAGGGTTTGACCTGATGAGAAAGGGCCAGTGCGGCAAAGTCATTTTGATTCCATAAGGGGAGGGTTCTATAATGAAAGAATTTGAATTTCTAAAAGCCGAGCTTGATAAAATGAAAGAAAATAAAACATGGCAGCAAATGAAACAAATTGAAACGAAGCAGGGTCCGTCGGTGGAAGTCAAAGGGGAAAACGTGATACAGCTTTCATCGAACAATTATCTCGGTTTGACGTCGCATCCAAGGCTTGTCGAAGCGGCCAAACGCGCCGCGGAAGAATTCGGAGCGGGTACGGGGTCCGTCCGGACAATCGCCGGAACATTCACCATGCACAATGAGCTGGAGAAAAAATTGGCAAACTTTAAAAAACAGAAGCGGCACTTGTTTTTCAATCGGGGTTCACAACGAATCAGGGCGTTTTATCAAGCATTCTTACAAAAGAAGATATCGTGATCTCTGACGAACTGAACCATGCTTCCATTATTGACGGGATCAGGCTGACGAAAGCAGATAAAAAGGTGTACCGCCATGTTGATATGGACGATTTGGAAAGGGTGCTGAAAAAATCAATGAATTACCGCATGCGCCTGATCGTCACCGACGGCGTATTCTCAATGGACGGCAACATCGCTCCTTTGCCTGACATCGTCAAACTTGCAGAGGCGTATGATGCCTTTGTGATGGTCGACGACGCGCATGCTTCCGGCGTACTCGGAAAAAACGGTAGGGGAACGGTTAATCACTTCGGGCTTGACGGAAGAGTCCACATACAGGTGGGCACATTAAGCAAAGCCATCGGAGTGCTTGGCGGTTACGCCGCAGGGTCGCAGGTTCTGATCGATTACCTGCGCCATAAAGGGCGTCCTTTCTTATTCAGCACTTCTCATCCGCCTGCGGTAACGGCCGCATGCATAGAAGCCATTGACGTCCTGCTGGAAGAGCCTGAGCATATGGAAAAGCTATGGGAGAACACGGCGTATTTCAAAGACAAACTGGTTCAAATGGGGCTGACCCTCACAAAAAGCGAAACACCGATCGTGCCGATATTAATAGGGGAGGAAGAAAAAGCCCAGGCATTATCAGACCTTTTATTGACCCGCGGCGTCTTTGCACAAAGCATCGTGTATCCGACGGTCGCCCAAGGAAAAGCGAGAATCCGCACCATTATTACGGCGGAGCATACAAAAGAGGAGCTTGACCGGGCCCTGGAAGTAATCCGTTCAGCCGCAAAAGAGCTGCAGCTTGTGTAAGGGGGAAATGATTCCCTCTTTTTATTTCTTATTGATTCTTATTCTCAATAAGGTGTACAATAATAGGCTGGCGGTTGTGCCAAACGCTTTTAACCAGTATACTTGAGGGTGGAAGTTTCGGTTGAAAGGAGACATTCGAACATGAATGAAAAGCAAAAGCAGGAAAGCGGACAAGTGAATCCGGCGGACAAAACATTCGAAAAGGATTACAGCAAGTATTTTGAAGCCGTATATATTCCGCCTTCTTTAAAAGATGCGAAAAACGGGGCAAAGAATCCGTTCAATATCATAACGATTTTAAAATCTCAGAAGAATTTAAAGGCCTCGGTGAAGGCAGGAAATTTTATATCCGCACGTACGGATGCCAAATGAACGAGCATGATACGGAAGTCATGGCGGGTATTTTTATGGCGCTCGGTTATGAAGCGACAAATTCGGTTGATGACGCGAACGTTATTTTATTAAACACTTGCGCTATCCGGGAAAATGCTGAAAACAAAGTGTTCGGCGAGCTCGGCCATTTAAAGGCGCTCAAAAAAATAACCCGGACTTGATTCTCGGCGTCTGCGGCTGCATGTCACAGGAAGAATCAGTCGTAAACCGCATCCTTAAGAAGCACCCGTTTGTCGATATGATTTTCGGCACGCACAACATTCACCGTCTGCCGGAACTGTTATCAGAGGCATATTTATCAAAAGAGATGGTCATTGAAGTGTGGTCGAAGGAAGGGGATGTCATTGAAAACCTTCCGAAAGTCCGCAACGGAAAAATTAAAGGCTGGGTCAACATTATGTACGGCTGTGACAAGTTCTGCACATACTGCATCGTACCGTATACCCGCGGAAAAGAACGAAGCCGCCGTCCTGAGGAAATTATCCAGGAAGTCAGAAGACTTGCAAGCGAAGGCTATAAAGAAATCACGCTGCTCGGTCAAAACGTGAATGCGTACGGAAAAGATTTTGAGGATATGACGTACGGTCTCGGTGATTTAATGGACGAACTGCGTAAAATTGATATTCCGAGAATCCGATTCACGACGAGTCATCCGCGTGACTTTGATGATCATCTGATCGAAGTGCTCGCCAAAGGCGGCAACCTTCTTGACCATATCCATCTTCCGGTTCAATCAGGAAGCTCAGCGATGTTAAAAATGATGGCGCGCAAATATGACAGAGAACGCTATCTGGAGCTTGTCGGAAAAATTAAAGCGGCGATGCCAAACGCTTCACTGACGACCGATATTATTGTCGGTTTTCCGAATGAAACCGATGAACAATTTGAAGAAACGCTTTCGTTATATCGCGAAGTGGAATTTGACAGCGCATATACGTTTATTTACTCTCCTCGTGAAGGCACGCCGGCAGCGAAGATGAAAGACAATGTTCCGATGAGGGTCAAGAAAGAACGTCTTCAGCGCCTCAATGATTTGGTGAAAGAAATTTCAGCCAAAAAAATGAAGGAATATGAAGGCAGGACTGTCGAAGTATTAGTTGAGGGAGAAAGCAAAAATAACCCTGACATTCTTGCCGGCTATACGGAAAAAAGCAAGCTCGTCAACTTCAAAGGGCCGAAAGACGCCATCGGCAAGATTGTACGCGTCAAAATCGAACAGGCGAAAACATGGTCGCTTGACGGTGTGATGGCAGGAGAAGCAATCGAGGTGAAATAATAATGACGCTTTACTCAAAGAAAGACATTGTACAGCAGGCTAGGAACCTTGCGAAAATGATTTCTGAAACAGAAGAAGTTGATTTTTTCAAACGCGCCGAGGCGCAGATTAACGAAAATGAAAAAGTCTCTGCGATTATTAATCAGATTAAAACCCTGCAAAAGCAAGCCGTTAACCTGAAGCACTACGAAAAGCTTGAAGCGCTGAAACAAGTGGAAAGTAAAATTGACGCCCTGCAGGAAGAGCTTGAAGGGATTCCGATCATTCAGGAATTCAGAGATTCCCAGATTGAGGTCAATGACCTTCTTCAGCTTGTCGCACATACGATCTCAAATCAGGTGACAAACGAAATTATTACATCTACCGGAGGCAACCTGCTGACGGGAGAAACCGGTTCAAAAGTAAAACATTCGAATAACAGCTGTTCTATTTAAACACGGGGCCTTCATCGGCCCGTGTTTTTTTGCTGTTTGAGAACTAATTGTAATATGTACTAAATTTTCATCTCATCAACGTTTTGTCCTATTTTTACTGGAAAGTTTTATCATACTTAAAAGTAAAGTTTCTGGGCAGGGCTGCATACAATGAAACAGAAACTTTGTATTTTTATATTTTTATTATAAAAATGCACATGAGACAAATGCCCAGCATAAGATAACACGAAGAAGAACAAGGAGGCCTGCCGGAATGTCTGAATACAGGGAAATTATTACGAAAGCGGTAGTTGCGAAAGGAAGAAAATTCACCCAATGCACCAACACGATCTCGCCTGGAGAAAAACCGTCAAGTATATTGGGCGGCTGGATTATCAACCACAAGTACGATGCCGAAAAGATCGGGAAGACTGTAGAAATTGAAGGGTATTATGATATAAACGTCTGGTACTCTTACGCCGATAATACAAAAACGGAAGTTGTAACCGAGAGAGTAAAGTATGTCGATGTGATTAAACTCAGATACAGAGACACAAATTACTTAGATGACGAACACGAAGTCATTGCCAAAGTGCTGCAGCAGCCGAATTGTCTTGAAGTCACCATTTCTCCTAACGGAAATAAAATCGTGGTTCAGGCAGAGAGAGAATTTTTAGCAGAAGTGGTCGGTGAAACGAAAGTCGTCGTCGAAGTCAATCCTGACTGGGAAGAAGACGATGATGATGATTGGGAAGACGATCTTGATGAAGAATTAGAGGACATTAACCCTGAATTTTTAGTCGGAGATCCTGAAGAATAAGTTGAGGCTAGGGGAGTTTAACACCCCAAGTCTCTTTTTTATATATAAAGATATCACTCTTTTGTTTATGTTATAATGGGATTCGGATAAGAGAAGATACATAGTGAGGGATTAAATGATGGCTAGTTACACGCCTATGATACAGCAATACTTGAAGATAAAGGCAGAGCACCAAGATGCCTTTTTATTTTTCGGCTTGGTGACTTTTATGAAATGTTTTTTGAAGATGCAAAAAAGCGTCGCAAGAGCTTGAAATTACACTGACAAGCAGAGACGGAGGTTCGGCTGATAAAATTCCGATGTGCGGCGTGCCGTATCATTCCGCGGCGGCTTATATTGAACAGCTGATTAAAAAGGGCTATAAAGTGGCGATCTGTGAGCAGACGGAAGATCCGAAGGCGGCTAAAGGCGTTGTAAAAAGAGAAGTCGTCCAGCTGATCACCCCGGGAACCGTGATGGATGGAAAAGGCATCCATGAGTCGGAAAACAACTTTATCGCTTCCGTTTCCGAATTTCGTAACGGATACGGTCTCGCTTTATCGGACTTAACGACCGGAGAAAACCTGGCCGTATTTATTGAGCGGATTGAAGATGTCATGTCAGAAATTTACTCAGTCGGCGCAAAGGAAATTGTCGTATCAAGCAAGTTTAACGAACATACAGCTGCTCAGCTGAAAGAACGGTGCAGCGCAACGATTTCGATCGAAGACGGGGAAATAACAGAACGCATTGAAATCGCAAAGCACTTGCCGGGTGAAGAGCTGACAGAGACGTTTATGCGTTTATATACGTATTTGCAGAAAACGCAAAAACGGAGCCTGGATCATCTGCAGCCGGTTCAAGTATATGAATTGGAAGAAGCGATGAAAATTGACCTGTATTCAAAACGGAATCTTGAGCTGACGGAAACGATCCGTTCGAAAAGCAAAAAAGGGTCATTGCTTTGGCTTTTAGACGAGACGAAAACAGCGATGGGCGGCCGGCTTCTCAAACAATGGATTGACCGTCCGCTGATCAGGGCATCCCAAATCGAAGAACGCCAGGAAATGGTCGAGACGCTGATCAATCATCTGTTTGAGCGTGAAGATCTGCGCGAGCGCCTGAAGGAAGTATACGATTTAGAACGTCTGGCGGGCCGGGTCGCATTCGGAAACGTCAACGCAAGAGATTTAATCCAGCTGAAAGAATCTTTAAAACAAGTGCCGAGCATTAAAGAGCTTGTAGGGTCTCTTAACCATAAAAAAGCAAAAGAACGCGCCGGCTTGATTGATCCGTGCGGAGATTTGCTTGACCTGTTAGAAGAAGCTCTCCATGAAAACCCGCCGTTATCGTTAAAAGAAGGCAACTTAATTAAAGACGGCTATCATCAGAAGCTCGATGAGTACCGTGACGCCAGCAAAAACGGTAAAGACTGGATTGCCAGACTGGAGCAGCAGGAACGCGCTTATACGGGCATCCGTTCATTAAAGGTCGGTTTCAATAAAGTGTTCGGCTATTATATTGAAGTCACAAAAGCAAACCTTCATCTGCTTGAAGACGGACGGTATGAGCGGAAGCAGACCCTCACAAACGCCGAACGGTACATTACGCCGGAATTGAAGGAAAAAGAAGCGCTTATTTTAGAAGCGGAAAACAACATCTGCGAGCTGGAATATGAGCTTTTTGCCGGACTGCGTGAAAAGGTGAAACAATTTATTCCGCGCTTGCAGCGTCTTGCCAAACAAATGAGTGAGCTGGACGCACTGCAATGCTTTGCTACGATCAGTGAAAACAGGCATTACACAAAGCCCGTCTTTTCTGATAATGAAGTAAAAGTCATTGAAGGGAGACACCCCGTCGTTGAAAAGGTGATGGATAGTCAAGAATACGTCCCGAACAACTGCCTGATGGGCGATTCGCGGGAAATGCTCCTGATTACGGGTCCGAATATGTCAGGTAAAAGCACGTACATGAGACAGATCGCACTTCTATCGATCATGGCTCAGATCGGCTGTTTTGTGCCCGCAAAAGAAGCGGTTCTGCCGATTTTTGATCAAATCTTCACGAGAATCGGGGCGGCGGATGATTTGATTTCCGGACAAAGCACCTTTATGGTGGAAATGCTGGAAGCGAAAAACGCGATTGTGAACGCCACAAAAGACAGCCTGATCCTGTTTGATGAAATCGGCCGCGGGACATCAACGTACGACGGAATGGCGCTGGCACAGGCGATTATTGAATATGTTCACGATCATATCGGCGCTAAAACACTGTTCAGCACGCATTATCATGAGCTGACGGTGCTTGAAGATAAGCTTCCTCAGCTGAAAAACGTTCATGTGCGCGCAGAGGAATATAACGGAACGGTCGTGTTTCTCCATCAAATCAAAGAAGGAGCCGCAGATAAAAGTTACGGCATTCATGTCGCCCAGCTTGCCGAGCTCCCGGATGATCTGATCAGCCGCGCGCAGGAGATTTTAAAACAGCTTGAGCAGATGGGAGATAAACCGGAGCTTCCGGCGGCACCTGAGAAAAAGCCCGCCGTCAAAGAAGAACCGGCACAGCTGTCCTTTTTTGCTGACGGTGAAAAAGAACAGAAGGCACCGGCTGTTTCTAATAAAGAAAAACAAGTGCTTGAAGCTTTTAAGTCAATCAATATTCTCGATATGACGCCGCTTGAGGCGATGAATGAAATGTACAAGCTGCAAAAAAATTAAAATAGAAAGAGGTGACGGACTTGGCAAAAGTCATCCAGCTGTCAGATGAACTCTCAAATAAAATTGCGGCCGGTGAGGTGGTCGAACGGCCTGCCTCAGTCGTTAAAGAATTGGTGGAAAACGCCATCGACGCAAACAGCACAGTCATTGAAATCGACATAGAGGAAGCGGGGCTTTCGTCGATTCGGGTGCTCGATAACGGCGAAGGTATGGAAACCGATGATTGCAAGCGGGCTTTCCGCCGCCACGCGACCAGCAAAATCAAAGATGAAAACGACCTGTTCCGGGTGAGAACACTCGGTTTCCGCGGAGAAGCTTTGCCAAGTATCGCGTCTGTTTCTCATCTGGAAATCAAAACGAGCATCGGCGAGGGAGCGGGAACCCATCTCATTCTTCAGGGCGGGAATATCATTTCTGAACAGAAATCCTCCAGCAGAAAAGGAACAGAGATTATCGTTACCAACCTGTTTTTCAATACACCCGCCAGATTGAAATATATGAAAACCGTGCATACGGAGCTCGGCAATATTACGGATGTCGTCAACCGGATTGCTCTTGCGCATCCGGAAGTATCCATCCGTCTCCGCCATCAAGGGAAAAATCTGCTGCAGACAAACGGTAACGGGGACGTGCGCCATGTGCTGGCCGCAATTTACGGGACGGCGGTTGCGAAAAAAATGATACCGCTCCATGTCAGCTCGCTTGATTTTGAAGTCAAGGGCTACATTGCGCTTCCGGAAATCACGCGTGCATCCAGAAACTACATGTCATCTGTCATTAACGGAAGATACATTAAGAATTTCCCGCTTGTAAAAGCGGTGCATGAGGGCTATCACACACTTCTCCCGATCGGCCGCCATCCGATTACGTTTATCGAAATTACGATGGACCCGATTTTGGTCGATGTCAATGTCCATCCGTCGAAGCTTGAAGTCCGCCTCAGCAAAGAGACGGAGCTGCATGAGCTGATCCGTGACGGGATAAAGGAAGTGTTTCAAAAGCAACGGCTTATTCCGAGCGCCCAGCTACCGAAAAAATCAGCGCCGGCACCGGCCAAAAACGAACAGCAATTTATGACATTCGAGGAAAGCGCGCCTGAGCGGAAACTTCCTGAAAAAACGCCTGAGCCGTCTTACTCACCGATGAAGCTGAGTTCGGTCGTAAAAGAGCCTGAGCCGGTCATAGAAGAAGAGTCCCTGACCGATGAAGCAGGTCACGGAGTGCCGCCGAAGATCGGCATGCCGGTAACGGAAGCGCCTGTTTCCGATATTCCGGAGCCTGAAGTGGAGGCTGACTCTGAAGAAATACGGGAAGAAAGAGTTCCGGTGATGTATCCGATCGGCCAAATGCACGGGACATATATTTTAGCCCAAAACGAAAACGGCTTGTATATCATTGACCAGCATGCGGCGCAAGAACGGATTAAATACGAATATTTCCGGGAGAAAGTCGGGCAGGTCGAGCCTGAAGTACAGGATATGATCGTGCCGCTCACCTTTCATTATGCGGCAAATGAAGCGCTGATCATTGACCAGCATCAGCATGAGCTTGAAAGCGTCGGAGTATTTTTAGAAGCATTCGGCACGAACAGCTACATCGTCCGCTGCCATCCGGCCTGGTTTCCAAAAGGGGAAGAAGCTGAACTGATTGAAGAAATCATTCAGCAGGTGCTTGACGCCAAACAGATCGATATTAAAAAACTGCGGGAGGAAGCGGCCATTATGATGAGCTGCAAAGGCTCAATCAAAGCGAACCGCCATTTGCGCAACGACGAAATCAAAGCGCTCTTGGACGACCTGCGCCGAACGACAGACCCGTTCACATGCCCGCACGGCCGGCCGATCATTATCCATCACAGTACGTATGAGATGGAGAAAATGTTTAAGCGTGTGATGTAATAACAACGTTTATGGGTAGTAATTGGGGTTGGCGATGTAGTATCCTGTGTTTGGTGTAACCGTCTATATCGTCAATTGACTGCATTAATAGTGAAATAATGGAGAAAACGATTCCTGAAAAATCTCATGCTATTTGTGAAGAATTTAAATAAAATTGGAATTTGGCGGGTTATACTATCCGCAAGTTAGTCAAGGGGGACTAGTAATTAGCCCCCTTATATTTAGTTCTTCCTGCATTTTTTTCTATTTTTGATTAAACTGAAAACCACTAAGAGAACTACACCGACAGCAACAATATAAAATGAAATTTCCGCTGCGGCGGTGTTAATATTCTTAAGGACAAGGATAAGCCCTATTAAAATTATAGGAATGATGTAAGTTAGAATTCTTATAGCTTTTGGGCTCGGTTCAGCATTACTTTTATCTTCCATAGTTACCTCCGATCTTAAACACTTTAGAAAATAATCACTTTAAAGCTTAACACAGGATAAATTTGTTAAACACCAACAATAGCCCCGTTTAAAGGAAAAGCATAAGAGTTTTAGTAATCCACAAAGTTGCTGCCGGGTTGCCAGTTACTTTTAGAGCACCCGCATAGCACGCATCTTCAACTGCACCAGTAAAATTGCCAATGATATTAAGAATTATTTCAAAACCGCCGATTCCACCCATAGCAGCTTTAACTTTAGTAGGTATTGCGACCCAAGCTGCTCTCAGTGCTTTTATAGCTCAGGACAAATCACCTTGAACAGTAAACTCCGACCCATATCACATAGTCTATTTGTCTAAATCTTAATATTTACTTTTTACACTTAATGATTTTATGTTAGTTTTGTTTTTGCACAGTAAAAAGATAACTTTATTTAGCCCTAACAAAAACATCTGAGCTCCTTGTCAATAATCACATATAAATCGTCTTCAACTGACGTCTTTTTTCATGCACGACGCTTTTGTGAATTGTTGCAGCTAGACTGGTTTTTGAACGGTTTTCTCGCAAAAGAAAAGAGTGTAAATTACGCCGTACTTTTCTCAGTTCAATTATGTTAATGTCAACATAACGTTGAATTCGGTGTAAGAACTAAGGTATTCTGATATATTTCGAGAGCCCGTGTGGTTTAGTTTATCTTGAAGAAAAGGATTGAAATAATAATCTTAATTGCGGGTCATTTCTAAAAACTGATTATCTCCTCCGGCTGCTTCGCAATTGCTTTTCAAAACAAAAGCTCAATTTGTTTTATTTTTATCCGAAAATTATACCATCCTTCATTTTCTGAATAAAATTACCTAAAGAATTCATCTAAATGAACATCCTGATTTCCTGATATATCAGCATAGCAATTTGTAAAAAAGGCCCAGACTGGTGCTTTTGGCGGGAGCAGAAAGTTTTTTAAACTTTACCGGAAAATCCATGGAAAAACGTGGTGCCATCTGGTAAAGTGGTTACAGTCGGCTGGGCGGCGGCAGCAGTCTGCCCGGATCTTTTAAATGGGAATGGTGACAATGGATCATACATATGAAGTGTATCAAATCAAAACTTATCACCAGATGTGGTCCAACTATTGTTATATTATCGCAGACCGCTCAAAAAAATCTGCGATAGCGGTGGACCCGTCCTGGGAAATCGATAAAATAACCGATAAACTGCATGAATTGGATGTTGATTTATCAGCTATTTTATTAACACATTCGCATTATGACCATGTAAACTTGGCGGAGCCGCTTCAGCAAATCTATCATTCTGATATATACATGTCGTCGGCGGAAATCGATTTCTATCAATTCCGGTGCAGAAACTTAATAGCGCTTGAAGACGGACAAACCTTTGCAGCCGGAGGGTTTATCATCAGAAGTATATTGACCCCGGGACATACGGCCGGGGGAATGTGCTATTTGCTATCTGATCACCTTTTTACCGGTGACACCGTGTTTACAGAGGGGTGCGGTATATGTGAGGACAGGGGCAGCTCAGCTGAAGATATGTTTCACAGTATACAGAGGATCAAAGCCTCTATTCCGCCGCATGTGCGTGTGTATCCGGGGCACTCCTTCGGGGAGAAGCCGGGTCAAAAAATGGAGAGTCTTTTGAAGAACAATATTTACTTTCAGATTGAAAAAAAGAACATTTCGTGAATTTCCGCAACAGAAAAAATCAAAAAGGGCTGTTTCATTTTAAGTAGCGTATAATTTGGTTCTATCTAACTAGCTTTTCTTTTGAGGCAAAGAAGTTCTGAAATGGAATGGTAGTTATTACTAGATTTCTGGTGGTGAATGGCTGAGTAACGGGAGTTTGCGGAAGAGAACGCCGGGCAGGCCGGATGGGACATTCTGCTTACGTCTGTTCCAAAAGCCCTGAGTCCGCCTTCTGGCAGGGAAAAATAGGCATTATTCAGGAGTTTGCATAGGATAAATTAACTTGACATGGTATTTTTGTGAAGTTACTATCAACTTGAACATGCTTCTTAACTGAATCCGAGAAAGGATGGCTGAGAAAATGATCACATACTTATTCCCCGGACAAGGTTCTCAAAAGCAGGGAATGGGGAGCTCATTGTTTGATGAATTTAAAGACTTAACGGAGCAGGCTGATGAAACACTCGGATATTCCATGAAACGGCTTTGTCTTGAGAATCCGTATTCCAACCTTCACAAGACGCAGTTCACCCAGCCTGCTTTATATGTTGTAAACGCGTTAAGCTATTTGAAAAAAACCCAAGACAATGACATAAAGCCGGATTATGTGGCCGGCCACAGTTTGGGAGAATATAATGCGCTGTTTGCAGCAGGTGCTTTTGATTTTATTACCGGCCTTCGGCTTGTCCGTAAAAGAGGCGAATTAATGAGTATGGCCACTGACGGAAAAATGGCCGCCATTATGGGGTTAACCGCAGCTCAAGTGTCAGACGCCCTTCAAACGAACGGTTTACATACGATTGATATTGCCAATATGAATTCTCCTCACCAAGTTGTCATATCCGGACGCAAAGAAGACATTGAAAGAGCCAAAAGCGTATTCGAAGGATTAAAAGACGTTACGATGTTTCATCCGTTAAACGTCAGCGGCGCTTTTCACTCGAGATATATGAGCGAAGCAAAACAAGAGTTCGAAAAATTTTTACAGTCATTTCATTTTTCTGCTATATCAATTCCTGTCATTTCTAATGTGCATGCCAGACCTTATGAGCAAGACGGAATCCACTCCGTTCTGGCCGATCAGATCGACCACTCAGTGCGATGGAACGACAGCATCCGCTATCTGCTGGACAAAGGGCGGATGGAATTTGAAGAAGTCGGCCCGGGCCATGTGCTGACAGGACTTATTCACCGCATCAAAAAAGAAACTGAAGCTTCACCCGCCATGTAGCGGAACGCAAGTCAAATTTCTTATCTCACACAATAGTGCCAGCCATACAACATCACGACCACTTCACCTGCACACGACATCACGAAAAACTTACAAATCAATATTTTAAAAAATAAAGAGCAAAAAGGAGAACAAATGAACCAGCCAATTGTTTTCATGTTTTCTGGACAGGGTTCCCAATACTATCAAATGGGGAAAGAGCTGTTTGCACATAACGCCGCTTTTCGGCAGAAAATGCTTGACTTGGACGATTTTGCAGTCAGCCGTTTCGGTTACTCTGTCCTGAAAGAGGTTTATCATACAGGCAATCGTCTGTCTGATCCATTTGACCGCCTTCTTTTCAGTCATCCTGCCATTTTTATGGCTGAGTACGCACTTGCATATGCTTTGGAGCAAAGAGGCATACGTCCCGATTATGTGATCGGAGCAAGCCTCGGAGAGTATGCAGCGGCCGCTGTGTCGGGTGTGCTGAGCGCCGAGGATGCTTTGGATTGCGTGCTGGAACAGGCCCGAATCATTACGGAAACTTGCCGTAACGGCAGCATGCTTGCGATACTGGGTGATCCGGCTTTATATGAAGATGATCCGCTGCTCGGCGAACATAGTGAATTGGCATCTGTAAACTATCATTCTCACTTTGTCATCTCGGGAGAGCGGGAACATATCAAAAAGATCATGGACGATCTGAGAGAAAAGCAGATTCCCCATCAGCTATTGCCGGTATCTTACGGGTTTCACTCAGCGCTGGTTGATCAGGCGGAACAGCCGTACAAGCGCTTTTTAGCTCAGAAATCAATCCGGACTCCGTTTATACCGTACATCTCCAGCGCGACCGGAGAGGCTGAGACCGATATACAAGCGGACTTTTTCTGGGATATTGTAAGAAAGCCGATTCGATTCCGCGAAGCGCTTCAATTCGCAGACAGCCGCCAAAAAGGATTGTATATCGATGCCGGGCCTTCCGGAACATTGGCCGCATTTGCCAAACAGATTCTTCCCGCTGGATCGGCTGAACGCATCCGTGCCATTATGACGCCGTTTCATAAAGAACAAACCCATTTGCAGCAAATAGAAGACAGCATTTTATCACCGCCCGGAAGGAGACTGTAAGATGATCAGCTTTGTTTTTCCAGGCCAAGGCTCGCAAAAAATAGGGATGGGAGAGGACCTGTTCGGCCGCTATCCTGAATTAACCGCAAAGGCCGATCATATTCTCGGATATTCTATTCAGGAGCTGTGCCGGGACGGAGAACGTCTCAATCAGACTCAATTCACTCAGCCGGCGCTCTATGTCGTCAATGCCCTCAGTTATTTAAAAAAACAGAAGAAACCGGCTTGAAACCGGATTTTACCGCCGGACACAGTTTAGGCGAATATAACGCGTTATACGCCTCGGGCGCCTTTGATTTTGAAGAAGGCTTACAGCTGGTCAGAAAAAGGGGCGAACTGATGAGCCGCGCCAAAGGAGGCGGCATGGCAGCGGTGATCGGCCTGACTCATGAGCAGGTGACGGACGTTTTAAAAGAGTATCACTTGCATATGATTGATATCGCCAACATGAACACACCGCAGCAAATTGTCATTTCCGGATATAAAGAAGATATTGAAAAAGCCGCATCCGTTTTTGAAGCCGTAAACGGCGTAAAAATGGTTCACCGCTTAAATGTCAGCGGTGCCTTTCATTCCAGATATATGATGGAAGCGAAGGAGGAATTTTCACGGTTTATTGAAACTTTCCATTTTAAGCCGCTGTCCATCCCGGTCATTTCAAATGTGACGGCAAGACCATATGAGCAGACCGAGCTGAAAGAGACACTCACCGGACAAATAACGGGATCGGTGAACTGGACAGACAGCATCCGTTTCTTAATGGGAAGAAAGAACATGAGTTTTGAGGAAATCGGTCCCGGAAAAGTGCTGACAGGGCTGATTCAAAGAATTACGGCTGAAGCGGAGCCGATAACAGATGAAATCAAAGTCCCGGCTGAGGCTGGAAAAAAGCTCAATTACGGCGGAGTCTTTAGGAAATGAAGAGTTTAAGCGCGATTATCAATTGAAATACGCCTACTTGGCCGGCGGCATGTACCGCGGAATTTCTTCGAAGGAAATGGTCGTCAAACTGGCCGAAAAAGGAATGATGGGCTTTTTCGGAACGGGCGGTTTGAACATCGCGCACGTTGAGGACGCCATTTTGTCAATTCAGCATGAGCTTCGTGACGGCGGTTCCTTCGGTATTAATGTTGTACATAACATGAAGCATACAGATTCAGAAGAAAAAATGATTGATCTTTTACTGAAGCATGGGGTTCAGAACTTGGAAGCATCAGCATTTTTAACGGTTACTCCCGCTTTAGTAAGGTTTCGCGCTAAGGGATTAAAACGCGGTGCCGGCGGACAAATAATAGCGCGTCAGCGGATTATCGCCAAGCTGTCCCGTCCGGAAGTAGCGGAAGCATTTCTCAGCCCGGCGCCTGATCACATTCTGCAGAAACTTGCAGCCGAAAACAAAATTACCGCTGAAGAAGCAAGTCTGATGAGGGAAATACCCGTTGCGCATGACATCTGCGTAGAGGCTGATTCAGGCGGCCACACTGACGGCGGAGTTGCTTACAGTCTCATGCCGGCGATCATCCGTTTACGAGATGACATGATGAAAAAATACCGATACGGCAAAACCGTCCGCATCGGAGCCGCAGGGGGAATCGGGACGCCTGAGGCTGCCATGGCCGCATTTATGCTCGGCGCTGATTTTATTGTGACCGGATCCATTAACCAATGCACCGTTGAAGCAGCGACGAGCGGCCTTGTAAAGGATCTCCTGCAGCAGATGAATGTACAGGACACGGCCTACGCGCCGGCCGGCGATATGTTTGAATCAGGCAGCAAGGTGCAGGTATTAAAGAAAGGGCTGTTCTTTCCGACCCGGGCCTCTAAGCTGCATGAACTGTATCAGCGTCACCGCTCAATTGAAGAAATTGATGAAAAGACACTCAGACAAATAGAAGAGAAGTATTTTAAGGCAAGTGTAAGCAGTATTTATGACAAAGTGAAGGCTCATTATTCGAATGAAGACATTTCAAAAGCCGAACGGAATCCGAAACAGAAAATGGCGCTCATATTCAAATGGTATTTCAGGCAAAGCTCTGCTTCGGCGATTAAAGGAGACCCGGATGCCAAGGTAGACTTCCAGATTCATTGCGGCCCGGCATTAGGCGCCTTTAATCAATGGGTGAAAGGTACGGAGCTGGAGTCCTGGAAAAACCGCCATGCCGATGATATCGGCCTTCGTCTTATGGAAGAGACGGCCTCGCTTTTGAATCAGAAGTTAGGTTCATTTCTGCAAACGTGTTGACAAGACGAAATGATAGATTGAAAACATGGAATATTCATAAAAGATGAAACAGGGAGGAACTGACAATGAGTGAAGAAAGAATCTTTGAATTGCTGCAGAACACAATCTACGAGGTTTTGCCTGATTTAGAAGGTGAACAGCTTTCACAGGAAGACCGGTTAGTTGATCTGGGGGCGGACTCAGTGGACCGCGCCGAAATTATCACGATGATGCTTGAAGAATTATCACTGCAGATCCCGCGTGTTGAGCTGACGGGAGTGTCAAACATCGGCGAATTGGCGGCAAAGCTTTATGAAAAGGTACAGGCTGTCTGATAAAACGGTGAAAAAATCGGAAACTCAAAATTCATATTGGAGGCGAAGTTCATGGCGGCTGCCGGAATAGAAGCGATAAATGTGTTTGGCGGGACGGCATACCTTGATGTCATGCAGCTGGCGGAGTACAGAAACTTAGACCCTGCCAGATTTGAGAATTTACTGATGAAAGAAAAAGCGGTGGCGCTTCCGTACGAAGACCCCGTCACATTCGGCGTTAACGCGGCAAAGCCGATTATCGACCGATTGACAGAGGCTGAAAAAGACAGAATCGAGCTGCTGATTACCTGCTCGGAGTCCGGCATTGACTTCGGAAAATCACTCAGTACATATATTCATGATTACTTAGGCCTCAACCGGAACTGCCGTTTATTTGAACTGAAGCAGGCCTGTTATTCAGGAACGGCGGGTTTGCAGATGGCGCTTAACTTTATTTTGTCGCAGACATCCCCCGGAGCGAAGGCGCTTGTCGTCGCGACGGATATTTCCCGGTTTTTAATTGCCGAAGGCGGCGATGCGTTAAGCGAGGATTGGTCTTACGCCGAACCGAGCGCCGGAGCGGGTGCCGTCGCCTTATTGATCGGTGAAAATCCAATTGTATTTCAGGCGGATGCGGGCGCTAACGGCTATTACGGCTATGAAGTGATGGATACATGCCGTCCGATCCCGGACAGTGAAGCCGGTGACGCCGACTTGTCATTGATGTCTTATCTCGATTGCTGTGAACAGACATTTCGCGAGTACAAAAAACGTGTGCCGGGCGCTGACTATAAAGAGACGTTTCACTATCTTGCCTTCCATACACCGTTTGGCGGCATGGTCAAAGGAGCTCACCGGACGATGATGCGCAAGCTTGCAAAAGCGAAAAACGCTGAGATCGAACAGGATTTCCAAACCAGGGTAGAGCCGGGGCTCCGCTACTGCCAAAGAGTCGGAAACATTATGGGGGCAGCCTCTTTACTGGCTCTTGCAAGCACGATTGACCAAGGGGCATTCGACACTTCTAAGCGGATCGGCTGTTTCTCGTACGGCTCCGGATGCTGTTCAGAATTTTACAGCGGCGTTGTGACGCCTGAAGGACAAACGCGGCAGCATTCTTTCAAAATAGAAGAGCATCTGAACAACAGATACAGGCTGTCCATGGAAGAGTATGAAGAACTGTTTAAAGGCAGCGGTTTGGTGAAGTTCGGAACCCGGAATGTCAAATTGGATATGAATATGATTCCGAACATTTTAGACCATCATGCCGGGAGCCCTCGTTTATATTTGGAAGAAATCACGGAATTTCATCGGAAATACAGGTGGATCCCGTGACCTATGAGACGATCAACGTCCGTTTTCAGCAAAATGTCTGCTTCATCACCTTTGATCGGCCTGAAGCCAACAATACGATTAATGAGCGTTTAGTGGAGGAATGCCTGCACGTTCTTTCTGAATGTGAGGACTCCGTGACCTCCGTAGTGCTTGAAGGGCAGCCGGAGGTATTTTGTTTCGGGGCGGATTTTGATGAGATGTACCGAAAAATGAGGCAGGGAATGCAGCATGCGGAATCGCAGGAGCCGCTTTACCGTTTGTGGCTGGCATTAAAATCCGGGCCGTACATCACAATCGCCCGCGTCCGCGGAAAAGTAAATGCGGGAGGTGTCGGTTTTGCCGCCGCGTGCGATATCGTCATTGCAGAGGAGAGTGCTTCGTTCAGTTTATCTGAACTGTTATTCGGACTTTATCCAGCCTGCGTTCTGCCGTTTTTAATTCAAAGAATCGGATTTCAAAAGGCGCATTATATGACGATTATGACAAAGCCCGTGCCGGCGCGCCAGGCGCTTGAATGGGGACTTTGTGACGTATGCGTCCCGGACTCAGCAACAGAGCTGAGAAAGCATTTGCTGCGCCTTCGCCCGCTGTCGAAAAAAGCAGTCATCCGCTATAAAAAATACATGGATTCCTTAAACGACCTTGTTCATCGTTCGAAATCCATTGCTCTAGCCGAAAATCAAGCGATGTTTTCAGATCCGGATAACCAATCAGCCATTTTCCGTTATGCAGAAACGGGGCGGCTTCCTTGGGAAACGGAGAACAGTTAGGAGGATATCATGCCGAACGCCGCAGTTGAACTGCTCGAAATTGAACCGGATATTATCCAAGTGACAATGCAGGATAAAGCCCATAAAAACGCCTTCTCCAAAGAACTGACGGATGGATTGATGGAAGCATTCACCCGTATAAAAAAATCGTCAGTCTATAAAGCTGTGATTTTAACAGGATACGGCCATTACTTTGCTTCCGGAGGCACACAGGAAGGTCTGCTCAGGATTCAGCAGGGCATCACGAAGTTTACGGAAGACCGCATGTACTCTTTGGCGCTGGAATGTGATATCCCCGTCATTTCCGCCATGCAGGGCCACGGAATCGGAGGCGGGTTTGTCATGGGGCTTTTCAGTGATTTTGTCATTTTAAGCAAAGAAAGCGTGTATACCGCAAACTTTATGAAATACGGTTTCACCCCCGGAATGGGGGCTACTTTTATCGTTCCGGAGAAGCTTGGGGCAAGCCTCGGCCATGAAATGCTGTTAAACGGCGGCCACTACCGCGGCGGTGATCTGGAGAAAAGAGGGGTGCCTTTTCCGGTGCTTCCGCGGCAGGAAGTATTAGACTATGCGCAGGAATTGGCCCGTGAGCTTGCGGAAAAACCGAGAAACTCTTTAATTACATTGAAAAGGCACTTGGTGACGCCGTTTCGCGAGCAGCTTCCGGCTGTCATTGAGAAGGAGTTAATCATGCACGATGAGACGTTTCATGATGATGAAGTGAAAAAACGAATCACGACGATGTACGGAGTATAAGACATACATCTTACATACAGATGAAATGGAGGCAGCTCTATGAAAAGTGATATGAAGGCAAGCGGGTTACTCAAGCCATCTGTCAGCTATGGAAAACCATTGCGGCTTTCAGCGGATCAGCCGATGACGATTCCTGAAGTCCTGCACAAAACCGCCGCGGCAGCGGGAGATCAAAAGGGCATCACATATATACAGCCTGACGGCACCAAAGTGTATCAGACTTACAGCGGCCTGAAAAAGATCGCTCTTTCGATTGTGAAAGGGCTCCGCCAATCAGGAGTGAAGGCTCAGGATGAAGTCATATTACAGCTCAGTGACAATTCCCAGCTGATTCCTGCGTTTTGGGGCTGTGTTTTTTTAGGAGCGATCCCGGTTCCGCTTGCGGCCGCTCCGGCTTATACAGAAATGAACAGCGGGACGCAAAAACTGAAAGACGCCTGGACGCTTTTGAATCAGCCGTATGTCATCACAAGCCGTGACGTGCTGCCGGAGATGACTGAATGGGCGGAGGAGCAGGAGCTTTCCGGGTTTTGCGCTTTGGCGGCAGAAGATCTCAGTGCGCATGAAATGGATACGGACTGTCATCATCCCCGTCCGGAAGATTTGGCGATGCTGCTTTTGACCTCGGGAAGCACGGGCACGCCGAAAGCCGTGATGCTCAGCCATGAAAACATCGTCTGCATGGTCAAAGGAAATATTCAGATGCAGGGCTATACAAGTGAGGATGTCACGTTTAACTGGATGCCTTTTGACCATGTCGGCGGCATCGGAATGCTTCATCTGCGTGATGTTTATCTCGGATGTGAGGAAATCAACATACCGAGCGAATCCATTTTGATGGATCCTTTAAAATGGCTCGACCTGATTGATCATTACCGCGCTTCGGTCACGTGGGCCCCCAATTTTGCCTTTGGGCTGCTTGCCGATTTCGCAGAAGAGATTCAAACACGGAAATGGGACTTATCTTCCATGCGTTACATGCTGAACGGCGGGGAGGCCGCGGTTGCGAAAGTCGGACGCAGAATTATGGAGCTTTTAGAGCCGCACGGTCTGCCGGCTAATGCCATCCGTCCCGCATGGGGAATGTCCGAAACGTCTTCGGGCGTTATTTTCTCAGATGAGTTTACACTGGAAAACACGAGTGACGACGATCGTTTCGTCGAGATCGGTCTGCCGATCCCGGGGTTTAATATGAGAATTACGGATGACCGCAATCAAGTGGTGGAAGAAGGAGAAATCGGCCGCTTCCAAGTGTCCGGTCTGACTGTAACGAGCGGATATTATGAGCGCCCGGACTTAAATGAGAGTGTCTTTACAGAAGACGGCTGGTTTGAAACGGGAGATCTCGGATTTCTGCGTGAAGGCCGCCTGACGATAACGGGGCGCACAAAAGATGCCATCATTATCAACGGTGTGAATTATTACAGCCACGCCATTGAATCAGCGGTTGAGGAATTGCCGGAAATTGAAACGTCATATACAGCGGCATGCGCCGTCCGGCCGAATCAAAGCACGACAGATGAGCTGGCGATTTTCTTTGTGACATCTGTTCCATTGGATGAGAACCGCATGACGAAGCTTCTTCATCACATTCACCAGCACGTGACACAGAGAATCGGCGTTACCCCTGATTATCTGCTTCCGGTCGCAAAAGAAGACATTCCTAAGACGGCGATCGGGAAAATCCAGCGCACTCAGCTGAAACATTCATTTGAACAAGGGCAATTTGATTCATTACATAATAACAGACAAGAAGGCGGCAATTCAGACACGGCTTCTGCAGAGAAAGAAATTGAACGGGATTTTATCCGTTTTCTGAAAGAGGAACTTTCCATCGCGGATGAGCTTGTTGATCCAAATACACCGTTTCAAAGTCTTGGCGTCAATTCCATCAAGATGATGAAACTCGCCAGATCAATTGAAAAAACGTATCACATCCGGCTGACGGCAAGAGAGCTGCACAAAAACCCGACGATTGGCGCTTTAGCGGCTTATACTGCTGAAAAAGCGGCAAACATGTCAGCGGAGCATCATTCCCAAAAAGCCGAACCGCCGGCAGAACGGGAGAGACGGCAAATGGCGCCAGCGCTTTCAGAAGTCCAAAAAGGGCTGTGGACATTGCAAAAATTGTCGCCTGAAACGACTGCATACCATGTCCCGCTCTGTTTCCGATTCACATCCGGAATCGACAAAGAGAAATTGAAACAGGCGTTTCAGCTCGTATTAAAGCAGCATCCGATGCTCAAAAGCGCCGTGAATGAAACAGACGGCGGGTTTTATTTCATAGAAGCGGCAGATCCTTTTGTATTCTCGGAAGAAGATATTTCTGACGTCAATGAATCACAAATCTCCGCTCTGATACGGAAAAAAGTGAAAGAGCCGTTTGTCAAAGAAGGCGGGCCTTTGCTGCGCGTGCAGCTGCTTTCAAAATCCGCCGCGGAACATTATCTTTTGACGGTCATTCACCACATCGTGTTTGACGGCATTTCATCCATTACATTTATTCACAGTCTGCTGGATCATTATCAGGCGCTGCTGAAGGGAAAAGAAGAGTTTACGGCCGCCGCTCCCGGCATTCATCCCGATTTCGCGGCTTGGGAAAAGCGGTATTTAGCGGGTGAAGAAAGCAAAGCTGACCGCGCTTACTGGATGAAACAGCTCGGGGGCGATCTGCCTGACCTTCAGCTTCCGCCGATGCGCACGGACAGCAGTGTTCCGGAGTTTACAGAAGATACGCTGACACGCCGTCTTCCCGAACGGCTGCTGAATAATATAACGGCGTTTGCCGCATCCCGTTCGATTCATTTGTCTACCGTCATGCTGAGCTGCTATATGGTGCTTTTAAGCAAATATACGGATAAGGAAGATATTGTGACAGGCATGCCTGCAATGGTCAGACCTGAAGAACGCTTTGACGGAGTGGTCGGCCATTTCCTCAACATGCTTCCTATACGGAGCAGAGCCGGACGAAAAGAAACATTTGCTGACTTTGTTCAAAAGGTGCAGGATGCCGTTCTGGACGGACTGGATCACTCCTTTTATCCGTTTCCGAAAATGGTGCGTGATGTGCATGCGAAACCCCTGCAGAACGGTTCGCCTGTTTTCAGCAATGCCTTTTTCTATCAGAACTTTCTGCAGCATTCAAGCTATCAATCGATGCTGGATGAATACAAGGAATTCTCCTGTGAGTTTGTAAAAGACATTCATCAGGAGGGGGAATATGATCTTGTATTTGAAATGTGGGAAGAAGCATCAGGCATGGATCTTACGATTAAATACAGCACCGAATTATTCGACGAAGCAGGGGCGGCCAGACTTTTCAGCCAATTTGTACAGGCCGCTGAAGCTTTGACGGCGAATCCGGATATGCCGCTTGAGAACGTTTCTCTCATGACAAAAAGAGAGGAGCACATGATTCTTAAGACTTGGAATGAGACAAGCCGTGAATATCCGGATGCCTGCTTCCATGAATTATTCGAACGTCAGGCGGCAGAAACGCCGGACGCTTGTGCGGTCGTGTATGAACAGCAAAAGCTGACGTACCGTGAGCTTGATGAAAAAGCACGAAGCTGGCGCTCTATTTGCAGGCGCACGGTGCAGGCCCTGATGATCTCATCGGCATTTATACAGACCGTTCATTGCATATGGCTGTCGGCCTTCTCGGCATTTTAAAAGCCGGGGGAGCGTATGTGCCGCTTGATCCTTCTTATCCCGCTGACAGATTGGAATATATGATCGCCGACAGCAGGATTTCAATGTGCCTGACGACAGCTGATTTAGAGCACTCCTTGAACTGGGGAGGCGTGCAGACAACTGCCATTGACCGCGATTGGTCTTGTATTGAAAGCACAGCCGCGGAAAGAACGTCGCTGAAGCGGTTAGTGACACCTGACGATCTGGCGTATGTCATTTACACGTCGGGCAGCACGGGCAAACCGAAAGGCGTGATGATTCCGCACCGGGCCCTGACCAATTTCTTAATCTCGATGGCATATGAACCGGGGCTTTCGTCCGAAGACAAACTGCTTGCCGTCACGACATATTGCTTTGATATCGCGGCACTGGAGCTTTACCTTCCTTTAATCAAAGGAGCAGAGTGCAACATCTGTAAGACAGAAGTCACAAAAGACGCACGGAAGCTGAAAGAGCTGATTCAAGAGTACAAACCGACGATCATGCAGGCGACGCCGTTTACGTGGAAAATGCTCTTTCATTCCGGATGGTCAAATGAAGAAAAAGTGAAAATCCTTTGCGGCGGAGAGGCGCTCAGCGAACAATTGAAGCAGCAGTTTCTCGATACGAAAAGTGAGGCTTGGAATATGTTCGGGCCGACAGAGACGACAATCTGGTCCGCGGTGCAGCGTATAACGGAAAATGAGAGCGCGCTTACGATCGGGCGCCCGATCGCCAATACCCGTGTGTATATTATGGATTCCGGTCTCAACCCTGTTTTAGAAGGGGTGCCGGGAGAACTTTGTATTGCGGGAGACGGATTGGCAAGAGGGTATTTCAACAAGCCTGAGCTGACAGATAAAGTTTTCGTCAGCCACCGGCTCGAACTGGGATCAAAGCTTTATAAAACAGGCGATATGGCGCGTTTTCTTCCCGGCGGCCGCATTGAATACATGGGACGGATGGACACCCAAGTCAAAATCCGCGGCTACCGGATTGAACCCGGAGATATTGAGAGCCGGCTGAATGCCTATCCGGCCGTACAGGAAAGCGTAGTGGTTGTGAACAATCACTCCGGAAATGAAAAGCTTTGCGCATTTTATATCCTGAAAAACGGAGAGCCGCTTCCGTCTGCAAAGGAATTGCGCAATCATTTGAAACAAGCGCTGCCGGCCTATATGACGCCAGCTTCGTTTATCCGTCTTGAAGAGCTGCCGCTCACACCGAACGGAAAAGTTGACCGCAAGCTTCTTGTTGCCCGTGATCTGACGGAAAAGCAGCCGGACACACAAACATTTTCATCATCTCATATCCAGCAGGCGGTGCTGGCGATTTGGCAGGATGTATTGAAAAGCAAAGATATAGAGCTTGATGACCGCTTTTTTGATGCGGGGGGAGATTCGCTTCTTGCCGTGACTGTCACTGACCGGATGACGCAGGAACTGGATTGTGAATTCAGTGTAACGGAGCTGTTTGAATACGCGACGGTAAAAGACATCAGCCGGTACATCACAGAACAAAAACCGAAAGAAGCCGTTTTGGCTCCTGTGCCGCAAAAGGAAGTGAATACAGAAGACCGGGAACACCCAGCGGGAGAAATTCCCGATTATTATGAGGACAGTGTCGCGGTTATCGGTATATCCTGTGAGTTTCCGGGAGCGAAAGATCATTATGAATTTTGGAATAACATCAAAGAAGGCAAAGAAAGCATCACCTTCTTTTCAAAAGAGGAGCTCCGCCGATCCGGTGTTTCTGAAGAACTGGCTGATCATCCCGGCTTCGTTCCGGCTAAATCAGTTTTAGAGGGGAAAGAAATGTTTGATCCCGGTTTCTTCGGCTTTTCGCCGAAAGATGCGGAATATATGGACCCTCAGCTGAGAATGCTTTTGCTCCATTCATGGAAGGCAATCGAGGATGCGGGATATATCTCAAAAGAAATTCCGGAAACAAGCGTGTATATGTCTGCCAGCACGAACTCTTACCGCAGCCTGCTGCCGGAGGAGACGACAGCACAGCTGGAAACGCCGGATGGCTACGTGTCATGGGTTCTTGCCCAAAGCGGTACGATTCCGACGATGATTTCTCATAAACTCGGGTTGAAAGGGCCGAGCTATTTTGTCCATGCCAACTGCTCATCTTCGTTAATCGGCCTGCATTCGGCTTTTCAAAGCCTGCAGTCCGGCGAAGCCAAGTACGCCCTTGTCGGCGGTGCGACCCTTCATACGGAATCAAGTGCCGGCTATGTTCATCAGCCGGGGCTGAATTTTTCAAGCGACGGGCATATTAAAGCGTTTGACGCGGCTGCTGACGGAATGATCGGCGGTGAAGGAGCCGGCGCCGTGCTCTTGAAAAAAGCGTCGGATGCCGTTAAGGACGGCGACCATATTTATGCGCTGCTGCGCGGAATCGGCGTCAATAACGACGGAGCGGATAAGGTCGGATTTTATGCGCCGAGCGTCAAAGGACAGGCTGAGGTCATTCAGAAGGTCATTGATCAGACGGGCATCCATCCTGAAACGATCGCGTACGTCGAAGCTCACGGCACAGGAACAAAACTCGGCGACCCGATCGAACTGTCCGCACTTCAATCGGTGTACGGCCGATATACAGATAAAAAACAATACTGCGGCATCGGTTCAGTCAAAACAAATCTCGGGCATTTGGATACAGCGGCCGGAATGGCGGGCTGTATCAAGGTTGTCATGAGCTTATATCATCAGGAAATCGCGCCGAGCATCAATTACAAAGAGCCGAACCCGAATCTTCATTTAGAAGACTCTCCGTTTTACGTAGCGGGAGAAAAGAAAGAGTTAACCCGTGAGAACAGAGCGCACCGCATGGCTTTAAGCTCTTTCGGTCTTGGCGGAACAAACACTCACGCGATTTTTGAACAATATCCGGATGCATCCGAAGCAGCAGACGCTGCCGGTCCGTTCATCATTCCGTTGTCTGCCAGAAAAAAAGATCGTCTGAAGGAGTACGCAAAACAGCTGCTGGCTTTTCTGGAAAGAAAACGGACGCCGGCCTCGCTGATCTTGCCTACACGTTCCAAGTCGGAAGGGAAGCGATGGAAGAGCGCGCGGCCTTTATCACAAGCGGCACTGCGGAGCTCAAGCGGCAGCTTGCCGATTTTATCAATGATAAGCCGGCTGTAACAGGCTGCTTCAGAGGAGAAAAACAGCAGGCGAAAGATATTGCCTGGCTTTCTGATGATGATGACAGTGCTGAACTCATTGAGAAATGGCTTGCGAAAGGAAAGGAACGAAGCTCTGTGAAATGTGGAGTAAAGGTGTCGCCATCAATTGGCACAAGCTTTACAAAGACAAGCATCCGAAACGGATCAGCGTGCCGGTCTACCCATTTGCAAAGGAGCCGTACTGGCCGAAAAAAGCAGAAAAGAAAACATCTGCCGCACACACCGGAATCTCAGTTTTACACCCGCTCGTGCAGCAAAACACGTCAGATTTGGCCGTTCAGCGGTTCAGCTCACGGTTTACAGGCTCAGAATTTTTCCTGAAGGATCATGTGGTCAGGGAAAAAGCGGTGCTTCCGGGAGCGGCATATTTGGAAATGTCTTATGAAGCGGTAAAACGGGCGCTTGGCGGCTTATTAAAAGGCCAAGACAGAATAACGCTCCATCATACCGTCTGGATGAAACCGATCGTCGTTCACGAACAAGAGCGCCAGGTCCATATTGCGCTGTTCCCTGAAGAGGACGGCATCATCTCATATGACATTTACAGCGTAAACGCTGACGATGAAGAAGTGCTGCACAGCCAAGGACGGGCCGAAATCATAAAGGCTGAACGAGAGCCAGAGACCGACCTTTCTGCCATACAAAACAGATGCACAGCGGACATTCTTGATCCGGCGGCCTTTTATCGGGAAGGCCGGAGCAGGGGGATGTTCCACGGAAAAGCCTTCCAAGGCATTAAGTCCGCCTTTATCGGCGAGAAAGAAGTGCTTTCGGACATACAGCTTCCGGATTCTGTTTCTCATACGAACGGACAATTTACGCTTCATCCGAGCATCATTGATTCGGCTATTCAGACGGCGACGATCTGCATTATGCAGGAGTTTTCCGGACAAAAGCTGATTCTGCCGTTTGCGCTGGAATATCTTGAAGTCATCAAAGCATGCACGCCGACTATGCGGGCGCATGCGCGCTTCAGTGAAGGATATCAAACCGGTGATTCCGTGCAGAAAGCCGACATTGACCTGTTCGACGAAACAGGAGCGCTTTGCGTGAAGGTGAGAGGATTCTCTACGAGAGTGCTTGAAGGCGATGCAGAATCGGCTCAGCGGCCATCAGGCTCGGAAAAGGTCTTGTTTGCACCGGTTTGGAAAGAAGCCGCCGCATCCGAAGAAGCTTCTGTCCAAGCTGATGAGCATTTGATCATACTTTGTGAAGATGCCTGCCGTATAAAAGATAAAGCGGCATCCGGCCTGAAAGACGCCGAGCTGCTGATTGCAGAAGGTAAGGGTGAAACAGCCGCTGAACGCTTCCAAAGCTTTGCGCAGACAATCGCTGAACACATCCGGCGGATCATCAGCGAAAAAAGGCAGGGCCGCATTCTGATTCAGACTGTTATTTCAGCAGACGGCAGCCAGCAATTGTTTGCGGGGTTAACAGGTTTGTTAAAAACAGCCGAGCTGGAATACGGAAAACTTAACTGTCAGCTCATCGAAATGGAATCAATCGGCGAAATGCCGGCTGTGGCTCAAAAACTGAAAAACGACAGTCATCGGCCGCATGATAAACATATCCGTTATACAGGAAAAAACGGTATGTGAAGGCTTGGGAAGAAATGCATCCTGCAGGTGGCGGCGCCGTCTGGAAGGACGAAGGCGTATATCTGATTACCGGAGGCGCAGGAAGCCTGGGGTTGATGTTCGCAAAAGAAATCGCAGGTCGCGTAAAACACCCGAAAATCATTCTGACCGGCCGCTCAAATCTGGCAGAAGCCAAACAGCGTGAGCTTGCTATGCTTCAGGACTCAGGCGCAAATGTCGTCTACAAAAAGCTGAATGCGGCAGACCGGCGGGAAAATGAAGCGCTGATAAAAGAGATTACGGCGGAATTCGGGGAGCTTAACGGAATTATTCACGCAGCGGGAGTGATACAAGACCGTTTCCTGCTGCAAAAAACGAAGGAAGAGTTCAGGGAAGTGCTTGATCCGAAAGTCATTGGCACCGCTTATTTAGATGAAGCCAGCAAAGACTGCAATCTTGACTTTTTCGTATTGTTCTCCAGTGTTTCCGGCGTTCTCGGCAATGTCGGGCAGGCTGATTATGCCGCCGGCAACGCGTTTATGGATGCATACGCCGCTTACAGGCAATCCCTTACGGAGAATGGCCTGCGGCACGGAAAAACGGTCGCCTTTAACTGGACGCTGTGGAAAGATGGCGGTATGCAGGCGGGAGACGAGACGGAAAGAATGATGAAAAAAGCTTTCGGCATGGTTCCGCTTCAAAAGGCGTCAGGCCTGGCTGCATTTTATGAAGGAATGGCTCAGGAAAAGCCGCAGCTTTTAGCAGCTGAAGGACACGCAGCAAAATTAAAACAGTCGTTCCTGTCCGTTTCTGAAACTGAAAAGCCGCAGGTGGAGAAACTAGAGCCTGTATCCGCCGTTTCGGGAGACAAATGGCACGGTGCGCTTATCAGATTGGTCAGTTCAATTTTAAAAGTCGGCCAAGACGAGATTGATATTGATACGGAACTGAGTGAATACGGTTTTGATTCCGTATCCTTTACCGTCTTTACGAATCAATTAAATGAAGCGTATCAGCTGGAGCTGGCGCCGACGATCTTCTTCGAGCACGGGACGATCCGCAGTTTAGCAGAGTATTTGACGGCTGAAACAGAAGCAGGTCTTCCTTTTCAGCCGGAAGAAAAACACGATGCAGAAGAATCTCTTCAAGCGCTTCACACCGCTTTGACAGCCATGGTAAGCGGCATTTTAAAAGTTGACCGTGAGGACATTGATACAGATACGGAACTAAGTGAATATGGTTTTGATTCCGTATCCTTTACCGTCTTTACGAATCAATTAAATGAAGCGTATCAGCTGGAGCTGGCGCCGACGATCTTCTTCGAGCACGGGACGATCAGCAATCTCGCCGGATATTTGGCAAAAGAGCATCCGGGCCGTTTCGGCGAAAAGAAGAAGGAGTCTCCGAAAAAAGAGCAGCCGAAAGCCCAAAAACCGAAAATGCATCGGAAAAAGCGCTTCGCAACGGTAATGAACGCTAGGGCAGCGACACAAGAGCCGCGCCGCTTGGACCCGGTTGCCATTGTCGGAATCAGCGGCCGATTCCCGGGCGCGAAGGATATAGAGGAATTTTGGCGCAATCTGAAAGAAGGAAAAGATTCTATCACAACCATTCCGAAAGAACGCTGGGATTGGCAAGCGTTTGATGGCGACCCGAATCTTGAAAGGAACAAAACGAATATCAAGTGGGGCGGCTTTATCGACGGAATAGCTGAATTTGATCCGCTGTTCTTTGGGATTTCACCGCGGGAAGCCCAATATTTAGATCCGCAGCAGCGGCTGTTATTGACTTATGCATGGCGGGCGATAGAAGATGCGGGCTGTAAGCCGGAAAGCCTTTCCGGCACAAATACGGGTGTCTTTATCGGCACCGGAAATACCGGTTATAAAGATTTGTTCACAAGGGCAGGTCTTGCGCCGGAAGGACATGCGGCGACAGGCAGCATGATTCCTTCCATCGGTCCGAACCGTTTAAGCTATTTGTTAAATCTTCACGGGCCGAGCGAGCCGATTGAAACGGCATGTTCAAGCTCGCTTGTTGCGATTCACCGGGCGGTATCCGCTATAGAAAACGGAGAATGCGACATGGCGATTGCCGGGGGAATCAACACGATTCTGACGGAAGAAGCGCATATCAGCTACAGCAAAGCAGGCATGCTCAGCAAAGACGGAAAATGCAAAACCTTCTCCAAAGATGCCAACGGGTATGTCAGAGGAGAAGGCGCGGGAATTCTGATGCTGAAGAAACTGACAGATGCAGAACGTGACGGCAATCCGATTTACGGCGTGATCCGCGGTACGGCTGAAAACCACGGCGGCCGGGCGAATACGTTAACCTCGCCGAATCCGAAACTGCAGGCTGATTTATTGGTGAAAGCATATCGGAAAGCGGGAGTGGACCCGAGCACCGTCACGTATATTGAAGCGCACGGTACAGGAACGGAATTGGGCGACCCGATTGAAATAAACGGTTTGAAAGCGGCGTTTCACGAGCTGGCGAAAACAAATCAAGAGCCCGAAGTCTCCGATCACCGCTGCGGCATCGGTTCGGTCAAGAGCAATATCGGCCATTTAGAGCTTGCCGCGGGAGTATCAGGCGTCATGAAAGTGCTTTTGCAAATGAAGCACAAAACGCTGGTGAAAAGCCTGCATTGCGAAACGATCAATCCGTACATTCAGCTCGATGACAGTCCTTTCTACATTGTGCGGGAAACTCAGGAATGGACGGCAGCGAAAGATAGAAACGGAAATGCGATTCCGCGCCGGGCCGGGGTCAGCTCATTTGGCATCGGCGGGGTCAACGCTCATATCGTCATTGAAGAGTATGTCCCGAAAGCAACCGCTCAGCCTGAGCACAGCCCGGAAAATCCGGCAATCATCCTTTTGTCCGCCAAATCAAAAGACAAACTGTTTGAACAGGCGCAGCAGCTGCAAAAAGCGATCCGTCAAACGCCGTATACAGATCAAGACTTGGCGGGCGTCGCTTATACGCTGCAAACCGGAAGGGACGAAATGGAAGAGCGCCTGGCCATTCTTGCAGCGACGATGGCGGAATTGGAAACAAAGCTGGAAGCATTTATGGAAAATGAGAAAAACATCGCCGGGCTGTATACCGGCCAGTCTTACCGCAATAAAGATACGTTTGCCTTGTTCACGGCAGATGAAGATATGGACATCGTCATTGACGCCTGGATCAGAAAAGGCAAATTCGCCAAGCTGGCAGAGGTATGGGTGAAAGGCGGCGTGTTGAATTGGAACCGGCTGTATGAAAAAGGTACGCCGCGTTTACTCAGTCTTCCGTCTTATCCGTTCGCAAAAGATACGTATTGGGTGCCTGAGAATCCTGACAAAAATAAGGTCCGTACAGAGGAACGGATGAAACGTATTCTGACAAAACAATGGGAACTGAGCCCGCTCGAACTGCGTGAACCGTGCGCACGTTCCATTGCGATTTTGACAGGCGGGGACACGATCAATCTCGCAGAAGAGATCGCAGCGCACATGCCGAATCACCGTATCATCACATCATCAGACCTTACCGGTGAATATGACTGGCAGGCGTTTGGCGGAGTCATCGACCTTCTCGGCGCAGCGAAAGAAGAAGCTTCTGGAGATATGCCCGGTATCAAATGGCTTCAGCAATTGATTGAGCATGGGCATAAAGAAGGGATGACACTGCTTTGTGTCACGAAAGACCTTGAGTCATTAAATAAAGAGGCCAATCAAACAACAGGAGCAAAACGGGCCGGTCTGTACAGAATGCTGGCATGTGAGTACGGTCATCTGTCTTCAAGGCATCTCGACCTTGAAGGAGCGCTTTCTGATGACAAACTGGCGAAGCAGATTGCCGATGAGTTTCATGCCCGGACTGATGACGCGGAAGTTTGCCGGAGGGACGGCTTGCGCTACCGCGCTGTATTGAGCGAATCAGAAAATATGAATATGCAAGGCGAGAGAATTGATTTTCCGGACAACCATGTGCTTCTGATCACCGGAGGGACGAGGGGGATCGGTCTTTTATGCGCACGTCATTTTGCCGAACATTACGGAGTGAAAAAACTGGTGCTTACAGGCCGTGAGACCCTTCCTCCGCGAAGTGAGTGGACGGGCGGACTGAATGGGGTGACGGCTTCTGTAAAAGCGAAAATTGAAGCTGTTCTTGACTTGGAATCCAAAGGTGTACAAGTGAAGGTATTGTCAGTCCCGTTAGCTGATGAAGCCGGGCTGAGACAGGAACTGAGTCAGATCAACCAGACGCTCGGGCCTATCGGCGGCGTGATTCACTGCGCGGGTGTGACCGATAAAGAGACGCTCGCATTCATCAGAAAAACCGATGCAGACATACAGCGCGTGCTCGAGCCGAAAGTAGACGGGCTTCAGGCATTATACAGTGTGCTCAGCGAAGAGCCGCTGAAGTTTTTCGTCTTGTTCTCTTCCGTGTCAGCTGCGATACCGGCGCTTTCGGCAGGACAGGCCGACTATGCCATGGCCAATGCGTATATGGACTATTTTGCAGACTCATACAAAGAGCAGCTGCCGATCGTAAGCATTCAGTGGCCGAACTGGAAAGAAACCGGAATGGGCGAAGTCACGAACAAAGCTTATAAAGAGAGCGGGCTATACAGCATCACGAATGCAGAAGGATTACAGCTCCTTGACGGCATACTTCTTGAATCAGCAAGGGGCCCGGTGCTGCCGGCCGTTCTGAATCCTAAGCTGTGGAAGCCGGAGCGATTCCTGCGGCGAAGCAGGCAGGATCAGCCAATGAGCCCGGCTATGGTAAAACCGGCGGAAAAAACCGCTGATACTGCCGCAGACAACGCTCAATTAACAAGGAAAACAGAAGAATGGCTGAAAGAATTATTTTCTGAAGAGCTGCGGATTGACCAGGATCAGCTTGAGACAGACGTATTATTCCAAGATTACGGAGTGGACTCCATTATCCTTGCTCAGCTTCTGCAGCGGATCAATCGGAATCTCTCGGCATCGCTTGACCCGTCCATTCTGTATGAATATCCGACGATTCAATCTTTCGCAAATTGGCTTCTCGAAGGATATACAGAAGTTTTGTCAGAACGGTTTGATTTGGCGGCGGAGCCTGTTATGAAGAAGCCGGCTGAGCCGGTAACTGTAACACAAGCCGTTAAGGTGCAAGAAGAGCCGGCCGAAAAACAGATTCACCGGGAAGATATCGCGGTCGTCGGCATGTCCTGCCGGTTTCCGGGGGCGGCTTCCTTAGAGGCATACTGGTCGCTTTTGGCTGAAGGCCGTTCGGCTATCGGTCCTGTTCCGCCTGAGCGATGGGGGTTGAAGACGCCTTATTACGCGGGAATGCTTGATGGAATTCATCAATTTGATTCGGACTTCTTTTTACTGGCTGAAGAAGATGTAAAGGCAATGGACTCTCAAGCTTTGGCCGCTCTGGAAGAATGTCTTAACCTGTGGTATCACGCGGGCTATACGCCGGATGAGATAAAGGGAGAAGCAATAGGTGTGTATCTCGGCGGACGCAGCCGTCACAGACCGGGTGAAGAGAAACTGCTGGATGCGAAAAACCCGATCGTCGCGCTGGGCCAGAATTATTTGGCCGCAAATCTGTCTCAATATTTTGATATGCGCGGCCCGAGTGTTGTCCTCGATACGGCTTGTTCTTCTGCTTTAGTCGGAATGAATATGGCCGTGCAGGCTCTTGTAACAGGAGAAATAAAAGCGGCCGTCGTCGGCGGTGTGAGCCTGTTTGAATCAGAAGAAACCCATAAATTATTTGAACAGCGCGGCATATTAAGTAAAGCGCAGTCGTTTCATGTATTTGACGAACGCGCCGATGGAGTCGTGCTGGGCGAGGGAGTCGGAATGGTTCTTTTAAAAACCGTGTCTCAGGCCATTGAAGACGGAGATTCTATTTATGCCGTAGTGAAGGCGGCATCCGTCAATAATGACGGAAGAACGGCAGGCCCGGCTACGCCGAGCCTGGAAGCGCAAAAATCCGTCATGAAGACGGCTCTTGAAAAAAGCGGAAAACAGCCGGAAGACATTACTCATATTGAAGCGAACGGTTCAGGCACGGTCGTGACGGATCTGTTAGAACTGAAGGCCATTCAATCCGTCTACCGTTCAAAAGATGCCGGCCCGCTCGGAATCGGATCTGTGAAACCGAACATCGGGCACCCGCTTTGCGCGGAAGGAATTGCAAGTTTCATAAAGGTTGTTCTCATGCTGAAAGAAAAGAGCTTTATCCCGTTTTTATCAGGTGAGCATGAAAACACACATTTTGATAGAGAAAAGGCCAATATTCAGTTCAGCCGCACTCTGGCAGACTGGCCGTCACCAATACCGGCGGCAGGAATTAACTGCTTTGCCGACGGCGGAACAAACGCCCACGTCATTGTGGAAGCGTGGCAAGAAGACGAAGGGCGCCGAATCAAGCGCCGCCCTTTAACACCGCCTGCATTAAATAAGCGGCTGATTTCGCCGGACAGCAAAGAAGAAACGAACGAAAAAGCTGCGGCAAACATCTGGGATACCTATGGAGTGGAGGTTTAACGTGAAGAACTTCAATAAGCAAATCACTTTATCGCTGAAAAATCCGTTTATTTTACATCATGACGTTTACGGACAAAAAGTCCTTCCGGGATTGGCTTATATTGATATGTTTTATCAGATTTTCAAAGAGCGCGGCTATTCATACGACGGGCTTCAGCTGCGCCATTTATCCATATATCAGCCGCTTATCGCGAAAGAAGACAGCGCCGTCAAGCTTACGGTTGAATGTACGAAGGTAAAAGAAGGGTGCTGGAAACTTACCGCAAAAGGGGCTGAGGTCAGCGGCGGACGAGTCCAGCCGGAAGAACGTATTTACGTCAAAGCGGAAATGCACGAGACGGCACCCGCAGTTTTCAGTGACACGCTTGATCTTGACTCTGTCAAACGCGAGGCGGAACGCACCATCGATTTAAATGAGCTGTATGCACAATGCAGAAGCCAGGAATTGGTTCACAGCGGATACATGAAAGCGGAAGGAGAAGTGTTTGAGGAGCGGGACGGCGTCACCTTTGATGTATCGCTCGGAAAAGACGCGATGGGACAGGCCGGAGGGTTTTTGTTCCATCCGACTCTTCTTGACGGAAGCGGCGTCGGCGCAAACCTATTGATCTCCTCGCTGTTAAATGGGGAAAAGAGGCTGTTTCTGCCTCTTTTCTATGAATCTTTTACAGCTTCCGAACCTTTGCAGGCCGGCTGCATCACGAGAATCAAACGTTCGTCGCTCAGGCAGGAAAAAGAGCTCATTTACATTACACTGGAGTTTTTTAACACATCCGGCCGAAAAGTAGCCGAGCTGAAAGATTTCACAAGCAAGCTCGTGCGGGATGCCGAGCTGATCAATACAGACCGAAAGACTGCTGAGAAGTCTCCTGAAAAAGCCGGTTTACCGGAAGTTGCGGCATCGCTTGAAGGCGGACACCCGCATGAGGAAGCAGAACGGTATGTCATGAATCTGATGGCTGAAAAAATCGGCAAGCCGCTTGAACAGATTGATTCTCAAGTCGGCTACTATGAAATGGGGCTGACATCGTCCGGACTGCTTGACGTCGTCGAAACGATCAGCGAAAAAATCGGCGAAACCCTTTCTCCGACTTTGCTGTTTGAATATACGACGGCAGCAGAGCTGGCGGCTTTCCTGACAGAGCAGTACGGAAGCCATTTCAGCGCGTCTCCTGCAAAAATAGAGAAGCAGGTTGAGAAGCAAACAGAAAGAAGACGGAAAAGCAGTGTTCCGCAAGATGAAGATATCGCCATTATCGGCATGGCCGGCCGCTATCCGCAGGCCGAAAATATTCATGAATTCTGGGAAAACCTGAAAGAAGGAAAAAACTGTGTCACCGAAATTCCGGAGTCTCGCTGGGACTGGCGCAAATTTGAAAATGTAAAGTCGCCTTCCGGAAAGAGCATTTCAAAATGGGGCGGATTTATTGATGATCCGGATTGCTTTGATCCCCAATTTTTCCGGATTACGCCGCGGGAAGCTGAAACAATGGACCCTCAGGAACGGCTGTTTTTACAAACATGCTGGGAAACGATTGAGGATGCCGGATATACGCCGAAGTCGCTCGCAGAGGCGCGCGGACGGAATAAGAGACAGCGCGTCGGCGTCTTCGCAGGGGTGATGCATAAGGATTATACGTTGGTCGGGGCTGAAGCTTCTTCTGAAGATCATGTATTCCCGCTTTCTCTTAATTATGCGCAAATCGCAAACAGAGTTTCATATTTTTGCAATTTTCACGGGCCGAGCATGGCGGTCGATACGGTCTGTTCATCCTCGCTGACTGCGGTTCACCTTGCTGCGGAAAGCATTCGGCGCGGGGAATGTGAATCGGCGGTTGCCGGAGGCGTCAACTTGTCGCTGCATCCGAATAAATATCTGACATACGGTTTATGGGACATGTTTTCAACAGACGGGGTTTGTCATACATTCGGGAAAGACGGAGACGGCTATGTACCGGCTGAAGGAATCGGTGCCGTTTTATTAAAACCGCTGCGAGAGGCGGTAAAAGACGGAGACCGGATTTATGCGGTGATAAAGGGCAGTGCCGTCAACCACGTGGGGACAGTGAGCGGAATTTCCGTGCCGAGTCCTGTCGCGCAGGCCGATTTGATTGAAGAATGCCTGAACAAAGCGGGCATCGATCCGCGCACGGTCAGTTATATTGAGGCGCACGGGACGGGAACTTCTCTCGGCGACCCGATCGAGGTTCAAGGCCTTGTCAAGGCGTTCCGCCAGTACACACAGGACAAACAGTTCTGTTCGATCGGATCAGTGAAGTCCAATATCGGCCATGCGGAATCGTCGGCGGGCATCAGCGGCTTAAGCAAAGTTGCCCTGCAGCTTCACCATAAAACTCTGGTGCCGTCTCTTCATTCCGAGGAGCTGAATCCGTATTTAGATTTTGAACAATCACCGTTTTACGTCCAGCATCATACCGAAGCATGGCAGCAGCCATCAGTGACGGAAAACGGAAACGAGACCGTATATCCCCGGCGTGCGGGCATCAGTTCTTTCGGGGCGACAGGTTCAAACGTGCATCTCATTCTGGAGGAATTTATCCCTGAAGAATCACAGAGAACAGCGTATGAACCGGCAGAAGAACAGACTTTCATTTTCCCGGTTTCCGCCCGGAATGAAGAACGGCTAAAAGAGTATGTTGCGAAGCTGTCTGCATTTATTCATCCCGGACTGCCGCTTGAGGATGCGGCGTATACACTTCAGATCGGCCGTGAACAGATGGAGGAGCGGGTTGCGTTCACCGCTCAGAATATGACACAGCTCAAAGAGCGGCTGGAAGGCTTTCTGGCGGGTAAAACGGTCAGCGGATGCTGGCGGAACCGAGCCGATAAAAGCAAACAGGCAGAGCTTGCTCCGGACTTGATACATAAATGGCTTTCATCCGGGAGTCTGGAGATGATTGCCGAAAAGTGGGCCGGCGGAGGAACGATGGATTGGAATCTCTTGTACAGTGAAAACAAACCGAATCGGATCAGCCTGCCGACATATCCGTTTGAAAAAATCCGGTATTGGGTGCCAAAGGCGGAGAAAAGAGAATCGCTGCCGCAAAAAAGGGCAGGCATGCTGCATCCGCTCCTTCATGAAAATGTATCAAACATGTCAGGTGTTCGTTTCCGGTCCTCTTTTAGCGGCGGAGAATTTTTCCTGAAAGATCACGTCGTCAAAAACGAGCGGACGTTACCGGGCGCGGCTTATCTGGAAATGGTCCGGGCGGCCGTTGAACACGCGGCAGAAACGAAGGAAGAAGGAACAGTCCGCCTGAAACATGTCGCATGGATACGTCCGTTTACAGCGGCGGATGAGTCCGCAGAACTGTATCTCCGCCTTTATGACGAAGAAAATGGGGAGATGGGATTCACGGTTTACAGTGAATCGGCTTCCTCGGAACAAGAGCCCGTTCTCTATGCGCAAGGAAGCGCGGCGTTTGTCCGAGCGGGCGAACCGGCCAAAATCGAGATTGACAAATTAAGAGAGTCACGCCGTCTGATCACACCCGACGCTTGCTATCAGGCATACAAACAGATGGGGATTGAATACGGGGATGCTCACAAAGCGGTCACGGAAATCTATGCAAAAGACAGCAAAGTGCTCGCGAAGCTCTCACTCCCGTCATCTATTTCTCATACAAAAGATCAGTTTGTCCTCCATCCGAGCCTTTTGGATGCGGCCTTCCACGCGACAATCGGGTTAATGCTTGACAGAGACGGGACTGACATAAGGCCGATGCTGCCGTTTGCTCTCGAACAGATTGATGTGTTGAAAAGCTGTAAAAGCGATATGTGGGTTTCCATTGCGTACAGCGGCGAAAGCAAGCCTGAAGATGCCGTGCAGAAGCTGGATATTGATGTATGTGACGAACAAGGCAATGTATGTGTGAAAATGACTGGTTATTCCGCACGGGAAATTGAAACGGATAAAACAGATACACTATTTTTTGAACACGTATGGGAAGAGAAGACCGCTGTACATGAAAAAGCACCGACTCATTTCAAAGCCCGTCACGTGATGATATCAGACCGGTTTACGGATCAAATGAACAGCATACAGACAGACTTCAGCTGTCATGTGCTCCGTGATCAGTATAAGAGTGAAGACGAACGGTTTGAAGCTTGTGCGCTTCAGGCTTTCGAAGAAGTGAAGAAAATCCTCGCTTCAAATTCCGGCGGGCGCGAGCTCATTCAGATTGTCGTGCCTCAAGAAGCGGATACGCAGCTCCTTTGCGGCTTAACGGGGCTTTTGAAAACAGCGGCGCTTGAAAACCCGAACCTGACCGGCCAGCTGATTGAATTGGAGCCGGACGTCAAGGCAGACACGCTGTCCCGATATGTAAAAGAATGCAGCGCTCATCCTGATGACAAGCATATTCGCTATGAAAACGGCAAGCGCTATACGGCACAATGGCAGGAAACAGAGCTTGAACAGTTCGGCGCCGAAAAGCCGTGGAAGGATAAAGGTGTTTATCTGATCACAGGCGGTGCGGGCGGACTCGGATTTTTATTCGCCAAAGAAATCGCCCGGCATGCAAAAGACGCCGTGCTTATTTTAACGGGGCGTTCTCTGTTGGATAACCGTAAAAAGTCCAGCTTCAAGAACTGTCCGATCTCGGCGCGCAAGCCGTGTACAAACAAACGGACATGACGGAAAAACAAGAAGTTCAATCGCTCACAGCGGACATCTGCCGGAAGTACGGCGGATTAAACGGTATCATACACAGCGCGGGAACGATAAAAGACAACTATATTCTGAAAAAGCACAAAGATGCAATCCGTGATGTACTGGCGCCGAAAGTCTCCGGGCTGGTTCATCTTGATGAAGCGGCAAAGGACATTGAGCTTGATTTTCTGATTCTTTTCTCTTCCGGAGCCGGAAGCGCCGGAAGCGCGGGCCAGGCTGATTATGCGATGGCCAATGCGTTTATGAACGCCTTCAGTGAAAAAAGAAACCGTAAAAAAGCCCGAAATGAACGCTATGGACACACCCTTTCAATCTGCTGGCCGCTTTGGAAAGACGGCGGCATGACGGTTGATGCTGAAACGGAAGCGATGCTGACAAAAGAAAGCGGCATGGTCCCTATGAAAACAGAAAACGGCATCCATGCTTTGTACCGCGGGTGGGCGGCAAACACATCCCAAATCATGGTGACGGAAGGCTACGCCGCAAAAATCCGGGCGTTTCTGAAAAAATCAGCGGATGATCAGCCGGATAAGGGCAGCGAAACGGAAGAACCGGCAGGTCTTACGGCAGGCGGAGAGAACATGCTTGCAGAAAAAACGGAGCATTTCTTGAAACATGTGCTTTCGGAAGTAACCAAACTTCCTGTCGGCAAAATTGACGCCAAGGCGCCTATGGAAGATTACGGAATTGATTCGATTATGATTATGCATTTGACGGGCCGGCTGGAAAAGAGCTTCGGTTCATTGTCAAAAACATTGTTCTTCGAGTACCAGAATATCGAATCGCTGGCGCAGTATTTTATGAAAGCACACCGGGACACGCTGCTGGAAGTGACCGGGATGAAAACAGAAGAAACCCCTGCAGCCAAACCGGCGCTGTCTGAGAAAGCGAAAGTAAAGCCCGTTTCCAAACGGAATGAAGGCAAAAAAGGCTTTGCGCAAGTCCGTCCAGACGCGCGGAAAAATCAGCAGCTGACGGAGCGTGAAGATATCGCGATTATCGGTATATCAGGACGATATCCGCAGGCCGAAAATCTTCAGGAATTTTGGAAGAACTTGAGTGAAGGCACTGACTGCATAACCGAAATTCCAAACGATCGCTGGGATCACAGTCTTTATTACGACGCTGATAAAGATAAAGAAGGCAAGACGTACGGAAAATGGGGAGGATTTTTGAAAGACGTGGACAAATTTGATCCGCAATTCTTCTCTATTTCGCCCCGGGATGCAAAATTGATGGACCCGCAGGAGCGGTTATTCCTGCAATGTGTCTACGAAACGATGGAAGATGCCGGTTACACGCGCAAAAAGCTCACGGAAACATCGGGTGATTTGCTTGGCGCCAATGTCGGTGTTTACGTAGGCGTCATGTATGAGGAATATCAGCTTTACGGAGCCGAAGAACAGGCGCGCGGAAAATCGCTTGCGCTGACCGGAAATCCGTCATCAATTGCGAACAGGGCTTCCTATGTATTCGGTTTTAACGGTCCGAGCATGGCGCTGGATACGATGTGCTCTTCTTCTTTAACAGCCATTCATCTGGCATGCCAAAGCTTGCGGAACGGGGAATGCGAGACAGCATTTGCCGGGGGCGTCAATGTATCCGTTCATCCGAATAAATATTTGATGCTCGGCCAGAACAGATTTTTATCAAGCAAAGGCAGATGTGAAAGTTTCGGTGAAGGCGGGGACGGTTATGTGCCCGGTGAAGGAGTGGGAGCCGTGCTCCTTAAGCCGCTTTCTAAAGCGAAAGCGGACGGTGATCATATTTACGGCCTGATCAAAGGAACGACAGTAAACCATGATGGAAAAACAAACGGGTATTCCGTACCGAATCCGAACGCCCAAGCCGCGGTGATCAAACAGGCGTTAAAAGACGCGGGAACCGATCCGAGGGCGGTCAGCTACATCGAAGCCCACGGCACCGGGACTTCACTCGGTGATCCGATTGAAATCACGGGTCTGACAAAAGCCTTTTCAGAACAAACACAAGATAAACAGTTTTGTGCCATCGGCTCAGCGAAATCCAATATCGGGCACTGTGAAAGCGCGGCGGGCATCGCGGGTCTGACGAAGGTGCTCCTGCAAATGAAACATAAGAAGCTCGCACCGTCACTGCATTCCCGGACGCTTAACCCGAATATTGATTTTCTCGCTACGCCGTTTAAAGTGCAGCAGACGCTTGAAGAGTGGAAAAGACCGGTCATAAATGAAAACGGAGTAAATAAAGAACTGCCGAGAACCGCGGGGCTTTCCTCATTTGGAGCCGGCGGTGTCAACGCTCATATCGTCATCGAAGAATATACCGCTGATGAGGATAAGGAGACGGCTTTTGCCGCGCCTCATCCGTCGATGATCGTCCTTTCCGCGAAAAATGAACAACGGCTTCAAAAACGGGCGGAACGTCTTCTTGATGCGCTGCGGAGCGGGCGTTACCGGGAAGCGGATCTGAGCCGGATCGCATATACGCTTCAAATCGGACGTGAACCGATGGAAGAGCGTCTCGGAATGATTGTCAGCAATTTGCGCGAGCTTGAAGAAAAGCTTGACGAATTTACGGGCGGCAAGGAGTCAATTGACCGGCTCTACCGCGGACAAGTCAAACAGAATAAAGACACGATGGCGCTGTTTGCGGCTGATGAGGACATGGAAAAAACCATTGAGGCATGGCTTGAAAAAGGCAAAGCCGCAAAGGTATTAGAGCTTTGGGTGAAGGGCCTTCCGCTGAATTGGGATAAGCTGTATCAAATGGGCAGACCGCAAAAAATCAGTCTCCCGGCCTACCCGTTTGCAAAAGACCGTTATTGGATCGACACATCAGCTGATACAGCTGTCAAAAGACCGGCCGAAACACAGTCTGCGCCGATCGCACCGGCGACCGTCCCGGAACCGGTCATTGAAGTAACAACTCTTCGCGAGGAGACTGCCAAAGAAAAACCGTCAAACATTTCATTGCAGCCTTTGAGCGGCGCGAAACCGAAAAGAACCGTACAGTCTGCTTCCCGTCCGGCGGTTTCCGCTGAAAAAGTAAGTGCCGAATTAACGGAAAGGTTGGCGGACGTTTTATATATGGATGCCGACGATATCGACGCAGATGACACATTTATTGATATCGGCATGGATTCAATCACCGGTCTTGAATGGATAAAGGCCGTTAATAAAGCGTACGGCACGTCCCTTACGGTGACGAAAGTATATGATTATCCGACAATCCGCCAGTTTGCGGCCTTCTTGCAAAAAGAGCTCGGGACAGAACCGATCCTTGAGAAAGCAGCCGAACCGCAGAAAACAGAGGCCGTAAAAAACCGTCAAACATACAGCTGCAGCCTTTAAACGCTCATAAGCAGCATGTGATACAAGCAGAAGCGGATATTCTGGAGGCGATGTCTGAAACAGCAGCTTCCGCCGAACCGGAAGAACCGATTGAAGCGGTGCATGACGAGTTATCAAAAGCACTGGCTGATGTATTGTACATGGAGCGGCATGAAGTGGATATTGATGAGGCCTTTATTGACCTCGGTATGGATTCGATTACCGGTCTTGAATGGATAAAGGCCGTCAATAAACGGTACGGCACGGACTGTAATGTAACGAAAGTGTATGATTATCCGACAATCCGTCAATTTGCCGATTTTCTGCGCACGCAGCCGTCCGTCCGCGGCAGAAAAAAACAGGCGGTTCCCGTACGTCCAAAGCCGCTTACGCAGCAAGCCGCCTCGCAGGAGAAAACACCTGCCGGACCGGAGAGATTAACGGTTCAAAAGGAACCTGAACCGGTGCAGGCCAAACGGGAGCCTAAAGACGAGATAGCAGACGCGATAGCCATCGTCGGCATGTCGGGCAAGTACCCGGATGCGCCGGACCTAAAGACATATTGGGACAACTTAGCCCGTGCGAAAAACGCCATTCGCGACATCCCGCTTTCCCGCTGGGATGTAAACAAATACTATGATCCGGCCTTAAACAAGAAGGGCAAAGTATACTGCAGATCAATCGGTATGCTTGACGGCATTGAAGAGTTTGATCCGCTGTTCTTTAATATATCTCCGTCTGAAGCGGAACTTATGGACCCGCAGCACCGGATATTTTTACAGGAAGGTTTTAAAGCCTTTGAAGATGCGGGTTACAGTTCAAAAGAATTAAACGGAAAAAATTGCGGCATTTATTTGGGGATTATGAACAATGAATACGGCATGATGTTAAACAAACATCAGACAGGAGGAAGCGCGACGGGCAACAGTTTCAGCATCGCGGCGGCCCGCCTGCCTTATTATCTCAATTTGAAAGGGCCGGCCATTCCGATTGATACGGCATGCTCTTCATCTCTTGTCGGGACTCATTTGGCGCGTCAGGCGCTGTTGAATCATGAAATTGACATGGCCCTTGTCGGCGGCGTCACCTTGTATTTAACGCCTGAATCATACATCAGCATGTGTGAAGCAGGAATGCTGTCTCCTGACGGCCAATGTAAAGCATTTGATAACAGCGCGAACGGATTTGTGCCTGGCGAAGGCGCGGGGGCGCTCGTTTTGAAGAGGCTGAAAGATGCGGAAGCCGATCAAGACCATATTTACGGAGTCATTATCGGATCAGGAATTAACCAGGACGGAAAAACCAACGGCATTACCGCACCAAGCGCGAAAAGCCAAATGGAATTAGAGCGTCAAGTGTATGAAGCGCACAACATCCACCCTGAGAGCATCACCTATGCGGAAATGCACGGCACCGGCACAAAGCAGGGGGACCCGATTGAATTAGAAGCCTTATCTTCTGTATTCAAGGAAAAAACGGACCGCAAACAATTTTGCGCCATCGGTTCGGTTAAATCGAATATCGGGCATACGTCGGCGGCGGCAGGTGTAGCAAGCGTCCAGAAGGTTCTGCTGTCGATGAAACATCAGCAGCTTGTGCCGACCCTTCATTTCAGCACGCCGAATGAACATTTTGATTTCGATGACTCGCCTTTATTTGTAAATACCGAACTCAAACCTTGGGAAACAGGCGGAGCACCGCGGCGGGCCTGTGTCAGCTCATTCGGCTACAGCGGCACAAACGCTCATCTCGTTATCGAAGAGTATCGGCCGAAAGACCGAGGAAGCCGTAAGTCTGATGAGACAAACATTTTTGTGCTGTCGGCGAAAAAAGCGCCGCAGGTAAAAACCTATGCCGAGTCTGTGATCGAATTTGCAAAAGCCAATCAGAATATCAATCTTTCAGATATGGCATACACGCTTCAGACCGGGCGTGATGCGATGGATTACCGTCTTGCGGTTACAGCCGGTTCGAGAGAAGAACTGATCAGCCGTTTAACCGATTTTGTAAACGGAAATACGGGTGAAGGGATATATGAAGCCCACATCAAAACGGCAAAAAAAGAAATCAAAGCATTTGAAACGGACGATGATCTGAAGCAGCTTGTCAGGTCGTGGTTCGATAAGAAAAAATACGTCAAAATAGCGGAATTGTGGGCCAAAGGGCTTCAGATGGACTGGGACAGACTCTATCAAGGCGAAAAACCCCGCAGAATCAGTCTGCCGGCTTACCCGTTTGCGAAGGAGCCTTACTGGCTGCCTGAGCCGAAAGCCGTACCGCAGGAAACAGAAGACCGTCGCGAGGCTGTGCTTTTAGAAAAGCAATGGGTTCCGTGTGAGATCGATTCGGCCGGTGAGAAAAGCGGCAGGACGGTCATGATTCTGGCTGATGCAAGGACAGCGGGGCTTGCCGAAGAGACTGCAAAGCATTTCGCTGACTCGTTCATTTTCCCGGTCGATTCCGCTGACACTGCAGCTAGCGATTGGAATCACATAGATGGCGCAATCGATCTGACGGGATGCGGAGACGAAGACCTTTCACTGGAAGGGATCAGCCGGCTCCAGACTCTGATTGATACAAGCCGCCGGCAAGCGCGGCCGCTGACGCTGCTATATGTAACAAAAGGCTTGCAGCCATTTCAGCAGAAAACGATTCATCTTGCAGGAGCGGCAAAAAGCGGCCTGTACAGAATGCTTCAAAATGAGTATCAAAACGTGACGTCCAGACACATGGATGCCGATACAGATACGGATCAGCAGACGCTTGCCAAACAGATTGCAGATGAATTTTCGGCGGACAGCACAGAACCGGAAGTCTGCCGCCGAAACGGAAAGAGATACCGTGCTTTATTCAGGGAGATTCCAAGCGGGAAGCGAGCAGAACATAAGCCCGCACCGTTTCCTGAAGACCATGTGCTTTTCATTACCGGAGGGACGAGGGGACTGGGTCTCTTATGCGCCCGCCATTTCACAGAAAAACACGGCGTGAAAAAAGTAGTGCTGACAGGCAGGGAGCCGATTCCTCCCCGTCATGAACGGTCAGCCGTTAATACGAGGCTGAAAGAGAAGATACGGGCGATTGAAGAGCTTGAAGCAAAAGGAGTGCAAGTGGCGGTGATCAGTCTGAAATTGTCTGATCATGATGCGGCGGCAGCGGAAATTGAAACGATTCGGCGCACGATGGGACCGATCGGCGGCGTCATTCACTGTGCGGGATCGGTTAATTCAGTAAATCCGGCGTTTATCAGAAAGACTGCCGACGACATACAAGAAGTGCTGGAACCGAAAGTCGCCGGGCTTCAAACATTAAGCAGCCTTTTCACAAATGATCCTTTGCAATTTTTTGTCTTATTTTCTTCAGTATCTGCAGTCGTTCCGGCGCTCGCGGCGGGACAGTCGGATTATGCGATGGCAAATGCGTACATGGATTATTTCGCGGCGGCTCATCAGCATCAATATCCGTTAGTCAGCATTCAATGGCCGAACTGGAAGGAAACCGGATTGGGTGAAGTCCGCACAGAAAGCCTGAAGCAGACCGGGCTGCTGGGACTGTCCAACGCGGAAGGACTTGACTTGCTGGACCGCATTTTATCTGAAAACATCCGTCCGTCCGTTCTGCCGGCTATCGTTGATCGGAGCGAATGGCATCCTGACAGGCTGCTCTGTCAAGAGAAAAACAAAAAGAGACTGAAGCCGTAATAAACGGCAAAGCCGCGGAAAAACATTCAGACAGAGAACTGCTTCTTGATACGAAGGCGTGGCTTGTGAAACTGTTTTCCGATGAGCTGAAAATCGCTCCGGAAGAACTGGAAACAGACGAACCGTTTCAGGATTACGGGGTTGATTCGATCATTTTAGCGCAGCTTTTACAGCAAATGAATCATGCGCTCAAAGAGGACTTAGATCCGTCTGTTTTATATGAACATCCGACGATTGACGCGTTTGCCGAATGGCTTGTATCCAATGGTCAGCCGCTGCTTGCAGAAAGGGAGGAACCTGATACAGAAATGTTGGTTCCGGCTGCCGTACAAACGGTTCACACTGAACAAAAGCGTGATGCCGTAACTGAAGACATTGCCGTCGTCGGAATGAGCTGCCGTTTTCCGGGAGCGGAATCGTTAGAACAATATTGGGATTTGCTGAGAAGCGGCAGGTCCGCAATCGGCTCCGTCCCGGCGGAACGTTTCGGATATGCAAATCAATACGTTGCGGGATTGATTGACAATATGGATCACTTTGATTCCGAATTCTTTTTCATTCCGGAAAACGACGCGAAAGCGATGGACCCTCAGGCGTTAGCGGTGCTGGAAGAGAGCTTGAAACTTTGGTGCCATGCCGGCTATACCCGTGAAGAAATCAAGGGCATAGAAGCCGGTGTGTATATCGGAGGCCGCAGCCAGCATCAGCCTGATCCTGAAAGTCTTGCGAATACCCGCAACCCGATTGTTGCGGGCGGGCAGAATTATTTAGCGGCAAACGTTTCGCAATTTTTTGATCTGCGCGGGCCGAGTATCGTGCTTGATACGGCTTGTTCATCAGCTTTGACAGGAATGAACATGGCCGTTCAGGCACTGAGAAGCGGCGATATCAAAGCGGCGGTAGTTGGCGGCGTCAGCCTGCTGAACACGGATGCGGCGCACCGGATGTTCCAAGAGCGCGGGCTGTTAAACGAGAAACCGGCATTTCACGTATTTGACAAGCGTTCAGGCGGAGTTGTCCTCGGTGAAGGTGTCGGCATGGTGCTGTTAAAAACAGTAAGCCAGGCGCAAAAAGACGGCGATACGATACACGCGGTCATTAAGGCTGCCGCCATGAACAATGACGGCAGAACGGCAGGCCCGTCAGCCCCGAATATGCAGGCGCAAAAAGATGTCATGCAAAGCGCGCTTTTCAAAAGCGGCAAAAAGCCGGAAGACATCAGTTATATCGAAGCAAACGGATCGGGTTCCGCGGTGACTGATTTGCTTGAGCTGAAGGCGATTCAATCTGTATACCGCTCAGGTCCGCATGTTCCGCTCGGCATCGGGTCAATCAAGCCGAACATCGGGCATCCGCTTTGCGCAGAAGGCATCGCAAGCTTCATTAAAGTCGTATTAATGCTGAAGCATAAACAAACGGTTCCGTTTCTCTCAGGAGACGAACCGATGCCGCATTTTGATATAACAAAGACAGATTTTCACTTTCATAAGTCAGCCGGCGAATGGGATGCATCCAGACCGTCAGCAGCCATCAACTGCTTTGCCGACGGCGGAACGAACGCCCACGTCATTCTGGAAGCTTGGGAAGAAAAAGATACCCGAATGAAAAGAAAGCCGCTGCCGGTACCGTCATTAAGACGTAAGGCTCTGGTAAAAGAACCTGACGTACGAGCGGAGAAACAAGAGCTTCCTGCGAAAAAAATGTTCTGGAAAGCATTTAAATGAGAGAGGAGTGGGAAGGAATGATATCGGAAAAAATCAATATCTCACTGGATCATCCCATCATGAAAGGCCATATGGTCTTTGGTGAAGCGGTATTGCCCGGTCTTGCTTATATCGATTTGATTTATCAGGTTTTTCAGGAACACGGTTATGTATACAATGAGCTTGAATTGAAGCACGTTACGATTTATCAGCCTTTAACCGTCAGTGAAACGGCTGCAATCATTCTGACCATTCAATGTTCTGATAGCGGAGATGGAAAGTGGCTCATCTCCCTTTCAGGGCAGAAACAGCAAGGTGACGAGCTGTCAGACAATATACAATATGCGACGGCTGAAATGGTGAAAAGAGACGCCGTCACATTTGACGAAACCATTGATTTCGGCGATGTGAAGCAGTCAGCCAGGTCTCTGAATCTTGATGACATGTATAACCGCTGTCTGGATCATGACTTGGTTCATTCCGGGATGATGAAATCGAATGGACGATTGTACGAAACAGAAGGCGGCATGCTGGCTGAGCTTTCTTGCGAAGAAGGAAAAGATTTCTTTTTATTCCATCCGGCCCTTTTGGATGCGAGCGGGATCGGGGGGAGCGGTTTGCTTTCAGAAACAAACCGGCTTCACCTGCCTTTATATTATGAATCGTTCACGGCCGCTGACAGGCTTCAATCAGAATGCACGGCGCGTATCGCCGCTTCCGGCGTCCGTCAGGAAAAAGAACTCACAACGATGACGATCGAGTACTTCAGCCGATCCGGACAAAAGGTGGCGGAGCTTAAAAACATTACGGGAAAAGCGGTTCGGCTCGAAGAAGACGCGAATACAGCCGAACAGAATCAACAGGCTGCAGCTGAGCCGGAAAGCGCAGATGAAAAAGACATCATTCTGTTTTTAAAGAAGCTTTTGGCTGATAAGCTTGGGCAGACTTGGGAGACGCTGGACGTTCTTGCAGGCTACTATGAGCTTGGGCTGGATTCATCTTCTTTGCTTGAGATTGTACAGGATATCAGTAAAAAGACGGGTGCGGACCTCGCGCCCACTCTTCTCTTTGAATATACAAATATAAAAGAACTCGCAGCCTTTCTGAAAAAGACTGGTTCATTTGAATATGCGGAGGAACGTGCAGCCGAACCATCACGGTCTGAAGCTGAGGCGCCGGACGCGCCAGAACTTCATAAAAACACCGGAGACATCGCGATTATCGGAATGGCCGGCCGCTATCCGAAAGCGAAAAGTGTGGCGGAGTTTTGGGAAAACCTTAAGGCAGGCACGGATTGCATCACTGAAGTTCCGAAGTCCCGATGGGATTGGAAAACATATCAAAACGTAACGTCCCCGTCTGGAAAAACAGTATCAAAATGGGGCGGTTTCATTGACGATGCCGACTGTTTCGATCCGCAGTTTTTCAGAATATCACCGCGTGAGGCGGAAACGATGGATCCGCAGGAGCGCCTGTTTTTAGAAACATGCTGGGAAACGATTGAAGATGCGGGGTATACGCCTGAAACGCTGGGAAATAAAGGGGAGAAACAGCATCCGATCGGCGTATTTGCAGGGGTGATGCATAAAGATTATTCCTTAATCGGCGCAGAACAATTATCTGAAACTGATCCTTTTCCGGTTTCACTGAATTATGCGCAGATCGCCAACAGAGTGTCCTATTATTGTGACTTCCACGGGCCGAGCATCGCGGTGGATACCGTTTGTTCATCATCATTGACCGCCGTCCATCTGGCCATTGAAAGCATCCGCCGCGGCGAATGTGAAGCCGCGCTTGCGGGAGGGGTGAACTTGTCGCTGCACCCGGCGAAATATCTCAGCTACGGAAGCGTGGGCATGCACTCAAGTGACGGCCGCTGCCGTACATTCGGCGAGGGCGGGGACGGCTACGTTTCCGGAGAAGGAGTCGGTGCGGTCTTGCTCAAGCCGCTGGAAAAAGCCGAACAAGACGGCGACCGCATTTACGCGGTCATTAAAGGAAGCGCCGTTAACCACGTCGGGAAAGTAAGCGGAATTACCGTCCCGAGTCCTGCTGCACAGGCAGAAGTCATTAAGGCCTGTCTGAAAAAAGCAGGTATCAGCCCGCGGACCGTCAGTTATGTGGAAGCCCATGGCACGGGTACTTCGTTAGGAGACCCGATTGAAATTGAAGGTCTGTCAAAAGCGTTCAGTCAAGGGACGCAGGATCAGCAATTTTGTTCCATCGGTTCGGTCAAATCAAATATCGGTCACGCAGAATCAGCGGCGGGAATCAGCGGGTTAACAAAAGCGGCGCTGCAGCTTCATCACAAAACGCTTGTCAAATCACTGCATTCTGCGGAATTAAATCCTTACCTGAAATTTGAGGGATCTCCTTTTTACGTACAGCAGCAGACTGCTCCGTGGATGCAGCCGGCAGCCGAAGAAAATGGAAAAGTCACACATTATCCGCGCCGGGCCGGACTCAGTTCCTTCGGTGCATCAGGTTCGAACGCCCACATCATTTTAGAAGAATACATTCAGCCTGAACAAAAAGCGCCTGCACCTGAGAACGATGCAGCAAAACTCATCCCGCTGTCAGCAAGAAATAAAGACAGGCTTCTGGCCTATGCGGAAAAACTAGCCCGATCGCTTTCAGAAAAGACGGTGCTGTCTGAACTGGCTTATACACTTCAGACAGGACGTGAAGCAATGGAGGAGAGAGCTGTCTTCCTTGTAAATGACACCCGCGACTTGAAAGAAAAGCTGAATGATTTCGTAAAAGGAAACGAAAACATCCCCGGTCTTTGGCGCGGACAAGCCGAGCTGCCGGAACTGAGCGAAACCGCTCCTGAGACGGATGATCCAATACGGCTTGCCGAGTTATGGGCAGAAGGGAAAATAATAGATTGGAATAGGCTGTACGCTTCGGGTAAACCGCGTAAAACAAGCGTTCCGACGTATCCGTTTGCAAAAGAACGCTATTGGATTCCGCAGCAGAAAAAACAGGAGAAAAGCCCGTCAGGCACAGTGCTGCATCCGCTTTTACAAGAAAATACGTCAGATTTTTCGCAGCAGCGCTTCACGTCTCTTTTTACTGGAGATGAATTTTTCCTATCTGACCATGTCGTCAACGGGCAAAAAATACTGCCGGGTGTCGCCTATTTGGAAATGGCCAGAGAGGCGGTCAAAAAGGCTGCTGCCGTGACGGAAAAAGGCTATAGCGTCACACTCAGGCAGGTTGTTTGGGTCCGGCCGGTCATGATTGAAGACAAACCGAAGGAAATACATATTGCCCTTTACCCAGAAGATAATGGTGAGATTACCTATGAAATATACAGTGAGGCAGAAAACGGCGAAGATCCGGTTATTCACAGCCAGGGTGAAGCGGTCATTACCGAACTGGGAAGCGCCCAGATTGATATCGAGTCTGTCAAAGCTTCCTGCAATTCAGGGACCGTGACCGCGGAAGAATGTTACGGTGCTTTTGAGAAGATCGGTCTGGATTACGGAGAGGCATACAGAGGCGTACAGCAATTGCTGATCGGAGAAGACCGATTATTGGCCCGTATTTCACTCCCGGCTGCCGTACATGACAATAAAGAACAGTATACGCTTCACCCGAGTATGATGGACGCCGCTTTTCACGCCTCAGTCGGTCTGCTTGTCCGCTCAATACATGACGATGCAGACAGCCACGAGCTTTCTCTGCCGTTTGCAATGCAGGAAGTGGAAGTGTTCGGGCCGTGTCCTGAACATATCTGGTCATATATCCGGTACACAGAAGGCAGCAAAGCAGATGACAACGTAAGAAAATTTGACATTGATATGTGCGATGATGCCGGTACGGTTTATGTCCGGATGAAAGGCGCGTCCGTCCGGGCGCTTGACACAGGCCAAACAGCAGGTGGTGAAACCCCGGAGGCGCCTGTCGGCCATACGATGCTGATTCCGGCTTGGGAGCCCGTTGCACTTAAAAAAACGAAGAAAGCAAAAACGGCGGAAAAGCAGACTGCGGTTTTCGGTGAAACTGACAGAATGCATACGCGCATAAAAGAACATCTGCCGAACGCTTCCTATTATCCGATCAGAGGTACGGATGATAGCACATCTCTTACGCACATGCTTGAAGGACAAAAAGAACTGGAGCAAATCATTTGGCTTGCTCCGCAGGCTGAGAGTGCTTGCAGCCTCAAGGAACAGGAAAGAAACGTTCTTCATGTGTTCAAGCTGATGAAAGCATTACTTGCCTTGGGGTACGGAGAAAAACATTTGGACTGGTGCATCGTCACAGCAAATGCCCAGCCGTTTTCCGATCAAGACAGCGCCGACCCGTCACAGGCCGCAGTCAGCGGACTTGCCGGAACAATGGCGAAAGAATATCCGCATTGGAATATCCGCATGATTGACACGGAAACGGACGGCAGCTGGCCGATCAAAGAGGCGCTCAGTCTTTCTGCCGGAAAAAACGGTCAAATTTGGGCGTACCGCAATCAGCAGCTGTTTGAGCGGCAGCTGATACCGCTTGTCAATATGCCGAAAAACGGCACGCTGTACCAAACAGGCGGGGTTTATGCCGTGATCGGAGGCGCCGGATATCTTGGCGAGGCATGGAGTGAATACATGATCCGCCGCTACAAAGCACGCATCATTTGGATCGGAAGAAGCACACTGAATGATTCCATACAGGCGAAACTCGACCGGCTCAGCGCATTCGGCCCGGCGCCTGAATATGTTTCCGCCGATGCCGCTGACAGTGCTTCCTTAGAGCGGGCTTATCAGTTTATAAAAGAGCGTCACACAAAAATGAACGGAATCATCCACTCGGCAATGGATCTGTCTGAGCAAAGCTTAAATAATATGAAGACAGAAGAGTTCAAATCGGTGCTGCGGGCAAAAGCCGATGTCAGTGTGTCCATGGCGGAGGTATTTGGACGGGAGCCGCTTGACTTTGCGCTCTTCTTCTCCTCGCTTGTGGCATTTATCCATAACGTGAAACAAAGCCACTATGCCGCAGGATGCGCTTTCAGTGACGCATTTGCGAAAGAACTTGATCAGACGTGGAATTGTCCGGTCAAAGTCATGAATTGGGGCTATTGGGGCAACAGCGAAGCGGCTGAAGACGGAGATTTTATTCAGCTGATGGATCAGATCGGATTGGGATTGATCGAACCGGACGCTGCGATGGAGGCGCTTGAAACCCTTATGACGCTGCCGGTTGATCAAGCGGCTTTCATTCATACGACAAAACCGGTCGCAGTCGAAGGGATGAGTGAAACAGAAAAAATTTCCGTTTATCCGTCTCAGCCGCTTGTCTCTTCACAACAGCTGAAGGCCGCTCCGCCCGGCGCACGTCTTGTAAAAGAGGCTGAACATCAAAAGCTCGATGATTTTCTGTATCAGCTTTTGATCGCCCAGCTTAAAGAAGCAGACTTGCTGACGCCGCAAAGCCTTAAAGCGTATGAGCCCGAACACGAATATTTTAAAAAATGGCTCAATCAAACGATCGCTTTCCTTCTGGAACATGGTTATCTGGAAGGGAATGCGGATTCATATAATTTGTCGGCGCGAGCCGAAGACACAACCGCCTCGCTATGGCAAAAATGGGAGCAGGAAAAAGAGGAATGGCTCAATAACGCCGATACAAAAGCGATGACTGTTTTAGCCGAGACGATGCTTAAAGCACTGCCGGACATTCTGCGCGAAGACGTGCCGGCGACTGACATCATGTTCCCGCACTCTTCAATGGAACTTGTTGAAGGAATTTATAAGCACAATCAAGTCGCGGATTACTTTAACAGCGCTCTGTCAGATACATTAACGGCTTATGTGAAAGAAAACATCAGCAAACATTCAAAAGCCGAGATCCGCATACTGGAAATCGGAGCGGGCACAGGCGGCACAAGCGCAGGCATATTTGAAAAGCTTAGGCCGTATCAAAACCATATAAAAGAATACTGTTACACCGATGTATCGAAAGCTTTTCTCGTGCATGCGGAGACGGAATACGGCAAACGGAATCCTTATCTGACGTATAAGCTTTTTAACGCAGAAGCGCCGCTTGCCGGCCAGGACATAGAGCCGGGCGCATACGATATCGTCGTTGCCGCCAATGTGCTCCACGCGACGAAAGACATCCGCCAGACGCTGAGAAACGCCAAAGCCGTTTTAAAAGACAACGGTTTGCTGCTCTTAAATGAAATGGCGGGAAACAGCCTGTTCCCGCATATTACTTTCGGACTGCTTGAAGGCTGGTGGCTGCATGAAGATTCAGCCCTTCGTATTCCGGGGTGCCCGGGCTTGTATCCGGAAAGCTGGAAGCGCGTGTTAGAAAGTGAAGGCTGGCATTCTGTCTTCTTCCCGGCAGAAGCGGCACATGAATTAAGCCATCAGATTATAGCGGCAAAAAGCAACGGCGTTGTTCGCCAAAAAACGCTTACATCAGGGGCCGGAAAACGGACCGCTCCGCCAAAAGCAGCATATACGCCGGAACTTCAGGCGCAAACAACGGTGCAAAAAGGCGACACGTCTTTAACAGAAAAAAGCACCGAGTACTTGAAAACGTTAATCGGAGAAACATTAAAAATTCCGCCGGCTCAAATTGATCCGAAAGCGCCGCTTGAAAAATACGGAATTGATTCTATCGTCGTCGTACAGCTGACAAACGCGTTACGAAATGTATTGGACCAAGTCAGCAGCACTTTATTTTTTGAATATCAGACGATCGAGGCGCTCGTCGCTCACTTAATCAAAACGAAAAAAGACGCGATGATCAAACTGACGGGACAAACGCCTGTTCAGGAAGAACGGAAGGCATCACCAGAACCGCAGGCTGTACAGCCGGCTAAGCCGCTTCGCACTGACTGGCGGCGGAGGGAAAAGCGGGCAGCCAAAGAGCCCGTCCGGCAAAGTTCGGTTCGCGACGTGGCCATCATCGGTGTTTCAGGACGCTACCCGCAGGCAAAAACAGCGGCTGAGCTTTGGGATAATATTAAAAAGGAAAAAACTGCATAGAAGAAATTCCCCGGGAACGCTGGAACTGGCAGGATTACTACGATGAAGAGAAAGGTAAAGAAGGCTCTATTTATACGAAATGGGGCGGCTTCATTGAGGATATGGACAAGTTTGATCCGCTGTTCTTTCAGATTTCTCCTTTGGAAGCGGAGCGAATGGACCCGCAGGAGCGATTATTTTTAGAAACGGCGTATGCGAGTATCGAGGATGCTGGCTATACGCCTGACAATCTGTGCCAAAGCAGAAAAATCGGTGTTTTTGCCGGCGCGATGAACAAAAACTACCCGACAGGCTACGGCTACTGGTCCATTGCCAACAGGGTATCTTACCTTTTTGATTTCCAAGGGCCGAGCATTGCCGTTGATACAGCCTGCTCCTCTTCTTTGACGGCCATTCATCTGGCGCTTGAGAGCATATACAGCGGTTCAAGCGAATGCGCGATTGCCGGGGGCGTAAACATAGTGACCGACCCGATCCATTATATGAATCTGTCAGTCATGAACATGCTTTCCGCAAGCGACACGTGCAAATCATTCGGAGACCGCGCGGACGGTTTTGTAGACGGAGAAGGGGTGGGCGCGGTCGTATTAAAGCCGTTGGAGCAAGCGATTGCCGACAACGATCACATTTACGGTGTGATTAAAGGTAGCGCCATTAACAGCGGAGGCAAAACGAACGGATACACCGTTCCGAATCCGAATGCGCAGGCCGCCTTAATAAAAGAAGCTTTCGAAAGGGCAAATGTCCCGGCGCGCACCGTCAGTTATATTGAAGCCCACGGCACGGGGACCGCATTAGGGGATCCGATTGAAATCGCCGGATTAACGAAAGCATTTGAAGAGGATACAACAGACAAACAGTTTTGCGCCATCGGCTCAGCAAAATCAAATATCGGCCATTGTGAAAGCGCCGCGGGCATTGCGGGTCTGACAAAAATATTATTCCAGCTCAAAGACCGCCAAATTGCGCCGTCCCTGCACGCGGAACAGCTGAATCCAAATATTGATTTCGCGTATACGCCGTTTGCCGTTCAGCAGGAGCTCGGTGAGTGGAAACGTCCCGTCATCGGCGGCAAAGAGCTTCCGAGAAGGGCGGGGTTAAGCAGCTTCGGCGCGGGAGGAGCAAACGCCCACCTCATCATAGAAGAATATACGGCAGACAAAGTGCCTGATGAGACGCCGGCAGATCAGCCCGCCATCATCGTCCTGTCCGCAAAAAACAGCGAACGGCTCACTGAAAAAGCAAAACAGCTCAGAGACGCCATCCGTGAAAAAAGATACAGCGGCCGCGATCTTATGAGCATAGCCTTTACTCTCCAGACTGGCCGGGTGCCGATGGAAGAGCGTCTCGGTTTTATCGTCCATTCACTTCATGAACTTGAAGAAAAACTGAATGGATTTATCGCCGGACAAAACAGCGCCGGACAAAACAGCGCCGGACTGCACCGTGACGGCACGGAAGAAAACAAACGGATGCTTGCCGTATTTTCGGCGGATGATGATATGGAAACCATCATAGACGCTTGGATCAGCAAAAGAAAATATTCTAAGCTGCTTGAGCTTTGGGTAAAAGGATTGGACATCAATTGGGCGAAATTATACGGAGACCGTCCTCCGGCCCGCATCAGCCTGCCTGCTTATCCGTTTGCGAAAGAACGCTTCTGGCATCAGCAGCCTGTACAAAGCAAGGCTGCGCCCGTTAAGGCGCCGGCTGATGAAACTGATCCGGCGGAGCAGTTTGAAGTAATGGCTTTTAGAGAAGTTCTTAAAGAACAGGCTCTGCCGGCTGCCGGAGAAAAGCAAGTCAAAACGGTGATTTCTTTCTTAACTGATCAGAAGAAGCAGCAGGAAGCCGTCTCTGTGATCAAATCGTATGACAGTGACATTGACGTTATTTTTATCGCTCAGGGAGACCGGTATGAGGCCTTGTCCGCCGGCCGCTGCCAAGTGGTGCGGGAAGATCCGCAATCATATGTGAACGCTTTTGCGGATATTCAAAAAGAGTACGGTGAAGCTTCTGCCATTTTGTATTTATGGGCGCTTGAAGATAAAAGCTGCATCGAAGATTATTCATGTATTGTCCATATTCTCAAAGCAATGGCTGAGACCGGTCTGCAGCCGGAAAGGCTGTTATTGGCGGGGGAATATGCATCCGGTCTGGAAAGGTGCTACTTGGAATCATGGATCGGCTTTGAGCGTTCGCTCGGCATTGTTCTTCCGAAAACAAGTGTTACCGGCCACTTCAGAAAAGCCGGTGCGGCCATAACGGACTGGATGAGAACCATTTGGGATGAGCTGAAAGCTGAAACAGACCATACCGTTTTCTTGGAAGAGGGAAAACGATATGTCTATCACACCGAACCAACCGGACTAACGAAAGAAAACGGCAGGATCAGAACCGGCGGAACATATCTCATTACAGGCGGATTAGGAGGGCTCGGCTACTTATTTGCCCGCCATCTCGCCCGGAACTACCAGGCAAATGTCATTCTCACGGGGCGGTCGCCGATCAATGAAGAAAAGAAAGAAAAAATGAAAGGCCTGGAAAATCTCGGCGCGGGTGTTCTTTACGCCGAAGCCGATGTTTGTGATCCGATCGGAATGGGCGACTGCATCAAGCGCGCGAAAGAACGATTCGGAGCCATTCACGGCGTCATTCATGCGGCGGGCATCGAAAGCAGAACATCCGTCTTTGAAAATGAAATCGGGAATTTCCGCAGTACGCTTGAACCGAAAATAAACGGAAGCCTGCTTCTTGACGAGTGGCTGAAAAACGAAACGCCTGATTTCATCTGCTACTTTTCATCCACATCGGCTGTTTTAGGAGATTTCGGCTGCTGTGATTACGCGGTCGCGAACAGGTTCCAAATGGCGTATGCCCGCTATAAAAACGAACAATCCGAAAGCGGAAACGCTTTTGTCATAAACTGGCCGGTCTGGAAAAACGGCGGAATGGCCGTCGGCGGTGAAGAGACGACGGGCATGTACCTGAAATCAAGCGGCCAGCGCCTGTTAGAAACAGATGAAGGCATTGAGCTGTTTGAGCGCATCATTTCTCAAGACAACACCCAGTGCCTTGTCATTGCCGGCAAAAGAAGCCGTGCCGAACGATTTTTAGGCATACGGCGGGACGATTCATCAAAACCGGATGCGCTTTTGGAAACCGTGAGCCGCCGCATCCCGGAAGAAAGCACGGAAAAACGGCTCGAAGCGGATTTGAAAGAGCTGATACACAGTCTGCTGAAAATATCTAAAGATAAACTCGTCCTGCATAAAAACTGGGCGGAATTCGGATTTGATTCCATCTATTTAGCCAAATTTGCCGCTCTTTTGTCGAGTCATTACGGCATTGAAGTTACTCCGGCGTTATTTTACAGCTATGCCACGCTCGGAGACGTCATCAGCTATTACCTGACAGAACACAAAGAAACGATCGAAACGTTTTACCGAACGGAAGAAACCGAAACAGAAGCCGCCGCTCCGGATAACAAGGAGTATACGGATCAGGAGATCATCGCCATGATGAAACAGGTCTCTGAGGGGACATTAGATTTTAAAAGAGTGCAAGACATCATAGAAGGGAGTAAGACCTATGAATCATAAAGAACTTCTCGATGCCTACAGATCAGGAACGCTCACCATCGCTGAAGTAGAACAAAAGCTTCAGGCTTTCAAGCGGACAACTGCAAAACGTCCGCTTTCTGAAGGCCAGAAAGGTTTGTGGATGCTTCAGAAAATGTTTCCGGAGATGAGCGCATATAACATTCCGTTATGCTTTCGTTTTCAAAAGCTGGATATCGAGACATTCAAAAACGCCCTTTTGTCCGTGCAGCGCCAGCACCCTATTTTGACCAGTGTGATAAAAGAGGAAAACGGCCTTCCGTATCAGATAGAAGATACGGATCGGCATTTTCCGATTGAAGAAATGGATCTTTCTGAATTAAGCGGGCGTGACGTTCTTTCGTTTATTAAAGAAAAAGCAAAAGAACCGTTCGCGCTTGAAACCGGGCCGCTCCTGCGTGTTCATGTATTCCGGCGGGCGAAGCGGGAGCCGATTGTGTTAATCACCATTCACCATATCATTTTTGACGGCGTCTCTCTTATGACGTTTATGTCGGCGCTGCTGGACGCTTATGTGAAAGCAAGTGAAGGCAAAGAACCTGCCATGGTTCAGCAGGCCGCAGATTATCATGATTTTGTGAAATGGGAAAAAGAGCTGCTGGAAAGCGAAGCGGGAAAAACGCATCTCTCTTATTGGAAAAAGCAGCTGGAAGGACCGCTGCCGGTGCTTGAGCTTCCGTCGGATTATCCGAGATCATCGGTTCAAACTTGCAAAGGGCAGGCGTATCAGCGCTTGCTTCCTGATGAACTGAACCGGCAGATTAAAGTGTGCGCCCAAAAACATAATGTCAATGAATCCGTTGTGTATCTCGCTATTTTCAAAGGGCTGCTCTATCAATATACGAATCAGGAAGATGTCATCGTCGGCATGCCGACGATGGGGCGCTCTGAGGCTCAATTTGAGTCTGTCATCGGATACTTTATTAATATGATCGTGGTCAGAAGCAGGGAGACGGGCGCCAAATCCTTTACGGCGTTTTTGAAGGAGCTGCAGCTGACACTGGCAGAAGGGCTGGACCATGCCGCGTATCCGTTTCCCGCGCTTGTCAAAGAATTGAAGACGGAACGCTCGCCTGCGGTTTCGCCTGTTTTTCAAACCGCGTTTTTCTATCAAAACTTCTTCCGGACAGAAGGAGCGGAAAAGCTGGCGGAACTATATCAATCACTCGGCATCGAAATGATAGAAGACATTCATCAGGAAGGCGAATTTGAGCTTGCGCTTGAAGTCTATAAAAAGAAACAGGAACCGTCCTGCAATTTCTGTACAACCCGGATGTCTACAGCCCTTCTTTCATCGAACGGATGGCGGAGCATTATATGAAACTGGCAGAAAAGGTGCTTTCTGATCCGGAGATCACTTTTGAAGCCTGTTCCGGCCTGCTCAATCAAAAACGTGAAGCAAGCCGTTCATCCCATCAGCCGAATGAGCGCTGCATTCATGAAGTGTTTGCAGAAAAAGCCGGACGCCACCCTGACAGAGAAGCCGTCACATTCGGTAAAAACAGTCTTACATATCGCGAATTAGATGAACGAAGCACGGCGCTCGCTGTGCACCTGCAAGAAAAGGGCGTCACACCGGAATGCCCGGTCGGCATTTGTACGGAGCGTTCTTTTGAGATGGTCATCGGCATCCTCGCCATTTTAAAAGCGGGAGGCGCGTATGTGCCGCTGGACCCGGCTTTTCCAAACGAACGGATGGCGCACGTGTTGACTGACAGCGGCGTTTCAATCGTATTAACGCAAGCAAAGACGCGCGGCATGATTGAACAGTTGGCCGTCGGCGGTGTGAGCACGGTGGAAATTGAAAACAGCGGACGTTCTGTCAGCGGGGCAAAACTGACGCCGCGTTCAAAACCGCATCATCTCGCTTATATTCTATATACGTCCGGAAGCACGGGAAAACCGAAAGGCGTCATGGTTGAGCACAGGGCCATCATGAATACGCTGCATTTTTTGGAAGCTGAGTATCCGGTCGCACAAGAGGATGCCTATTTGTTAAAAACGAATTACGTATTTGACGTTTCGATTTCTGAATTATTCGGCTGGTTTATCGGAAACGGACGGGTTGTCATTTTGCCGCCTGGTGCAGAAAAAAATCCGCAGCTTTGCATGGAATACATCCAAACCCACCAGGTCACGCATCTGAATTTTGCTCCCGCCGTGTTTAATGTATTTCTGGAAACGGTAAAGCGGCATACGGCATTTACAGAAGACGGCCCTGTGAAATATGTGATGGTGGCCGGTGAGGCGTTTCCGAAAGATTTAGTCAAAAAGTCAGTTTCCATCTTCAAACATGCCAGAATTGAAAACATATACGGCCCGACGGAAACATCTATTTATGCCGCTTACTACAGCTGCGGCCAAAAGGAAATCACAAGCAGGAATACGCCGATCGGGAAACCGATTCACAATACACGGCTTTATATCGTCGATGAAAAGCTCAGCCCCGTCCCTGACGGTGTGGCCGGGGAGCTTTGCGTGGCCGGCGCCGGTCTGGCCAGAGGCTATTACAATCAGCCTGAGCTGACGGCGGCATCATTTATTGATAATCCGTTTAGTGAAGGAGAAAAACTTTACAAGACAGGTGATTTGGCCAGATGGCTGCCTGACGGAAATATAGAATATGCCGGCCGGATTGACAGTCAGGTGAAAATTCGCGGCTTCCGCATCGAATTGGGAGCGATTGAAACGAAATTGAACGAACATCCGGACATTCTTGATCAGGCGGTTGTTGTTCAGGAAAAGAACGGACATAAAAAGCTGATTGCTTATTATACGGCCCGCTCCGGTCATACGGCTGATGAAAAAGCGCTCCGCAACCATCTTTTATCGAGTCTGCCGGATTATATGGCGCCTGCTCATTTTATCCGTCTGGATGCGCTGCCGTTAACACCGAGCGGAAAAGTGAACCGCAAAGACCTAAAACAGCGCAAGGTAATCGTTCACAGGTCTGAAAAGACGGGCAGACTGCCGTTATCAGAAGCGGAAGCGAAAGTGACCGCAATATGGGAAGACCTGCTGAATACGGCGGGCATCAAAACCGAAGACGGCTTTTTCGATGTGGGAGGCGACTCGCTTTTGGCTGTTGCGGCGGCAGAACGCATTAAACAGGAGCTGGAATGCGATTTTACCGTCACGGATTTATTCGAACACTCTACCATTCAGGCGATCAGCCGATTTATTGTTGAAACAAAACAGGCGGCTGAATCAGAGGCGCCCGGCCAAGATGAGAGAGAAAGAGAACAAACCCCGCAAAACGGGGTGCCGTCTTACTTTGATGACAGTGTGGCGATTGTGGGGATTTCCTGCCAGTTCCCCGGCGCGAAAAATCATCATGAGTTTTGGAAGCAGTTAAGAGAAGGAAAGGAAAGCGTCCGGTTCTACTCGGAAGAAGAACTTCGGGAAGCCGGCGTGCCTGAAGATTTGATCGAAAATCCCGACTATGTGCCGGCATTATCGACGATAGAAGGAAAAGATCTCTTTGACCCTGAGTTCTTTCACATTTCTCCGAAAGACGCAGAATTTATGGATCCTCAGCTTCGGCTTCTGCTGCTTCATTCTTGGAAAGCCGTCGAGGACGCCGGATATGTATCCAAAGAGATTCCGAAGACAAGCGTATATATGTCGGCAAGCAATAATTCGTATCGGTCGCTTTTACCGGAAAAACGACAGAAGGCCATGAATCTCCCGATGGCTATGTCTCATGGGTGTTAGCGCAAAGCGGCACGATTCCGACGATGGTTTCCCATAAGCTCGGATTAAAAGGGCCAAGCTATTTCGTTCATTCCAATTGCTCATCATCATTAGTCGGTCTTTATTCAGCCTATAAAAGTATAACGAGCGGAGAATCGGAATACGCGCTCGTCGGCGGAGCAACTCTGCATGCAGCGACAAGCATCGGCTATGTGCATCAAAACGGATTGAATTTTTCAAGCGACGGGCATGTCAAGGCATTTGACGCTTCAGCCGACGGTATGGCGGGCGGAGAAGGAGCGGCCGTCATTCTGCTGAAAAAGGCGTCGCAAGCCGTTCAGGACGGAGATCACATATACGCCATGCTCAGAGGCATCGGTCTGAACAATGACGGAGCGGATAAAGTCGGTTTTTACGCACCGAGTGTAAAAGGTCAGACTGACGTCATCCAGCATGTTTTAGACAGCACGAATATTCACCCGGAGACGATTTCCTATATCGAAGCGCACGGCACTGGAACGACATTGGGTGATCCGATTGAAATGTCCGCGCTGCAGCAAGTGTATAAACGTTACACGGACCGGGAGCAGTATTGCGGGATCGGCTCCGTAAAAACGAATATCGGACATTTGGATACAGCAGCAGGTCTGGCCGGGTGCATCAAAGTCGCCATGAGTTTATATCATCGGGAGCTGGCGCCTACCATTAATTACACGTCACCGAATCCGAATATCAAATTCAGCGGTTCGCCGTTTTATGTGGCGGATAAGAGAAAATCGCTTCCGGAGAGAGAGACGCCGCACCGGGCAGCGTTAAGCTCATTCGGACTCGGAGGAACAAACGCACACGCCATTTTTGAACAGTATGAAAACAAAACGATCAGCGGATTAAATGACGGACAGCCGCCTTATATCGTTCCGCTGTCAGCGAGAAATAAGCAGCGTCTTACTGCCTATGCATCTTGTTTATCCGGCTTTCTGGATGAAGCCGAAAACGATGTTTCCTTGCATGATCTGGCATTTACGTATCAGACCGGACGTGAAGCGATGGAAGAGAGAGCCGTTTTTATCAGTCATGATCATCACGATTTGAAGCGTCAGCTGCAGGATTTTATCAACGGCAATGACCAAAACATCTTACGGGGCGAAAAAGTGAGAAGCAGAGAAGTGTCGGCTCAGGAGATGGAAGAGCTTGCGGCATGTCAGACACGTGATGAAAAGCTGAAAGCATTTGCGGCGCTCTGGATTGAAGGAGCGCGTGTTGATTGGGGCTTATTGTATCAGGATTCCGCGCCGCGAAGAATCAGTGCGCCGACCTACCCGTTCGCAGAGGAGCGCTTCTGGCCGGAAGAAACTGTGAAGCAAACAGATGCGAAGTTTTTGCATCCGCTGGTACATCAAAATACATCCGTCTTGCAGGAGCAGCGGTTCAGTTCGGAATTCACGGGAAAAGAGTATTTTATTGCCGAGCATATCATTAAAGGAATGGCGATCGTGCCGGCTGCCGTCACCCTTGAGATGGCACGGGCCGCGGCGGAGAAAAGCATCGGCGGGGCAACAGAGGATTCTCTCGGCCTGCGCTTAAAGAATATCGTATGGGTACGCCCGGTGATAGCCGATCAGGACGCTGTCCGTGTCCATATCGGACTTTATGAAGAAGAGGACGGACAGATTCAATACAGAATGTACGGCGGTAACGATTCTATCGGTGAAGAAGCTCCTCTTTATAATCAGGGCATCGCTGAAATCATCCGGAAGGAACCGGAGGAAGCGGCGGATATTGAGCAGCTGAAGCGCCGGTGCACGCAGGGAACAATCGAATCTCAAGCGTTTTACAAAGGAATGATCGGAGCTGATTACGGGCCGGGCTACAAAGGTGTACAGCTTGTATACAAAGGCGAAGACCGTCTGCTTGCTAAATTGAAGCTTCCTGAATCCGTCTCCCATACGAAAGCTGATTATATCCTTCATCCGAGTATGATGGACGGTGCGCTTCAGGCCGCCGAATATTTACAAAACGTGACGAGAGCGCTGCTGGCAGAAAGCGGGGAACCATTCAAAGCCGCATTGCCGTTTGCTTTAGAGGAGCTGGACGTTCTGAATCCGTGCGCTGATGATATGTGGGTGCACGTCACATTCAGCGCGAACAATAAAGCCGGCGATCCTATCCAAAAAGCAGATATTGATTTATATGACAATAACGGCGGGCTTTGTGTGCGGATGAGAGGTTTCTCAACGCGGATCATGGAAGAAAATGCGGGTGCCGGCGTTCCCATCAGCCGTACGGACACATTGCTCGCTGAACCGGTCTGGAAAGAGCAGCCGGAACCGGCCGATCATGCGCCTTCGTATGAACAGCATATCATTTCCTTTGTGAGTTCGATGAAGCCGTTAAACAAGCTGTCGAAGCAAAGCTTGAACATGCAAGCGTCATTATCTTGGACGATCGTCCTGCATCTATTGCAGAGCGGTATCATTCTTATGCGGGTCAGCTGTTTGGCCATATCAAAACCATAATGAAAAGCAAGTCGAAGGGCCGCGTGCTTTTTCAGGCTGTTACGCGGTCAGCAGGCTTACAGCAGGTGTTCTCAGGCATTACCGGCCTCTTCAAAACCGCATGCCTTGAACATTCCAAGCTGATCTGTCAAATGATCGAAGCCGAGGAGAAAGAAAGTGCTGAAGGCATCGCGGAAAAAGCGTCCGAAAACCGTATGCATGCCGAAAGCGTCCATGTGAAATATGAAGACGGCAAGCGCTTTGCCGCTGATTGGGAAGAGATGGATATTCCCCAGGCGGAGTCGGACATTCCGTGGAAAGACGAAGGTGTTTATCTCATTACAGGAGGTGCCGGAGGTTTAGGTCTGATTTTTGCAAAAGAGATCGCAAACCGTACAAAAGCCGCCGTCATCATACTAACCGGCCGGTCCGCTCTCAGAGAAAAGCAGAAAGACATGCTGGAAACTGTACGTGCTGCCGGCGCCTCTGTTTTCTACGAGCAGACCGATGTCACGGACGAAGCAGAAGTATACCGATTGATCCGCAATATCCGCAAACGGCACGGCAAGCTGGACGGGATTGTTCACAGTGCCGGCATTATAAAAGACAACTACATGGTGAAGAAGACGGCAGAGGAATTCCAACACGTTCTCGCTCCGAAAGTGAAGGGCCTTGTGTATCTTGATGAAGCGTCACAACATGAGAAATTAGATGTCTTTATTGTCTTCTCATCCTTATCAGGTGTGCTTGGAAGCGTCGGCCAGGCTGATTATGCGTCTGCAAATGTCTTTATGGAGATGTATGCCGAGTACCGCCGTTCTTTACAAGCCGCAGGACAAAGATACGGAAAGACGCTTTCTGTCAGCTGGCCGTTATGGAAAGAAGGCGGAATGCAGGCAGGAAAGCAGACGGAAGATATGCTGATGCAGCAGGCGGGAATCGCACCGCTCGGCACAGATGCCGGCATCAAGGCTTTATATCAAGGCTTGATGAGCGGGTCAGCCCGGATGACAGTTCTTGAAGGAGATGTGAAAAACATGAAAGCAAAACTGTTCCGCAAAGAGAATGATCATCCGGAAGCAGAGACCGGCGTACGTCATGACATTGATGCTGACAGCCTGCTTGAAAAAGTGAAGCATCTGTTAAAACAGCAGACGGCCTCACTGTTAAAAGTAAACATTGACAAAATTGATCCTCACGAAGAAATGACAAAATACGGGCTGGATTCTATCTCGATGACTGAGTTTACGAACCAGTTAAACAAAACGTACCGGCTTACGTTAACGCCGACGATTTTCTTTGATCATCCGACAATCCATGAATTTGCCGTTCATTTAATCAGTGAATACGAAGAGGAATTTGCCGGACGGTTTGCGGTAAATACAAAAACGGTTCAATCGGCAAGACCGGTAAAAGAGACTCAAATCACGCGCCCGGCCGTTAAGCGGCGCCGCACTCTGCCTGAGACACTTCCCCAGACAGTGCAGCGGGACCAAGGGCCGGAACCGATCGCAATCGTAGGCATCAGCGGGATTTTCCCGATGGCAGAAGACATTGAAGCTTTCTGGCAGAACCTGAAAGAAGGCAAAGACTGCATGACCGAGATTCCGAAAGACCGCTGGGACTGGCGGGACTATTACGGGGATCCCGCAAAAGAAGCCAATAAAACAAACGTCAACCAAGGCGGGTTTATTGACGGAATTGCTGAATTTGATCCGTTGTTTTTCGGGATTTCACCGCGGGAAGCGGAGCAAATGGACCCTCAGCAGCGCCTCTTGCTGACGTATGCGTGGAAAGCGATTGAAGATGCCGGATATGCGTCAAAGAGTCTCTCAGGCACAAAGACAGGTGTGTTTATCGGGACCGGAAATACCGGCTACGGTTCTCTTTTAGCCAATGCCGATGCGGCGATTGAAGGGTCATCCGTGGCGAATACAAGTCCGTCTGTCGGACCGAACCGTGTCAGCTATACGCTCAATCTGCACGGGCCGAGCGAACCGATTGATACCGCCTGCTCAAGCTCGCTCGTTGCCATACACCATGCCGTTTCTTCAATTGAAGAAGGGACGTGCGACATGGCTTTGGCGGGAGGAATCAATACGATTGTTCTTCCGGATGTGTATATCAGCTTTGACAAAGCGGGCGCGCTGAGTAAAGAAGGAAGATGCAAGACGTTCTCCGATCAGGCTGACGGTTTTGCCCATGGTGAAGGAGCCGGGCTCTTTTTCCTCAAAAAGCTGAAAGCCGCTGAGGCGGATGGGGACCATATTTACGGCGTCATTAAAGGAAGCGCGGTGAATCACGGCGGCCGTGCGGCATCTTTAACAACGCCTAACCCGAAACAACAGGCGGAAGTCATTAAAACCGCATACAAAAAAGCGGGCATTGATCCGAAAACAGTCTCTTATATCGAAGCGCACGGCACCGGAACAGAATTGGGGGATCCCGTTGAAATTAACGGCCTGAAACAAGCGTTCAGCTCGTTTGCAGACGGAAAAGAGAAAGCGGCCGGCTATTGCGGCTTAGGGTCGGTCAAAACGAATATCGGCCATTTGTCCCTTGCCGCGGGAGCAGCGGGCATTATTAAAATTTTGCTGCAGATGAAGCATCGGACATTAGTCAAAAGTCTCCACTGTGAGACGGTAAATCCGTACATTCAGCTTGAAGACAGCCCGTTTTATCTGGTGCGGGAGACGATGGAATGGAAGACACAGACGGACGAACGCGGAAACGAACAGCCGCGCCGCGCGGGCATCAGCTCATTCGGCATCGGAGGCGTAAATGCCCACGTCGTCATCGAAGAATACATTCCAGAAGACAGAGAGGAAGCAGATGATTCTCATATCGACCCATGTCTTTTCGTTCTGTCCGCCAAAAATGAAAAACGCCTGAAAGAGCAGGCAAAACAGCTGAAACGTGCGCTTACTGAAAAACGATACGATCATTCCAGCCTCGTTTCTATGGCATATACTCTCCAAATCGGAAGGGACGCCATGGAAGAACGCCTGGCGGTTATTGCCGGATCCGCAGAAGAACTGCAGGAAAAACTGTCACAGTTTATCACTGGAGATAAGCATGCGGATTTGTACAGAGGAAGAATAGACAAAGGCACGCTGCAAATGCTGACGGAAGATGAAGAAATTCAAGAAGCCGTTGAAAAATGGATGGCACGCGGCAAATACGCGAAGCTGCTTGAATTATGGGTCAAAGGGCTGAACGTCGATTGGGCGAAGCTGTATGGAGACCGGCCGCCTAAACGCATGAGCCTGCCGTCGTATCCTTTTGCAAAAGACCGCTATTGGGCGGCGAAACACACCGGAAAACACGAAAAAACAAGCACAGTATCTGCCGGAAAACAAGACGCGCTTCATCCGCTTCTGCACAGAAATACTTCAAACCTTGCAGAACAGCGGTTCAGCTCAATCTATACAGGAGAAGAATTTTACCTTGCGGATCATGTTGTAAAAGGCGTGCCGGTTTTACCGGGTGTGGCACATCTTGAAATGGCGCGCGCAGCAATGGAACAGGCATCTGAAGTACCGGCCGGACAAGGAAGCGTTAAGCTTAAGAATACGGTTTGGGTGCGGCCGATCACCATTGAAGACGAGCCGGTCCATGTCAACATCCGTCTCATTCCTGAAACGGCAAATGACGTTCAATTCGACATTTACAGCGGCCGGGAAACAGATCAGCCGTCCGTTTACAGCCAAGGGGCAGTATCAGTCCGCCCTGACGCAAAGGCTCCGGTCATTGATCTGCAAAAACTGAGATCACAATCCGCCGAGACACCGTTTTCTGCAGATGAAGTGTACGATATGTACCGCAAAATCGGTTTTGATTACGGCCCGGCTTTCCGGGGTGTCAAAGCGATTTATACAGGTGATGATTTCGTATTGGGCAGACTGTCTCTTGATGCGGCTTGTGCGGACACGGTACAGGAGTATGTCATGCATCCGGGCTTAATGGACTCTGCATTGCAGGCATCAAGCATATTAACCGGAACAAATGATGAAAAACTGATGCTTCCGTTTGCGGTTCAGGAGCTTGAAGTATTCAGCGCATGCGCTGCCGAGATGTGGGTATACGCCAGACTTTCTGAAGACCACAAAGCCGGCCAGGTTGAAAAACGCGATCTTGATATTTGTGATGAAAACGGCAAGGTGTGCGTAAGGCTGAAAGGTTTGTCATTCAGAACGGCTGAAAAAGAACCTGAGAAAAAAGAAAAAGCTCCGGAAACGCTCATGCTTGAGCCGGTATGGACCCAAAGCGATGAAACTGCTGCTCAAACGGAACCGGTTTTTGCCCGGCATATCGTAATGCTTTGTGACACAGACGCCGGATTAAAACAAGCCGTTGAAGCCGCGGGAGCTGAATGTATTGAAATGACCTCCCCGCACGGGAAAGCGGCGGCGCGCTTCCGTGATTATACAGGACGGATATTGGAGACGCTGCAAAAACTGCTGAAGGAAGAGACGGAAGGAGACGTCCTTATCCAGACGGTTCTCGCTAAAACAGATAAGCATCAGCTGCTCTCAGGGATTTCAGCTCTGCTAAAAACAGCCGGCCTGGAAAATAAAAAACTGAAAACCCAGCTGATTGAAATAGAACCGGCGGAAAACGGCAGAATCACAGACATCATCAGAGAAAATAAAACAAGGGCTGATGACAGCCATATCAAATATGAAAACGGCATCCGATATAGCGCAGATGTCAAAGAAACGGCCGTGTCCGGCGGAAAAATACGCATTCCGTGGAACGACGGAGGCATTTATCTCATTACCGGAGGAGCCGGGGGCTTAGGATTTATTTTCGCGAAAGAAATTGCCCGGAAAGTCAAAGAGCCGACACTGGTTTTGACAGGCCGTTCCGCATTAAGCGAGAATCAGCGGATGCAGCTGCAATCGCTTGAATCACTCGGAGCAAAAGCGGAATACAAACAGGCTGACGTAACAAACGCTCTAACTGCGGCAGACCTGGTCAAAACAATTGAAACGGAATATGGCGGCCTTCACGGCATCATTCATAGCGCGGGTGTGATGAAAGATCAATATATCGCAAAGAAAACAACCGAAGAGTTTTACAGTGTATTGGCTCCTAAAACGGACGGATTTGTCAACCTTGATGAAGCAACCGAGCATTTAGCGCTGGACTTTTTCATCGTTTTCTCATCCATTTCCGGTGTCACCGGGAATGCGGGACAGGCGGATTATGCGGCGGCAAACGCATTTATGGACAGCTATGCGGCATACCGCAACGCGCTGGTTACGGCAATGTACCGCCACGGTCACACATTGTCAATCAATTGGCCGCTTTGGAAAGACGGCGGAATGCAAGTCAATGAAGAAATGGCGAAGCTCACCGAAAAAAGAACCGGCGTAACACCGATGCGCACTGAAACCGGAATAGAAGCTCTTTACAAAGCATGGAGCACGGGGAAAACAAGCGTGCTCGTCATGGAAGGAAACCGCGCCGTAATGCGGGAAAAACTGCTTCAAAAGACTCCCGCAGCCGCTTTTGCACCGGTTAAGAAAACGGAGGAAACGCCTGCGCCGAAAGACCTGACGGCCAAACTTCAGGAACTGCTGGCAAAAGAAGTTTCCGGGCTTCTGAAAATAAACATTGAAGAAATCGATATCGAATTGGAGTTCAATCAATACGGATTTGATTCCATTACGCTGACGGAATTCGCCAACAAGCTGAATGACACTTATCAGCTTGATCTGACACCGACCGTATTTTTTGAATATGCGACGATTCAAGCCTTGGCGCATCATTTAGCAGAAGACTATCAAACGCAATTTGCCGGCAGCACACAGCCGAAAGAAGAAAAGCAAAGCGGTGTAACAGATGATGGCGGCATCAGACTGGCAGGGAACAAACGATTTGCAAAAACAGCCGTACAGCCTGTTCAGACTGCGGCTGAAGATAAACCGGAACCGATCGCCATTGTCGGCATGAGCGGAGTGTTTCCGAAGGCCGCAAATATTGATGAGTATTGGCGCAATTTAGAAGAGGGAAAAGATTGTATAACAGAGGTGCCGGCGGATCGCTGGGACTGGCGGGAGTATTACGGTGACCCGCTTAATGAAGCCAACAAAACAAATGTAAAGTGGGGCGGATTTATTGACGGAGTTGCGGAATTTGATCCGCTGTTCTTCGGAATTTCACCGCTGGAAGCCGAACAGATGGATCCCCAGCAGCGCTTGTTAATGATGTATGCGTGGAAGGCGATAGAAGATGCGGGATATTCCGCTAAAAGCCTTTCCGGCACGAAAACAGGCCTGTATATCGGCACGGGGAATACCGGATACGGCTCACTGTTTTCCGACCTGGATATCGGCGGTGCGTCAGCCGCAAATATGAGTCCGTCAGCAGGGCCGAACCGCGTCAGCTATATGCTCAATCTGCACGGGCCGAGTGAACCGATCGACACGGCTTGTTCCAGCTCGCTGGTCGCGATTCATCACGCCGTATGCGCCATTGAAAACGGGAACTGCGAGATGGCGATCGCCGGCGGCGTGAATACCGTCGTCACACCGCAAGGCCACATCGCTTATGACAAAGCGGGTGCGCTGAGCAAAGAAGGGAAATGCAAAACGTTCTCCGACAGGGCGGACGGATTTGCCGTCAGTGAAGGTGCCGGAATTCTGTTTTTGAAAAAGCTGTCAGAAGCGGAAAAAGCGGGCGATCATATTTACGGCATCATTAAAGGCAGCGCGGTCAACCACGGCGGACGCGCGAACTCCTTGACGACACCGAACCCGAAAGCCCAGGCGGAAGTCGTCAGAACGGCTTATGACAAAGCAGGCATTGATCCGAGAACCGTCACTTATATAGAAGCGCACGGAACCGGAACGGAGCTTGGCGATCCGGTCGAAATCAACGGCCTGAAATCCGCCTTTCAAAAGCTGTACGAAAAAACAGGCGATCCCGCCGTTTACGCGAGTCACTGCGGTTTGGGATCGGCCAAAACCAATATCGGCCACCTGTCACTGGCAGCCGGTGTCGCGGGTGTGATCAAAGTGCTGATGCAGATGAAGCATAAAACACTTGCAAAAAGCCTCCACAGCGAGGTCATCAACCCGTATATCAAGCTGAAAGACAGTCCGTTTTACATCGTACAGGAAAAAAGAGAATGGACGGCATTGAAAGACGAAAACGGCAATCATCTGCCGCGCCGTGCGGGAATCAGTTCTTTCGGCATCGGCGGCGTAAATGCCCATGTCGTCATTGAAGAATATATCCCGAGGGAAGAAAGAAAAACAGCTGTTTTCACACACCCTCAAATCTTTGTGCTGTCGGCCAAAGAAGAAGAACGTCTGCAGGAACAAGCGCAGCAGCTGGCGCAAGCTTCTTTTACGGATGCTGATCTTGCCGATGTTGCTTACACGCTTCAGCAGGGACGTGATGCGATGGAAGAAAGAGCGGCCATCATCGCTTCCACGGCCGAAGAACTGCGGGACAAGCTAAAAAGCTGTGCGAAAGGACGTTATGATATAGCGGGCATTTATAAAGGAAAAGCGGGTAAAATCCCGCTGAAATCCATTCTGGCAGGCGCAAACGGCGAAGCGGATATCGAAGAGCTGATAAGCCGCCGGGAGAATGACAAGCTTGCGGAATTATGGGTGCAGGGCGCGGATATCAAATGGGACGGCTTATATTCTGATATCAAGCCCCAACGGATGAGTCTTCCTGCTTACCCGTTTGCGAAAGAGCGGTACTGGATCACGGACAACCGGCCGAAAGCAGAAAAACCGCAAGCTGTGCCGACGGCGCGGGTGCTGCACCCGCTGCTTCACGAAAATGTATCGGATTTAACAGAGCAGCGGTACCGATCCGAATTTACGGGACAAGAGACGATTTTCACCGATCATCTTATTAAAGGCAAGCCGGTCATGCCGGGCGTTGCCTACTTGGAAATGGCTAGGGCGGCGGTTGCTCAGGCAGTCAAAGGGCAAAAGGAACGTCCTTCTGTCACCCGCCTGAAAAACATCGTTTGGGTTCGGCCGATCGAAGCGGGAAACCGCCCGATTGAAGCGCAAATCAGCCTGAACCCGAGGGAAAACGGTGAAATCGTGTATGACATTTACACCGATTCACAAACAGAAGCAAGCGGCAGGCAGATACACTGTCAGGGGGCTGCCGGCATTCTCAGCGCCGGTGAGGCTCCGCACCGTGATATAGGCGCACTGAAAGCTCAATGCGGCCGCAGCATGCTGACTTCTGAGCAGTGTTACGGTTTATTCAGCAAAATCGGCATTGACTACGGTCCCGGACAACAAGGAATTCAGCACATTCATATCGGAAGCAATCAAGCATTAGCTGAGCTCCGTCTGCCTTCCTTCCTCGAAGAAACGGCAGATCAATACGTTCTTCACCCGTGTATGCTTGATTCAGCTTTGCAAGCGACAATCGGACTGAAGCTGCATGCAGATGATAACCAGCTGTCACTGCCGTTCGCCCTTGAGGAACTGGACATTTTCAGCCCATGCACGACAAGCATGTGGGCGTATGTCAGCTCCCGGGGAACGGATGAAAAAATACAGCGGCTGGACATTGACTTATGCGATGAGACAGGCCGCGTCTGTGTCAGGATTAAAGGGATTTCTTCCAGAATGATGGAAGGCCCGGCGCCGGAAACATCATTAAATGGAGCAAACCTTCTGGCTCCGGTATGGGATCTTGCGGAATTCCGTGACCAAAGCCCGGCATATAAGACGGAAGAGGTTGTCTTTATCGCAGGGGATGAGGAAAGCGCGGCTTTTCAATTGCATCATCCTTCTGCGAAACGGCTTCATATCAACCCGGAGGATGAAATAGAGGCTGTTGCGGCTGAACTGAAAGCAAGAGGGTCTTTCGGGCATATCGTATGGATCGCTCCTTTTCACAGCGATGATGACATGGTGAAAGCTCAAGATGCGGGCGTCATCCAGATGTACAGAGTGATTAAGGCGATGCTTGCTTTAGGATACGGAGGCAAGCGAATCAGCTTGACTGCAGTCACAATAAAAACACAGTCCGTACAGCCGGCGGACATCATTGATCCGGCTCATGCAGGCATTCACGGTTTGATCGGTTCGCTCGCAAAAGAGTATCCGAACTGGCAAACACGGCTGATTGATGCCGGATGTCCGGAAGATGTTTCAAAGGCGGAGCTGTTCTCAGCGCCGTTTGATGAACAAGGAAATACATGGGCGTACCGCAACAATCACTGGTACAAACAGCGCCTTATTCCTGTACAGCAGCCGGTGTCAAGCCGGACCTCTTACCAAAAAGGCGGCGTTTATGTCGTCATCGGCGGCGCGGGGGGCATCGGCGAGGCATGGAGCGAATATGCCGTGAAAACGTATCAGGCGCGAGTCGTTTGGATCGGCAGACGAAAACATAACAGCGCCATCCAGGAAAAAATCGACAGACTCAGCCAATTCGGGCCGGCGCCGATTTATATTGAAGCTGACGCGGCAAACCCGGATGAGCTCACACGGGCGTATGAAACGATTAAACGCACGCACCCGCAAATTAACGGAATCATCCATTCCGCAATTGTTTTAGAGGATCAGAGCCTGGCGAATATGCCGGAAAGCCGTTTGAAAAGCGTGCTCGCTGCAAAAGTCAATGTCAGCGTGAATATGGCCCGCGTGTTCCAAAATGAGCCGCTGGACTTTGCTTTGTTCTTCTCATCCGTTCAATCATTTGCACGAGCGGCCGGACAAAGCAATTATGCTGCCGGGTGCAGTTTCAAAGATGCCTTTGCCGCTCATTTAGCTCAAGTCCGGCCGTATTCGGCGGCAGTGATGAATTGGAGCTATTGGGGCAGTGTCGGAATCGTATCATCTGCCGAATATCAAGAACGGATGAAACAGGCGGGAGTCGGATCAATTGAAGCGCCCGAAGCAATGGCGGCGCTTGAACGATTGCTCGGCGGCCCATTGAATCAGTTCGTCATGATGAAACAGGCGGAAGAGTCGGAGGAAAAACCGGAAGAAATGATAGAAGTATACCCTGAACATCACGGCTCGGCGATGCAAAAACTGCGAAGCTATCAGCCTAAAGTAACAAGACATGTACAACAATTGAGTTAAGGAGGGGACGGCTTTGCAAAACACTGAAGATCTTCTTTACAAACTATTGGCAGGCCAGCTGAAATCTGTCGGATTTTTTACGGAAAACGAAACGCAGCCTGTCATGCAGGGGTTTTACGGCAGGTGGCTGGAAGAAAGCATCTCCATCTTGGTGCAAAAAGGCTTTTTGAAACAGTCTGGCAGTACGTATGTGTTAACGGGTCCGATAGAGGGTGCGGACGTTCTGTGGCAAGAATGGGATGAAAAGAAAGCTCCTTTACTCAAGGACAGCAGCAAACAGGCGATGATCACCTTAGTGGAGACCGCTCTCAGAGCTTTGCCGGATATTTTATCCGGCAGAGTTTCTGCCACTGATGTTCTGTTTCCTGATTCATCAATGGAATTGGTTGAAGGAATCTATAAAAACAATGAAACGGCAGACTACTTTAATGAGGTGCTCGCTGACACATTGACGGCTTTCATTGAAGAACGACTGAAAGAAGACCCGAACGCGGAAATCCGGATATTAGAGATCGGAGCGGGGACGGGCGGGACGAGCGCGGCAGTTTTCAAAAGATTAAAAGAGGTCAAACATCATGTGAAAGAATATTGCTACACCGATCTGTCAAAGGCCTTTTTCATGCATGCTGAAAAAGAATACGGTCCCGACAATCCGTATTTGACTTATAAGCGGTTTAATGTGGAAGAGCCCCCGGCTTTGCAGGGTATAGAGGCGGGTGCATATGACGCGGTCATTGCGGCAAATGTGCTTCACGCGACAAAAAATATTCGGCGGACACTTCGCAATGCCAAAGCGGTGCTTAAAAAGAATGGGATTTTGCTATTAAATGAGATCAGCAGCCATTCGGTTTATTCTCATCTGACATTCGGTCTTTTGGAAGGCTGGTGGCTGTATGAAGACGCCAAACTGCGCATTCCCGGATGCCCTGGGCTGTATCCTGAAGCGTGGCAGTCTGCGCTGGAAAGCGAGGGATATCGGTACGTTACATTTATGGCGGAATCGTCACATCACCTCGGCCAGCAGATCGTGGCGGCAGAAAGCGACGGCGTCATCAGGCAAAAGCAGCCGGACGCGCAGGCGGTTGAAGAAATTGCGGCTTCCAAAGAGCCGGCTGATTTCACAGAACCGTCTTTCTCAGTCACAGACCGGACGGTGCAATTCATAAAAGAAACGTTAGCCAAGTCCATAAAGCTTGCTCCCGAGCGCATTCAGCCGGAAACCAGCTTTGAAAAATACGGCATCGACTCCATTTTGCAGGTGAATTTTATCCGTGAACTGGAAACATTGACGGGCGAGCTGCCGAAAACGGTCTTATTTGAACACACGAATACGAAAGAACTTGCCGAGTATTTGCTGGAAACTTACCCGGATAAGCTGCAACAGGCATTCGGAGCCGATCAAGCGCCTCCTGAAACGGAGCATCCGGAACCTGCAATGAATGAACCGGTGCCGCTTGTCACGGAAACGCGGCGATTTATCACTGAACAAAAAGAGCCAAAAGCGCTAAAGCCGGAAACAGAAACCGTCACCGATCATCGCTCAGATCGTGACGACATTGCCATTATCGGCATCAGCGGCCGCTATCCCGAGTCTGAAACCCTCGATGAGCTGTGGGAGCATTTAAAAGCCGGAGACAGCTGTATTACGGAAGCTCCGGAAAACAGATGGAAGTCCGGTCTTCTGAAAACGATGGCAAAAGAAACACGAAAAGAAGAACACAAAACACGGTGCGGCGGATTTCTGCAGCATATTGACGCTTTTGACCATCACTTGTTTGACATCCGGGAAGACCATGTGATGGAGATGACGCCTGAGCTCCGTCTAAGCCTTGAAACCGTATGGGAAACATTTGAAAACGGCGGCTACTCGTTAGAAAGAGTAAACGAATGGCAGGAATCAGACAGCGGGATCGGTGTATTTATGGGCAGTATGTACAATCAATATTTCTGGAATATCCCTTCATTGGAAAAAGCTGCGCTCAGCTCTAACGGAGGGGATTGGCATATCGCCAACCGCATTTCCCACTTTTTCAATTTAACGGGTCCGAGCATGGGCGTTACGACCGCATGCTCCAGCTCACTGAGCGCCATTCATCTCGCCTGTGAAAGCCTGAAGCTTAACAGCTGTTCCATGGCGATTGCCGGAGGGGTCAATCTCACGCTTGAACCGTCTAAATATGATGCGCTCGAACGGGCGAATTTGCTTGAACAGGGAAGTGAAAGCAAAAGCTTCGGAACCGGCACGGGCCTGATGCCGGGAGAGGGAGTCGGGGCAGTGCTCTTGAAGCCGCTCTCCAAAGCGGTTGCCGACAAAGACCATATTTACGGGATCATTAAAAGCAGCGCGTTGTGCCATAGCGGCGGAAGGCAGATGTACACAGCTCCGGATCCGAAACAGCAGGCGAAGCTCATGGCGGCTTCCATTGACAAGGCCGGGATCAATCCGGAAACAATCAGTTATGTTGAATCAGCGGCAAACGGCTCTGTATTGGGAGATCCGATTGAGGTCATTGCCCTGACAAACGCGTTCTCGCAATATACCGATAAAAAACGATTTTGCGCGCTTGGATCCGTCAAGTCAAATCTCGGCCATTTAGAGGCGGCCTCCGGGATGTCCCAGCTCGCGAAAGTGCTGCTGCAAATGGAGCGGGAAACATTAGTTCCAACCATTAATGCAAAACCGCAAAATCCGAATATCGCGCTTGAACAAACGGCCTTCTACCTGCAGGAGAAAACCGAGTATTGGGAGCGTCTGAAGGATGCCGAGACGGGAGACATCATACCGCGGAGAAGCATGATCAATTCCTTCGGGGCAGGCGGGGCATATGCAAATCTCATCGTAGAAGAATATATCAATCCGAATTCTAATCATGCCCGTCACGGCAATGAGGAATATATTTTCCCTGTGTCAGCGAAAACAAAATGGAGTTTTGAAGCCTATCTTGAGAGACTGGCGGCCTTTTTAGAAAAGACGCCATCTCTTCATCCGGCCGCCATCGCATCCGCGCTGCAAAAAAGAACGCATCATCCGGAGTATCGGGCGGCATTTACGGCTGCTTCCGTTCAGGAACTGTCGGAAAAACTGGCCGCTTACCGCATGGATCAGCGGAATCTCAATTTCTCCGATTCTGAAATCGGCCGGCGTGCGCGGCAATGGGAAAAAGGAGAGAATATCACGTTTGATCAGTTGCAGCAAGAGCACGCCGTTCATCTGCCGGCCTACGCTTTTGACCACGGGACTTCTTTTCATTTCGGTGAATCAGAAAACGCTGCCGGCGTTCAGGCGGTATACAGTGATGACGACCCATACGTGAAAGGGCATCAATTCAGCGGAGAACCGGTACTCGTCGGCGCTACATATAACAGTCTGGCAGTCGATCATTTTTGTGATCTTTTTCCTGAAGCAGAGGGAGGACATATTAAAAAACTGAATTACGTCAGCCCCATTACCGTAAAAAAGGCGATCGCATCGAGCTGAAAACAGAATCGAAACAAAACGGGGATGGATTTGAACTGAGCATAATGCACCGCAGCCGCACGTCTCCTGATTGGAGCATAGCGGCGTATGCCGAGTGCAGCCCGTATCCGTTTCAAAAGCAGCACGCGGATCTGGCGGCCATTCAGCGCTCATACCGGGAAGTGGGCCGGATAGATGAGTTATACGGAGACGGAACGGGAACCGTCGTGTGGGGAGAAGAATTTAAAACGATCACCCGCCTGTACAAAGGCACTGATGCCGTTTTAGCGAAAGTGAACCTGAACAATAGCGACTCACAACAAGCGCATCATTATGCCATAAATCCATTAATCGCCAACAGTGCTTACTTGGCCTCGCTTTCTTTATTGGACCAAACAGAGGCGAAAAGCTATCTGCCGTTCGGCATTAATTCCGTCACCTTCAGCAGCCCGGAAAATCTTACCGATTGCTGGCTGCACATCAAGCTGGCCAAACAAACGGGGGAAATGATTCTGATTAACGCAGATGTCATCAGCAGCCGATCGGAAGTGGTGATGCGTTTTGAAGGCTATGCCCTGAAACGGTTCCGCCCGAAAACCGAACAGATGAATCAGCCGGCCCGAACGGCTGTTAAGAATGCGGGAGCACCGATTTCTGCCGACAGTCTGACAGATGATATCCGCAGCTACGTCCTTGGCAAGCTCGCCAAGATGATGGATGAACCCGCGTCCTCTCTTCGTTCTGACGCGAATATCATGGAATTGGGACTTGATTCAGCGAGTCTGATCGGGCTGACAAAAGAGATCGGCCAAGAGGCGGACATCGATGTGAATCCAACATTGTTTTTCGAGTATCCGACGGCGGAGGAGCTGACCCGCCACTTCGCGTCAGCATATGAGAGCAAGTTTTCTCAATTGTTTGCCGATCATAAGCATTCAGAAGAGGCCGGGGTCACGGAAACAGAAGAGCGCACTTTACCGAAGAAACAGCATACGCCTTGTGATAACGCCGATGTCAAGCAAGGAATCGCGATTATCGGTATGTCAGCTCAGTTTCCGCAATCCCCGGATATCCAGTCTTTTTGGGGGCACATCGTAAACGGGGATCACTGTATTACCGAAATTCCGGCGGACCGCTGGGACTGGCGCCGTTACGCCGGCGATGAGAATGACACGAGTCTCAGATGGGGCGGTTTTATTGACGGTGTCGGCGAATTTGACCCGCTCTTTTTCGGAATTTCTCCTAAAGAGGCATCACAAATGGGGCCGGAGCAGTTTCTGCTTTTGATGCATACATGGAAGGCAATGGAGGATGCGGGCCTGACAAATAAGGCATTATCAAGCAGGACGACAGGCGTTTTCGTTGCCGCGGGCAACAGCGATCCGAACAATGGAACAGCCATTCCGTCCATCATTCCGAACAGGATATCATATGCCTTGAATTTACAAGGACCGAGTGAATATTACGAGGCTGCCTGCACGTCAACGCTGGTGGCATTGCACAGGGCGGTTCAATCAATCCGTCATAACGAATGTGAGCAGGCTGTCGTGGGCGCCGCCAATATTCTGCAATCGCCGAAAGGTTTTATCGGTTTTGACTCAATGGGATATTTAAGCAAAAACGGCCGGGCGAAATCGTTCCAAAAAGATGCCGATGGCTTTGTCAGAAGCGAAGGGGCGGGCGTGATCATCATCAAACCGCTTGAGGCGGCAATTGAAGACGGCGATCATATTCACATGGTCATTAAAGGAACAGGAGTGTCTCACGGCGGTAAAGGCATGTCGCTTCACGCACCGAATCCGGCGGGAATGAAGGCCGCGATGAAAAAAGCGTACGAAGACACCGATGTTGATCCGCAAACCGTCACTTATATTGAAGCGCACGGCATTGCCTCCGAAATGGCAGATGCGCTGGAGTTTAATGCAATCAAAGCGGGTTACGGCGAGTCTGCAAATCAAGAGGAAAGCGCGCCTTGTTATATCAGCACCGTGAAACCTTGCATCGGGCACGGCGAACTCGCTTCCGGACTGGCCGCCCTTATAAAAGTAGCGATGGCCATGAAGCATCATACCATCCCGGGCATTCCCGGATTTACAGCTGCAAATGAGCAAATGGTTATTCAAAAAAGCCGCTTCCGTTTCACCGAAGACAATCAGGAATGGACACAGCTCACCGACCATACGGGCAGACCGATCCCGCGCCGGGCCGCAATTAACAGCTATGGCTTCGGCGGCATGAATGCGCATGTCGTCTTGGAACAGTACAGCCCGAGCCATAAAGACAAAGAATCTGAGCATGACCCGCAGCTTATCGTGATTTCTGCTAAGAGCGAAGGGCGTCTTAAGGCGGCCGCAGGTCAGCTGGCTGATTTTGTGCAAACTGGAGATACTCCGTCATTGCGGGATATTGCTTATACGCTTCAGACCGGCCGTGAGGCGATGAACTGCCGCTTGGCACTCGTTGCCCGCAATCAAGATGAATTGCTGGAAAAACTGAAAGAGTACAGAGCATTTTCCGAAGAAAGCAATGGAATGAAAAGCTTCTTTACAGGCAGTCAGCAGACTGGATCAGGAGATATCGGCGTTTTACTGGAAGGGACTCTCGGTACAGTCGTCACGGAGACGCTGTTGGCTGAAAACAATCTGGAAAAGCTTGCATTTTGCTGGGTGAAAGGAGCGGATATACCGTGGGACAGACTCCACCAAGGCAAATCTGTTCAAAGAGTGCCGCTTCCGACATATCCTTTTGAACACCACAAGTATTGGAACGGCGGTCAGCCAGAAGAGATCAGCCTTGCACCGGTTTCCCAGGACCCTCAGTTCCGCCGCGAGAGCGCAGCTGACATTGTGGCTGACATTTTGGGGATGAAGACAGCGGAAATTGATCAAAATAAGCCGCTGACTGAATACGGATTCGATTCAATCTCCTGTATTCAGCTGCTGAAAAAACTTGAGGACGGAGACAGCCGCATCAGTCTGGAAGCTCTTCAGAAATGCAGCACTCTTCAGGAGATCGGCATGCTGTTAAAAACGAACCAACCGCATGAGGCGGGCCGGAATTTTCCCGAACTCGTCAAGTTGAATGAAAGAGAAAAAGGCCGTCCTGTTTTTTGGTTTCACGGCGGAACAGGAGGCGTTGAAGCATACCAGCCATTCGCCAAAAAGAGTCAGCGTCCTTTTTACGGCATCCAGGCAAGAGGTTTGACAGGGAAAGAGCCGCTGCAAGGAATCGAAGAGACGGCCGCTTCTTATATGAGAATCATCCAAGCGGTACAGCCGAAAGGCCCTTATGACCTCGGCGGATATTCCTTGGGCGGAATGCTTGCATATGAAACCGCGCGCCTCTTGCAGGAGGAAGGTCATACAGTAAAAAGCGCCGTCATGATCGACACCCCGTACAGTGAAAAATGGAAAGAAAGAAAACCATCTGTTAAGTCAGTCATGCTGCAAACGATCAATACGATGCTTACGGCATATCTTAAGCCTGAAAACCTTGAAGAGGCATTAATCAGCAGAGAAGACATTACCGTCCAGGCTGAGGAAGAAGAAGTATTGAAAGAATTGATCGGCCTTGCCAAAAAGCGCGGTCTGCCAAAATCCGAAGAAGCGATCCGGATGCAGCTGGAGCAAATGATGAAGACGCAGCTCGCTTACGGAATGGAAGAGTATGACATGAAGCCGCTGCCTCATCCGGAAGCGCTGCAATGCTACTACTTCCGTAATAAAAGCGGTTTGTTTCTCGGGGATCTTGAACGTTATCTGACAGCAGAGGAAGAACAAATTCCGTTAGACCATGATGCGTATTGGAAAGAATGGGAACACCAGATGAAACACTTTCACCTGCTGGACGTCCACTCTTCCAATCATGTCACAATGCTGTCGGAACCAAAGCCGCAAAATGCCATTAAGGCATTCTGCGAAAAACTGTACGCAAACAAAGGAACGATAAGCGCAAATTTCCTTAAATCTTTCAAAAAAAAGCTGGACGAAACAAATGAGTTGGTAAAACGGTAATAGAGAACGGCCGGAGCAATCCGGCCGTTTTTTTATTAATATAGAACTAAATTCATTATGTACTAAATATTCACTATTATATTGATTTCCTGTTTATAAGACATTAAAAAAACCCCCGATAAACAGGGGGCGATATTAAAATCTGACAGGCAATGTTTCAAGCCCTCTCAAAAACACATTTTTTCTCCATGTTACATCCTCGGGCGCGCCTTTCAGCTCTATATTCGGGAACCGTTTTAAAAGCGAAGTAAAGGCAATGGATGCTTCCATCCGGGCGAGCGGAGCCCCGAGACAAAAATGAATGCCGAATCCAAAAGAGATATGACGGTTCGGTGTTCTCGCTATATTTAATGTATCAGGATCATCGAAATATTCCGGATCCCGATTGGCTGAACCGATGCCGATGAATATCATATCGCCTTTTTTAATAGAAACATCTTTATAGGTGAAATCTTCAATCGCCCATCGATTCGCCATCATGATGACGGGAGAGGTGTAACGCAAAAGCTCTTCGACCGCCGTCTGGATATTTTCGGGCTGCCGCTTTATCTTCTCCATCTGGTCTTTGTGCAGAAGAAGCGTCAGGGTGCCGGAGCCGAGAAGGTTAACCGTTGTTTCAAGCCCGGCAACGACTAACAAAAACAGCATGGAATACAGCTCTGATTCACTCAGCTTTTGGCCGTCCTCTTCAGCGTAAATAAGCTTGGTTGTCAGATCTTCAGCCGGATGTTTCTTTTTCTTCGATCAGTGTTTTCATATATTGTTTAAATTCTTTGAGAGCCTGATTGGTCGCATCTTGTCCGCTTTCTGACGTGTCAACCATTGCGTTTGTCCACACTTGAAATTTGGCGCGGTCCTCTTTCGGAATTCCGAGCAGCTCGGAAATGACGATAAACGGAAGCGGTGCCGCGAAATCTCTCATGATATCAGGGTCTGCTTTTTTTTCCATTTCATCCAGCAGCTCTTCTGTGATCTGCTCTATCCCGGTGCGAAGCTGCTCAATCATCCGGGGAGTGAACCCCTGATGCACCAAAGATCGAAGACGTGAATGATCCGGAGGGTCTTTTGCCAGCATATGCTCTGAGACAAAATCGATATCTTCGCTGACATTCAGCTTCGCGATCAGCTCCTTCGGCATGACCCGTTTTACATCTCGCGTAATTCTGCCGTCTTTTAAAAACGCCATACAATCATCATAACGCGTGATGAGCCATGCCGGAAAGGTGCCTCCGAAACGCTGCAGTTCGAATTTATGTATGGGGTCCTGCTCTCTGAATCTGCTTAAAACCGCAAAAGGGTCTTCGTGAAACTCGGGTGAGTGTGGGTGAAACATTGTTTTTTCCATCTGGATTTCCCCGCCTTCATGTTTTTGAAAAGACATAACCAACAGCCGGTGCCTGCCGACCGGACGGCATTCCTCCTTTTATCTGCCGAAGACACTGATCACAACGGCTCATAAGTATGTCTAAAATATATAAGGAAACAGAAGCCGGTTCAATAGATAAATCGTAAAGCCGCCATTTTCGTTAATTATCAACAAAACAGCAAACTTTTTTTGCCAATTCATCATGTGTGTTAAATCCGGCTAATATACATATTTACGCTTCATATCAACTTCTTAAGGAGGATGTGAATGAATGCGTTTATGAAATGGGCGGCAAGTCTGCTTTTGGTGATCTCTCTTCAGTTCGGCCTTACGGGCGCCGGCATCCATTCGGACAGTGCTGCTCGTGCCGCATCCCGATACGATCAGGTGCTGTATTTCCCGCTGTCAAAATATCCAGAGACGGGAAATCATATAAAAGACGCCATTTCGGCAGGTCATTCTGAGATTTGTACAATTGATCGGGGCGGAGCGGAGAATAGAAGGAAAGAATCATTGAAAGGAATTCCGACAAAGCCCGGGTTTGACCGTGATGAATGGCCCATGGCAGTCTGCACAGAAGGCGGGGCGGGGGCTGATATCAGATATGTAACCCCGTCGGATAACCGCGGGGCCGGTTCATGGGTTGGAAATCAAATGAGCGGCTATTCCGACGGCACGAGAGTATTATTTATCGTTCAGTAACTTCTCCGGTTCGCCGGAGTTTTTTTTATGCTTTGTAAAAGCGGCGCGCCGGCTGGACATATGAAATGGTGAAGAGTAAACTTATATGTTGGAATCAGCATGAGAAAGGATTGGATCACATTGACAGTGACTACATACCGAAATATTGCACTTTTACTTCTTTGTTTAACAGCGGGAATTGTGGATGTGATCGGTTATTTAAGCCTGGGACATATCTTTACCGCCAATATGACGGGGAATATCGTTCTGTTCGGCCTGGCGATCGGCAACTCATGGCACCTTGCCGTACTCAAATCGTTAACCTCGTTAATCGGATTTATTGCCGGCGTTATTGCCGCGGCCTTGCTTGTGGGCAATAAAAGAAATCATTCTGGCCCCCTGCGGTAACTGCCGCTTTAGCTATTGAAGGAGCTGTTTTGCTGCTGTTTGCTTTGTTCTCTTGCTTTTTTGCAGATGCCATTTCTGTTTATGTGCTGATTATGCTGCTCAGCTTCGCAATGGGAATGCAGACGACAGCCGCGAGAAAACTTGGTGTAGCGGGGATTTCCACGACCGTATTAACGGGAACGCTCGCTAATTTTTTTGAAGATCTCACCGCAAGGTTTTACAAAGCGGACAAGCGGAAGCAGTTTACGAGAGATGCTGTATTGCGCGCGCTTGCCTTGGTTCTGTATTGCTTTGGGGCGGTCATAGGCGCTTTTGCCGAACCGGATTATAAGTTTGCCGTGATCTGGCTCCCGATTATCATTATTTTAGGCATTATGCTTTGCGCATTCACGATGTTCCACGGATATTCTGAAGAAAAAAACCAATAAAAAAACGCCGCTGATTCAGGGCGTTTTTTCTTTTTATTGCTCTTTCCGGGTCCCGATTGTATACACGGCCCGATCTGTATGTACCTTTAATCCGTCTTGCTCCTTTTGGATGGTAATGTCGCCGAGCAGAGGAATTTCATACGCATCTTGGGGAAGCGGGACATTTCCTTCCTCCGTATAGGTTGTGCCGTGCCCTTTTAAGACGAGTTCTTCATCCGCTACATAGTCATCGGGATGGTTTGTCCGGCGGACGAGAACATCATCAAGGTGAAGCATGATCTGATCCATATCAGAAATCTCGTTTCGGCTGTCTGTCAGCTCTCCTTTTCTGATATCAAGCGTTTGTCCGATCTGTTTTTGCAGCCATTCAGACAATTCGGTGTTTGTAAGTGCCATTGTGATTCCTCCTTTTATCTACACCATACTTATTCCCTATTTTTTTAGAAATACACTGCCTTGCATTGATCTTTTTTTCTGACAGCCGGTTCTGAACTGTTCCGAGTTCCTTCATTATAAATGTTTCATCTATTCACCTGAAAAACGGAGTCATCTGCCGGTGCAGACGACCCCGTTCTCATGATAAAAAGGTTACTCTTTCGGCACGGCATTTTCAGCGTTCACTGCGCCCGCTCCGTAAATGTTCGGATCTTCATTTGTCCACTGATCCGGACTTTGTTTGATCAGTGTTTTCACTTCGTCAGGCGAAAGCTGCGGGTTTTGCTGAAGGATTAAGGCGGCGATGCCCGCACAGATCGGAGTGGCCATGGACGTACCCGACAGACTGAAATACAAGGAGCCTACTCGGTTTGATTTCTGTAATTTGTCAAGATATGAACGCGGAGAACGGAGAGATACGATATCGACCCCGGGCGCAAGAATGTCAGGCTTCTCTTTTCCGTACACCGTCGGGCCGCGGCTTGAGAAAGAAGCGACCGTATCGTCCTCATTGCTGGCTGTATCATTGTCATCATAGGCGCCTACCGTGATGACCTTCTCGCTGACACCGGGGCTTGAAATCGTTTGAGCTTCCGGACCGGAGTTGCCCGCGGCGACGCAGACGACGATTCCTTCATTCCATGCCTCTTCAACGGCCTTGACGAGCGGGTCGTCCGTTTCTTTATCATATCTGAGCGCATCTCCGCCCAGTGACATGCTGATGATTCTGATCGGATTCTTTGTGTGTTCTTTATTATATTGTATGCACCATTCCACACCTTCAATGATATCAGCCAAGGTTCCTGATCCTGATTTGTTTAAAACCTTGACTCCGATCAGATCGGCTTCCGGCGCCGGCCCCTGATATTTACCCGAAGATGAAGCGCCGCTGCTTGCGATATCACCGGCGCAATGGGTGCCGTGCCCGTTGTCATCATACGGTTCTGTCTTTTGGTTGACAAAGTCCGCAAATCCGATAATCCTGCCTTCTAAATCGGGATGCTGGTAGATTCCGGTATCAATAACGGCGACGGTTATGCCTTTTCCTGTTAATACGGTGCCGTTACGGGTCACTTCTTTTGCATGAGACGATTCAGCTGCCGTATCAAGGAGAGCTTTTACTTCACGGTTTAAATAGATTTTACGGATATCCCGGCATTGCGAAAGAAGCATGTGAAGGGCGGACGGAGTGACTTCGGCGCTGCAGCAGTTGATTGTTTGAAACTGCTTTTTTATGGTGCAGCGTTTTTCTTTTGATAAGACCTGTCCTGTGCTGTGAAAACCGGATTCATGGCAGCCCTCTTCAAATTCAATGATGACTGACATTTTCTTTCTGTTTTTCACCTTTTTTTCGAAAAAATTGTGCAAAAAGCAAGGTGTCCATTTGAAAGGTTTATATAACTGTAATACGTTTTCTCTGAGCGGCCAGTCCAGCTTATGAGCATTTGACCGCACCATTTGTACCATTGAGTAACCAAACATATATACTTTTCCTCCCATTCTGGCGATTCTCTCTATACCATATGAACAGGCCGTATGTTCGGTCAGTTTGTTTGTCCTTCAGGAGAGCTGGTTACTTGCGGCTTTTTCAGGAGAAGAAATCGAGTTGGATCGGAACGTTTGTTCGTTTATGATGAATCCGGCGGAAGGAGGTATACACATGAACATCATATTGAGACATTCCTTGGAAAAACAGCTTCCGATTGATATTATATATATGAAAAAAGACGGCTCTATTTCAAAACGGACCATTATGATAAAAAAAGGGGATGAGCGGGCTGTAACGGCATTTTGCTGTACAAAAAGGCAGATGAGAACTTTTTTGACGGGCTCCATTCTGTCCTGCGCATTTGCTTCGGGAGGCGGATATTCATTTTTAAAAGCGTATTATTGATGCCTTCCGTTTCCGGCCGTGAATCTCCCGCCCCTGAAAATTCGGGCGTTCCTCCCTTTTTTTTTGCCCTCTCTCAACCTTTTTTCACTGATGCCCGGCATTTGAGCGCTTGAACCGTGACAATCCATTGATTTTTCGAAACCGGGAAGTTTTTCACTGATGATAATGTTAATAGAATGTTAAGATAAGACCTATTGACAAAAATCCATATAATGAATATTTCATTTTTCAGAAAGGAGCAAAGAAGGAGAGCTGATGAAAAGAATTTTACTTAATGTCATCATTATCGTAGCAATGGTCTTACTAATAAGATGTGCTCATTATGCGTCAGACCCTGATCCCTCGAATTCTTCTGATACATACACAGATTTTAAAGATCTGGCTGAACATGAAGACCCCGATGATTATCATATATCGTACAATAAGCGAAAGGGGAGCCCCGTATTGATCATGTCGCCGCACGGAGGGAGAATTGAGGGCGGGGTGAGCGAGATCGTCCGCTCTTTCAGGGATGATTATTCAACCTACCTGTTTGAGGGATTAAAAGCGCATGATAACCAGACTCTTCATATTACGAGCACCAAGTTCGATGAGCCTTCAGCAGTCGAAAGCATTAAGCAGCACCATTATGTTATCGCAGTTCACGGTTATAAAGGCGACGAGAAAAATACTCTTGTCGGAGGAAGCGACCGGAAGCGGGCGAAAAAATTGGTGAGAGCTCTCAAACGAAACGGATTTCCTGCAGAATTGGCAACCTCAAAAACCGGTCTGGCCGGGGTTGACACCGAAAATATCAATAACCAGGCGCAAACCGGGCTTAGTATACAGCTTGAGATCAGCAGAGAACAGCGGGAAGCGTTTTTTGATAATTTTGATTACCGCGAAAGGGAATTCACAAAAACGGAGGAATTTTACCGGTTTGTCCGTACGATAAAAAGAGTGATCAATCAAGAGTATTCGTGAGCTTAAAAAAAGACAAACCAGTGAAAGGTGAGTAAACTGAAAAAAAGGAGGTTTGTCCCTTGGCAAAACATCACTTTTATTTAAAAGCAAATTGGCCCGGAAATCGCAATGACGTCGGCGATATTAAAAGCGGCCGGCTGGAAACGGCTGTGTCCATTCCTAAGGAAATGGACGGACCCGGAGAAGGCACAAATCCTGATGAAATGCTGCTTGGAGCGGCCGCGACCTGTTATATTATAACGCTTGCGGCGATGATGGAAAGAAGCGGTCTGGATAAAGAAGATCTACATATGGAATCTGAAGGAATTGTAGACGTCACGAACGGTGTGTTCACGTACCAGAAAATCATTCACCGCCCGTTTATATTATTAAAGCCGGATGCAGCCGAAACGGACTTTACGCTCGCCAGGAAGTTAGCGCAAAAAGCGGAGTCCTCCTGTATGATTTCACGAGCGATCCAAGGAAACGTGGAGATGGAGCTTGAGGTTGAAGTAAAAGCTGCCCGCGCTTGACGAGTTCAAACGGTCAGCTCCGGGCCGTTTGATTTTTTTAGCTTTTTGAGACTTGGAACGGTTCAGCAGGATGACGCCTGTGATGACAAAAATAAGCCCGATCATCATTTTGGCTGTCATGGCTTCCTTAAAAACAAAAAAGCCGACAATTGCCGTTAAAGCCGTGCCGACACCTGACCATGTCGCGTATGCGGCGGATAAATCAAGGCTTTTCAAAGAGAAGCTCAAAAACATAAAAGAGGCTCCGATTCCGGCAATGACGCCGAGAGCGGGCCATAAGTGCGTAAAACCGTCCGACAGCTTCAGCATCGTGCTTCCGAACACTTCTGATACAATGGCTAATGCCAGGCAGAGTAATCCTTTCATATCATGCTTCTCCTTTCTACCAATTCATCAGAATGACACCGGCTAATAAGAATACAAGTCCGATGACGGCCTGCTTGTCCAGTTTTTCATGAAACCATTTCGCTCCGATAATGGATGCGAGCACCGTTCCGGCTCCGCTCCATGTTGCATAGGATAAGCTGAGCGGAATGAGATTCAGTGTCAGTGAAAGCATATAAAAGGCCAATGAATAGCCTGCCACTACAAGCGCGCTCGGCAAAAACCGCGTAAATCCGCGGGAGACCTTCAGCATGGCCGCGCCGATTGACTCTGATAAAATAGCAATTGTGAGGAAGATATAACCCAGAATCATATCAAATCCCCCTCTCATCATAATCCTTATGCCTTTTGTTTAAGGCAGTAAAATAAAATAATATCCGAACTTTGCCCGCCAAGTCAAGACATTAGGCCTATATAAAAAGGCCCCTGAAAGGAGCCCTTTTTGATTGTCTTAGTAGTAATACGGATAGTAAGGGTAGCCGTAACCTCCGTACAAATACGGATTGAACAAAGCGCTTCCGACAAGCCCCCCGACAAGCCCTCCGACAAACGGTCCGCCGTAAAAACCAAACGGCCGTCCGAACCCGCCAAACCAAGGGCGGCCAAACCAAGGCCGGCCAAAACCAAAACCCGGCCGCCCGAAGCCGAATCCGAATCCGGGACGCCCGAACCCGAAGCCCGGCCGTCCAAACCCAAATCCGGGCCGTCCAAACTGTCTCATATCACTATCTGCTTCGTATGTGTATTCTTCATTCATAATTTAGGTACCTCCAAGAATAAATTTGAGATGATAACAGAGTATTCAGCCCACCAATTTTTGATTGGGCGTTTATCAAAAATAAAGGAGTGAGCTTTTGTGGGCCTGTATCAGTCCGATTGGTCAAAAAAACCTCCGCACACACACGCATACCGGGCTGTTACGGATGTAGTGCAGGGGCATTACCATGTGATCGAAGGCTTTTCACAGCCGGAGAACGGCAGCAATACAGATGAGCATACACATTTCTATACGGGCATCACCTCGTTTGAAAACGGCCATTTTCATAGGTATTACGGCATTTCCGGCCCTGCCATCCCGAGGGTTGACGGAACACATTACCATGAGCTTTCAGAGACCACCTTTGCCGCCTACAATGAGCCGATTCAGATCCAGCACGGCGGCGTCGTTTACGATCCGCGGGAGAAAGGACGGAAAACGCACCGCCATACGCTCAAAGGAAAAACGAGAGAGGTTGTCGGAAACGAGCCGATCGGGTGGTAGCGGATGTTTAGCGCTCAGGAAAAAGGGCAAAATGGATAGGTGCCTGAAGAAATGAATGCTATAATTAGGGGGAGATTTATAAAAGAGAGTGATACATATTGAAAAATAAAAACAGCCTGTCGTCATACTCGTCGGACCGACGGCAGTCGGAAAAACAAAACTAAGCATCGGACTCGCGAAAATGCTGAATGCGGAAATCATCAGCGGAGATTCCATGCAGGTATATAAAGGGATGGACATCGGAACGGCCAAAGTCACCGAAGAAGAGACAGAAGGCGTGCCGCATCACCTGATTGATATTTTGGAGCCGTCCGACACTTTTTCAACGGCGGATTATCAGAAAATGGTAAGGGGGAAAATCACCGAGATTGCCGGTAGAGGAAAGCTGCCGATGATTGTCGGGGGGACGGGTCTGTACATTCAGTCCGTGCTGTATGACTATACGTTCACGGAAAACTCCGGCGACCCTGTATTCCGGGAGCGCATGGAGAAACTGGCGGCTGAAGAAGGGGCGGAAGCGCTTCATGCCAAGCTTGCGGCAGCCGACCCGGAAGCGGCGGCAGCCATTCATCAAAACAATACGCGAAGAGTCATCCGCGCGCTCGAAATCCTGCATGTATCGGGAAAAACAATGTCAGAGCATCTTAAAACCCAAAAACGGGAGCTGCTTTACAATGCGGTTCTTATCGGTCTTACAATGGACAGAGAAGTGCTGTACGGCCGGATTAACGAGCGCGTTGACCTGATGCTGGAAACCGGCCTTCTTGACGAAGTAAAGCGGCTGTATGATATGAATATCCGGGATAGCCAATCGATTCAGGCGATCGGCTATAAAGAGCTGTATGAATATCTTGATGGAAAAGTGCCGCTCCCTCAGGCTGTGGAGCAATTAAAACAAAATTCAAGGCGATATGCGAAACGCCAGCTGACCTGGTTTCGCAATAAAATGCCCGTTTCATGGACAGATATGACGCCGCCTGTTGATATTGAGCAGAAAAAAGGAAATTTTCGAGTGCATAGCAGGAAAACTGGAAATTTAATCGAAACAGTATTGTATTGAGAACCAAGGAGGACGAAACATGAAACCGATTAATATTCAAGATCAGTTTTTGAATCAAATCCGAAAAGACAATACGTTCGTCACGGTGTTTTTACTCAACGGCTTTCAGCTTCGCGGCCAGGTAAAAGGCTTTGACAACTTTACCGTTTTGCTCGAAACGGAGGGGAAGCAGCAGCTTATTTATAAACATGCCATCTCCACGTTCGCCCCGCAAAAAAACGTCCAGCTTGAGCTTGAATAGACTTTTTGACAAAGACCATGAACAATGGTCTTTTTCTATGCGCGTCTGTATATTGCAGGCCGTATATCGGAAAGATAAAAGGGGGTTCGGAAAATCGTGTTCGAAAGTGAAAATGAACTGAGAAGAATCAGGATTACGCTCGTTTGGATCGCTGTTTTTTTGCTGTTTGGAGCTTGCAGCAATCACGAGACGGTGGTGACGGATGATGACGGCGGCTTGGCGGATGCCGAACCGCAGACAGAAGGCGTGGTGCAGCTGGAACATAATCGTTTCGGCATTGTCGAGGACGGTTACTTAAAAATATACCGCTATGATGAAAAAACGGATAAAATCGAACTGAAAAAAGAAACGGCGCTGGATGAGCTTGAATAAATTTCACAAGCGTTCGAATTTACAAAGCGGGCCGCACAAGCTACACTAAGTACTGACATTGATCATGCAGAGGGTGAGACGATTGAAACACAAGGTGATAATCAACCATTGGGAAGAAACTTGTGAAGATGATTCCTGCTATGAATATGGAACCAGCATCATCGTTGACGGCAAAGAACTGATCAGAGAGGCTTCCATCACAAGCGCTCTGAAAGCCGTACTGAAAGAAATCGGTGCTGATGTGGAGATTGAAGAAACCGTTGAAAGCGAAAAAAAATGTGATTCTTACAAAAAATAAGAATAAAAGTCTAGACTACTAAGCAGTTTTTTTTCATGTTATGATAGACATCGGCTTACACATGACACCTTGAGTAGGATGAGAGATGATTCTCGTTCTGCTCTCTTTTTTGGGCGTTAATCGGGCCGGAGCCAAAGTCCGCTCTTTCAAAAATATGAATTTTTTATAAATCGACCTCAATATGTTGTGTTTTTCTGAGAGGTTAGTATACTATATATAGTGTTAAGAGATTCATTATTTTTGATAGGTCGTGATAAGGATGGTTCAAATCATATTTGATTCAAAGACAGGGAATGTTCAGCGTTTTGTGAATAAAACAGACTTTCAGCTGATCCGCAAGGTGGACGAAACGGACCACGTGGACACTCCGTTTGTTTTGGTCACCTACACGACAAACTTCGGTCAGGTACCGGCATCAACACAATCATTTCTCGAAAAATACGCCCATCTCTTATTAGGAGTCGCTGCGAGCGGCAACAAAGTATGGGGCGATAACTTTGCAAAAAGCGCCGATACCATCTCTAGACAATATCAGGTGCCGATCTTGCACAAATTTGAACTCAGCGGCACATCTAAAGACGTTGAATTGTTTACTCAGGAGGTAGAAAGAGTTGTCACAAAATCAAGTGCCAAAATGGATCCAGTTAAATAACGAAATCATGATCCAACAAGATGGAAAATTCCAGTTTGATAAAGATAAAGAGGCTGTACATAGCTATTTTGTAGACTATATCAATCAAAACACAGTTTTCTTTCACGATTTAAAAGAGAAGCTGGATTATTTGATTGAAAACCAATACTACGAAGAGGAATTCTTAAGCCTTTATTCTTTTGAAGACATTAAAGAAGTGTTTAAGACAGCTTACGCTAAGAAGTTTCGTTTTCCTTCCTTCATGAGTGCGTTTAAATTCTATAATGACTATGCTTTGAAAACGAATGACAAGAAAAAAATCCTCGAGCGTTATGAGGACCGGATCTCAATTGTTGCGCTGTTCTTCGCAAACGGCGACACTGAGAAAGCAAAAGAATATGTAAATCTGATGATCAATCAGGAATATCAGCCGAGCACACCGACATTTTTGAATGCCGGCAGAAAACGCCGCGGAGAACTTGTGAGCTGTTTCTTGCTCGAAGTCAATGATTCCTTAAACGACATTTCAAGAGCGATCGATATTTCCATGCAGCTGTCTAAACTGGGCGGCGGGGTTTCTCTTAATCTGTCCAAGCTTCGCGCGAAAGGTGAAGCGATTAAAGATGTTGAAAACGCCACAAAAGGTGTTGTAGGCGTCATGAAGCTTCTTGATAACGCGTTCCGTTATGCTGACCAAATGGGGCAAAGACAAGGCTCTGGCGCGGCGTACTTAAACATTTTCCACCGCGATATCAATGACTTTCTTGATACGAAAAAGATTTCTGCGGATGAAGATGTGCGTGTCAAAACGCTTTCTATCGGTGTCGTCATTCCGGATAAGTTCGTTGAGCTTGCACGTGAGGACAAAGCGGCTTATGTATTCTATCCGCACACGATTTATAAAGAATACGGCCAGCATATGGATGAGATGGACATGACGGCGATGTATGAGGAGCTTGTCGACAACCCGCGTGTCAAAAAAGAAAAAGTGAATGCGCGCAAATTGCTTGAAAAGCTTGCCGTTCTCCGTTCTGAGTCAGGTTATCCGTACATTATGTTCCAGGATAACGTAAACAAAGAGCATGCGAATAACCACGTATCAAAAGTGAAATTCTCGAACCTTTGCTCTGAAGTGCTTCAGGCGTCACAGGTTTCGGCTTACACAGATTATGACGAGGAAGACGAAATCGGCCTGGACATTTCCTGCAACCTTGGTTCATTAAATATTTTGAATGTCATGAAACATAAATCGATTGAGCGCACGGTGAAACTCGCGACGGATTCCCTGACTCATGTATCTGAGACGACGGATATCCGCAACGCGCCGGCAGTCAGACGCGCGAACAAAGCGATGAAGTCGATCGGTTTAGGCGCCATGAACCTTCACGGCTACCTGGCCCAAAACGGCATCGCTTATGAAAGCCCGGAAGCAAGAGATTTCGCCAATACGTTCTTTATGATGGTGAACTTTTATTCCATCCAGCGTTCAGCTGAGCTTGCGAAAGAAAAAGGCGAAACGTTTGAGCATTATGAAGGCTCCACTTATGCAACGGGAGAATATTTCAATAAATACATCGAAAAAGAGTTCTCACCGGCATACGAAAAAATCGCTGCGCTCTTTGAAGGCATGCACATCCCGACAATCGAAGACTGGAAAGAGCTGAAGGCGTTTGTCGCCGAAAACGGCATGTACCACAGCTACAGACTGTGCATCGCGCCGACAGGCTCCATTTCCTATGTCCAATCCAGCACGGCGTCCGTTATGCCGATCATGGAACGGATCGAAGAAAGAACATACGGAAATTCAAAAACGTATTACCCGATGCCGGGGTTAGCGTCTAATAACTGGTTCTTCTACAAAGAAGCTTATGATATGGACATGTTCAAAGTGGTGGATATGATCGCGACAATCCAGCAGCATATCGATCAGGGAATCAGCTTTACCCTGTTTTTGAAAGATACGATGACAACTCGTGATCTGAACCGTATTGATCTGTATGCCCACCATAGAGGCATCAAAACCATTTACTATGCAAGAACGAAAGATACCGGGCAGGACAGCTGTCTTTCTTGTGTCGTTTGATTAAAGGAGAGTTAACAGTGACAAAAATTTATGACGCAGCAAACTGGTCAAAGCATGAAGATGATTTCACCCAAATGTTTTACAACCAAAACGTAAAGCAGTTTTGGCTTCCGGAAGAGATCGCATTAAACGGCGATCTTCTTACTTGGAAGTATTTGGGTAAAAATGAGCAGGATACGTACATGAAGGTGCTCGCCGGCCTGACACTGCTTGATACAGAGCAGGGGAACACAGGCATGCCGATTGTGGCCGAGCACGTCGAGGGCCATCAGCGAAAAGCGGTTCTTAATTTCATGGCGATGATGGAAAACGCGGTGCACGCAAAATCATATTCAAATATTTTTATGACGCTTGCTCCGACTGAAACGATCAACGAAGTATTTGAATGGGTTAAACAAAATAAATATTTGCAGAAAAAAGCGCAAATGATTGTCGGGCTTTACAAAGCCATTCAAAAAGATGATGAAATTTCACTGTTCAAAGCGATGGTTGCTTCCGTCTATCTGGAAAGCTTCCTTTTCTACAGCGGTTTCTATTATCCGTTATATTTCTACGGACAAGGAAAACTGATGCAAAGCGGTGAGATCATCAACCTGATCCTTCGTGACGAAGCGATCCACGGTGTATACGTCGGACTGCTGGCACAGGAAATATACAATAAACAAACAGAAGCGAAAAAAGCGGAACTTCGCGAATTTGCGGTTGAGCTTTTAGAAGAGCTTTATCACAATGAGCTTGAATATACAGAGGATCTCTACGACCAAGTCGGGCTGTCTCATGACGTAAAGAAATTCATCCGCTATAACGCCAATAAAGCTTTGATGAACTTAGGGTTCGATCCTTACTTTGAAGAAGAGGATATTAATCCGATCGTATTAAACGGATTAAACACCAAAACAAAATCACATGATTTCTTCTCCATGAAAGGGAACGGCTACAAAAAGGCGACGGTAGAACCGATTAAGGACGAAGATTTTTATTTTGGCCAAGATGAAGAGCAGATATAATATCTGCTCTTTTGGCTTGAGTGGAGAGGTAAGACAGGAGGAACGGGCATGAACAAAATGGATGAAATCATCTTGGCTGCACCGCGGAGTGACGTCTTTCAAAACGAAATGCTGACATTTCAGGGAGTCAACAGCGAGGATGAACGTATCATAAAAATTATGGCTCAAATTGAGGCGCATTTTTTTGAAATCAGAAGAGGCGACGCGGAAGAGGACCCGCGATTTAAACAGCCGATTCCGTATGTCGTCATCCGCCGTGATGATGAGGTGTTTGTGTATGAGCGGCTCGCGGGCGGAGGGGAATCGCGCCTCCATAATAAGCTTTCTCTCGGCTTCGGCGGACACATGAACCCTATGGAAGGGGCGGCTTCATTTTCGGAAGTGCTGAAACAGAACACCGACCGGGAGCTGGCGGAAGAACTGTACATTCGCGAGGAGGACAAACAAAACATTGTCACACTCGGCCTGATCAATGATGATGAAAACGATGTAGGGAAGGTGCATATCGGCATCCTTTCTGCGCTCCAGTTAGCGTCTGCAACACAAGTCGAAGTGAAAGAAAAAGATCAAATCGCCGGGTGCTGGATGAAACTGAGCGAACTGAAAGAGGAAAATGTGTATCAGCGTCTTGAAGCTTGGTCTCAGTTTGTCGCCGATATACTTCAATAACAAAAACCCCCGTTCGTCCCAAAAAGGGAGAGCAGGGGTTTTTTTCATTTAGTCTTGCACAATGAAGGCATCAAATCCGGCTTTTTCGGCCCGCGCTGCCAACGCTTCAGCATAATCTCTGGAAGAGAATGCGCCGATCTGCACTTTGAATAAGCCGCCTTTTGGAAGCACAATCGCGTCAAAACCTTTAGACACCGCATCGGCGGCAAGCGCATCAGCATTTGCTTTCACTTTGAATGCGCCGATTTGCACTTTATATAAGTCAGCCTTTTTTTTAGACCGAAAGCTTGCTCCAAGCCCTTGGCATGTCCTCTTGCAAGGCTTTCAATAAAACTGGCTGTTTTTAGTTTGTTTGCATCAGCTGACGTATCAACAAAACCATTCTCCGTCAAAATCGCCGGCATCCTTGTCTCCCGCAGCACATGGAAGTTGGCTGTTTTTTTCCGCGGTCATTAAAACCCGATGCTTGAATTACTTGCGTGTGGACGGCTGATTGGTAAGTCGAGGTCGGCGCTCCGACACCGGGGTAAATATAGCTTTCGAATCCGGTTCCGCCTCCTGAGTTAATATGAATGGATAAAAAATAATCTGCGCCCCAGCTGTTGGCGGCATCCGTTCTTTCCGTCAGGCTGACCGTCTTATCGCTTGTCCTGCTCATCGTGATAGAAACTCCTTCATACTCATTCGTCAGAATCGTGCGCAAAGCCAGCGCGATCTCCAGCGTGACCGCTTTTTCCTGAAGTCCGCTTCCGGTTGCACCTGAATCAGTTCCGCCATGACCGGGGTCTATAAAAATTTTAACCATTCTCCATCACCTCATTACAGCATATGATGATATTCAAATGGTGCTTGTACGGCTGTCATTCATGAAAAAAATGAGAAATATACCCAACATTTCCCGGAAAATAAAAATAAATGGTTTGTCCTCCCGTTTCTGCTGAATACAATAAGAAATGAAAAATATTTCTCGGGAAAGCGCAGGATTCAACATCATTCCCGAAGAGAACGGAAAAAGTGACAGATAAAGAGGAAAACGGGCCTCATGATGATAGGCGGATGTCACGGAACCGCTTCATCATGAGTAAGATAAAGAGAGAACAGAGAGGTGAGCATGTTGGAGCGCGCTGTAACCTATAAAAATAACGGACAAATTAACATCATTCTTAATGGCCAAAAGCAAGTGCTGACAAACTCGGAAGCTGAGGCGGAATATCAGGCCGCCCTGCAAAAAAATGAAGCCAAGCACAGCATTCTGAAAGAAATTGAAAAAGAAATGAACACATTAGTGGGTATGGAAGAAATGAAACGCAACATTAAAGAAATTTACGCGTGGATATTCGTCAACCAAAAACGGGCCGAACAAGGGCTGAAAGTCGGAAAACAAGCTCTTCATATGATGTTCAAAGGGAACCCCGGCACCGGGAAAACCACCGTCGCGAGACTGATCGGCAAGCTTTTCTTCGAAATGAACGTGCTTTCCAAAGGACATCTGATCGAAGCGGAACGTGCCGATCTGGTCGGTGAATACATCGGACACACGGCGCAAAAAACGAGAGATCTGATTAAAAAATCGCTCGGGGGCATTTTATTCATTGATGAAGCATACTCACTTGCAAGGGGCGGAGAAAAGGATTTCGGTAAAGAGGCGATTGATACGCTTGTCAAGCATATGGAAGACAAACAGCATGAATTTATTCTGATCCTGGCAGGGTACTCGAGAGAAATGACGCATTTCCTGTCATTAAATCCCGGCCTGCAATCGCGTTTCCCTATCAGCATTGATTTTCCGGATTACTCTGTCACTCAGCTGATGGACATCGCAAAGCGCATGATAGCAGAGCGGGAGTATCAATTAAGCCAGGAAGCCGAGTGGAAGTTAAAAGATTACTTAATGACAGTGAAAAGCACGACAAGCCCCATTAAATTCAGCAACGGGCGCTTTGTCAGAAACGTGATTGAAAAATCAATCCGCGCTCAGGCCATGAGACTTTTAATGGGAGACCAATACTTAAAAAACGATTTAATGACGATCAAGAGCCAGGATTTACTTATAAAAGATGAGGCGGCAGCTCACGAATAGACCTCTCAGCCGGTTTGAGGGGTCTCTTTTTTATTTCTCTCTTTAAAACCCGCCGGATGTGTGGTATACGCCCTGCGGGTTTGGTATGATAGTACTACTGCCCAATACGACACAGAAAGGAACATCCATTTGAACGAACAGGAAGGAAAAAAAGAAACGGTCATTTTGGTCGGCTGCCAGCTTCCGCACATGACAGATGAGCACTTTGAACATTCCATGGAAGAGCTTGCTTCATTGACAAAAACGGCTGACGGAACGGTGCTGACCCGGATTACGCAAAAACGGAACAGAGCGGATGCCGCTACATATATAGGCAAGGGGAAAGTAGACGAGCTGAAGGCGCTGTGTGAAGAGCTTGAAGCGGATCTGATCATTTTTAATGATGAACTGTCACCGAGCCAGCTTAAATCACTCGCCACTGCAATTGAAGCGAAGATCATCGACCGCACGCAGCTTATTTTGGATATTTTCGCAAAAAGAGCGAAGACGAGAGAAGGAAAGCTTCAGATCGAATTGGCCCAGCTTCAATACGCGCTGCCCCGTCTAAGCGGACAAGGAATCAATCTCTCAAGACAAGGCGGCGGAATCGGGACGAGAGGGCCCGGTGAGACAAAGCTTGAAACAGACCGGCGCCACATTAGAAACCGCATACACGAAATTAACGTGCAGCTTTCAACGGTTATCCGCCACAGAAGCCGTTATCGGGAGAGACGTAAAAAGAACGGCGTGCTTCAGGCTGCACTCGTCGGTTATACCAACGCCGGAAAATCAACATGGTTCAATCAATTAACAAGCTCAGACAGCTATGAAGAAGATCTGCTGTTTGCAACACTTGATCCGATGACGAGAAAGATGGCGCTCCCAAGCGGCTACAGCGTCCTTTTGTCTGATACGGTCGGCTTCATTCAGGACCTGCCGACGACGCTGATTGCGGCTTTCCGCTCAACGCTTGAGGAAGTGAAGGAAGCAGACTTGATCATTCATGTCATTGATTCATCCAATGAAGATTATGCCGGGCATGAACAGACGGTCCTCGGTCTGTTAAAAGAGCTTGAGGCAGATGATATTCCGGTGCTGACCGCCTATAACAAACGTGATGAGACACTTCCTGACTTCATCCCGACAGCGGGAGAAGGCCACATCATGATCAGCGCCAGAATCGCCGGGGATGAAGCAAAACTAAAAGCGGAAATCGAAGCTTATTTGCGCCGGGAGCTGCTGACGCCGTATGAAGTTCATGTGCCTGCCGCCGAAGGCAAATTGATGTCACGCATCAAATCAGAGACCATGATCGACAGCCTTTATTTTAATGAAGAAAATGAACGCTACGAAGTCTCAGGTTATGTACAGGAAGAACAAAGCATACTCGGAGAATTGAAGAAATTCATGTAAGGAAGGTATACACAACATGTTTGACACACTGACCCATGGCGCTCTTTTACAAAAAACCGCCGAAGAAACAGAAGCGGAAATCTCCGCCGTTCATAAAAGAATAGAAGAAATCAGTGAACGGAATGAATGGAGAGTCCTGCAAAGCTACAGAAAACATAAAGTAAGCGATACGCATTTTACGCCTTCAACCGGATACGGTTATGATGATATCGGACGAGATACACTGGAGAAGATCTATGCTGATGTGTTCGGAGGAGAGGCGGGACTCGTGCGGCCGCAAATCATTTCCGGAACGCATGCGATTTCAATCGCGCTCTTCGGTGTGCTGAGACCCGGGGACGAATTGCTTTATATAACAGGCAAGCCTTACGATACACTCGAGGAAATCGTCGGAGTAAGAGGCGGGGAGTATTCAGGCTCGCTAAAGGAATTTCAAATCGGATATAATGCAGTCGATTTAACATCAGAAGGCAGAGTGGACTTTGAAGCGGTCCGGGCTGCAATCCGGCCGAATACAAAAGTGATCGGCATCCAGCGTTCAAAAGGATATGCGAATCGTCCGTCTTTCAGAATAAATGAAATTGAAGAGATGATTCGTTTCGTAAAGGAAATCAAAGAAGATGTCATTGTTTTTGTGGACAATTGCTACGGAGAATTTGCAGAAGAGCGGGAACCCTGCCACGTCGGAGCGGATCTTATGGCCGGCTCCCTGATTAAAAACCCGGGCGGCGGCCTTGCTAAAACGGGCGGCTATCTTGTAGGGAAAGCCAAGTGGATTGAGGCCTGCTCTTACCGGATGACCTCCCCGGGAATCGGAAGTGAAGCCGGGGCTTCGCTTTATTCACTGCAGGAAATGTATCAAGGTTTCTTTCTCGCTCCGCATGTAGTGGCGCAAAGCTTGAAGGGCGCGGTATTTACCGCCCGTTTTCTTGAAAAGCTCGGCTTTACGTCAAACCCTGCATGGAATGCGCCGAGAACGGATCTGATTCAATCAGTTGAGTTTCAGGACCCTGATAAGATGATCGCTTTTTGCCAGGCGATACAATATGCTTCACCGATTAATGCGCATGTGACGCCTTATCCGAGCTATATGCCGGGATATGAAGACGATGTCATTATGGCAGCGGGCACTTTCGTACAGGGAGCAAGCATTGAATTATCAGCAGATGGACCTATCAGACCGCCTTATGTCGCGTATGTCCAAGGAGGATTAACCTACGCGCACGTGAAAAATGCGATTTGCAGCGCCGTAAATGCTTTAATGGAAAAAGAGCTGATTTAGGCCGGTTGCAATTTTCAAAGAAATTGATGTTAAGATTCCTCACATTGTGTTGACACAAAATATAACATCACCTATAATGAGACTAAGATAAGAAAAGGAGGAAATTGAGATGAGTGATAACATTCGCCGCTCAATGCCTTTATTTCCAATTGGGATTGTCATGCAGTTAACAGAACTTTCTGCCCGGCAAATTCGATATTATGAGGAAAATGGATTGATATTTCCAGCGAGAAGCGAAGGAAATAGACGATTATTTTCATTCCATGATGTAGATAAACTGTTAGAAATCAAAAATCTGATTGAACAAGGCGTCAATATGGCGGGGATCAAACAAATTCTGGATAAGGCATCTGCCGAACCGGAAGAAAAATCCGAAAAAACAGCCAAACCGATGAAGCACAATCTGTCTGATGACGAACTCAGAAAGCTTCTGAAAAACGAACTGATGCAGGCAGGCCGTTTCCAGCGGGGAAATACTTTCCGCCAAGGTGACATGTCCCGATTCTTTCATTAATCCGTTAGCAACTGTTTTGCTATATACATTTACCTTTTAGAGGAGGAGTTTTACGAAATGGCAAAGTACACAAGAGAAGACATCGTAAAATTAGTAAATGAGGAAAACGTAAAGTATATCCGCCTTCAATTCACAGACATTCTCGGAACGATTAAAAACGTGGAAATTCCTGTGAGCCAGCTTGAAAAAGCACTTGATAATAAATGCATGTTCGACGGTTCTTCCATCGAAGGTTTCGTCCGTATCGAAGAGTCTGATATGTACTTATATCCTGATCTGAACACATTTGTAATCTTCCCATGGACGGCTGAAAAAGGTAAAGTAGCACGCTTCATCTGTGACATTTACAATCCGGACGGCACGCCGTTCGAAGGTGACCCGCGTAACAACCTCAAACGGATTCTGAAAGAAATGAAAGAACTCGGTTTCAGCGATTTCAATCTTGGACCTGAGCCTGAATTCTTCCTGTTTAAATTAGATGAAAAAGGCGAACCGACGCTTGAATTGAACGATAAAGGCGGATACTTCGATCTGGCTCCGACTGACTTGGGAGAAAACTGCCGCCGCGATATCGTGCTTGAGCTTGAAGAAATGGGCTTTGAAATCGAAGCATCTCACCATGAAGTTGCTCCGGGTCAGCACGAAATCGATTTTAAATATGCCGGTGCCATCCGTTCTTGTGACGACATCCAAACTTTCAAACTGGTTGTCAAAACGATCGCCCGCAAACACGGTCTGCATGCGACATTCATGCCAAAACCGCTGTTCGGCGTAAACGGTTCCGGTATGCACTGCAACCTATCACTCTTTAAAGATAACGTTAACGCATTCTTTGATAAAGACGCTGATCTTCAGCTGAGTGAAACAGCAAAACATTTCATTGCCGGTATCGTAAAACACGCGACAAGCTTTACGGCTGTCACAAACCCGACAGTGAACTCTTACAAACGCCTTGTTCCGGGCTATGAAGCACCTTGCTACGTGGCATGGAGCGCGCAAAACAGAAGCCCGCTGATCCGTATCCCGGCTTCCCGCGGCATCAGCACGCGTGTTGAAGTCCGCAGCGTAGACCCGGCGGCAAACCCGTACTTGGCGTTAAGCGTATTGCTTGCAGCAGGCCTTGACGGAATCAAAAACAAACTTGAAGCACCGGCTCCGATTGACCGCAACATCTACGTCATGAGCAAAGAAGAGCGCATGGAAAACGGCATCGTAGATCTTCCGGCGACACTGGCGGAAGCTCTCGACGAATTCAAATCAAACGAAGTCATGGTTGCAGCGCTCGGCGAGCACCTGTTCGAACACTTCATCGAAGCAAAAGAAATCGAATGGGATATGTTCCGCACGCAAGTTCACCCTTGGGAGCGCGAACAATACATGTCTCAGTATTAATCTCTCAATCCCTTGGCACTATTGGTGTCAGGGGATTTTTTGATTTTGTCATAAGATTAAGAGGTCGATATTTTGGTCCTTGACCAAAATATGACCAAAAAAATTGAAGTTATGAATCTAACTCCATAATTGAGGCCACGTATTAATTGTAATCCCTTATTCGGTTTAGGATGAAGGCTACATGAAGCCAATTATGCTCTAAAATGAACCGGCCATTTTTATTTTCAAAAAGCAGGAGCAGGAAATTCATCAATTTTGATACGGAGTAAACTATAAGGTTTCTGTCGTAAGTCCTTTCCATAATGAAATCTAGCCTGCCGATGTAATTGGTTCACGATGACATATAAGTATTCATCCGGACCAATCGAAAAAGTATCCGGCCATAAAATTCTCGGATCATGTGCGATGGTTTCCATTGTGCCATTCGGCAGCATCTTTCGAATACTATTGTTCTCATAATCTCCGGCATAAACGGCTCCTTTTGCATCTGTAATCATTCCATCAGACGCGCCTTTTTCTCCCCAATACGCCACATGATAAAGTAAATCCATGTCCGATATATTTCTATCTCTCAGGGCTTCTGTTGAGATCGAGAACAGATGACGACTGGTCAGTGGACAAAAAAATAATACCTTTCCGTCAGGAGAAATCGCAATACCGTCGGATGCCAGCCTAAATGGGGAAGTTGAACCATCCCTGTTACGATTCATCAAAATTTTACCTTCTACTTTCGGTATAAAAGAGGAATCCGGTGAAGTTGGATTTGCTCCATTTAACCGTCTAAATGCGTTTCCGGTTTCTAAATTAACGACGATAATAGCTCCTGGTCCTTTGGAAGAAGAATCCGTTATATAGGCATAACCTGCAGTTCCGACACGAAAATCAAATCGGACATCATTCAGGTAAGTTGTTGGAAGGACAACATCTTCTGTAAAGGTATAAACTCTTCTGATTGTATTGGTTTTTAAATCAACAGCGACTAATTTTGCCCCGCCTTTAATTGGTTCAGAAAAATTGGGCGCCGCTGTATCTAGTATCCAAAGCGTTCCTCTTCCATCAGTAACTACACTTTGGACACTGATGAAAGTCATTTTGATATTCTCAGGGTTAACCGAATTGGTTTGTAAATCAGGATAAGGCTGCAATTTATCCCCAATTATTTCTGCCACCGTAAATTTAACATCGTCTCCCCATTTCGGAAAACAAATGAATATACGACCGGTTTCTGAGACAGTAACACCGGTAGGCATAGCTCCATAAAATGCATAAACCAGTTCTAAATCACCAAAATATTTTTCAAAAGGCAGCATAGGTTTCATAATATCCTCCTCAACCAATTAAACGGGATATCACTTATATATGATTCGCATTTTTTCAAGTGCATGTTTCTTAATAAGTTTTTCTAAACAAAAGATGATGGAAGTGCTTATCATTTAATAAATCAGTCAGGTGACACATGGGGTTTTTACGTAACGTCTGTCGAAGCAGCCGGCAATTACAACATGGTATGTTCTTTGGTCGGTTTTAAATTCTCTGAAAAAAGAGTTGAAAAAGCAGAAAAGATTTTATAATATGAAATCAAGTTAGTTTGTCCGATCAACAAACTAATAAAACCACTTTAATTGCCCATCATGTAAAGGTCTTAAATGGGAGGGGGATAAGAGGCTCGATTTAATTGGAGGTATATAAATTTTATTCTGTTCACTACGATGAAAATGCTCTGTGAAAGTAAACTGCTATCATTTTTTGAAAGCGCTTTTATAAAGACCTCACCGGCCGATAAAATTGAAGAAATGTTATACCATTTCATAATGTTCCTTATGTAAAGGATCGAAAAGGGGAGGAAATCATGCTCAGTGAAAATGTAAAGAAGATCAGCATGGTTGAAAAAGTTGGATATGCGTCTGGAGATTTTGCATGTAATTTAATTTATGCAACAGTGTCTACTTATCTTTTGTTCTTCTATACAGATATATTTGGTTTACCGGCAGCAACAGCCGGTACGATGTTTTTAGTGGTTAGAATCATCGACGCTCTCGCTGATCCTTTTATCGGAACGATAGTAGACAGAACAAATAGCAGGTTTGGGCGCTTCAGACCGTATCTTTTATTCGGAGCTTTTCCATTTGTCATACTGGCAATACTCTGTTTTACAACCCCGGATTTTTCGGATATGGGGAAATTAATATATGCCTATATCACCTATGTCGGCTTGTCGCTTACATACACAATGATAAACGTGCCATATGGCGCGTTAACATCTGCAATGACCAGAAATAATCAAGAAGTTGTTAGTATAACGTCTGTCCGTATGTTATTTGCGAATCTTGGGGGACTTGTCGTTGCATTTTTTGTTCCCTTGCTGGCTGCTTATTTAAGCGATACTTCCGGCAGCGAATCTCTTGGCTGGCAGCTAACCATGGGTATTATGGGAGTTATAGGCGGGTGCCTTTTAATCTTTTGTTTTAAAAGCACAAAAGAGCGTGTCACGCTTCAAAAATCTGAAGAAAAATTAAATTATCGGATATATTTGAGCAATTTCGTGTTAATCGGCCTCTAGTTGTATTAAGTATTTTCTTTATTATTATTTTTGGAGTGAATTCAATCAGTAATTCGGTTGGCATCTATTACGTAACGTATCATTTAGAAAGAGCGGATTTAGTGAAGTGGTACGGTTTGTTGGGAAGTTTGCCTGCTTTGGTCATTTTACCGTTTATACCAAAGCTTCATCAATTATTAGGGAAGAAGAAATTACTAAATTATGCATTATTACTGAATATGATCGGCCTCTTAGCTTTACTGTTCGTTCCGTCAAGTAATATATTCCTGATCCTTTCCTTTCGATTGCTGGCTGCTGCCGGAAGTCTCACTGCCGGGGGCTATATGTGGGCGCTTATACCTGAAACAATCGAATATGGAGAGTATAAGACCGGGAAAAGAATGGGCGGTCTCATATACGCTATTATCGGATTTTTCTTTAAATTCGGCATGGCCTTGGGAGGGGTTGTACCGGGTTTGGTTTTAGATCAGTTTGGATATGTGGCAAATCAGGTGCAAACGCCGGAGGCATTGACGGGAATTTTAATTACAGCAACCATTATTCCCGTGTTCTTACTGGTTCTGGCGATGATTGATATTAATTTCTATAACTTAGATGAGAAAAAATATAAAAACATGGTGCGAGAATTAGAGAATAGAGACAAAGTTTATTTGGATCATATTGACGATTTCAAAGCTTAAAACATGATGAGTCAACAGAAAATAGCTGAGGAGGCGTTCTGCATGAAGATTATCAATCCAGTACTTAAAGGATTCAACCCCGATCCGAGTATTTGCAGGGTTGGAGAGGATTATTATATCGCTGTATCTACATTTGAGTGGTTTCCGGGAGTCCAGATACACCACTCAAAAGATTTAGTCAATTGGCACTTAGTTGCACATCCATTACAGAGAGTTTCGCAATTAGACATGAAAGGAAATCCTAATTCAGGCGGGGTCTGGGCGCCATGTTTAAGTTACAGCGACGGAAAGTTTTGGCTGATCTATACGGATGTTAAGGTCGTAGATGGCGCCTGGAAAGATTGCCACAATTATTTAGTGACTTGTGACACGATTGATGGTGATTGGGGGGAGCCGATCACATTAAACAGCTCGGGTTTTGATGCTTCTTTATTCCATGATACGGATGGGAAAAAATATTTATTAAATATGTTATGGGATCAGCGTATTGATCGGCACTCCTTTGGAGGCATTGTCATGCAGGAATATTCTGATAAGGAGCAAAAACTGATCGGTAAACCGAAAGTGATATTTAAAGGAACTGAAAGAAAGCTGACGGAAGCGCCGCATCTTTATCATATCGGGAACTATTATTATTTATTAACCGCAGAAGGAGGAACGCGGTTCGAACATGCTGCTACAATTGCCCGTTCTGCAAATATTGAGGGGCCATATGAAGTTCATCCTGATAACCCAATCTTAACGTCATGGCATGATCCAGGAAACCCATTGCAAAAATGCGGGCATGCATCTATTGTTCACACACATACAGATGAGTGGTATTTAGCTCATTTAACGGGACGTCCCATTCATCCGGACGATGATTCAATTTTTCAGCAGAGAGGATATTGTCCTTTGGGCAGAGAAACAGCTATTCAAAAGCTCTATTGGAAAGATGGCTGGCCTTATGTAGAAGGCGGAAAAGAAGGGAGCTTGGAAGTGGTTGCGCCTTCTATACCTGAAACAATGTTTGAAGACACGTATCCGGAAGTTGATGAATTTGAGGATGCAACATTAAATATTAATTTTCAAACGTTAAGAATCCCGTTTACGGAGAAATTAGGTTCATTAACTCAAGCGCCAAATCATTTACGATTATACGGCCATGAATCCTTAACTTCGACATTTACTCAGGCATTTGTAGCCAGACGCTGGCAAAGTCTCCATTTTGAAGCGGAAACGGCTGTTGCGTTTTATCCGGAAAATTTTCAGCAAGCCGCTGGTTTGGTGAACTATTACAATACAGAGAACTGGACGGCTCTTCAAGTCACGCATGATGAAGAACTTGGCCGTATTCTTGATTTAACGATATGTGATAACTTTTCTTTTTCACAACCGTTAAAAAATAAAATTGTAATTCCCCGTGAAGTCAAGTACGTCTATTTAAAAGTGAATATTGAAAACGAAAAATATTATTATTTCTATTCATTTAACAAAGAAGATTGGCACAAAATCGATATTGCATTGGAATCGAAAAAATTATCAGATGATTATATCCGAGGCGGGGGATTCTTTACAGGAGCTTTTGTAGGGATGCAATGCCAAGATACAAGCGGTCAACATATTCCGGCCGACTTCAGGTATTTTCGTTATAAAGAAAAATGAATGTCCGCATGAAAAAGGAGCTTTCTATTTTGGAACTCCTTTTTCATATTAGAAAGTGCCTGTGTGGAAAAACACGTCAGAAATGCTCCCATTCAGGATGAAAATAACAAAACAAAAAACCCATCTTTAAAGATGAGCGTAAAACATAGAAGTTTATACATTTCAGTTATGAACCATGTCGAGAAAATGATCAATAACAATAGAGGACATTCCTAAAGCGGGTGCATTTTTTCCTAAGAAAGATGGTAATAATTCATAACTATTGTCCAATTGGGAATAAACCCTGGACGACACTTCACTTTTAATTGAATGTAAAACCATAGGATGCGATTCGATTATGCTGTTTCTTAAAATGATGGCTTGCGGATTGAATGTATTTAAAATATTGGTCAGGCCTATTCCTAAATAGAAACCAAAATTCTGTAATGCATGTAAAGTTCCAATATCTTTCAGATGGGCGAGGTCTATGATATCTTGAGTGGACACTTTTTTCTCCTTAGTTTGAAGAGATTTTATTAAAGCCTTTTCTGAAGCATACAATTCCCAGCAGCCTCGGTTTCCGCAGCTGCATTTCGGGCCATTAAAGTCTATTGTCATATGTCCCATTTCTCCAGAGAATCCGCCAACCCCTCTGTATAAATCATTGTTTATAATAACGCCGATTCCTATCCCTGTACCGATACTTGCATAAATCATGTTATCGTGATTTCTGGCAGCACCAAATACTTTTTCTCCATATGCGCCGGCATTTGCTTCATTTTCAATAAAAACGGGCACATTGAACTTCTTTTGGATGAAAGATTTTAAGTCAATATCTCTCCAGTTGGAGTTCGGAGCGAAAACAATTTTTTGATTTTTATCAATTAACCCGGGAACGCATATGCCTATACCAATAAGCCCGTACGGAGATTGCGGCATATTTGCAATAAAGTAATGAATCATCTCAATTAAAATATCTTTAGTGATTTCTGGAGAATTGCATTCCAAATGGTGGTGTTGGTCAAGGACGATCGTCCCTTCAAGATCTGTTAAAATGCCATTAATATAATCCACGCCAACATCTATTCCTACGGAGTATCCTGCTTTTTTATTAAAAACAAGCATGACTGGTCTTCTGCCGCCGCTTGATTGTCCCTGACCTATTTCAAATACGAGGTTTTCTTTCATTAATGTGTTTACCTGTGACGAAACAGTTGATTTATTTAATCCGGTCATTTCAGATAATTTTGCTCTTGAAATAGGAGAATTCTTAAGTATTTCGTTTAGTAATAACTTTTGGTTAACTTTTTTGACAAAGGCTTGATCAGCGATATCCACTTCATCCACTCCATTTGTATAATCTTTAAATTAAGTTGAACGTTCTGTGTTATCGTGCGAAACGCAGTACATAGCGAATGCAACCTTTATTATATCTAATGTGTTCGTAAAAACTAAAAAAATATTGAAAATACTGATGAGGTTATATAAGATGAAAATAAGTTAGTTTGTTTAGGCAACAAACTAATATATAACATGACATAAAAGCATCTGTATTTGAATGATCATGTTTAGAATTTATTTTTAAGGGGGAAATCACACATGGCTCACTCTCATTCTGGTTCAGTCGGCTATTTTGAAAGCGTAAACAAAGTGATTTACGAAGGGAAAGATTCCACTAATCCTTTAGCATTTAAATATTATAATCCTCAAGAAGTAATCGGCGAAAAGACAATGAAAGAGCATCTGCGATTTTCTATTGCCTATTGGCATACATTTACCGCTGACGGCACAGACATGTTTGGCGCAGCTACGATGCAGAGACCGTGGGATCACTATAAAGGCATGGATCTGGCGAGAGCGAGGGTAGATGCAGCGTTTGAGATGTTTGAAAAACTGGATGCGCCATTTTTTGCTTTTCATGACCGGGATATCGCACCGGAAGGAAGTACGTTAAAAGAGACGAATCAAAATCTGGATATAATCGTGGACATGATAAAAGAGTACATGAGAACAAGCAGCGTTAAGCTATTATGGAATACTGCAAATATGTTCACGAATCCCCGTTTCGTCCATGGTGCCGCGACTTCTTGTAATGCAGATGTATTTGCGTATGCCGCAGCCCAAGTAAAAAAGGATTAGAAACAGCAAAAGAGCTTGGCGCTGAGAACTATGTATTTTGGGGCGGACGTGAAGGGTACGAAACTTTGTTAAATACCGATTTAAAATTTGAGCTTGATAATATGGCCAGATTTATGCATATGGCAGTGGATTATGCGAAGGAAATCGGGTATACAGGGCAGTTTTTGATTGAACCAAAACCAAAAGAGCCGACCACCCATCAATATGATACGGACGCAGCAACAACCATTGCCTTTTAAAGCAATACGGCTTAGACAATCATTTTAAATTAAATCTCGAAGCCAACCATGCCACATTAGCCGGGCATACATTCGAACATGAATTACGCATGGCGAGAGTGCATGGCCTTCTTGGCTCTGTTGACGCGAATCAGGGTGATCCGCTTTTAGGCTGGGACACAGATGAATTTCCGACAGATTTATATTCTGCGACATTAGCAATGTACGAAATCCTGCAAAATGGCGGTCTTGGAAGCGGAGGATTAAACTTTGACGCAAAGGTCAGGAGATCTTCTTTTGAGCCTGATGATTTACTATATGCCCATGTTGCAGGGATGGATACATTTGCAAGAGGATTGAAAGTCGCACACAAGTTAATCGAAGATCGTGTGTTTGAAGATGTGATTCAACACCGTTACCGCAGCTTTACTGAAGGGATTGGTCTTGAAATTGCAGAAGGAAGAGCTGATTTTAAGACGCTTGAGCAATATGCGCTGAACAATCAGCCAATTAAAAACGAATCAGGGAGACAGGAACGGTTAAAAGCGATATTAAACCAATACATTTTACAGGTATAACAAATGAAAAAAGAAGTTCCAGATCCCGCTGTAAAAAGATGCAGGCAGCCAAGTTCCCAATTGCCCGTCATGAAGTTACTGTTATGGCGGGTCATTTCAATGGGGATCTATTTAGAGAGGAAGGAGTGAAAAAATGAAGTATGTCATTGGAATAGACCTTGGAACGAGTGCCGTTAAAACCATTTTAATCAATCAAAACGGCAAGGTTTGTGCAGAAGCGTCCAAAAGTTATCCGCTCATCCAAGAGAAGGCGGGATATAGTGAGCAAAATCCTGAAGACTGGGTGCAGCAAACAATTGAAGCATTGGCTGAATTGATTTCGATATCCAACGTTCAAGCCGGAGATATTGACGGGATTAGCTATTCAGGACAAATGCATGGGTTAGTACTGCTTGATCAAGATCGGCAGGTGCTGCGTCATGCGATTCTTTGGAATGATACTAGAACGACGCCTCAATGCAGCAGGATAACCGAGACATTTGGCGATCATCTGCTTGATATCACAAAAAATCGTGTCCTTGAAGGGTTTACATTACCTAAAATGTTATGGGTGAAGGAACATGAGCCTGAACTTTTTAACAAAACCGCTGTTTTTCTGCTTCCGAAAGACTATGTGAGATTCCGCATGACCGGCGCCGTTCACACCGAATACTCCGATGCGGCAGGAACGTTACTTTTACATATGACCCGCAAAGAGTGGAGCGATGAGATTTGCAATCAATTTGGTATTTCAGCAGAAATTTGTCCTCCGCTGGTTGAATCCCATGACTGTGTAGGATCGCTGCTTCCGAGCGTTGCGGCGAAGACAGGGCTGCTCGAAAAAACAAAAGTATACGCTGGGGGAGCAGATAATGCTTGCGGTGCTGTCGGAGCCGGTATTCTTTCTTCGGGAAAAACATTATGCAGTATCGGGACGTCAGGAGTCATACTTTCCTGTGAAGAAGACAAAGAAAGGGACTTTAAAGGGAAAGTGCACTTTTTTAATCATGGAAAGAAGGATTCTTTTTATACGATGGGTGTCACGCTTGCTGCAGGGTACAGCTTGGACTGGTTTAAAAGAACGTTTGCGCCGAACGAATCGTTTGAACAATTATTGCAGGGCGTGGAATCTGTTCCGATAGGAGCAAACGGACTGCTGTACACTCCTTACTTGGTCGGTGAAAGAACGCCGCATGCTGATTCATCTATTCGGGGAAGCTTGATCGGAATGGACGGAGCCCATAAAAGAGAGCACTTTTTGAGGGCGATAATGGAAGGCATCACATTCTCTTTATATGAATCAATTGAGCTATTCCGCGAAGCGGGAAAATCAGTTGATACGGTTGTCTCTATTGGCGGGGGAGCTAAAAATGAAACGTGGCTTCAAATGCAGGCTGATATTTTCAATACGAGGGTGGTTAAGTTAGAAAATGAACAAGGTCCGGCCATGGGGGCTGCGATGTTAGCTGCCTTCGGAAGCGGGTGGTTTGACTCTCTTGAAGAATGTGCAGAGCAGTTCATTCATGAAGCAGCTGCATTTTATCCAAAAGAACAAAATGTTCAAAAATATAAAACACTATTCGAGTTGTATAAGAACATTTACGTTCACACAAAAGATCTCAATACAGCTTTAAAGAGCTTTCGACAAACCTAATTTTCAGGAGGTCAGTTGAGGGATATCAAAGCAACGGCAGCGCTAATGTAATTTCAAATGTGTTAGCTATTGAAGGAAACTGATAAGCATTCTTGTAAGTTGTGACTGCATCAGTCTAAACTCATATGACGATGAATTGAGAAGTATACACACAAAACATCCCCTCACATTGCGTGAGTGGGATGTTTTTTATTATTGAGATTTTCCTGTTTCTTGAATCCGTGGAGATAGCCTTTCTGCAATGGATTCGCAGGTATCACTCAACTTCAGGAGTTCCTTAGAAAATGAAGAAAGAACCTCGCCAAATTGGCCAGGTTCTTTTTATATTGCACAAAAACAGACACGGTGATATAATCAGAACACGCGCGCTTTTTGTGTGAAAGTTCATAGTTATCCATCTTATATTATGATTATATCATGCTGAAAAGCTCTTGTCAAATTTTTTTGAAGGGGAGATATAGAATGAGTTCTTTGGTTCTCGGCATTCACGAAATTGAAAAAACACAGCCTTTGCTCGTTGGAGGAAAAGGGTTACATATAGGGGAATTATCAAAAATTCAAGGAATACAAGTACCGGAAGGATTTTGTGTCACAACCGCAGGATATCAAAAAGCCATTGAACAAAACGAAACGTTACAAGCGCTGTTGGATCAACTGACCATGCTGAAAGCGGAGAATCGCGATCAAATTGGTGAAGTCAGCAAAAAAATCCGGCAAACCATTATGGAAGCAGAAATTCCTTCAGATGTAGTCAAAGCAGTCGCTTGCCATCTCTCCCGGTTCGGTGAAGAACATGCCTATGCCGTACGTTCCAGTGCGACAGCTGAGGATTTACCGCATGCCTCTTTCGCCGGTCAACAAGACACCTATTTAAATATTACCGGCGTCGATGCGATCTTGCAGCATATCAGTAAATGTTGGGCGTCCCTATTTACGGATCGCGCGGTCATTTACCGTATGCAAAATGGATTTGATCACAGCCAAGTTTATTTATCCGTTATCATCCAAAGGATGGTGTTCCCTCAGGCTTCGGGGATTTTATTTACCGCTGATCCGATGACCGAAAACCGAAAGCTGCTATCCATTGATGCCGGTTTTGGACTTGGTGAAGCACTTGTCTCCGGCTTAGTCTCTGCCGATTGTTATAAAGTACAGGACGGGCAAATCGTCGATAAGAGAATAGAAACTAAAAAATTGGCTATCTATGGACGAAAAGAAGGCGGAACAGAAACACAGGAGATCGCTCTTGATCAGCAAAAGATTCAAACACTGACTGATGAACAAATTTTACAGCTGGCACGTATCGGGAGACAGATCGAAGCTCATTTCGGCCAGCCGCAAGATATCGAATGGTGTTTGGACCGCGATACTTTTTATATTGTCCAAAGTCGTCCGATCACAACGTTATACCCCGTTCCTGAAGCGCACGATCAAGAAAATCACGTCTATATCTCTGTCGGTCATCAGCAAATGATGACGGATCCCATAAAACCCCTTGGATTGTCTTTTTTTCTGTTAACGACTGCTGCACCTATGCGTAAAGCCGGCGGAAGGCTATTCGTTGATGTCACACATCAACTGGCATCCCCTAATGTCAGAGAAGTTTTCTTAAAAGGCATGGGGCAGCACGATCCGCTCTTAAAAGATGCACTTATGACCATAATAGAGCGGCATGATTTCATTAAGCCGATACATGATAAAACGGCGCCGATTCCCGGCAAAGGCAATGCAGATATGCCGGATCAAGCTGAAAACGATCCGGCAATTGTTTCTGATTTGATTAAGAGCAGTCAGGCATCGATAGAAGAGCTAAAACAAAACATCCAGACGAAATCAGGATCTGATTTATTTCGTTTTATTTTGGAAGATATCCAGGAATTAAAGAATATTTTATTTAATCCAAAAAGTTCGGTATTGATTCGAACTGCAATGGATGCTTCATCATGGATTAACGAAAAAATGAACGAGTGGTTAGGTGAAAAAAACGCAGCAGATACGCTTTCTCAATCTGTACCTCATAATATTACTTCAGAAATGGGGCTTGCGCTATTGGACGTCGCCGATGTGATCCGTCCTTATCCAGAAGTAATTGCCTATTTAGAGAATGTAAAAGATGATCACTTTTTGGATGGGCTGGTGAAGTTTGAAGGCGGGCAGGAAACCCATGACGCTATCTATGCTTATCTCAACAAGTACGGAATGCGATGTGCCGGAGAAATTGATATCACAAGAACTCGATGGAGCGAAAAACCAATTGCACTTGTCCCTATGATTCTTAATAATCTCAAAAACTTTGAGTCAAATGCCAGCCAGCGGAAATTTGAGCAAGGGCGGCAGGAGGCGTTGAAGAAAGAACAAGAGTTATTAGACCGATTGAAGCAATTACCGGATGGTGAACAAAAGCCAAAGAAACTAAACGAATGATCCAAATCATCCGGAACTTCAGCGGGTTCAGAGAATATCCAAAATACGGCATGGTCAGCCGCTACTTCGTTTATAAGCAGGCTTTACTGAAAGAAGCCGAACAACTCGCAAAAGCGGGGGTTATTCATGAAAAAGAAGACATATACTATCTCACTTTTGAAGAACTTCAGGAAGTCGTACGCACAAATAAATTGGATTACCAAATCATCAGCACACGAAAAGGCGAGTACAAAGTATATGAAAAACTATCTCCGCCGCGTGTTATCACGTCTGACGGTGAAATCGTTACAGGCGAGTACAAACGAGAAAATCTCCCGGCCGGAGCGATTGCCGGGCTGCCCGTTTCCTCGGGAGTCATAGAGGGCCGGGCACGGGTTATTTTAAACATGGAAGATGCCGATTTGGAAGATGGAGATATATTAGTTACCTCCTACACTGATCCCAGCTGGACACCATTGTTTGTATCCATAAAAGGCCTGGTCACTGAAGTTGGCGGACTGATGACCCATGGAGCGGTTATCGCGCGTGAATACGGCTTACCTGCAGTTGTTGGAGTTGAAAATGCAACCCAATTGATAAAAGATGGTCAGCGAATCCGCGTTCATGGAACAGAAGGCTCTATTGAAATATTATAATAGCGGGTGTGTGCAGAACGTCACCGTATATTTTCCTGCATTTTAACTGACAAAGACCGAACAATAAGAAAAGCCGGAACCTCTTAGAAGAGGAATCCGGTTTTTTTATGTGAAAATGATTTAATGTGTGAACACCGTATTTTGTGGGCGGACCCTTACAAAAAAGATTCAGTGACTAAATCTAACGAATGACAACTTTATAAAGGTGAGTAATATCCTTTTTAAGTCCACAACATCTGTAATTCTGATGAATTAAAAACGCCTTAGTTTTTTAACAACTATTTAGGGATTGTTCGCTTTATTCTTCATAGTGGCAATATTGGCGCAGGCAGGGGAGGAAACTCTCCCGCTTACCAGAGTAAAAATAAAAAATGTTTATCTTAGATGATTTTTTTAAAAAGTAAAAACGCCATAAAACTTCTTATGGCGTCTGTCCGAACTAAGGGATGCAATGTTTGGGAGACGAATATAAATCGTCAATGTGCTAGAAAAGGAATGCAGCACCTACAATGATTAACAAAATGAACAGCACAACGATCAATACGAAAGAACTTCCACCGTAATTTCCACCGTAGTTCCCCATATTATTGCCACCTCCTGTTGTTAGGATAGTACATAATATGCCGGATGATAAATTTCGACATAGATTTAAGTCTAAATAAGAAAAAATGGATATTAAGTCTAAAATGAAGAGCTTCTAAGAATATGAAATAATGGGAAGTTAACTGAAAGAGAGAAATGGATGGGACGGTTGCTGTTTAAAGAGGGGATATGGCTCAACATGCAATAAAACTGTGTATGAAAGTGGTGAGCCATGACGTTACTTCATCATGCAGAGCCACATACGAAGAGGTACAGGGAAATCATAGTTAACGAAAATATTCATCATTTCCCGGGCAAGCGCAGTATACGACAAATCAAAACAAATCACAAAGGGACGCAAGGTACGATACAAGGAGGCTGCTTGAGGGTTTGTGATGCCGATAAAGTTCCGTTTCAAAACGGTCATATGTTTATTCGACACTTTACCTTTATTCCTGCAGAATGATTGTAAAAGAAAGTCCGGCAAAACTGCCGACTTTCCTAACGGAATTTAGATCTCAACAGATCTAAAGAAACCATCGACACTATCACCGGTGCCGCTATCATATTTCAGGATGTATTCTCCTTTTTGGTTAACGCTGAATTCTTGAATGAACGTTTTCCCCGCATTTAATGTCGTAGAGGATATAAGGAAGAAGCTGCCTGATTGAGTGAGGTATAACGATGACCAGGGCGGCTGCGGATCAACTGAAACGAAGTATATTCCCAGGCAAGGAGTATTTCTTTAACGTGAAACTTTTATAAAGCATTAACGTATTACTTTATAAAGGTAAATAAGGAGGCTTCTGAATGGGATTAAAAAATTTCTTTAATACTGAGTTAAAATGCTCTATCTGCGGAAAAACATTAAAATCAGGGGATGAGATAACAGCTTATCTTACACTTCCGAGTGAGAAGAAGATGCCTGTGGGTAGAATGGACAAAGTGTTAAGCAAACACTCTGATAAGGTCTGCTGTAAAAAGTGCAGTGAGTAGGTTTTTAGTGTTATGAGGAACCTCTGGTGGGTTTCCTCATAACAGCTACGCTTCGGCAATGAATGACCTGGAATTATATTGGTATCAGGGTTAGTCCAGGCAGTACTTGCAAAATGTATGTCCGCCGAATGGTCTGTAAAGTTTCTTTTCTGAACTAAATGACAAAGTCTTATTCAGTCTGGGTGGGGCGCTGAGCAAGAATAGAGATTAAAGGCTGCCGTATCATTCCCGGCAGCCTTAATGATTAGGAAGTAAAATCGATAACCATGCGGCCGGTCACTTTACCTTGCTCCATTTCTTCAAAAATATCATTCACATCTTCGATCGGGCGTTTTGTCACTTTAGGTACAACTTTACCGTCCGCAGCAAATTGAAAAGCTTCCTTCAGGTCTTCTCTGGTACCTACTAATGAACCTACTACCTGAATTCCATCTAACACAAGACGTGGAATATCTAAATCCATTTTGTCCACCGGTAAACCGACTGCGACTACACGGGCTCCTGCTTTTACAACATCAATCGCTTGATTGAAAGGGGTTTTAGAGACAGCCGTGATGACCACAGCATCAAGCCCTAAATCGTTAGTCACTTCTTTTGCCTTAGCGACGGGGTCTTCGTTTAAACTGTTTACAACCGCATCAGCGCCTAAGCTCTTAGCAAAATTCAATTTTTCATCGCTAATGTCGAAAGCAATCACTTTAGCGTTAAAGACGTTTTTTGCATATTGAACAGCCAAGTTGCCTAAACCGCCGACTCCAAATACACCGATCCATTGACCTGGTTTAATTTCACTGACTTTAACCGCTTTATAAGTTGTTACACCTGCACAAGTAATGCTGCTTGCTGCTGCAGGATCTAAATTTTCCGGCACCTTTATTGCATAATCAACCGCTACGATTGCTTCTTCAGCCATTGCGCCGTCAACTGTATATCCGGCATTTTTTACATCCCGGCACAAAGTTTCCCGGCCAGTTAAGCAATATTCACAGCAGCCGCAGCTTTCAAACATCCAGGCAATAGAGACGCGGTCACCTTTTTTCAGGCTTGTTACGCCTTCACCAATCTCAGTCACAATGCCTATTCCCTCATGACCTAAAGTGACGCCGGTAACATCCCCGAAATCAGCATTTTTAACATGCAAGTCAGTATGACATACACCGCAGTATTCCATCTTAACTTTGGCTTCACCATGTCGCAAAGGACGTAATTCTTTTTGTACGATCGCTATACTTTTGTCTTTTGTTGCTACTACAGCTTTCAAATCATACACCCCTTTCAAATATTAGCAGAAAATTTTTACTTATCTTACAATTTAGCATACTGCTCTTATTTTGAAAACCCTTACATTTTTGCAGGCAAGTGTCTCTACAAAAATTGAGGGAGCTATGAAGGGAGGATTCTACGGATGATTTGTCATCCGAATGGTGTTTAAATGGGGGTTTGTCTCCAAATGCACAGAATGCTTTGCTTTTGTGGTCATAATCTTTCTATAGATATTTGACTTGCACTGCAGAGAATTACACTGGCAGGATATGATTTTACCTTTAGTGAAAAGAATTTCACGGGTAATCATTTGAACTTGAGATCGGCTGATAAGGTGATGCAATCAGAAATCATTACTTATTGATCACAAAAGAAGCAGGCTGCGGAGATGTGTGGATTAAAGGCTTTTACGGATTCGAACACGATGAGCCGGATGCAGATTGGTGAGCGATACACAGTCAAGGTATTTCCTTGACCTTTTTTATGGGTATACTGATAATTAAAAGTAATCATAGTATACTAAAGTTACAATAAAAGTAACGAAATACAAACTTTAAGGAGTTGCATAAAATCATTCTTTTAAAGAGAAGGGGATCAGGTTGGATCAGTTAATAAATCCTACGAAACATTCTTTTTATTTTAGGCTAAGTAAACATGACTGTTATAAAGTTAGAACAGGAAAGTGCTCCTTAGATTTAACTGATAAGGAATTTAATGCTTTAGAAGGCGAAGAGCATGAATATGCATTAAAATGCAGAAGATTGGCTGCGCACTACATAAAACCGGACATGCATAAAAACATTCAGGAATATATGCAAGCGTAAATGCTTGCGGTCATATTTCGTTTAGTGATGGTCAGCACAGGATGTGTATCTGCAAAAGGTCAGGTGTCGATAAATTACTTATTCATTTATCAAACAACGGAGATTATATATGTCATATATGCCAGGACAAAAACAAAAATTAACAGTTAAAGAAAATTGAAGCAAAGGTTTTTTAAAAAGGATTCGAATAAACTTGCAAGAGAAAATGATTTTATTGATGATGAGTTTTTTGATTAAACCAATCTTTTATTTCAAATGGAGGGGTACATTTGGGTATACTCAACTTTTTCAAGAACAAAGTTAAAAATGAACAAAATGAGAATAAAAATAATAATATGAACACTGTTGGCGTTAATAACGAAACAGAGTTGGTATCGAAAAAAGAAAATTTCCCAATCTTGATTCAAGAGACAGGCTTCTCAAGGAAATATGAAGAAAAGTCTGCATTTTTCGAGTATATAGACTTTAAGGTTGCAGGAACATCACACTATCAAAAAGATATTAAGAAAGCCATCAAGACTGAGGATGAAGACAGCTTTTTCTTCGATGAAAAATATGATGGTATGACAAATAAAGAGATTCTAGAATCAACTTTTGATGAGCCGATATTTATTTATCATAATTCCCTTTTCTCAAATTGTGAATTGCGGTTAGAAGAGAACAACAAGTACGATCCGGAAGCTATAGCTGTCTATGTAAATGATTGCAAAGTAGGACATGTTCCTCGAAAGAATTTTCAAGAAGGCAAGAAATACATTTACGATCAGTTAAAGAGTGGTATAAGGCACCCGATATCAGCAAGTTTGTATGGAGGGAAATATAAAGTTAACCGCGATGATACAAAGATTGAAACAGGAGAAACAGATTATAAAATTGAATGTCAAATAGTGATTAAAACAGACAAATAGACAATAAAACTACGATAATTGTAAGTGCGAAGTAAATGAACGGGGCGGTGACTTGAAGCTGAATTCAACAAGATTAAAGAGCTATACCTACACGTTGGCTTTTTCAAGTTTGTCGTATGGTTTGATTTTCGGGCTATATATGTTTGTATACTCGAGTTTTGTGCCAATTGCATTGGTTACTGTAGTTATCATTGCTTTTTACGCATTCATTACTTACTTTTTGTTTGCTGTTCCTGTGCAACTATGGTTAAGAAAGCAGCCTAAAAAGTTTAGTTTGGTGCATCTTTTCATTTATACAGCAGTCGCTTTTTTAGCTGTGTTCTTGTTCTGGCACATAGATAATCCGTCAATTGATTTCACAGTTTTGGGAATTTTCATTTATTACATAATGAGCGTTGCTGCTGCGTTCATATATTGATTCTGGGACTCTATATTTCTGAGAAATTACAATGTTCACCGGAAGTAAAGCTGATGTTCCCAAAAGAAAGCGGGTGAGGAAAAATGGAATACATTGAGTTGACTAGGGACAATATTGATGACAATCATATTTGCTGTGCATTAGGTACGAAGCAATATGAGGATGCGGTAAATGAAAAGAAGAGCTGGCTCAAAGATCGGATGAGTGATGGCTTGGTGTTCTACCGTCTAAACGAACGGGCCAAAGTTTTTATTGAATATTTACCTGCAGAAGAAGCGTGGGTCCCGGTAAGCGCACCTAATTTTATGTTTATTAATTGTCTTTGGGTCTCAGGTAAATATAAGAATAACGGACATGCGAAACACTTGTTAGAAAAATGTGTGTCAGATGCAAAATCCCGCGGTATGGATGGGATAGTTCATATAGTAGGGAAGAAAAACTCCCTTATTTAAGTGATAAGCATTTCTTCGAGCATATGGGATTTGCTGTGCAAGATGAAGCAGAACCCTATTTTCAGTTGATGTCACTGACGTGGAATGAACATGCACATCCTCCTGTATTTAAAAAACAGGTGAAAAGTAATTCCGTTAATGATGAGGGAGAGGGAATCACAATATTTTATACAGCTCAATGCCCATTTGCAGTCGGAGTGTTAAAGGATTTAAAGGAACAGACTGAAAAGAAAGGACTTCATTTTCAGGCCCTGAGAATAACGTCAAAAGATATGGCGCAAAAATCCCCGGCAGTTTGGACGACTTTCAGCATGTTTTATAAGGGGACATTTCTCACTCATGAGATGATGAGCGTAAATAAGTTTGAAAAAATACTCAATAAGCTTTTAATGGCTTAACTTTGTTTTATTACTATTGCTCGTTTCTATATTGATACTGAGGGTTTTTCACGAAAATTATTCAGTACTTTACATTGCGGGCGGCAAATGAATGATTATTGTTTTTGACAAAGATGATAACACCCATCATTATAGTAAAAATAGATTGTGATAAGTTCTTCAACAAACGAAGAAGTTCTTTTCAAAGGTCGATAACAATGAAACAGGAGACTGCGAATGCAAAAAATTGAAACCCATCGCTTAATTTTAAGAAATTTTACCGAGAAAGATGCGCAAGGTCTGTTGGAATATTCGGCACATCCGAGAGTGAATTGCTTTCTTGATGACAGAATATCTACGTTAGAAGAAGCTGCCGTAAACGTTCAAAAAAGAAGCCGAGATGACTCTTATATTGCAGTTTGTTTAAAAGACAGTAATGATCTAGTCGGAGAACTATTTTATTTAAAAGAAGAGCCAGATACCTATTCCGTTTGTTGGAATTTTAATGCCCGTTTTGAAGGGATGGGATACGCAAGTGAAAGTGCGAAGGCTTTCTTTGAGTATCTCTTTATGCAAAAAGAAGCAAGAAGGCTTTATGCATATGTTGAAGATGATAACTGCAGGTCACAAAAACTATGTGAGAGATTAGGAATGCGTAAAGAAGGTTATTTTCTTGAATTTATTTCATTTACTGCACACGAGGATGGAACACCTAAATATGAAAACACATACCAATACGCATTGCTAAAGAAAGAATGGTTAAAACAAAAACATAGTTAATAGAATTTGTGGGGAAATAACCTCTCCTTTACTGAAAAAACCCTGCTGAAAGCAGGTTTTTTTGTATTTAGGTTACCTAGTAACGATCAAAAAGATTCAGCTTGAAGGTTGGGAAAAACATGAAAATCATTATAGCAATGTTGTAAAATTATAGAGAGGATGATTGTGATGGACATTTTGCAGTTTAGCGACAGAAGGTGCAGGAAGTAATTCGAATCAGCAATGTTCAATTCATTTTGATGCATTTAAAGAAGCGCTTGAGAATGGAAAAGTGGTTGATACTCAAAATGTGAAAAGCAGGTCAGAGTCAAGACCTATTTTACGGTGAGACCGGAAATATTCTCTTCATCTTCTGATGTTGTTCAAAGCTGACACCTCTTGATGCTTATGTATAAGAAAATAATACCATTTAAATATATGTAACATCAATGAATAAGGTTGGAAACGGAGCGGTTCAAAGTTGGTGCGATCTTGTGTAAAAGAAAGGATCAGGATGAATGTGACCAGCATCCACCCTGATCAATGGGGTTCACAGTGTTCTATTTCATTGTATTCCAATCGGAATAATATTACAAGGGTGAAAAAGAAATAAGCGGAATGTTTTCGGCTTCTTCTGTCTCTGGAGCGGGAAACGGAAAGTGAGATGTTTGAATGAAAATAAATGATTATCTGAAGGAAAGGTTTCCGACTTTAAAATTAGTGTCCGGCATTTATCATCAATGGGACGTGGGAATTCATTTTTCTCTCGGCGGCAATATGTATCAATTTAATGAAAGCGGTGCTTTGAATATTGAGTATTTTCAGCTTGTTCATCATCAAACCGCCGCACTTTTCAATGAGCTGTTTGAACATAGTGATGACATGTTCCTTGTTGCCAACGTATATAAGCATAAAACTCAAGGTAATCACGCGAGAAAATTAAAGGTTTATCAGCCGTTTCTGAAGTGTAAGGATGATTTATATCGGATTAAGGTGAAGACCTGCCCCTGTCCGTTTGAAGAAGATGATGCAGAAGAATATGAAATGCAGCAGTTTTCTTTATTATGTAAACGGAAAGATCTGCGTATTCCTCAATTACTTAAGGCAGCCGTCCACGAAGATTTTCCGCTGAAGCCAAGGTTCGGGGGCTGTTCCGTTGGGTATCCCGATGTTTTCTTTGTGAATATGACAAAAGATATTATTTTCTTTCTATATGATGACAGAGGGTGTGAAGTCATTGCTCTTGATGCCGGAAGAATAGGAAAGCTTTATGATCAATATCACGATTGGATTGAATTGGACTGAAAACGAACACATGAATTCGAAGCCGCTTGTGCCGGCTTTGTTCTTGCCTAGTCCGGCTGCATGAGTATAATGGGCAGAATGAAGGGCGCCGGAAACTTTTTTTCCTCTTATACCGGCCTTCTGCATGTTAAGCTTCTGTATTTATTTTGAATGAATTCCTATTTATAAAACGGCTGAATAGAATAACATAAAAGCTTTTTTACACAGTGCAGGAGGAGAGAAATGTGAGGGCTGAACACCGTGATTGTATGGAAATTGGAATTTATTCATTTGCAGAATTATACCCCGATCCTCTGACAGGGAAAACAGTCAGCGCAAAGCAGCGGATAGATGAATTGATGAAGCTGGCGAAACTGGCTGACGACGCTGAGCTTGATGTATTCGGTGTAGGCGAGCATCATCGTCTTGATTATGCGGTATCTTCACCGCCGGCCATTTTATCAGCGATTTCACAGATCACTGAAAATATTAAGCTGACCAGTGCCACGACTGTATTATCCACCGCAGATCCCGTCCGTTTATTTGAGGATTTTGCAACGCTTGATTTGATTTCAGACGGCCGGGCGGAAATCATTGCGGGACGGGGCGCATTTTTTAGACTCGTTTCCTCTTTTCGGTTATGACGTAGGCCATTATAAAGAACTGTTTGAAGAACACATTAACCTTTTTTAAAACTAAATTCCGGGGAAAAATCGGTTACCTGGAAAGGACGTTACCGGCCGCCGCTGCGCGAGGCAGAAATTTCTCCTCGGCCTTTTCGCGGAAGCATTCCGCTATGGTTAGGTGTTTCGGGGACTCCGGAAAGCGCAGAACGAGCCGGGCGTGCAGGTGCGGGTTTGGCATTAGCTGTACTGAGCGGTGATCCGATGTCATCTAAGCCGCTTGTTGACAAATACCGAGAAGCGGCTTTTAAAGCCGGTCATCCTCCGGAAAATGTGAAGGTTGCCGTAACCGGACATATGTTCATTTCAAAAACGAATGAACAGGCAATACAAGAATTTTACCCGTATCATTCAAATTACTGGTCTCACGTTCATTCATATCACGGGATCGATGAGCCTTTAACGAAGGAAGATTTTGAGCGGGCGTCCGGAAAAGAAACAGCTTTATTTGTGGGAAGTTCACAGCAGATCATTGAAAAAATCATGCATCAATATGAGTTGTTCGGGCATCAGCGATTTCTCGCGCAAATCGATATAGGAGGTATGCCGTTTAAAAAAGCCGCGGAAAACATCGAACGATTAGCAGCGGAAGTAGCACCGGTTATCCGAAAAGAAACCGGCAAATCCAGCGAATGAAGTTCTGAGCAAAAGGGGCGGGCCGGTTTTTGGCAATCGCGGATTCGACAACAGAATCGGCCCGGCTTTTTCTTTATGATTATAAAAAACAAAGGGGAAAGCGCGAACCTCATTGCTTTTTCCTATCAAGAAAAGGAAGGTCATTTCATCCTCTATCGTGAAGTGTATATACCGAAAGGTTTTTATTAACAAAAGAGGGAGGATGATGCAGTAATGAAGGGTTTAGTCAAAGCTGCAGTTTTAACTGTTACTCTTGGGATTGGAGGCGCTTTCTATTCAAGTGATGCATCTGCGCACGGGTATATAAAAGAGCCCGTCAGCAGAGCGTACATGGGAGCTTTAGAGAAACAAACATTGGGCTGGACGGCCGCTGCGCAGAAATATGGCTCCGTCATTGATAATCCTCAGTCTGTAGAAGGGCCGAAAGGATTTCCGGCTGCAGGTCCGCCGGATGGAAGAATTGCGTCTGCAAATGGGGGATCGGGACAAATTGACTTCGGTTTAGACAAGCAGACTGCAGATTATTGGGTAAAACAAAACATCCGCGGCGGTTTTAACACCTTTACTTGGTACTACACGGCTCCTCATGCGACATCAAAGTGGCACTATTATATCACCAAGAAAAACTGGAATCCGAATAAACCTTTGTCAAGAGATGAATTTGAATTAATCGGAACGGTAAACCACGACGGTTCCAAGGCAGATACGAATCTGACTCATAAGATTTTTGTGCCGACTGATCGAAGCGGGTATCATGTCATTTTGGGGGTATGGGACGTTGCGGATACTTCCAATGCCTTCTATAACGTCATCGATGTAAATCTTACACAATAATCTATGAATTACTGATCGGCTGCATGTTGATTCATCGGCCGATCTTTTTAGTTTTAATGTGTGAATGAAAAGGGGAAAATAGCAGAGCGCCATAAACATTTCATTTATGGCGCCGTACGACCATGGAGGTGCTGCTGACATGGATGCGGAGGTAAGAGGATTCTTAATAACCGCCGAGGAAAGAAGCCCCAACGATGATTAATAAAATGAATAGCACCACGATTAACGCAAAGGAGCTACCATAACCACCTGAGAATCCCATATAATCTCACCTCCTAAAGAGGATTAATACATACTATGCCGAAATGAAAAGTTTGATAGGGATGCTAGTTTACTTTTTGAAAAAAGGTTTTTTAGTCTATATTTCCTTTACATGGCCATCCGTTAAAATGAGTAAAAGGAGGAATTGTACTGCTTCCTGTAATAGAAACGGATAGGCTCATACATTGAGAATTTGCGAAGAGGATGCGCAGTTGGCTTGTTTTTAAAAAATGAAAATGTAACACGCTATTAGGATTGGACCCTTTTGATTCAACGGAACAGGCTGAAGAAATGATTGGTTGGTTTCAAGAGCAGTAGCATGAAAAGAGGGAATGTGATGAGGAATAGAGAAAAAAGATGCGAAGGGCGGAACCATGTATCAAAACGGACTGCCTGATGATATACGCGTATACTCCATTCAGAATGGGAACGTTAACGATCTAAATAGAAGAACTTCAAGTGTTCTGCGGTAAATAAAAAAGCCGATGAAGGCTTAAAATTGATTAGACGCTGTAAAGCATTCTTTTTGCTGTGCTTTCTGCAGACGGAGTTTGATTGTAAGAAACGATTCCGATCATCACTAACAAGATGATGAACACCAATATGCTCCACAACATTATTTTTAAAGACTTTGACATGGCATACCCTCACTTTGAAAGACTTACCGGGGCTGCGATCGGAGCCCGCACTTCAAGTATAGTCGTTATAACGGTGAAAAATGTGCAGTATCCCGTTATTAAAATAAAAACTTGCGGGCGCTGCCGCAAGTTTTCTCTGTATTAAGGTCTGTGGAATTCAATATGCTGATTATCACGATCGAACCATCCTCTGAATGCCCAATTGATCCAGCCCCCGTCTCCTTTGTTATCAAAGGAACCGTCTTCGAAGACCCAGATTCCGTAAGTAATGCCGTCATAAACGGCTGATCCGTAAAATTGAACGCCGTTAAAGCGGTCTTCATATTCTTGATTTAAATTGAACACCATGACGTTGTACTTCTGTCCTGATGCGTAAAATGTTGTTTCCATGACATTTTTTACCCAGCCGGTTCGGTTTTGATCTGACTTAACCGCTTCAGCAATGCGATCTGAAATTCCGAGAACATCTACGTTTACGTTCAGCCCGGCATCAACACCTGCTGCTTTTACGTTTTGGCCTGCTGTTTGGGGTAATTTACTTTCTAACGGATTTGCAACGGGTGAAACGTGAGGCGCGTTTGCGTGTTCAGACTGACTGGCTGCTGAGGCACTGGCTGTGAAAGGAATTGTTAGAGATAAAGCTAAGCATGATCCGACTATTGTTCTGGCGATTTTCATGTCTATGACCTCCTGAGGAAATTTTTAAAAATTGTTGCAAATTCATGGTATCGCAGAGAAATTGACCAAGCAAAGAGTAGATTTTCTCAAAAGTCATGTCATTCTATTTGTGTTGTTTTCTGTAAATGAAATACTTTTAATTAGGCGAAAAGGGAAGAAAATAATAGAGTCTTTTTATGTATTGTGATAGGATGACCGGATTTTGGGTGAAAAAGCCCGGAGAAACGCCATAATAAGAAAAACACCCGGGGTTTACCGGGTGTAAAAAGTGTTGATATGTCAAGTCAGCAGCATTTTTTACATTTTTTGCATTTTCTTTTATAAACAACGATGTAATCATAATCAAGATGCTTTTTATCTTGTTTCTTCTTTTGTTTAGGCTGCTTTGGCTGGTGATCATAATGTCCGTTCATACCCATATCCATACTCATATTCCTCCTTTTTTCATCTGACGGTAGTATTCTATGACAGAAAGCATGGATGGCTTGGACAAATGAAACGGTATGCTGAAAAAGAGGCATCTCATTCGGTATAAAAAACAGGATCATACCCGCCGGATAGAAAAGAGAGGAGATGATCCTGATATTGAGACCCTATTTGATAACCGTAATTGCAATGCCGTACCCTTTTTCAGCACTGTATAAGGCCGTCAGTTTCAATACCTTCCAGCCTTCCGCGGCTTTAGTCCCGATTCCGTTATGAGCCGTGATATAATCTCCCGGGCTGACCGTACTGTCGACCCGTACGTAATGCCGGCCGTTGAGTCCGACAATATGCCATTCGTCTCTGGCCGCGCGTGCTTCATAGTCAGCTTCAAGAGCCGGACTGCAGTCCGGGTTTTGTTTCGGGACGCGTACCGTTTCTCCTGTTTCTTCGTCAGTCACATTTTCGTATATGAAACCGCCGAACTCATTTTTCAAAAAGCGGCTTTGCCATCCGAAGCTTGCGGCTCCTGAGATAAAAGCGGCTGTTTCTGAAATGACGCCGAGCATATAATCTCCGACGTGAGCCGGTTCAATTTTTCGCCTTTCACTGTGACGATCGTCCCGGTGGGAATCGTCTGGCCGGTTACACTTTCAAAATATTCTCCGTACCCTGACAGGGAAGAGGTGACAGCTCCGGCGAACGTACCGTGGCCGCCCGCTGAATCCAGTTTCCATTTGATGGACTGATGCCCTCCGGCAACCGTGTATGGTTCTTCCAATGTAATGCTTTCTGATGACAGAATCGTTCTGGAGACTTTGCCGCCCGTAATATGGACATTGTTTGAAGCGGCGATAAATGCCCTTGAACCTTCAGAACTTGAACCTCCGGAAGAGCTGATGATCGCATTTCTGTCACCTCTGGCCGTAATATCGCCTGTTCCCGCAATAACGGCGCTTGTCGGGTTGAATGCAAAACCGGAGCTGGTCGCGAGCTGTGCGCCTCCCTTTAAATTGACGGGGATCTGCTCATAAGTCTGTCCTTTTATAGATGCGGCCGCGCTGTAACCTTCCGCTTGCACCCCGAGAATGACAGCCTGACTGTTAGGGGACGTAATTCCGACGGAACCGCCGTCTCCGATCATCGTGCCGTTCATAATATTTACGTTATATTGTCCTCCGCCGATTGAGATGCCTTTAGGAGAAGACTTGTATATATCAAAATTTAAAATTTTAACATAATCGGTTTTATTAGATCCGCCGGATATATTGATGTCAACCCCGGCTTGTGTAAAGCCGCGTATTTTAATGCCGTTGATCGTAATATTTTGACTGCGGTATTGAAGAGCCACGACTGGATTCCCGCCATAGTCGTATGAGGGATCACCAATAGCTGTGAATCCGTTTACATTAACGTTTTTATAGGCAGAGATGACCAGCGCCCTCGGGGTCACACCGTCATAGAGAGCATTGAATACCGGTTCAATCGCGGTGCAATCGGTTAAAGTAACATCATAAGCCGTCGTGCTTTCGGGGTCTGAGGCCTGATGATGGCCGATATGACGAATATCAAATGAACGTACATCACGATACGAAACATGACCGATAATATGAACATTTTGAGAAGCCGGCCACAGGCTGTGCGCCTTTACCTCAATCCCGCGGATATTTCCGCTCGTATAGTTATTTAAAAGCCACACATGTTTAGAGCCGTCGTCAATTTCAATGCCGTTCGAGTTTGCGCTGCCCTCAGCATGCTCTGTGCCGCGGGGGTTTCCGGAATGGCAGTTGGAAATGAAAATATATTCGCTGTAATGGGTGGTTATGCCGTCGTCTCCGGCGCCGTATGCCACACAGTTATCAATCCATATATAACGGCAGCCATCTTTCGTCCATTCTGTTTCAGGCAAATGATCGTAAGTCGGAGATGTAATATCTATACCATGAAGACCCGCGTTAACCGTTTCAACATTCTTAATCCAGCCGTATTGCACATTAGCAAACGTTAAACAGCTGGAAAACTGTCCTCCGGGGTTCCTGACTCCGCATTGACGATCAGGATTCCAGTCTAAAGTCATGTTCTGGACAAAAATATTACGGTTTCCATTTTCGTAATCATCGTTAGTAATGACCCATTCGTATGCGGGAGTGTCCTCATGAAGCTTAAGCACGGTAATCCCTTGTCCCTCACCGGAAATGGTAGTCCAGGAGGGGAGTTTTATCCCTTGAACCAAAAATTCTCCTGCGGGAACATTTACTTTGACCCGGCCGTTCCCGATCGCTCTCCGAAAGGCTTCCGTATTGTCCCGGCCGTCAGGGACCGCTCCGTAATCCTCCACATTCACTTCCCGGGTGATTTTATTCATAAGCATTTCGTATTCTGTATCAAGCCGTTCTTTTAAAAGTGAGGTGACCATTCCTTCCGCCGTCACCCGGGCATCTGCGACCTCAAGATTATCATCCGTTGCGGAATGCTTAATAAAATTCTGCATCCTTGCTTTGAGATGCTCCAATTCAGAGGGATGTGCAGGGCGAGACTGCAATGGGGCGTTTAAAGACGGATCAGGAAAGTTTTTAAATTGAACCATTCTAAAGACACCTCTTTCTTTTGATATAAGCGCCTGAGGCAGGGGACAGAAAAATCGCGCGCCCTTTAAGCGCTTATTCTTCAAATTCTTTATTCAGAACGAAATTCCTTTTGAAACCGAGGCGAAATTTAAAAAAGCTCTGTTGAAAGAACGGATATAAAGCTTTACATTATTGTAATTGAAACTGTCATGTGAAAATGGAGGAAAAAACTGATAGGAGGGGTCCTCATTTTAGGTTTATTCTCATTGTCTTCGCCGTGCTACCTCTTCGGCTGCATATACACCAAAATCAACATTCTTATCAGTTAAATGGTATAATGGGGCACGGATTGGTCATCAATACGACTGAAATAGGGAAGCAAAAGGAGCAGCGAACATGACTTTACAAATCAAAATTAAATATTCAGATGATACGCAAACGAGAATCAGTAAAATTGAACAGGGCGATTGGATTGACCTGCGGGCAGCTGAAGATATAACAATCAAAAAAGGTGAATTCAAACTTATCCCGCTTGGAGTTGCGATGGAACTGCCGGAAGGATACGAGGCGCATGTCGTTCCGCGTTCAAGTACATATAAGCATTTCGGTATCATTCAGACAAATTCAATGGGAGTCATTGATGAATCATATAAAGGCGACAATGACTTCTGGTTTTTTCCTGCATTCGCTCTTCGGGATACCGACATTTCCAAGGGGGAGCGGATCTGTCAATTCAGAATCATGAAGAAAATGCCTGAAGTGGAGCTGATCGAAGTAGACAAGCTCGGGAACAATGACCGGGGCGGACTGGGATCAACAGGCACGAAATAAAACGGAAAAAAGACTGCTTAACAGCAGTCTTTTTTTATGGAAACAACAGTTACATTCAATTTGTTTCGAGGATTCTTAAATTGGGAAATCAAACAAAACTAAGGAGAAGGGTTTCATTTTTATCATTTAAGCTTTCCGTCTCTTTGAACAGAAAGACTTTCTTAGGTTAAAGGATAGAGGTTGTTTTGATGTTTTTATTCTTCAAGATGAACGGAGGTTTTGTCCAACGTATATAATATTGTGACAAAAGTGTAAACAAAAGAAAGGATGATGTTATGGAAAAAGGGTTAGAAGAGTAGACCGTAAAGCAGCTGGCAAAGAGGCAGAGCAGAAGAAACCGTCCAAAGTCACCCTGTTCTGCCGTTCGCTTCAAAGGCTGAAGCATTTGTATTGTAACATAAACATACAAATGCCATCAATAACCAAAAAAGGAATTTTAGTTTTAATTTTACCGTTTTTGCTTCTGCCGTTCTTTCGGGCTGATGCCGCTTCAGATATTTACGGCAGTTTCGAGGAATTAAAGCTGAATGAAGATCCTTCCGATTTTTCCATTTCAACGCGGGAGCATGACCCTTCTGTCCTCATATTAGCTATACACGGCGGAGGCATAGAGCCGGGGACCAGTGAGTTAGCCAGAGAAATTGCCGAAAACCGGAGTTTATATTTATTTGAAGGGTTAAAATCAGCCGGTAATGCGGCTCTGCATTTGACAAGTTCGCATTTCGATGAACCTAAGGCCGTGCAAATGGTGAAAGAGCACTCTAATGTCATTTCATTGCACGGTTACGGCAGTGATGATAAAAAGATAAAAATCGGCGGTACAGACAGAGAACGGGCCGAACTTTTGACCGATGTGCTGAAACGGCACGGGTATCCAGCCGTTCTTCTTGGCACAAATGATAAATATGCAGGCGTCAGTCCGAACAACCTTGCCAATCAATCTTCATCCGGATTGAGTATCCAAATCGAAATGAGCACCGGCTTCAGAACATCACTATTTGACACTTTTACGCTGAAAAGCAGAGCATCCACACAAAATAAGACCTTTTATCAATTCACAAAAACGATTTCTGATTTTATCAGTGACAATTATTAATAAGCACGCCTATTTTGTCGGCGGGGCTTTTTCTTTTGAAATTTATGAAACTTTAAGTTCTTAAGATCGTATACATAATTGACAGGATGAAAGAAAAGAGGTGGGCAAATGAAAGTGATGATCGGGTCTATCATTCTTCTTGTCATCATCGGATTCGGTTTATGGCTGATGCTTAGTCCAATCTTTAAACAAGTGGGAAGCGGAGTCAAAAAATTAAAAAAGTCATGGGAGGAAGAAGATCAGCATGAGCGAAAATAAGCGCGGAAACACAAAAAAAATTCTCGGCGGTGTGATTATAGGTGCAGCCCTTTTAATTGCGGGCGTCACAGCGTCACTATTCATTGAAAAAATACCGAACGGTTATGTCGGGGTTGTATACTCACCGAATGGCGGGGTAAAATCCGACACATTGGACCAAGGCTGGCACTTAGTCGGATTATTTAATAAAGTAACGGAATACCCGGTGCGTATGCAGACAGTGAATAATGAAAATATAAAAGTGGCAACCTCTGACGGTAAAAATATTGAAATGGATATCGCTTACAACTATGTCGTGCAGCCTGATAAAGTAGTCGATCTGTTTAACAAATTCGGGGCGGTAGATGTGGAAACGATCGAAAATACATATTTAAAAACAAGGCTGTGGGATGCGGCGCGAAAATCAATCAGCAAATACTCGGTTATTGACACATACGGGCAAAAATCTGCAGAAGCCGCTGCCGATGTTCAAAAGAGATTTGCTGATGATATGAAGAGTCTTGGATTTTTAATTGATGATCTGACGCTTGGCGTACCAAAGCCGGATAAAGCCACACAGGAAGCCATCGATGCAAGGGTGAAGTCTTCACAGGAACTTGAACGGACACAAACTGAAATTAAAATAGCCGAAGCCGAAGCGAAAAAGAAAAAATTGAAGCGGAAGGGATCGCTGACTATAACGAAATCATTAAGAAATCAATGTCCGATGAAATGATCAAATATAAATGGATTGAAAAATGGGACGGAAAAACGCCGAAAGCGACAGGCACAGACTCACTGCTGCAGCTGCCGCTGGACGATCAGAAGCAAAATAAAAGAGAAGGAGGCGATTGCCTCCTTTTTATGTTTTTCCTGAGGGTCTTTTTCCGGCACTAATTCTTCAGACGCCTCGGTTTGATAGCTCCATAGCGTGTTATCCGTCTCTGTTGTGTCCTGGTAATCTTCGGGAAGTACATATTGCTGCAAATACCGGTGAAAAAATGCCTCAAAAACAGAAATGCAAAGTGCAGAGATAACCGATGCCGCGGCAGGAGAGACATTAAACCCGCCAATGTTCATCAGGAATATCCATAATATAATGAATGAAATTCCGAAATCAGCTGCAACGGCTGTGAAATTGCTTGTTCTCGGCAGAATCATGCAATCACCCGCAAAATAAGTGATTAAACTTAAGATCACTGTAATAAACAGAACGTTTAAAAAGGTTACTTGGTACATAAGATCCAGAACAATGTACAGTAAAGCAAGTGTGAGCGCCGTTTTAGAAGCGAAAGCAATTACGTGTTTCATTTGAACCACCTTCGTTATTTCGTTTAGTCTTCATTGTAAGCAATCCGCAAATTTTTAAACTGGTATATAGTGGTTATAAAGTAAAATGTGAATAGACATCACAGGATTCACAAGTTAAAATATGTAAAAAGGGGGATGCAAATGAAAAAATATTGGATATGTATTGCTGTTTTTTATTATGTTTTAGCGGAATACACTCAGCTAAAGCGGCTACCACTGAATTCGGATCAAAAACAAGCTTCACTTTGGAGGGAAACGCAAAAGAGTTTCATATTGAAAATCCGGGGGCTGTAGCTGCCGACGATTATTTTTAGGCTATAAGTTCACCATAATGAACAACTCTTCGTGCGGTTTAAGCATGAAACTCCAGCGGATGGCGCTGAACGGAGATTTTTATACATTAAGTTCTAAAAACTACAGCGGCAGCTGGCTAAACCTCAGTGCCCAGGATAAAAAATCAATTGATCCGTATCACAAATACAGGATTCTGGTTGAAAGTTCTTCAAACGTCTGTGGTCCCGTCTATATTAAAGGGTTTTACGGTGTAGAATATTATCATTTTGATTGAAAATAGATACTCGCTAAAGGCAGCGGGTTTTTTTATATTTATATTTAACTTATTGCACTATGTACTAAATATTCATAGTTGAATTTTTGACGTACCCGCCCAAAGAAAAGATAAAAAAGCAAATTCATCACGCACAAATATATAAAAAGTTGAAAAATGGATGAAAAGTTTCTTGAGGGAAACATTATTAGTTGACTTCAAAAGTGTGATGCCGGATAATAAGAATGTAAGTTTTTCCTCCTTAGCAGGTTCGTTTCTTAAGCCAGGGCGAATCTGCTTTTTTTATGCAAAAAAACCCCTCTGTAAGGGGTTTTTTACGATAAATGAAGTTTAATAGAATTAATGGACGGCTCTGAATACGCCGATCACTTTCCCCAAAATGCTTACATTTTGCAGGATAATCGGCTCCATCGTCGGATTTTCCGGCTGCAGCCGCACATAATTGTCTTCTTTATAGAAGCGCTTAACCGTCGCTTCATCATCTTCGGTCATTGCTACGACGATTTCTCCGTTATTGGCCGTGTTCTGCTGTTTGACAATGACGTAATCTTTGTCAAAAATGCCGGCGTCAATCATACTTTCTCCCATGATTTCTAACATAAAGACATGTTCGCCCGGAGGAACCATCCGGTCAGGAAGCGGAAAATACTCGTCGATATTTTCAACAGCCGTAATCGGAATACCCGCCGTCACTTTCCCGATGACCGGAACGTTTACGACCTGGCTTTTCGGAATATGGACTTCTTCTTCATCCAATACCTCAATCGCCCTCGGTTTAGTAGGGTCCCGTCTGATCAGGCCTTTTGTCTCCAGCCGCGCCAAATGGCCGTGCACGGTTGAACTGGAAGCCAGTCCTACTGCTTCTCCTATCTCTCTTACAGAAGGCGGATATCCTTTCGTTTTTACCTCTTCTTTAATAAAACGCAGGATATCAAGCTGCCTTTTTGATAGCTTCGTCATATTTCGCACCTCAAAACGTCGATTTTAAGTAGATTATAGCATGATTTTCCTGACAGTACAAACATAGGTTCGAAAAAAACGATTGACAGAAACATTTGTTCGTATATACTGAAAGATATAAAAAGCGAACAAACATTCTTATCGGAGGTTATTTACATGGCGAAAGAATCTATCACATTTGTCGGGCTGTTTACTGCGATTTTAAGTGCCGCTATTTTACTTGTCTCATGTGCGGGAAATGATCAGTCCCTCAGCCAATATGTTAAAATAAAGGTTCAGGACGGCGATACACTCTGGTCACTTGCGGATCATGTAGCAGAAAAGAAACACATTAATAAAGAAGATTTCATTGAGTGGGTGACGGAGAATAATCATCTCCAAACTGCTGATATAAAGCCCGGAGACGAACTTATTCTTCCGGTTAAGAAGAAGCATCCGGCCGTATATCAGCTGGCCATTGTCAATTAGAGAGGAAAGAGAGAAATGAAGGCGCTCATTTATGCCCGCGTAAGCACAAACAAAGAACAGCAGCAAACGTCATTAAAAAGACAGGAAGAAGAGCTCAGTGAGATCGCTGCTGCAAACGGCATGGAAGTCGTGAAAGTCATTTCTGAGAAAGCCAGCGGTTATGAAATGGACCGCGACGGAGTATTTGAAATGCTTGATGAAATTAAAAAATCACATATTGACGCGATATTGGTGCAGGACGAAACGAGATTGGGAAGAGGAAACGCCAAGATTGCGCTTTTGCATTGTATTTACAGGGAGAACGTAAAGATATATACGACGGCTCATAAAGGTGAACTGGAGCTTTCCGAAGCTGATTCGATGGTACTTGAAATCGTCAGTATTGTTGAGGAATATCAAAGGAAAATTCACAATATGAAAATCCGGCGGGGAATGAAAAGAGCCGTGAAAAACGGCTACAAACCTGAACGGAATCTGAAAAACAGACATGAAAACAGCGGAAAAGAAAAAAAGAGGTTCCGGTTTCGGAAATTATCAGGCTGAGAGCCAACAAGCTTACCTTTGCAGAAATCGCAGCGACCCTAAGAGGATTCGGCTATGACGTGTCCAAAGCCACGGTTCACCGGCGGTTTCAGGAATATACCGCAGACACAGAAGGCAGCTGACGCGCATCAGTTGTAAAAAAGACTGCGTTTTAGTAGTATATAATCAACACGCACCAAAGGAGCTTATTATGATTTCTAAAGAAAAAATCGCAAGAATTAACGAATTGGCTCAAAAAGCTAAATCAAACACGATAACGGATGAGGAAAAAGCTGAACAGCAAAAGCTTCGCCAGGAGTATTTGAAAGGATTCCGCTCCTCAATGAAAAATACGTTAAAGAGCGTAAAAGTAATTGATCCGGAAGGCAACGATGTCACCCCTGAAAAATTAAAAAGAGAACAACAGAAAAATAATCTTCATTAAACAGAAAGAATACGGCAATACGTATTCTTTTTTCGTATATACTAATATCAGGATGTGCTTTACGACAATTTTCAACAAGTTTATCTCAAATTTAAGCTGAAAGAGTTGAGAAAAAGTCAGCATCGCTTTATGATGAAAAGGTACAACAATAAGGAAGGGGATTATAATGGATACAATTGAAAAGAAATCAGTTGCCACCATTCGTACACTATCTATAGACGCAATTGAAAAAGCGAATTCCGGACATCCGGGCATGCCGATGGGAGCCGCTCCGATGGCATACACGCTGTGGACGAAATTTATGAATGTAAATCCGCAGAATCCGGGCTGGTTTAACCGCGACCGCTTTGTTTTATCAGCAGGCCACGGTTCAATGCTTTTATACAGCATGCTGCATTTAAGCGGATATGACCTCAGCATTGAAGACTTGAAACAGTTCCGTCAATGGGGAAGCAAAACACCGGGACATCCGGAGTTCGGGCATACAGCCGGAGTAGACGCAACGACCGGGCCGCTTGGACAGGGGATTGCAATGGCAGTGGGAATGGCAATTGCAGAACGCCATCTGGCTGAGACATATAACCGTGATTCATTCAACGTAGTTGATCATTATACATACAGTATTTGCGGAGACGGCGATTTAATGGAAGGCATTTCTTCCGAAGCCGCTTCTCTTGCAGGCCATCTTGAATTAGGCCGCCTGATCGTATTATACGATTCTAATGACATTTCCTTAGACGGCGATTTAGACCGCTCTTTCTCTGAAAATGTAAAGCAGCGTTTTGAAGCAATGAACTGGGAAGTTCTTTATGTTGAGGACGGAAACAACATCGCTGAATTGACGGCTGCCATTGAAAAAGCGCGCCAGAATGATAAAAAACCGACTTTGATTGAAGTGAAAACCACGATCGGTTTCGGTTCTCCAAACCGCGCGGGCACATCCGGCGTTCACGGCGCTCCGTTAGGACTAGAAGAGAGCAAGCTGACAAAAGAAGCGTATGCTTGGACGTTTGAAGAAGATTTTTATGTTCCGGAAGAAGTATACGGGCATTTCAATCAAGCTGTAAAAGAAGCCGGCTCGAAAAAAGAACAGGAATGGAATGAACTGTTCGCGGCTTATAAAGAAAAATATCCTGAGCTTGCTGAACAGCTGTCACTCGGCATGAAAGGCGAGCTTCCTAAAGACTGGGATCAGGAAGTTCCCGTTTATGAAAAAGGCAGCAGCCTTGCTTCCCGCGCATCTTCAGGTGAGGTGCTGAACGGGATCGCCAAGAAAATTCCTTTCTTTGTCGGGGGATCTGCTGACCTTGCGGGTTCAAATAAAACGACAATCAAAAATGGAGGAGACTTCACGGCCAAAGACTATGCCGGGAAAAACTTCTGGTTCGGTGTCCGTGAATTTGCGATGGGCGCTGCATTAAACGGAATGGCGCTTCACGGCGGCCTCCGCGTATTCGGCGGCACATTCTTTGTATTCTCTGATTATTTAAGACCTGCCATTCGTCTGGCATCATTGATGGGACTCCCTGTCACTTATGTATTCACGCATGACAGTATTGCCGTAGGGGAAGACGGGCCGACTCACGAACCGATTGAGCAGCTTGCTTCTTTACGCGCACTTCCTAACCTTTCTGTGATCAGACCTGCTGACGGAAATGAAACCGCAGCTGCATGGAAGGTTGCCGTTCAAAGCCAAGATCATCCGACAGCTCTTGTATTGACACGCCAAAACCTGCCGACGATTGATCAGCAGGCTGAAGAAGCGTATGCAGGCGTGGAAAAAGGGGCTTATATCGTTTCCAAAGCCCAAACGGAATCACCGGCCGCTCTTCTTTTAGCGACAGGTTCTGAAGTCGGACTTGCGATCGAAGCTCAAGCGAAACTGGCTGAAGAAAACATTCACGTATCTGTAGTCAGCATGCCGAGCTGGGACCGCTTTGAAAAACAATCGGCCGAGTACAAAAACAGCGTGCTTCCTCCGAATGTGACGAAACGTCTTGCGATCGAAATGGGTTCAAGCTTCGGATGGGGCAAATTTACCGGTCTTGAAGGAGACGTTCTTGCAATTGACCGTTTCGGTGCTTCAGCTCCGGGAGAAACAATTATGAAAGAATACGGGTTTACTGCAGAAAACGTGGTTGACCGCGTGAAAAAACTTCTAAACAAATAACGAGACAAAAGAGGATGAGTCAAATCATCCTCTTTTTCCTGTTTATGCGACAAAAATAGAAGGGGCGGCGTAACAGTAATAGACAATTCTTTCTTTTCTCCTTTTGTATAATAGAAAGCAATAACGAAGCGCTGTAAAAGGGGATGAGGAAATGGAACGTCATTACTATACGCACCTGATAAAGGATGAGTTTGCGAACCACTACTTCGGGCGGGAAACGGCTATGTTTGAGTTGTTTCGAGACTATCATTGGACCGATCTGACACCCCAGGAATATCAAATGACAGAAAAGCAAGTTCAATATATAACGGAACCGATTCCGGTGATACATATGCATCAGCATCTCCAGCTGCATTTAAACCGAATGAGTTACAGCCGTTTGGATTCCATTTACCGGCTTACACTGCCCGGAGAAAAGGGCCGCGCCACCTTCATAATGAAAGACAGTTTAATTGAGATTGCGGCTTCGGGAGATTATGAGGCGGAAACGATTTTCTTTGAGATTCTGCGTAAAATCAGCCCCTGTTTTCTTGCAATGGATTTCAAGACACGGCGCTACGGGTGGTTAAATCCGGTCAGAGAAAGAAATTTTGTCTAAAAACGAGGAAAAAGAGATGTAAATGTTGTATAATAGCCTTTGGTTTAGTACACTTTAAACTAGACAACATGAAGGAGGAAATAAAATGACTTTATGGGTTGGCATCCTAGTGGGCGTTGTCGCATTGCTCATAGGTGTTGCACTCGGGTTTTTTATTGCTCGTAAATATATGATGAGCTATTTGAAAAAGAATCCGCCTATTAATGAACAAATGTTACGCATGATGATGATGCAAATGGGAATGAAACCTTCTCAAAAGAAAATTAATCAAATGATGAAAGCCATGAATAATCAAGCGAAATAATACGTACAGATTATGATATAGAGATACATGGTTATAAAAATAAAAACCCGGAGAGGGTTTTTTATTTTGGCGTCATGTTTCACCCCAACTGCCGGTGTGCAGTTCTTTTTGGTATTGTATGAGAAGGTGGTCAAGCTCCTGGCTGAGTTCTATCGTAATGTTTGATGTCATTCCGTTTGTCATGACGATTTTAAGCAGCTCTGCCCGTTTTTTTTCAATTTCATTTAATAGATGCTCTCTAATCACAGGGATATATCCTTTCATACATAAATCTTTCACCTGAGTCGCTATTATTATATCCACATTTATACTGTTTTTCAAATAAGAAGGAGTATAATATCTCGATGTCAAATTAAATTATATAAGCTTTTTCTATAAAAAGTAATCCTTCTCGGGAAAGTGTTAAAAAAATGAAATGATTTTGTCATAACTCGAAGGGAGTGTGTCATCGTGAGTTTTAATTACTTTCTGACGTTTGGGGCCGGATTTCTGTCTTTCATTTCTCCATGCTGTCTGCCGTTGTACCCCGCCTTTTTATCTTACATAACTGGTGTCAGTATGGACGAGGTGAAAACAGAAAAGGTGATGCTGCAAAAGCGTGGCCTCGTGCATACACTTTGTTTTTGCTTGGTTTCTCCGTGATTTTTATCGCATTGGGATATGGAACTTCGTTTATCGGCAGTTTTTTACCCAATATCATGAAGCGATCCGCCAGTTTGGCGCTATCATGCTGATCCTTTTCGGGCTGATTACTGCTGGCGTGTTTCAGCCGAAATTCATGATGAAAGAGCGGCGCATTCACTTTAAGCGCCGTCCGGAGGGGTTTATCGGTTCGGTTCTGATCGGTCTTGCGTTTGCAGCCGGATGGTCGCCGTGCAGCGGGCCTATTTTAGGAGCCGTGTTTTCGCTGGCAAATACAAATCCTTCTTCAGCAGTGCCGTATATGTTTTTATATGTTCTCGGTTTTGCGATTCCTTTTCTTGTTCTTTCATTTTTTATTACCAGAATGAATTGGATTCGCAAGCATCAGCTGCTTATCATGAAAATCGGCGGCATTCTTATGATTCTGATCGGAGTTATGCTGTTTTTTAACTGGATGAGCTACATTCTGATCGTTCTGTCAAATCTTTTCGGAGGATTTACGGGTCTGTAACGGATTAATAACTTTTGAACTATTATATACCCTTTCGTTTTTGGTACAATAAGACTAGTTAATGTTAAATATGTGGAGGGGAATATGACACGAGTTTTAGTTGTAGATGACGCCAAGTTCATGAGGGTGAAAATCAGAGAGATTCTGGAATCGGCAAATTACACAGTGGCCGGGGAAGCGGCTGACGGCGAGGAAGCCCTGGCAGTATATCAAAAAATCCGTCCCGACCTGGTGACAATGGATATTACCATGCCGGTCAAAAACGGTATACAGGCGCTGCAGGATATTTTAGCTTTTGACCCGAAAGCCCGGATCATCATGTGCACCGCCATGCGGCAGCAGCGGATCGTTCTGGAAGCGATTGAATTAGGCGCTAAAGACTTTATCGTTAAACCGTTTGAAGCATCTAAAGTGCTGGAGGCCGTAGGCCGGGTAGCGGGAACGTAAACGTGTTCTCTTTTCAAATTGGTTTTTTTATGTTTTTGGAGTATAGTATATAGTATCAAACTCCGTGCAAGCAAAGGAATGATAAAGATGATGATTATAATTTCATCCGTTATTGCAGCGGCCATGGCAATTTCCGTGATGATCGTCAGGATTAAAGCCTCCGACAAGCCCGCTTCACCTAAAAAATAATTCTCCCGCCGATTTTCATGAGTACGGGAGCGCTTATGTTCCTTTTTCCGATTTTCAGAGTGACGGGCGAAGAATTTTTGGAGGCCATTACGCTGGGCGTGATCTTCTCTATTTTTCTGATTAAAACATCTAAATTTGAGATTAAAAATAATGAAATCTATTTAAAACGGTCAAAAGCGTTTGTGTTTATCCTGATTGGTTTGCTGGTTATCAGAATCGCTATGAAATCTATTTTGAGCACGACGATTGATTACGGAGCTTTAAGCGGAATGTTTTGGATTCTGGCTTTCGGAATGATTGTCCCGTGGCGCATCGCGATGTTTATGTCTTACCGCAAACTTTCTAATGAACTGAAGACCGCTGATATTCAGATGAATTAAAACCTTTCCGTCCGCCGGAAAGGTTTTTTATTTGAGCAGGGCTTGATAAGGAGTAAGATCAATCTGTTTTTCGCGGAGATGCTTTTTTAAAAATTGATGATCACGCTTAGGAGTGGCGAGTATGTAACCCCTGATGATTAAATCACGGTTTATTTGTTCAGCTTCCTCCGCTAAGGAAAGTTCACCGATTTTTCCGGCGATTTTCGCTTTGGCTACATCCCGAAAGAGCTCCGGCACGGGAGCGACCAATTCATCCAAAAACGCCTTGTCACCCGCATTCCATAAGTGCCTGCTTTTTTCAATATAATAGTCCTGCCAATCCAGTTCTGACCAGCCGTCTTCTTTCGGTAAGCGTTTTAAAAATTTTCGAAACATAAAAAACCCGCCGATAGACAGCAATCCGATCATCACGATGACCCAAAATAAAATAAACCACATAAACCAGCCTTCTAGCATTGTTCTATCTCCTCCTTACTTTAACCATATTGTAAACGAAGACAGAATAGAAGAACACATGAAAAAAAGAATAGAAAAAATGATAGATGTCCAGTCATTCCGGTTGCTAGAACATATTCTATCGTATAGTGATTCTGCTATTTGGCCATGGGAGATTCACTTTTAGGGTATATGACTGATATGACCGGACAAAAAAGCCGCTTCCATTGAGGGATGAAAGCGGCTTTTTTATGTTATAGAGGAAATTGAAAGGAAAAAGAGGCAGGAGTCTCATTTGGCTCCTTGTTCATGGAGACGGTCAGAATATGGTTGGTGAAATCAGTGAAAATATGTTTGTCATTCAGATAAAAAGGAAGCACCATTTGTTTGTTTAACGTCCGTTCAAGCGTTTTAACAGAGAGCATAAACTCATTTCCCGAAAGAGTGACGGTGATCGCCTGCACCTGCTTCAGCGCCGTCAGGTCGGCTTCAATGATATATTGACGGCTTGTTTCATATAGATCGATCGGCAGCGTCTCGTCATACCAAGCATACGGGTCCTCGTAAAACTGCCGCAGCCATTCTTCCGTATCATCAAATTCTTCAGCGTTTTTTGAGTGATTCATGGAAGCATTCCTCCATATTAAAAAGCCTTGCTATAACGTATGCAGAAGCTTTAAATGGGTGAATGGCACAAAAAAACAGACACCGGGGTCTGTTTTACATATCGTGGCTTGTATTATGTTTTTGTCTTGTATGGTTGCGGTTTTTTACTTTTTTGCTTCCGCTCAGCGGTTCAGGCTGGCCGGGGTTATGGCCCTTCGGAGCATTTTTATGCATATCTTTACTTGTATTTTTATTTGTCATGTTAAAGCCTCCTTTTTAAGGTGTTCCGGCTATTGGTTTGTTTTCTTTTTTATTGTTCTGCCGTTCTTCTTCCGTCAGGACGAGCTGGTCATTTTCTATATAACCCGCGCCTTTGCCTTGGCTTTTCGCATCATTCATGCCGTTAATTACATGATTGGCTTTCCGTTTTACCATGATCATCACCTCACCATTAATATGGCTCTTTACAGCCCGTTGTATGAGGCGGAAAATCGGACAAAATTTACCGAAAATCATACTGATAAGACGATCTTATTGTATTTAATAAAAACATTGATATTTACTTATGTATGATTTTATACTAAGATGAAATTGTGAGAAAATTGTGATGGAATGTGAACATTCATCTAAAGAACGATCTTGATCATTGAAGGGGGATTTTGGAGAATGACAAATCAGCAAAAAGTCGCAACACAAGACGTTTTCCAAGCAAGAAAAACATTTTCTTCAAATGGGAAAACATACAACTACTATTCATTAAAAGCATTGGAAGACGCAGGGGTCGGCAATGTTTCAAAACTTCCTTATTCTATTAAGGTTCTTTTGGAATCCGTTTTGCGTCAGGTAGACGGACGCGTCATTACAAAAGAACATGTTGAAAATTTAGCAAGATGGGGTACTGCTGAATTAAAAGATATCGATGTGCCGTTTAAACCGTCACGGGTTATTCTACAGGACTTTACCGGCGTTCCGGCCGTAGTTGACCTGGCATCTTTAAGAAAAGCCATGGCCTCTGTCGGCGGAGACCCTGATAAAATCAATCCTGAAATTCCGGTTGACCTGGTCATTGACCACTCCGTACAAGTTGACAAAGCCGGTACGGAAGATGCGTTAGCCATTAATATGGACTTAGAATTCGAAAGAAATGCAGAACGTTATAAATTTTTAAGCTGGGCAAAGAAAGCGTTTAACAATTATCAGGCCGTTCCGCCTGCAACAGGTATCGTTCACCAGGTAAACCTTGAGTTTTTGGCAAGTGTTGTCCATACGAAAGAGGAAGACGGAGAACTTGTGACCTATCCTGATACTTTGGTGGGAACTGATTCCCATACAACAATGATTAACGGAATCGGCGTTCTCGGCTGGGGTGTCGGCGGTATTGAGGCGGAAGCGGGAATGCTCGGCCAGCCTTCATATTTCCCTGTTCCTGAGGTCATCGGCGCGAAACTTGTCGGGAAATTGCCTAACGGAACGACGGCGACTGACTTGGCGCTGAAAGTCACTCAAGTGCTGCGTGAAAAAGGCGTAGTCAATAAATTTGTTGAATTCTTCGGTCCTGGTGTTGCTGAGCTTCCGCTTGCGGATCGGGCGACTATTGCCAATATGGCGCCGGAATACGGAGCGACTTGCGGATTCTTCCCGGTTGACGAGGAAGCACTTTCTTACTTGCGTCTGACCGGCCGTGAAGAAGAGCAGATCGATATTGTGGAAGCATACTGCCGCAACAACGGTTTATTCTATACGCCTGACGCGGAAGAGCCGATTTTTACAGACGTTGTGGAAATTGATCTGTCTAAAATCGAAGCGAACCTTTCAGGCCCGAAACGTCCGCAGGATTTAATCCCGCTTTCCGTTATGCAGGAAACATTTAAAAAACATCTTGTCAGCCCGGCCGGCAACCAAGGATTCGGAGCGGATGCTGCTGAAGAGAACAAAGAAATTTCATTTAAACTTAACAGCGGTGAAGATGCGGTTATGAAAACAGGGGCGATTGCAATCGCCGCTATTACAAGCTGTACGAATACATCAAACCCTTATGTATTAATCGGTGCCGGATTGGTAGCCAAAAAAGCGGTAGAATTAGGCTTGAAAGTGCCGAATTATGTGAAAACTTCACTTGCACCGGGGTCTAAGGTTGTTACTGGATACTTAGTCAACTCAGGTCTGCTTCCTTACATGAAGGAGCTCGGCTTTAACCTCGTAGGGTATGGCTGTACGACATGTATCGGGAACTCCGGCCCGCTTTCTCCAGAGATTGAAGAAGCGGTTGCTAAAAATGATCTCCTGATCACTTCTGTCTTGTCGGGTAACAGAAACTTTGAAGGCCGGATCCATCCGCTTGTCAAAGGAAACTACCTTGCGTCACCGCCGCTTGTTGTCGCATACGCATTAGCAGGAACTGTAAACATCAACCTGAAAACGGATCCGATCGGTGTCGGAAATGACGGACAAAATGTTTATTTCGATGACATCTGGCCGTCCATGGATGAAATCAATTCTCTCGTCAAACAGACTGTTACGCCGGAATTATTCCGCAAAGAGTATGAAACGGTATTTGACGACAACCAGCGTTGGAACGAAATCGAAACGACGGATGAAGCGCTGTATAAGTGGGACCAGGATTCCACTTACATTCAAAACCCGCCGTTCTTTGAGGAAATGTCTGTAGAGCCGGGAAAAGTTGAGCCTTTAAGAGGACTTCGCGTTGTCGGCAAATTCGGCGATTCCGTGACGACTGACCACATTTCTCCGGCCGGAGCGATCGGAAAAGACACACCGGCGGGCAAATACCTGCAGGAAAAAGGCGTTTCTCCTCGTGACTTTAACTCTTACGGCTCACGCCGCGGAAACCATGAAGTCATGATGAGAGGAACATTCGCCAATATCCGCATTAAAAACCAAATCGCACCGGGTACAGAAGGCGGATACACAACACATTGGCCTACCGGGGAAGTGACATCTATTTATGATGCCTGCATGCGGTATAAAGAAGATAAAACGGGTCTTGTCGTCCTGGCCGGAAAAGATTACGGAATGGGCTCTTCACGTGACTGGGCTGCAAAAGGAACAAATCTGCTCGGCATCAGAACAGTTATTGCCGAAAGCTTTGAAAGAATTCACAGAAGCAACCTCGTCTTCATGGGTGTGCTGCCGCTCCAGTTCAAACAGGGTGAAAACGCGGATACACTCGGCTTAACCGGTAAGGAAGTCATTGAGGTGGATGTTGATGAATCTGTACGTCCGCGCGACTTGCTGACTGTCAGAGCAATCAGTGAAGACGGTACGGTAAAAACGTTTGAAGTCGTTGTCCGTTTCGACAGTGAAGTGGAAATTGATTACTATCGCCACGGCGGCATTTTACAAATGGTGCTTCGCGATAAAATGAAACAGTAGCAGAATGAACAAAGGAGAGAAAGCAGTCTGCTTTCTCTCTTTTTATGCGGGAGGCCTTAAGATGCTTGCGAAATGGCTGGGCGGAATGTTACTTATCGGGTTGTTAGTATATGCGGGCTGGAACATTTATTCTGTGCAAAAAAAGTCCGAAAGAAGGGACAGAAGAAGGGATGAAAGCCCCTGACTTTACACTTGATACATTGTCAGGAAAAAGTATCTCCCTTTCTGATTATAAAGGAAAAAAAGTGCTCCTCAATTTCTGGGCGACGTGGTGCAAGCCGTGCCGAATGGAAATGCCCGATATGCAGGAGCTGCAGAAAGAATATCCTGATATTGCGGTAGCAGCCGTTAATTTTACGTCCTCTGAAAAAATATACAGGCTGTGAAATCATTTGCTGATCATTATCAGCTGACCTTTCCTATTCTGATTGACAAAAGCGGAATTAACGGGGATTTCAACGTGCTTTCTTATCCGACAACATACATATTAGACGAAAAAGGAACCATTCAGCATATTCGCGTAGGCACGATGACAAAAAAAGAAATGAAAGAAAAACTGGATCTCAAATAGGGGTTCAGTTTTTTTATTGTAAAGGGCTTAGGTTTTGAAAAATTGGAAAAAATGAATGAAAACACGGAGGTGAGAAGATTGAAAAAAATGCGAAAACGTTCTTTTCATGAATTGGTTATGGAAAATAAACGTGAGCTGATGACCAATACGGAATATTTGAATCAGCTTGAAGAAAAGCTGGAGCAGCGGTTCAAACAAAAATAACCTTTAATTTGCAGTCATGTTTGCACCTCCTTTTGCAAAATATACTCTTAAGGAGGGATGAACATGGGCATAAACAAGAAAGACGGCCAGCCGCAATACGCTCCGAGCCACTTAGGGACAAAACCCGTTAAATATAAACGCAATAAAGGGGAAAAGTTTCATGACAAGTCAAACGGACATCCGATTGTCATGCAGACGAAAGGCGAATAACATCATCAAAGGAGAGCAGACATTATGACAAACAATGATCAAAAACCGAATCCGGATGACCGTTCCGATAACGTTGAAAAGCTGCAGGATATGGTGCAGAATACAATTGAAAATATAGAAGAAGCGAAAGAATCAATGGAATTTGCGACAGATGAGGAAAAACAGCGCATTCAAGAGAAGAATGCCAGACGCAATGAAAGCATTGAATCGTTCCGCAGTGAAATTCAGGATGAATCGGCTGCAAGAGAAAACGGCTATCAATCATAATAAAAACCAGGGAAACCTGGTTTTTTTCTCTTTCCGGCTCGTTGTGATAAAATGGGGCTAATCTGATAAAAAGGGAGCAGAGAACGTTGCATGTGTCAAAAAAAGAAATAGAAGTGCGTTATGCGGAAACAGATCAAATGGGCATCGTCTATCATGCCAATTACTTAGTCTGGATGGAGGTCGGCAGAACGGCGCTGATTAAGGAACTCGGATTCCTTTACAAAGATATGGAAGATAGAGGAGTGCTGTCCCCTGTATTGGATATCAGCATTTCTTATAAAAAGCCGCTCCGCTACGGAGAAACGGCTGTCGTACATACTTGGATTGAAGAATATAACGGATTTAAAACCGTTTACGGCTACCACATCTATAATCCGGATCAAGAACTTGCCATCAAAGCGACATCCTCTCATATATGCGTTGATAAAGAGAGCTTCAAACCGATTCAGTTTCGCAAGGCTTTTCCTGATTGGCATGCCGCTTACGAAAAGGCAAAAAAATAAGGAGCGGCTGCAGTTATGGCATTTGGAATTACGCGTAAGGAACTGGAAAGATGGAAGCGGGATGTATCGGAAGGTAAAATCGCTTTTTTAACGCATTACTGGCTGGACGACCGCTTTCCGGAGGCTAAGACCGTGACGAAGGCCGGTTCAAGCGATCTCAATAAACTGATCAGATGGGGAGCGGAGTACGGGCTGAAGCCGGAGTGGATTCACCATAAAAATGAATTTCCCCACTTTGACCTGCTCGGAGAAACGCAAAGAAGCATATTAGAAAAAGAACGTCTGACTGATCACCTAAAAAGGTTCAGGCTGTAAAAAAAAGAACGCATCCGCTGCGTTCTTTTTTTACACGTAATCAAATACCGGCTCTTCTGCCTGATCTGAATATGTGACTGACAAATCGTGATTATCAAAGTACCATAAGTCGCTTTCTTCAATAAAAAAGGTAATGCCTTCAACTTCCGTGCTGGTGCCGATGTTCATCGGCCGGTCTTTTAAAATGCCGAGAGAAAAGCCTTTCTGAACGTTGCTGCATCCCCCGTAACGGACAAAGAAACGGACATGGTCGCCTGTTTCCAGATCGAGCTCTTCTTTGTACCAATCCAGCGCGCCTTTCGTTACTTTCATGTTCATCCGGAACACTCCCTTTTTGTTTCTCATATAAAGAAATTATCTCTATTATAAACGCATATGGCATTTTGATGTCAAAATTGAAGTTTCATCAAAACCATTTGATCTTCGGTTCTGTTTTGTTTATAATCCGTTTGATGTTTGCCCTGTGTCTGTAGATAACAAACGCGGTCAAGAGCGTCACTACGATTAATAAATAAGGGTCTTTTACAAACAGACAGTAAATAATCGTATAAATCCCTGTTAACATTGAAGACAGAGAAACAAATTTCGTAAGGAATAAAAATACGAAAAATACTGCAACCATCGTAACGAATAACAGCGGAGCATAAAACAGCAGGACGCCCCCTGATGTGGCTACGGCTTTGCCTCCTTTAAACTTTGCGAACACCGGGAATACATGGCCGATCACTGCTGCCACCCCTGCGAGAAGAGGATGAATGGGGACGTGCAGTAAATATGGGAGCGCCGCGGCCAGGGTGCCTTTTAAAATATCGGCTGCGACGACGACAGATCCCGCTTTAACGCCAAGCGTGCGAAAAGCATTTGTAGCGCCCAAATTGCCGCTTCCGTGTTCTCTAATATCGATCCCTTTCGCAAGTTTGCCTACGACTAAACCTGACGGGATGCTGCCTATTACATAGGCCAAAATAATCAATAAAACAATCAACATCTACATTTCTCCTTTTCAATGTCCCTTCACTCTATTTTAACACGAGTTGTTACCGTCTGATGACAAGTTTTTTGAGAATTAAGCTGACAAAGCGCTTTTTTTGATTCCGGCGAAGCGGTCATGTACAATATATCAAAAGGAGATGGTAAAGATGCAAAATCCTTCAAAATCAGAGATTAAAGAAATTCTGGACCGGAGCAAACGGATCGCAGTCGTCGGGCTGTCAGACCGTCCCGACCGGACTTCTTATATGGTTTCCAAAGCGATGCAGGATGAAGGATATGAAATTATTCCCGTCAACCCAACGATTGATGAGGCGCTTGGCGTTAAAGCCGTTGCTTCGTTAAAAGACGTGGAGGGGCCGATTGATATCGTGAATGTGTTCAGACGCTCTGAGCAGCTTCCCGGCGTTGCTGAAGAATTTTTACAGACGGACGCTCCCGTTTTTTGGGCGCAGCAGGGCCTTGCAAATGAAGAAGCGTATCGCATGATTACAGACAAAGGACGGACGGCTGTTATGGATTTATGTATAAAAGTCGCCCGCGCTGTTATAAAATAGGAACAAAAAAGGCAAAAATCCTTGGCAAATCAGGGGTTTTTGCTTTTTTATTGAAAGAATACTCTTTGCGTATGATGATGAAACAGATACAATAAAGCATGAACAGCTTTTTTAGAAACCCCTTTATACAGGGGTTTGCAGTCTGTTTGCGATGGCCGGCATAAAGCTATATAATAGAAAGCGAACTCATGTTCTTATCTGCCGAAAAGGGCACCAAAAAGATGAAAAGCCGTTCGAATGTATGTCTTGCGGCCTAAAAAACGAGCCATTCGCTTAAATATGTTGCGAAATCAAGCATATTGGTTATAATTGTGAGTCCGAGGAGAATTGGACCGAAGCTTGCGCATACTGAAAAACAAAGACATGAAAACATTTAAAAAAGAGAATGATTAAGAGCAGGTTTTTGAAAGGGGTTTGTACGTTTGGCTAGAAAACAGCAATTTGATTACAACGAAGATGCCATACAGGTGCTTGAAGGCCTGGAAGCCGTCAGAAAACGACCGGGAATGTACATCGGTTCGACGGACGCACGCGGCCTGCACCATCTGGTATATGAGATCGTCGACAATTCCGTCGATGAAGTTCTTGCCGGCTACGGAGATCATATTATCGTAACGATACATAAGGACAACAGCATCTCCGTTCAGGATAGAGGACGCGGAATGCCGACCGGGATGCATAAGCTCGGAAAGCCGACGCCGGAAGTTATTTTCACCGTGCTGCATGCCGGGGGGAAATTCGGACAGGGCGGCTATAAAACAAGCGGCGGTCTGCATGGTGTCGGCGCATCTGTCGTAAACGCATTATCGGAGTGGCTGACAGTTACTATTGAGCGTGACGGATATGTTTATAAACAGCGGTTTGAAAACGGCGGCAAGCCCGTGACTTCACTTGAAAAAATCGGAACGACCAAAAAAACGGGAACGCTTACCCATTTTAAACCTGATCCGTCAATGTTCAGCGCAACGGTTTATAATTTTGACACGCTGTCAGAACGTCTGCGCGAATCGGCTTTCTTGTTAAAAGGTTTGAAAATAGAATTAATTGATGAACGGAACGGCGTAAAAGAAGTATTTTATTATGAGAACGGAATTGAAGCATTTGTCGCTTATTTAAACGAGGAAAAAGACGCTTTATGCGAAGTCGTTTCCTTTGAAGGCGAGCATCATGATATTGAAGTCGATTTCGCGTTTCAGTTTAATGACGGGTATTCAGAAAATATGCTGTCATTCGTTAATAACGTCAGAACAAAGGACGGCGGCACCCACGAATCAGGAGCCAAAACGGCAATGACAAGAGCGTTTAACGAGTATGCGCGAAAGGTCGCCCTTTTAAAAGAGAAAGACAAGAACCTTGAAGGCGCCGATATCAGGGAAGGTTTGTCCGCAATCATTTCCGTGCGTATCCCGGAGGAACTGCTGCAATTTGAAGGCCAGACGAAAGGGAAGCTCGGCACAAGTGAGGCGAGATCCGCCGCGGATGCCGTCATTTCTGAGAATCTTGCTTATTTCTTGGAAGAAAACCGCGATACGGCAACCCTGCTTGTCAAAAAAGCGATTAAAGCAAGTCAGGCCCGTGAAGCGGCCCGTAAAGCGAGAGAAGAAGCGAGAAGCGGCAAAAAGCGCAAAAAATCAGAAGCGACGCTGAGCGGAAAACTCACACCGGCCGGTTCCAGAAATCCGGCGAAGAATGAATTGTATCTTGTGGAGGGAGACTCTGCGGGAGGCTCTGCAAAACAGGGAAGAGACCGGAAATTCCAAGCCGTGCTGCCCCTTCGCGGAAAGGTCATCAACACAGAGAAAGCAAAGCTTGCAGACATCTTCAAAAATGAAGAAATCAATACGATTATTCATGCGATCGGCGGAGGAGTCGGCGCAGATTTTGATATAGACGACATCAACTATGACAAGATCATCATCATGACGGACGCAGATACCGACGGCGCGCACATTCAAGTCTTGCTGTTAACGTTTTTCTACCGCTATATGAAACCTTTAATCGAGCATGGAAAAGTCTTCATCGCCCTTCCGCCTCTTTACAAAGTGAGCAAAGGAAGCGGCAAGAAAGAGATTATTGAATATGCTTGGTCCGACGAAGAAATGGACGGCGTTTTAAAGAAAGTCGGCAAAGGGTATACCATCCAGCGCTATAAAGGTCTGGGAGAAATGAACGCAGACCAGCTCTGGGAAACGACAATGAATCCCGAGTCGCGAACGCTCGTCAGAGTCAAAATCGATGATGCGGCACGGGTAGAGCGCCGTGTAACGACATTAATGGGAGACAAAGTAGAACCGAGAAGAAAATGGATTGAAAAGAATGTTGCCTTCGGATTAGATGAGGAAAGCAATATTTTGGAAAATGAAAACTTGTCGGTCGCTGAGGAGGTTTAATAGTGGCACAGCCAGAATTATTTCATGATTTACCGTTAGAAGAAGTAATCGGCGACCGTTTCGGACGCTACAGTAAATACATTATTCAAGACAGGGCGCTGCCCGACGCTCGTGACGGTTTAAAGCCGGTGCAGCGGAGAATTTTATACGCCATGCACGCAGACGGAAATACATTCGATAAAAATTTCCGTAAAGCGGCAAAAACGGTCGGAAACGTTATCGGTAATTATCATCCGCACGGTGACAGCTCCGTTTATGAAGCGATGGTGCGGATGAGCCAGGATTGGAAAGTGCGGAATGTGCTGATTGAGATGCACGGCAACAATGGAAGCATTGACGGTGATCCGCCGGCTGCCATGCGTTATACGGAAGCGAGATTATCTTCTATCGCGTCAGAGCTTTTGCGTGATATTGATAAAAATACGGTTGAATTCGTTCCGAACTTTGATGACACCAGTAAAGAGCCGGTTGTTTTGCCCGCCATGTTCCCTAACTTGCTTGTCAACGGATCAACCGGGATTTCAGCGGGCTATGCGACTGATATTCCCCCTCATCATCTGGGTGAGGTCATTGATGCCGTCATTAAACGGATTGAATCTCCGGATTGCACCGTCGATGACTTGATGCAGGTGATTAAAGGGCCTGACTTTCCGACAGGAGGCATTATTCAAGGAGTCGACGGCATTCGGAAGGCTTATGAAACCGGTAAAGGCAAAATTATTATCCGCGGCAAGGCTGAAGTGGAATCCGTAAGAGGCGGACGGGAGCAGATCGTCATTACAGAAATTCCGTTTGAAGTAAACAAAGCCAATCTCGTTAAGAAAATGGACGAATACCGCATAGACAAAAAAGTCGAAGGCATTTCTGAAGTCAGGGATGAAACTGACCGCACGGGGCTCCGGGTGGTCGTTGAGTTAAAGAAAGAAGCCGATGCAAAAGGCATCCTGAATTTCTTATATAAAAACACTGATCTGCAGACAACATATAACTTTAATATGGTCGCCATACATAACCGCCGGCCGATGCTGATGAGTCTTACGGCCATCCTGGATGCGTATATTTCCCATCAGAAGGAAGTGGTGACAAACCGCTCCGTCTTTGAATTGCAAAAAGCAAAAGAGCGGCATCACATCGTTGAAGGACTGATGAAGGCGCTGTCTGTGTTAGATGAGGTCATAGCGGTCATCCGGGCAAGCAGCGACAAGAAAGATGCGAAACAAAACTTAATTTCTAAATTCGCATTTACGGAGCCTCAGGCCGAAGCAATCGTATCCTTGCAGCTGTATCGTCTGACAAACACGGATATTACGGCGCTAAAAGAGGAAGCGGAAGAGCTCAGCAAGAAAATTCAGGAGCTCGAAGCCATTTTAAGTCATGATAAAAAGCTGTTAAAAGTCATTACAAGCAGCCTGAAAAAATTGAAAAAGACCTATGCTGACAGCAGACGGTCTGTCATTGAAGAAAAGATTGAGGAAATTAAAATCAATCTTGAAGTCATGGTTGCCTCTGAGGACGTATATGTGACAGTCACAAAAGACGGCTATGTAAAACGAACAAGCCAGCGGTCATTTGCCGCTTCTAACGGCCAGGATTTCGGTATGAAGGATACTGACAGACTGATTCACCAATTTGAAATGAATACAACAGATGTTCTCCTGCTCTTTACCAATAAGGGAAGCTATGTTTATTGTCCGGTTCACCAGCTTCCCGATATCAGGTGGAAAGACATGGGGCAGCACGTAACGAACATCATCACGATTGACCGTGATGAAACCATCGTGAAAGCTATACCGGTAAAAGAATTTGATCCATCTTCATATTTATTGTTCATGACGAAAAACGGCATGGTGAAAAGAACTGAAATGACGCATTACAAAGCGCAGCGTTACTCGAAAGCGCTTGTTGCCCTTAACCTTAAAGGGGATGATGAGCTGATTGATGTTCATGTCACAGACGGCGGCAGCCAGCTGTTTATCGCCACCCGCCTAGGGTACGGTTTATGGTTCGGTGAAGATGAAGTAAATGTAGTCGGTGCCCGTGCGGCCGGCGTAAAGGGCATAAATTTAAAAGACGGTGATACCGTCGTATCAGGGCAAATCCTGCATGAGACAGATTCGCTTGTCCTCGTCACACAGCGGGGAGCGATCAAACGGATGAACCTATCTGAATTCGAAAAAACATCCAGGGCGAAACGCGGTGTCATCATGCTGCGAGAGCTTAAAAAGAACCCGCATCGGGCAGTCGGCGTATTCGCGTGCGCTTTGGCCGATATGATCGCTGCGGAAACAGAAAAAGGCGAGAGAATCGAAATCGCCGTGAAGTCCTTGCGGGCGAATGACCGATACAGCAATGGCTCCTTCTTTACCGATGAAGATGAGACAGGGCCGGTAACAGATGTATGGCGTATCCCTGCATACGATGTTTAAGAGTAAAATTAAAATAAAAAACCTCCGCTCATTGAGCGGAGGTTTTACTATTTAGCTTTCATGGCTGCCGAATAAGTCAGTGATAGCGTGAATGACTTCGATTCCCTGCCATACAAATAAATTCAACGCAGTGAATGAAAACAACCCTAAAATCACCATTCGTAAGATAAACAACATGTTTAACAACCTCCTCATTTTATGTTACATAGATAGGCGATGTTGAACATGAAGCTCATCGAAATACGAGGACTGATAAAATTTAGCGATTAAAAAGCTTTTCTTTCGCTGTCTTCTCCGGGAAGCGGGGCGTCTCCTGTCTGATATCACGATCAGTGAGACAGAAGCGGCAAAAAGCGCCGTCAAGATATATGAGCCCGTCAGCGATTTTTTCTCATCATCAGCATTTTGGCCGGCCTTCATTTCGTGCATTTCCTGCTGGTCGGCTACCGCTTTAAAATGATGAGCGGTATCAAACGCATGGGGAATGGAGAGCACATGAAAGCTTGCAATCGCTAAAAATAAAATAGAAGCTTTTAAAAACAAGATTTTTTTCAAATGTTCTCCCCCTTCATAAGTCTGAATATTTTTATTATAATACCCTAATTTAAATGTAAAGTAAACACATTTATTAAATTTAAAAATTATTATCCTGGTTAAGTATATACCATTCCATCCATCTTTTCATCTCTTTTTCTTAAAGACCTATTTGTTATGATATGCACGCATTCCTTATGACGTGACAACATTTTTCGGGCTGTAAGATAAAACGGGGCATGACAGCAAAAGATGTGATGAAGAAACCGAAACATTTTCTTAAAAACTTCTCAACCACTGTTGTTGTGATATAATAATACCCGTTGTGTTAAAAGATCTAACATATGCAGCAAAAATGACAGTAAAAGATATGTAAAAGGGAGGTTAAACATGGAGGCTTTCATCAGTGAAATCATAAATGTTCCAAATGATTTTATTTGGAAGTATCTTGTTTATATTTTAGTCGGGATCGGATTGTACTTTACGTTCCGTTTTCGCTTTATTCAATTCCAGTACTTTTTTGAAATGTTCAGAATCGTCGGGGAGAAGCCGCAAGGAAATAAAGGAGTGTCTTCAATGCAGGCATTCTTTATCTCAGCCGCTTCTCGTGTCGGAACCGGAAACTTGACCGGCGTCGCGCTGGCGATTGCAACAGGCGGTCCCGGCGCAGTATTTTGGATGTGGATCGTAGCGATTGTCGGTATGGCTTCCAGCTTTGTGGAAAGCACCTTGGCGCAGTTGTATAAAGTGCGTTCCGGTGACGAATTCCGCGGCGGTCCGGCATATTACATGGCAAAGGGACTGGGCGCCCGCTGGCTCGGTATTTTATTTGCCGTATTGATTACCGTTTCTTTCGGACTTATCTTTAACGCGGTGCAGTCAAATACGATTTCTGTGGCGTTTGACGAAGCATTCCATGTGAATAAAACAGTTATCGCAATCATTTTAGCTGTATTAACGGCTTTCATTATATTCGGCGGTCTGAAGCGTGTTGTATCTGTCTCGCAATTAATCGTTCCGGTTATGGCGGGAATGTATATTCTGATCGCGCTGTATGTCGTGATTGTAAATATCTCGGCGGTACCTGAGCTGCTTGTTACCATTGTGAAAAATGCGTTCGGTTTTGAGCAGATCGTCGGCGGAAGCTTAGGAAGCATCATTATTATCGGAGCGCAGCGCGGCCTGTTTTCAAACGAAGCGGGTATGGGAAGCGCGCCGAATGCCGCAGCAGCTGCACATGTGTCGCATCCGGCTAAGCAGGGATTAATTCAGACCCTCGGCGTGTTCTTTGATACGTTTATCGTTTGTACATCGACTGCTTTTATCATTTTATTGTACAGCTTTACGCCTAAAGGCGACGGCATCCAAGTGACGCAAGCCGCACTGCAGCACCATCTCGGCGGATGGGCGCCGACATTTATTGCGATTGCGATGTTTTTATTCGCATTCAGCTCAGTCGTCGGCAACTATTACTATGGTGAAACGAATATCGAATTTATTAAAACAAGCAAAACATGGCTTAATATTTACCGCGTATTCGTCGTAGTGATGGTGGTATACGGATGTTTGGCTGACTTCCAGATCGTCTGGGACATGGCAAACTTGTTTATGGGACTCTTGGCTCTCATTAACTTAGTGGCAATCTTACTGCTGAGTAATGTAGCCTACAAGATCTATAAGGATTATGCCGCTCAGCGCAAAAAAGGTCTTGATCCTGTATTCAAAGCCGAGAATACCCCGGAGCTCCAGCATATTGAAACATGGGCGGAAGAAGAAGGTACAAGCCCTGAACGTAAGACTGCTAACTGAGGAAACATGCATACAATTTTCAAAAAAACCCCTTACATTTTGTTGTGAGGGGTTTTTTATGTGAAAAACCGGGTTATTTTTACTGAAAACAGATTTTTTGAATTTATTGTATTTTTCTCTTGTGTATGTAAGGGCTTTCATATAAAGTTTAACTAAACCGGTTTACCAAACCGATTTAGTCTTAAAGGAAAGGAGTATTGATGTGGCTTCTGATTATGGCATTTTTACGATCGGTGATGCGATGATCACCTTAAATCCCGCAAGCACAGGACCTTTGCGTTTTGTTACCCATTTTGAACGAAAAGCAGGAGGAGCTGAACTGAATTTTGCGATTGCATGCGCCAGATTGAACCTGCACTCAAAGTGGGTCAGCAGACTGGGGAAGGATGAGTTCGGCAGAGTGATTTATCAGTTTGCCAAAGGAGAAGGAATTGATGTGACTGACGTCTCCTATGTTGAAGGCTTTCCTACATCTTTAAATGTCAAAGAGATCAGAAATGACGGTTCAGGCAAGACGTTTTACTATCGTTTCAATTCACCAATTCTGACTCTTGCACCGGAAGATATAACAGAGAATATGTTTGCCGGCATTCACATCGTTCATCTTACCGGTGTGTTCCTCGCGCTTGATAAGAAAAATCTTGAAATTGCTGAAAGGGTGCTTTCCATCGCCAAAGCAAGAAAGATTCCCGTATCTTTTGATCCGAATATCAGGCTGAAGCTGTGGACGATTGAGGAGGCGCGTGCGGCATTTCATCAAATCTTTCCGCATACTGATATTCTTCTGGCGGGCCGGGACGAAATGAAACAGCTGACAGGTATAGGAGAAAATGAAGCATTAGCCCGGTTTGCAGAGAGCTATTCAATCAGTCAGCTTGTCATAAAAGACGGTGAAGCAGGTTCTGCGCTGTATCATGATCATAAGTGGGTTCACAAAGAGGCTTTCCCGGTTGCGCCTGTTGACACGGTAGGAGCGGGTGACGGCTTTAATGCCGGCTACCTGTACAGTTATTTGCATGGTTTTGAACCGGAAAAACGTCTGGAGTTTGCAAATGCAGTCGGTGCGCTCGTCACCACAGTTTCCGGTGACAATGAAGGGCTTCCCTACCTAGAAGAGGTTTTGTCATTTGTAAACAAAGAGACTGTGATTGAACGGTAGCAAGCACAACTTAAAAAGCGGGTGAAAAAATGAAAGCGGTTCAAGTACGGAAAGCATTTGATCTGATGGTGACGGAATGTGAGAAACCGTCTGTTGTCCACGCGGATGATGTTCTTGTCAAGGTGAAGCGGGTCGGAATTTGCGGATCAGATTTGCATATTTATCATGGGACAAATCCGTTAGCTTCCCTGCCGAGAGTAATCGGACATGAAGTCACAGGGGAAGTCGCAAAGACCGGTTCTCATGTCCGGCGTTTCAAGCCGGGTGACCGGGTAGTGATTGAACCGATATCTTATTGCGGAACATGCTATGCCTGCCGGAAAGGACGTCCGAACGTCTGCAAAGAGCTTTCAGTGTTCGGCGTTCATGAAGATGGCGGGATGCGGGAATATATCGTGGTTCCGGAAAAGCAGCTGTATGCTGTTTCGCCCGATCTGCCCTGGGAGGAGGCGGTCATGGCAGAACCATATACGATCGGCGCCCAGGCCGTTTGGAGAGGCCGTGTCGAGAAGGAAGATACCGTTTTGATTCAAGGAGCGGGGCCAATCGGAATCTGCATATTAAAAATGGCAAAGTTCAAAGGCGCTTCCGTCATGATAACCGACTTGAATGATGAACGCTTGGCATTCGCTGAAAAAAACGGTGCGGACGTTACTGTCAACGCGCAAAAAGAAGATCCCGTTTTGCGGGTGAACGAATGGACAAAAAATGAAGGCGCCAATGTCGTCATTGATGCTGTCTGTCTCCCTTCAACGTTTGAAACGTCAATTGACGCGGTGTCTCCGGCCGGTCATGTGGTTGTGCTAGGTTTTGATGAGAGGACTGCCGGCATTTCTCAGCTTCCGATCACAAAAAAGGAAGTCACGATCACCGGTTCAAGATTGCAGACGAATCAGTTCCCGTACATTACAGACTTACTGAATAAAGGCCTGTTAACGCACGGCGGTCTTATTACACATACATTTTCAGCAGATGACGTCCATCAAGCATTTCAGTTGATCGAACAGCACCCGGGCAAGGTGGGAAAAGCAATCATTACGTTTGATTAAAGGAGGAGCGAGAATGCTGCCTAAGTACGCCATTTACGAAAAACTTCTGCATGCACAAGTGGTGGCTGTCATAAGGGGACAAAACAGCCAAGAGGCGCTTGAAGTTTCAAAAGCGGCCATTTCAGGAGGTATCAGCGCCATTGAGCTTACATACACAACTCCTGAAGTGGAAGATGTCTTTAAGGAACTCCGGCATCAAGATATTCTTCTTGGAGCCGGTTCTGTAATGGATACAGAAACGGCGAGACACGCCATTTTATCAGGCGCCTCATTTATCGTCAGCTCTCATTTTGTAAAAGAGATAGCATCTCTATGCAACCAGTACAGCGTACCGTATCTTCCGGGATGCATGAGCGTGTCTGATATGGCTTTGGCGCTCGAAGCCGGATGTGATGTGGTAAAGCTGTTCCCCGCTAATTCGTTTGACCCTTCATTTATCAAGTCGGTCAACGGCCCTCTGCCGAATGTCCGCATTATGCCGACCGGGGGTATCTCATTAAACAGCATGAATGACTGGCTTTCTGCCGGAGCGGTCGCGGTCGGAGTGGGAAGCGACTTGACAAAAGCATATCAAAAGGGCGGCTATGAAGCTGCCGTATCCCTCAGCAAAGAATACGTCTGCCGAAAAAACGAATATACGGGGGTGTAACATGAATATCACGTTTCGCTGGTATGGCCAAGGTAATGATACGGTGACTCTTGAACATGTCAGACAAATTCCCGGGGTCAAAGGCATCGTCTGGGCTCTTCACCAGAAGCCCGCGGGCGAAGTATGGGAAAAGGAGGACATTGAAGCGGAAGTCAGATTCATTCAATCCTATGGGTTTCATGCAGAGGTCGTGGAAAGCGTGAATGTTCATGAAGCCATTAAACTCGGCCATGAAGAACGCGGACAATATATCGAACACTATAAACAGACCATTCGCAATCTGTCCGAATTCGGCGTGAAAGTCATCTGTTACAATTTCATGCCGATATTTGACTGGACGCGTACCGATATGTTCCGCGCGCTGGAGGATGGGTCAACCGCTTTGTTTTTTGAAAAAGCGAAAGTGGAAAGTCTGCCTCCGGAGGAACTGATCCGCACGGTTGAGAAATCTTCTGATTTGACGCTTCCCGGGTGGGAGCCGGAGAAAATGGCCCGGATCAAGGAACTGTTTGAGGCCTATCAAACGGTCGGTGAAAAACAGCTTTGGGCCAATCTAGAATTCTTTTTACATGAAATCCTTCCTGTAGCGGAGGAACACGGCATTCAAATGGCCATTCATCCGGATGATCCGCCCTGGTCAATTTTTGGCCTGCCCCGTATTATCACCGGTGAGAAAAGTTATGAAAAGCTGCGAGAGATTTCAGATTCACCCGCCAACTGTATTACGTTGTGCACGGGTTCGATGGGAGCGGATCCCGCCAATGATATGGTAAAGATCGCCAAACGCTATGCGGGAGCTGCGCCGTTTGCCCATATACGAAATGTGAAAATCTGCGATAACGGTGATTTTACGGAAACTTCGCATCTTACCAGTGATGGGTCCATTGATGTTACCAGTGTGGTAAAAGAATTGCACGGCCAAGGCTACAAAGGATATGTACGGCCTGATCACGGCCGTCATATCTGGGGCGAACAATGCCGGCCGGGTTATGGTTTATATGATCGTGCCTTAGGAATTATGTACTTGAACGGACTGTGGGATGCGTTCTCGTCTCATGAGAAAGGGGTGAAGAGATGAGACCGATTCATGAACGTTTATCAGGAAGAACCGCTGTCATAACAGGCGGGAGCGGTGTTCTCTGTTCAGCAATGGCAAAGGAGCTTTCACGGCAGGGGATGAAAATTGCGATCGTCAGCCGGAATGCTGATAAAGCAGAGCGTGCGGCGGGCGAGATTGCTGACGCTGGAGGAACCGCGGTTTCTGTACCGGCTGATGTTTCAGCCCGTGATTCGCTTGAAAAGGCAAAAGACGAGATTATCAGCCGGTTCGGTTCTGTCAATCTTTTAATAAACGGAGCTGGGGGAAACCACCCGGATGCGATCACTGCCAGTGAGACGTATGAAGAGGATGAGCAGGGCACATCATTTTTTGATATGGACGAAACGGGGTTTTCCAGCGTATTTTCAAGCAACTTTACCGGTGCATTTCTGGCATCGCAAGTGTTTGGAAAAGACCTTTTGAAGGCGGAATGTCCCGCGATTATTAATATTTCTTCTATGAGCGCGTATACACCGATGACAAAGGTGCCCGCCTACAGCGCGGCTAAGGCGGCGGTTCAGAATTTTACGATGTGGATGGCTGTTCATTTCGCAAAAAAAGGGCTGCGGGTGAATGCCATCGCTCCGGGTTTCTTTTTGACTGCGCAAAACCGTGAGTTGTTATTACAGGAAGATGGAAGTCTGACAGACCGATCCAATAAGATTATGGCACATACACCGATGAAACGTTTCGGGAAACCGGAAGACCTTCTGGGAACGCTCCTGTGGCTTTCGGATGATTCATGCTCAGGCTTTATCACCGGGGTCACCGTTCCCGTCGACGGAGGTTTTATGGCTTATTCGGGAGTGTGACAGAATCCCTGTCCCTGTCAGATTGTAAACGATTTACTTCTGACTTATACTAGTGAAAAATGAAGACAGACGGGGATGAGTCTATGAAAACCATTACAATTTCTGATGTGGCGAAATATGCAAACGTATCTAAAAGCACCGTATCTCAATTTTTAAATCAGCGCTATGACTATATGAGCGAGAAAACGAAACAAAAAATAGAAGCGGCCATTCAAGAGCTGAACTATCAGCCGAATTTCGTCGCCCGCAGCTTAAAACAGAAATCAACATTTACGGTAGGTGTGGTGGTGGCTAATATTCTTCACACCTTTTCCACTCAGGTCATCAGGGCGGTTGAAGACTATTTTCATGAACAAGGATTTCATATTATTGTCTGCAATGCGGATGATGAACCGGAAAAAGAAAAGAAATATATTGAAATGCTCAGGGCCAAGCAGGTGGACGGAATTATTATTTTTCCGACGGGCGAAAATCTCTCTTTATATGAAAAGATGAAACGCGATACGTTTCCGGTTGTGTTTATGGACAGAACCATTGAAAAACTCGGGATTCCGACAGTGATGCTTGATAACCATCATGCAGCCGGTCTTGCCGTTGACCGGTTTATCGAGAGCGGCATTAAGAGAATCGCGATTATTACGACGTCCATTATTCGGGAAATCAGTCCGAGGGTAGAGCGGATTGAAGGGTATAAAAAGGCGCTTGACCGCCACGGAATGATGGTGCGGAACGAATATATCAAAACAGCCGATGCGGCTGATATTTCCAATGTTTTGTCAGAGCTGTTCTCCCTTCAGGAGCCTCCGAAAGCGATATTGGCGGCAAACGATATCGTTCTTGTTGAGGTGCTGAAGTATATGAAGGAGCATGATATGACAATTCCTGATAAGGCAGCCGTCATCGGAATTGATGAAGTTCCTTTTGCGGGGTTTTTTACTCCTCCGATTACGACGATCGTCCAGCCTGCGGCAGAAATGGCGCGAAAAGCGGGAAGCCTTCTTCTTCGCCAGATACAAGAAAAAGATAGCGGTGAAAAACGGATTCACCGCTATAAACCGGCGCTTCTCGCAAGGCAATCCGGATAACCGGTTTCATTGCATAAACCGGTTTACTCCGGCAATTTAAATATCTGAATATTATGAAATAAGAGGGAGGGATTTTATGTTCTCAAAGGATAGATTCCCTATTATTCTTCTTTTATTTTCAGCCGGGGTGATTAACTATTTAGACCGCTCAGCGCTGTCTATTGCAGCGCCGTTCATACAGCAGGATCTCACATTGTCTGCAACCCAAATGGGGCTGATTTTCAGCAGTTTTTCTGTCGGATACGCTGTGTTTAACTTTCTCGGCGGTGTTGCATCTGACCGGTACGGGGCTAAATTGACATTGTGTACGGCGATGATCGTTTGGTCTCTTTTCAGCGGGGCGGTTGCGCTTGCTTTCGGATTTGTAAGTCTTTTGATTATCCGTGTTTTATTCGGTATGGGCGAGGGGCCGCTGTCGGCTGCCATAAGCAAAATGGTCAACAATTGGTTTCCTCCGTCTCAGCGCGCCACGGTCATCGGCCTGACAAACAGCGGCACGCCGCTCGGCGGAGCGATTTCCGGCCCGATTGTCGGGATGATTGCTGTGGCATTCAGCTGGAAGGTTTCCTTTGTCCTGATCATGATCGTCGGTTTAGTCTGGGCGTTTATCTGGTTTAAATTTGTCAAAGAACGGCCGGCACAGACGGAAGACGCCCCGGCAATGAAAGCGGCGATTCAATCGCATGAGCAGCATATCCCGATGACCTTTTATTTGAAACAAAAAACGGTTCTCTTCACGGCTTTTGCCTTTTTCGCCTACAATTACATCTTATTTTTCTTCTTAACATGGTTTCCGAGCTATCTGGTGAAAGAACGCGGTTTAAGTGTTGAATTTATGAGCGTGGTGACTGTTATTCCCTGGATTCTTGGATTTATCGGTTTGGCGGCAGGCGGAATGATTTCTGATTATGTATTCAAAAAAACTGCCGGAAAAGGGGTTTTGTTCTCACGGAAAGTCATTCTTGTCACTTGCCTGTTCGCTTCCGCTGTACTGATCGGATTTGCCGGACTTGTTACCACTACCGTAAGTGCCGTTATTCTCGTTGCTTTATCAGTCTTCTTTTTATATATAACGGGCTCTATCTATTGGGCGGTGATTCACGATGTGGTTGATCAAAGGAATGTCGGGTCAGTCGGCGGCTTTATGCATTTTCTTGCAAACACGGCCGGTATTATCGGGCCTGCTTTAACCGGCTTTATCGCGGATAAAAGCGGATCATTCTCGGGGGCGTTTTTGCTTGCAGGCGGATTAGCTGTTTTGGCCTCGGCTGCGGTAATCCGTTTCGTGCGTCCGATAATCATTCAAACAGTTTCTGAAGATAAAAAAGACACGGTACCTTATTCATAAGTCATCAAAGTCACTGAGCTGTCCTGCCGATAACGGGATGGCCTTTTCGTTCTGCCGCTTGACCTGTTCCTATGATAATATAGGAATTGTTTACATAAGAAGGGAAGAGGAGGGAGCATGAAACAGAAGCCGATATATGTCGAAATCAATATTGCATCTGATATAGAAACGCTTTGGGAATATACGCAAAACCCGCATCTTCATAAGGAATGGGATCTGCGTTTTTCTGACATTACATATCTTCATAGGCTGCCAGATGAACCGCAGAGATTTCTATATGAAACACGAATCGGTTTTGGGCTGAAGGTATCCGGCACAGGCGAATCAATAGGTGACATAAGGCCTCGCTCGTCAGAAAGAGCGTCTTCGCTCGCTTTTGCCTCTGATCATCCGCTGTCACTTATAAAAGAAGGCAGGGGCTACTGGAAGTATATAGAGCGGGATGACGGACAAACCGCATTTTTGACTCAATATCAATATGAAACGGCCCGCGGTCTGCCGGGAAGTTGGATAGACCGTTTTTTATTTCGTCCTCTGCTAAGCTGGGCTACCGCATGGAGCTTTGATGCGTTGCGGCTTTGGATAGAACAAAACAGACATCCGAAGATATCAGTCCGTTTCGGATTTGTCTATGTCTGTATGTGTCTCGTATTCAGTCTGTATTGGTTTTTTCAAGGCTTTCATGATGGCTGTGCCGATGCAGAGATCGTGAGGGGAGCGCTTGAGACAGGGTTAGGGGTATTATGGCTGCTTCCCATGCGGAGAAAGTGGCTGATTCACACCGGGCAGTCAGTCTTCTTTTGTGTAACGGCACTGCTATATTCCGGCGGCGGATTCTTGATCTCTTTAGGAGTCCTTACGATAGCCGGCATGATTCTTAAGCTCAAGCTGCCGAGCGCCTGGCATACAAAACGAAAGAGAGAAGTGAAATGACGGATTCAATGTATGAAAAAGCGATTACTCATTATCAATCACTGCACCCGATGCTGCAGAAACGGTACAGATTTGACGGATCACGCACGTTTTGCGGAGAAGGCGTTATGTCAGAAATAAAGGGAGGTTCTTTTCTTGTCAGAATGCTTTTAAAGACCGGTGTTTTTTTCAGATGTTTTTTCTCAGAGAGGGGAAACGATATCCCTTTCACTATCGAAAACAAAAACAGGCAAAATGGCGTGGAATGGAATCGTACCTTTTTCTTTAAAGGCAAAACGCGTTTTTTTGATGCGGTCATGGAATATGATGAGCGGGAAAACAGAATTCTTGATTACTTCGGCAAACCTCACATCCTACTGTCTGAACTGCATTTAGAAGCGTCTTCAGACGGAGGGCTTGTTATTACATCCGGAAGGCAGTGGCTCCTGATAGGCGGAAAGAAAATCCCGCTTCCGGCATGGCTGTGCGGGAATTCAACCGTTTATGAGGCTTATGATGAGGAAATGAATTGCTTCAGCATAAAGGTTCATGTAAAAAACCGGATACTCGGCACGCTTTTCTCTTACCGGGGGACTTTCCGGGAAACAGAGGGAGAAACATGCTGAAGCGTCATCTCATGGTAAGTGTGATTTGCTTTTTGGGATTTGCGGCGGCTGAAGCTCCGTATATATCAGGTGCTGAGACGTTTGTTTTATTATCCATACTTTTTTTCGTTCCCGCTGTATTCTGCTTTGCTTTTCGGCCGTCAAAGACCTTAGAGAATGTGTTGTTACGGAGTTATCCTGTTGCCGCTATATGTGCGGCGCTTGCGTTTGTCACAGGCTTCAGTTTTTTGCCTTTGTATGGCTCATTTATACGCTTGGACTGGCACTGTATGCTGTCCGGCGGCTGATGAAAACAAATATTCACAGAACAGAAGAGATGTCTGTTATGGCGGGTTTCATTTATTTGGCCGTGGGCGGATCCTGGTTCTTCGCATATGTCCTGGAGATTCCCGTCCTGAATTTCGGCCCGCTTATCGTTCTGCTGACGGCGGTGCACTTTCACTATTCCGCTTTTCTCATTCCGATCTTTAACGGATTGCTCGGCAGGATCATACGGGAGAAACGCGTACTTTACCGATGGAGCACGGTCATTATTTTGATTTCGCCGGTCCTTATTGCCTTGGGGATTACATTTTCAAAGACACTTGATGTGATTGCTGTCGCTCTGTATCTTGCGGGTCTGTATGTAAATGCATATCTCGTCTTTAAGGCGCCGTTTGTTACGAAAACAGGCAGGATCTTGATCAGGAGTTCTTCGGCTGTGTTAATGATCACAATTGCTTTTTCTTTGATATATTCGTACGGTGTCTACCGCGAGGAGGCAACGCTCACGATCAGCCAGATGATTTGGATTCACGGGGCCGTCAATGCATTCGGTGTTATCCTGCCGGCTTTGGCGGGGTGGAAGTTGGAAAATCCTAGACCGTTCGATGAGAACAGTGAAAGAACGTTCAGCAGAATTTACGGGAAGGGACCGATAGGCAAAGATTTTTTGACTGACATTCATGCAGCAAATGACATCCATTATACCGGCCTTCAGGATCAGCTGAGAGAACTGCATTCTGAAGACTTTTCAACTGAAAAGCTGGCGCCGGCCGTTATTTCCTTTTATGAAAAGACAATTGATTATGACATCATGGCGAAAGTGACGTGGAGCGGATGGTTTCGTCCGTTCGCGCGCGTGTACGAGCCGTTCAGCAGAAGAGCGGGGCAGATTCATCTGTCCATGAATCCGGATTGGTATATCATGCACAGTGATATTATAGGAGTTGACTCTGACAAAGACGGCAGAAAAAATGTCCGTGCGTGGATCAGAACAAATGAAAAGCAGGAAACCGTTTTTACTGCGCTGTATTCAGCGTACAGGGCAAAAGGGGAAGGATACATGAATATCTCTCTTCCGCTGCCGTACGGCCAAATGACGGGCATTTTAAAGCCTTATGCGCGTAAGCAGAATCTTGTTTTGACAAGCAGACGGCGAAAAAGCGGAGCGGGTGATGAAGGGATTTATCTCCAGACGAAATGGGGAACGTGTCATCTTCCGCTGGCAGAGACATTTCTTATTTCAGCCCAGAGCGAAACAAGCCTGAAGGCCGTTCATCATATGTGGCTGTTCGGACTGAAATTTTTAACTGTGCATTATCGGATCACTCACGCTTCCGCAGGTAACCGAAGCAAATATTAAGCTGCAGAGCCGTCTGTTTATCAGGCGGCTTTTTCTCATGCAAAGATCCATTGAGCGGCATGATGAAGGCAGCCGGGCAGATGCCCCTGCTGAAAATCTTGTTTTTGTCCATTTTAGCCCATGGCATGATTTTTACGGCAATGTTTGGCTTCACGACGGCATATTGGAATGTCGATTGAGTCTGTTCCGGCGGGCATGAGAGCAACATCGATGGGGCATACCAGGCGCTTTATGCACTCGGTATTTTCGGGGGACCTTTGTTGCGGGATTTTTTAATGATTGGCTGGGCTCAGAGCCGGATTTTATTTCGCGGCAGTGCTCTGGCTGGCGGCTGTTCAAGCTTGCTTTTGCGTTAGGTTTTTCAGCTGAATCAAAACTAACGCTGTAAACATTTTTATACGTGTAACGCAATAACTGCAATAACACAATGTGCGGTTATTGCAGTTATAAATTTCTCTTTTTTGTCTCAATAACTAAAGTATACTTAGTTTATGAGACTTGTAATTCATTTCTCTGTATAACTTCCTAGAATATATATTATGTAAACTAGAAATTGTGAAGAGAATATAAAAGCGGATCCATATTCTAACATATTGTAAAACGACAGAATTATGTTACGTATAGTGACAGAATTCTATTACGTTCCTCCACTAAAGTAACATAATTCTGTCACTTGGATTTCGTTCGGTTATTTCAAGATAATATAATTTGATGGAATTTTTTAATCTCACTCATGAAATTATTGCTTTTATAATAAACTATGCTTGAATTTTTATGTTCAATTATGATTGTATATTGTGGTTTTTCAGCTGCTAATTTTTCAAACAACTCATTTGTTTCAATTGTATCTGCTAGTGTGCATTCCTTTTTTTTATTGATTTTGCTGTTTTTTAAGCAAAAAGTAAACAATTGAAGTAAAAAGTGGCAGTTCATTTTATGCAAAATTGATTTTAATTGTTTAAGGCTTAAGTATGTTATAGATGCTGAAGAAAGCAAAAAGTTATAAACCTCAAGAAAGTCTATCCTCCAAGAATAGATATGATTAAAATAACTAAACTCCCCCCTCTTTGTTTTTTCAAAACCAAGAGTATTAACGTTTCTAATGTAAAGGGGCTCTGAAAAAAAACGCCAAAGTCCATAAGCTCTAATTATAGGGGGTAGATTTTTTTCTTTAAGCACGTTTTCAAAAAAGTCTTTGTTTTTTATTTTTCTGTGTTGTTTTAGGAAAGTTCTGCGCAAGTAACGATGTATTGCTTTATAAATCAGAATACTTTCAAAATAGATTTCCGAATAACCGAATTCTAAAAGAAGTCGGTTTAACTCATGTCTTCTTATTGCTTTTTTAACATCAATTTCTTTTGTTGAATAAGGTTTTCTTTGAATTATGCGGTTGCAGAGATCGTTGTACAATTCTTTAGGAAGTTGACGGATTTCAAAGGCAGAATTATGTTTGGATTTGGAATGGAGTTTGAGGTTATTTATGTATAGAATTGATTCAACTGTTAACTTAAGATCCTTTTTAGGGATTGACTGACTTTTTGTAAAATGAGACATGTAGATATCAAAATCTCTTCGATTAATGTTTAACCAACTTTGTATTGTTCCATTACGGATTTTATAGAAAGGCTCAGTTAAGCCCCATTTCAGTATGTTGTATTTCTGTATCATGTATTTCAAGAAGCTGTAACCACATTGACAAGTAAATGCTGCGGTATCTTTGGAGAGGAGGTATTCGATGTCTTGATTGCAATTTGGACACCTGTTATGAAGAGCTGTTCCATGATAAGGGCATTTATCAAAGAGTCTTAATTGGTGAAATATCGAATGGAATCCTTGGTGGATGCATTTTGGGCAAAAAGTTAGCTGCTCATAGAAAAAATTTGATAATTGATTTAGATTTGAAGGATTTTTAAATAGCGGCCAAATTATTCGAGTGCAGTTTTCCAAATAAATTGTTTTGATATCTTGTCCAAGCAGTTTCAGTAATTCATCATCACTGAAATATCTTAATGCAATGATGTCACGCTTTGATCGTCCGGCAATCGATGGATTTTTAATTTTTTATTTCCTCCCCACCTAATGTTTCTAACAATTCATTTGGAGTTAAAAAGTTACTGGACATGATCTTCTGTAGAATTGACCAAGAGGACTCATATGGGTAAACCCAGTTAGCTGACCATATTAGACGTTTTTGTTCTATCACCTATCGCTCACCTTCTGCTAATAAGAATTCACTGTATTTTTCAGCTGCGAGGTATCCAGATTCTTCAATACAACTTCGCCAATCATTTATTGAAATAAGATTTACGTCTGCACCATCAGTTCCCAAAAATCTGAGTGCATTTTCTACAGTGCCAGTAAAATAAAACATTGGGATTTCAATTTTAGTCCGACTATTGTGATCTCTAATGATCTCTACAAAAGCGCTATATAATTCTTTAGAAAAAGTACTTAATCTAAACCCATTTTCATACTGTTCGGGGAAGAAATATTTAGTGAAGGTCCATTCTGTTCCGAGTGGATAAACTGAAATTTCATCGAAGGATTTCAGACAGAGTTCTATATCTGCTTGAGAAACAAGCCCTTTGGAATGATATTCGTGCAACATAAAGCGGCCAATAATCTGCTTTTTATTAGTATGGACAAAAGCAGATCGTTGACTTAATAATTCTCTCTGTCCAACTAAAAAACAGTTAATAATACACCGGCACTATCTAATTCATTATAAATATCCATTAGCCATTCATAGTGTAATTCTGTGAGTCTTTGAGCGTCATCCAAAAAGAGTATCACTCTATTTTTGGATGACGAGAACCCTTTTTCAATCAAGAAGTTGTATAAACGCTGTCTTTTTGCCACTGCCTTCCCGACTGAAGGAGTGGCATGATTAACTTCTCTTAAAAATAATTCGAAAAAATCATTTTCGTTAACATTCTTAAACTTACTGCATTTAATGTTAAATATAGCAGTATCATACCCGACTATATCAATTGAAGGTAAAGTACTTATTATATAGCGAATGGCTCTTGTCTTCCCGAGTCTTGGATTTCCAACAATAATTGCTCCAGGAGTTCTGCTTTGTATCCACATAACAACTCTTTTGAACATTCTATTTATTTCATTAGTTGCAATCAAATAAGAACCGGTATCAATCGGATGAGTTCCAGGAGAAATATAAGGTCGAACAGATAAATTGTTTACCATTACCCCCACTCCTAATAGAGAATAGTCTCAGTTAACGATGGTATTTTCTTTTGAAGTTTACGTTTACATTTCAAATTATTCGAATAACCATCTCTGTTGATTGACGATTCGGGCTTACTTTTATTTTCTTCTTGAATAGTTGATTCCTTCTCTGTCTTTTTCATGACTTTATTTAATTTATTTCGCGAACTTTTATGTGTCATTGCTTTTTCTCTTAAGTATTCCTGATAAATTTCAATCGGATTTTGATGTTCAGTGAAATAAATTTTTCTGTCTCTCCTCAATTTGAAAATAGCTCTTCGCATTTTTAAATCATGAGGAAGAATACCCCACTTTCCTTTCGCAGTTAATATTCCAAGTTCGCTGCCATCTTCAAAAAAAGCTTTAATAGATCTTAAATCATCGGAATTAGCCAATATAAAAAGTGATTGGCCAGCTAAAGATGAAGAATTGGCCAGAACTTCATTAGTGTAAACAACCCCTTCAAAGTAAATGTAAGGCCTTCTTCCCTTTTTATAACCACCTTGAATTTTCCTCTTTGCTTTAATATTTAACAAAGTAAAGTGCTCTCTCATTTGTTCATTAAGAACTCTTGGCGGACCTTCCCTGAAAATACGTTGTTTCATTGCTTCTACGGGGGGTTAAATTATTAACCCCATAATTTGGGGTGTTATTGTAATGGGCTAGACAAACTTCAATTACTTGATGTAATTCGTCTATTGTAATTTCATATTTAATGGCCTTTGCAGAAGAATTACGCCGTTTTGGATCGTTTGGATTGCTGCCGGTTGTACTTGGCAAACGATGAAAGTAATCTTCTTCAATGGTTCTAAAGAATCTTTCAACGATACTTCGATATTCTGGGAATTTAACTGGACCATAATTAACATGGCAGCCTAAATCATTAGTTAAGCTATCCCTTACTCTATTTGCTAGATGTGATTTGGCATTATCGAATAAAATTTGAGTCCATATGCCCCACTGTGTTTCGGGAATAGCCAGAGATGGAAAACCACCATTGTCTGGATAACGCAAATTAGGGATATTTAAATTCATTTTTTTATGCGGTCTAATTGCGTTCATTATGCATTTCAAAACATCGTTTTGATCATATTCTCTTTCTAGGCATAAATGATAGCCGATCACTGCTCTTGTTGCTGTATCAATAATTGTTAGTAAGTAGATACGATTTAACGTATTAACAATTTCATCACCTTCTAACGTCTTAAAACGGAGTGCTAATTCAACATCAATCTTATGCCCATCTAACTGAACTTGTTCAAAAGGAGACGTTATTAAAGATGTTTTTTGATGATGAGAGCCAGTATGTTTAAATGTGTGAGACTTACTTTCTCCTATTCTAACAACTGCTTCTTCAGTATGTTCAACTGTTAATTCCTGAGCGAATCGTAATAACGACCTATAACCTACGTCTGTTGTGTTAAATGGGTATGAATCATTATCTATGTTTAATTTTCTGCATTCTTGAATGAATTTTTGATGAAGATGTTTGATTGAGATCACATTATCCGAGACAGAAGTTTTCATCTTTTTTAAAAATGTTTTTGTTAAAAATTCCTCAAGCTCAGGATACTGTTTCATTAGTTGTGAAAATGAATTTGAAAATCCTTTTTATTTGAATTCATGCTTGGCTTATTTTTAAAGATCCTTTTTCCAGGTATTAATGCTCTGTAACCATAAATTTGTCCATACTTATCAAAGCTAAGGCATCTTCTTATTAACCGTCTTATTTCATGAGGACAAAGTGAAGTTTTTTTGGATATCTCTTGCATTGTGTGAGCTTGTTTAAAATAAAGATCAATTGCTAATTTCCTTTGTTTGAATTTCCTTTGTTTTTCAGGTGATAATTCGCTTTCAAGGACGGTTGGCCATTGATGTGTATTTAACAAATCCGGGTTTAAATCAATAAACTTTTCAATCATAGTTTTTGGCATTTTAACACCACACCTTTGAATGGATAGTAAACCGTTGAGTTTCAATGTCAATTTTTAGTTTGCCTTGAAACACTAGATTAAGCACACATTCAAAGACACTATTCATATTTTCTTGCAGCATTTCTGTGATATTCTTCAATGAGACACCTTTGGGATTATTTGAATTGTTGACATATCTATAAATTTTATGATTTAGAGGATGGTTTTCTTGACTGTTGGAAAGAAAGGGAATGATCTTTTTTGCGTTATCCAGCAATACCGGATTTTTTCGAATAATTTCATCAGTCTGAACACTGTATTTGTATCCGTTCTCAAGACACCATTTACGTTGAGTGTTTATTTGTTCTTGAGTTCTAGTTTTGGAGAGGTCAGAAAAGTATTTAATTTCTCGGAACTCTTCAGATAAATTAGTATAAAGAACCCAAGCGTCAAAGATGCTTGAATAAATTTTATGTTCGCGTCTGCAATTTATTTTTAGAGGTTGTTCACAAAATGTTTTAATTGACGGGGTGATTTCCAATAAAAGCCAATGATCATATTCTAAGCTGCTATACAATCGTACGACTCTCTTCAACTTTGGACTGTATACTTCCCAATAATTATTTCCATATTTCATGCTTCTGTTTATTTGTATGGGGGTATACATTGAGTAGCACTCCCCTTCTCTTTGAAATTTTGTATATTTTTATATTCGCTATGTCAATCAGGAATCCTTCTTTAAAAGGGATTTTAGAACGAAAAATGACGATATATTAAAGAAAATTTAAAGGGGAGACTTAACTGAAATTTTCAAATAAGGTGAGCGACCAGAAAGCTGTTAAAGTTAATAGTCAAACGGTGGTATCTGTGGAGGGCATATTTTTCATTTCACTTCAAAAAATACCCCTTCTCTTTTTTCAGAAGGGATTTGTCATATTAATCTTCATCGTTCCATTCTTCGCCTTCTTCCCAGTTTTCTTTTTTCTCTTCAAGACGATTGGAAAGATACAAAACTAATCCCTCGGTTAAATTATAAAGTCTCTATACTCTCTTCGACTACGGAGGCTCTAACCAAGTTATATCCAAACAGGTTAAAAAATAATTGAATTTTGTTCTAAAATCAGGGTTGAATCGGAGTGTAAATAACGGACAAAGAATTAGTGGATTCTAAAGATAAAAAGGGACCTTTTGCTGAAATCTGAGTGTGGTGCAAGGCTTACTAAATGAAACTAATAAAGTTCTATGTACTTCTCCTGGTGGATTATAGACAAAAGACACGACTAAAATTAAGGTTTGGTTATGTTTTTTATTCATTACATGTTTGTCTTGAGGCAAAATAATAAAGTCATTTAATTCTTCTTTCAAAAACACAAAGGAGATACTAATTTTTAAGTCAGCACCTCCTTTTAGAGTTCTGTCTTCCTCATATAAGCACCGTTTATCATGATGTTTTAATATTCCTCTATATACTGTTAGGCAGTGACACTTGTTACCATGATCCTACAATAATTAAGAGCAAAACACAAATTTATTAAATCTCCTGTTCACTAACTGGTTGTTCTGACTCCAAGAAAAATTCTACAAAATCACGTCCAAACTTGGAAATCTCAAAATTGTCTTTTGACTTAAATGTTGGCTCTTTTAATTTTGGTAATGAACGTTTAAACTTCGGATTTGTCAACTTGTCTAAAAAGGAGTATAGTTCTTTAAATGCCTTTGAAATTTCTTCAAGATCGTCCGTGATTTTCAAGTCGGTTCTTGTTGTTAACACTCCAATCCTAAGTAGATTTCTACGCACTGCTTCATATTGCTCATAGCTTATACCATGTCTGTCCATAATTTCCTGAAACGTTTCTTTTGATTCTTGATCAAATGCATAACGAGAAACATACATAAGTCTAAGGACAGATATATCCACCATTCTAAGTTCTTTTAAGACGTCGTAATAGGTTAGGATAAAGTCATTCGACACATGGTGATGTTCAGTAATATTCACGAATCCATTTACCATATATCGGATTTTTTCTTCCTGTTGTTCGTCTATAACGTAATCCAGCACATATTGAAATAACTGATCAATCTGTTCTTTTTGTTCAAATGTTTTTAATTCTAGATTTAAACGGATTTCCTCTATTTTAGATTGCAATTCCTCTGTGAATGTTTTGATGTTTCTTTCAAAACGGGCACGTTTATAACTTTGAACTGCGCCTGAGATCCCAGGAATGAGTGAACTTGCTGCATCAACAAGAATATCACCTGTTATGCTTGTTATAGATTCCTTTGCAATATCAGCAGCTGTGTCACTACTAACATTTAAAAAAGTATCAAGAGCTAGCTCACGCCCTGTTTGTTGGATATCTTTCCTTCTACCGTCATTCAAAAATAACCTCTCCTTTTGACTTAGATAGAACAATGTGCTTTCCCAGACATTCTATTTTTTCAGCCATGAAGGTAATTCTAGTCAGACCTCTTTAATTCCTTCTAAAATTATTGTACTTGGTGAAAAACTAAGCGGATTATACCTGCGGGATAGGAGTCGGTTTAGCATACCCCTCTTTATATTCTTCATCAATCAACTTCCGAACTTCATTCGATGATTTTCCTTCTTTAAATTTTGAAATCGATTTAGCTGCGATTTCTAAACAAACATTGCAATTGGTTCCATGGTCATCCCAGACAATGGAGTTATCTTTTTTATATTTGTAAACAAAACAATCATAGTTACTTTTATGACCGACAGACTCACCACATCCACAGTAACAAGGGATGTTTTCAAGCAATTCTTTATTCATCGCTGCAGCCTTATACAGATTTTGCATATCTTCCGGTTTGTCATTTAAGAATTTAGGTAACACACCGACTGACCTTGTTTCTTCTCTGATGTCACCCGAGCTTGCTGAAGTATGATTAGCATGATCTACTTCTTTCTGAGAACCTGAGTCATTCTTCAATCCGTTAGTATTATTGGAACAAGCACCTAAGATAATGAAACATACCGAGATTACAAAAAGAACAGTTTTCTTCATAAGTTTTTAACACTCCTTTTTTGATGAACTCCTACGATACAGTCTATATTTCAAGAAGAAATAAAAATTGTCTATGAAATCGCCATCATTTTGCTGAAATATATGCTAACCATGAATAAAAGGCCGAACATAACAGCTACAAAGGATATGGTTTGTTGATAAAAGCTAAGTTTCGAATAAGAACACCATTAATAAAAGCAAAAGCAAGCAATGGCAGAATTCCAATATGTTTTAAAAGAAGCATTTGTCCATAAGGTAAAACCCAACACTTCGCATAATCTTTTATATCTACAACGTATGAACAGGTACATCACCATCATCATGTAAGTATAGAATTAAAAGATGAATCAAAGAATAGCCATTTTACTATCCTTAATTCATCTTTCTTTTAATTTAGTCTCAATATAGGTGTTGCCTTAATAGAATAATTCTCCTATCAACTCCACAATAGTCTGTGGACGATTACTGCTGAAGCTAACGATGCCAAGCTTCAGGTAAGGCTAGTGCTAAGGGTATTAGCGGTAATTGATAAACAATACAAACCCTACTTAATGTTTTTCATGCAGTTTTTTCTCCTTCCCTTCTTGTTAGTCACATCGCCCTTGAACTATTAACTTTCCATATAACTATAAAGTGGGTTATAAGTTTAAGTTTTAATTATATGTAAAAAAGATGGCCTTCTCCAAGAAACGAAGATGGCCATTCAAATTAAAGAGGGGTCCCTTCGTATTCATTTAAATATATAAATATGTAGAAGATGTGTAGTTTTTTTATAATAACGTATATGAATGGTGAACCATCTTTCAAATGTGTATTCAAGGCTTATTTTTTGTCTTCCCTATACTGTCATTATTTGTTGAGATCTGCAAATGAATCAAGTTCACTTTCTCTCTTGCTTGTGACCCTAATTATTTAGATAGATTTAAAATTCTATTATGTTCATAGATAAATCGATTGATTACGACATAGTTTGATTTTGAAATAAAAATGTAACATCCTCAAGTCGATTCATGACGTATAATGAAAAAAAATGTTGAGAGTGGGTCCCTTTCAACATTTTTTTCAAGGAGGAAGTACATTTGAAACGCAATTATGTATCAATTAGTTTAGCATCCCTTTTAATTTCTTCGGGGCTAATCATTCCATTTTCCGAAAGTCATGCATTAGCTTATGATGATTTGGATAAAAAGCAAAAAGATATTAGTAACAAACTATCCGAAAATCAATCTAAGTTGTCAGAAAATAAATCGTTCCCAACTTGATTCAGATCAAGAAAAATTAACTGCTGAGTTAGAGAAAATCGACAATCAGATTATAACAACCAATACTTCAATTACAAATAGACAGAATGAAGTTAAACAAACGAAAACAAAATTAAAAACTAAAAAGGAAATTAAAGAAATCAATAATCGAATCGAAATAAGAAAGAAACTGCTACAGGATCGGATTCGTTCATTACAGGAAAGTGGAGGAAATGTAAATTACATAGACGTTCTCCTAGGTGCTAAAAGTTTTTCTGACTTTATAAGTCGTGCTGTTGCGATCAATACTATTGTAGATGCTGATAAAGAAATTCTTAAAGCCTATAAGAAAGATTTAGAACTTGTTGAACAAAAAGAAAAAGAAATAAATAATAGTCTAGATAACTTAAATGCTGACCTTGCAGCGCTTGAATCATTAAACGCTAAATTAAAGAATCAGCAAGGAGAAAAAAGTAAATTATTGAAGCAAGTTAAAAAAGATCAAAAAGAAGCTGCTGATGAACTCGGTTCTCTTGAAAACGAAGCAGAAATTTTAAAAAGTCAGAATGAAGCCATTAAAGCAGAAGAAGCTTATAGAAAGCAAAAAGAGGAAGAAGCAAATAGAGTAGCAGAAGAAAAGAAAACCGAGAAAAAACCACAACCAAAAGAAAATAAGCAAGTTGTGGAAGAAAAGAAAACTGAGGATAAATCACAACAAAATACAACCCAAACTAATACCGCAACACCTTCTTCTAATGGGTCTGTTTCCCGGAAGACTGTGGAAAAAATTCAGAAATCTACTGATTCAAATACTTCAGGATTTATCAAGCCAGCGCCAGGAGTACTAACATCTAACTTTGGGGCTAGATGGGGAACAACACATTTTGGGGTAGATATTGCTCAGGCTGGGTCAGATGTTCCTATTTATGCTGCTGCTTCAGGTACTGTTTACAGTTCTCGATATTCATCCTCCTATGGGAATGTCATTTTTATCACCCATAATATTAATGGACAGACCTATCAAACTGTATATGCTCATATGTCTTCTAGAAAAGTTCAGACAGGTGATCGTGTAGAGCAAGGTCAGAGAATCGGAACAATGGGAAATACAGGGGAATCACAAGGCCAACATCTGCACTTTGAAATTCATAAAGGTCTTTGGAACGCAGCAAAGACTAACGCAGTTGACCCAACACCTTACATTCAATAGTTTTTCGAAGAAAGAGGCAGACACAATGGTAAATAACCTTTTGTATCAGCCTCTTTTTTAATCTGATGTTTTTTACTAACTTAATATTCTAATGTGATGATTGGAGCCCCCATCGTCACTTGTATAAGTCCATTTCCACGTGCTTCTCTAAGCCCTAATTGAAAATTCATCGTCTTTCCATGTGCTGCCTTAATACCTGTTCCCCATTTATTAGTATACCCAGATATAGAACGAAAGTTACTCTCTTTTAAACCTTCCACTACTCCAGCATCTGCATCGCGGAAAATCTTTTTTCTAAGTTTTCAAGTTTAATTGCTTTTTAATTTTCCCCTTTACTGTTACGTATTGATTGCTTTGATTATATTTAAATGGAACAATTATTACATTGGATTTATCTGAGAGTAATTGTCCTTTCCCCTCTACGCGATGAGAAAATGTCATTGTATAAGTTTCTTTACTTGGAATAATCGATATCGAAACCTTTTCATTTCGTTTATTGTTTTTGAAGGTCCCTGTAATTGTAGTATGATGTTCATCTTTTTCTGTTTCCCACGAAAAGATGTCTCCTTTTAACTTAACTTCTTGAATGTGTTTTTTAACAATATCCTTACTTACATTTCTCAATGTTTTTTTGGTATAGACACTCCAGTCGTTTATATCAATCTCGTTTTTCTTTCCTATTTCATTTAAATCGGTTAATATTTTGATTTCGGATGCTTCAACAGTATAAATGATTTGTTTAAAAATAATAATTGAAAAGAATATGATAGTGATCATTAATAAATTCTTCATTTTTCTCACTCCTCAATATTATGAAAGATTAGAAATTAAAAAATAGAGTGTTAACTTTATAAAATTGTTTATCAGTAATTCCTTCTTCTTCATGATTTCTACAAAAAATATCGCTAAGATAGGATTGTAAAAAATTTGGAGGTGGGAAAATGAAGAAGGTACTCATACAATTTTTTTTCATTTCTTTATTTGTATTCATCTTAGGTGCATGCTCCAACTTAAAGAGTGAAAGCGAAATGGATCATAGTAATATGAATACGGAAAATAAAGAGGAAAAACCGGCAGAAGACAAAGAAGTAAATATAAGACCGACATCAAACACAGAGAAAATAAATAAAAATGAATTTACGTTAACTGCCCAAGAAAGAAAGCATACGTTAACCAACAAGAAAAAAGTGACTGCTTGGACATTTAACGGTTCTGTTCCTGGCCCTGAAATACGGGTAAAAGAGGGAGAAAATGTGAAAATTAAACTGAAAAATGAATTGCCTGAACCTGTAACTATACATTGGCATGGTTTACCGGTACCTAATAATATGGATGGTATACCTGGAGTAACTATGAATGCTGTTCAACCAGGTAAAAGCTTCACTTATGAATTTAAAGCCACTGTACCGGGCACCTATTGGTACCACAGTCATCAAAATAGTGCAGATCAGGTAGACAAAGGGCTTTATGGATCACTTATCGTTGAGAAAAAAATGATGAGAAATATAATAAAGACCTCACTCTCGTATTAGATGAATGGATGAGTTCCGATGGTTCTATGGACATGAAAGGTATGGATATGGGTTCTCAATCTAATCAGATGAGTGGTATGGACCATGGCGAAATGAACATGGATTCTGATGAGAGTGAAGGCTCAGATAATTCTACAGGTATGGAACATGATATGAGTATGTACGATATTTTCACCATTAATGGGAAAAGCGGTAAAGATATTTCATCTTTGACAGTGAAAAAAGGAGATAAAGTAAGACTTCGATTGATTAATGCGGGATTTATGTCGCACAAAATGCACTTGCATGGCCATGATTTTAAAGTGATCAGTACAGATGGCCAAGAAATTAATAATCCAGAAGTTATTAAAGATAAATTGTTATCTATTGCTCCTGGTGAACGCTATGATATTGTGTTTACAGCAAATAACCCTGGTAAATGGTACATTGAATGTCATGGAGAAATGAAAGGTACAAAAGGAATGAAGGCACTCATTCAATATAAAGGCTTCTCTGGGAAAGTCGTCGATCAACCAAATGAAAAAGAAACTTTACCAGTCATCGATTTCACTTCTTACGGCAAAAAGAAAAAGAAGAGTTTACACTGGGTCAATCATATGATCTAGAATATACGATGGACCTGAACACGGTTTCTAAAGGAAATGAATTAAAGTATACGATTAATGGGAAAACATTCCCTGATACAGAAAATCTTAACGTGAAAAAAGGAGATTTAGTCAAAGTCAAAATGGTCAATAACTCAAAAAGTGATGATCATCCCATGCATTTACATGGCCACTTCTTTCAAGTGTTAAGTAAAAACGGTAAACCAGTTCAAGGTTCACCAATTATTAAAGATTCTATTAATTTAAAACCTGGTGAAGAATATGTAGTTGCATTTAAAGCAGGCAATCCTGGAAATTGGATGTTCCATTGTCATGATTTGCATCATGCATCGGCAGGTATGGTATCTGAAGTGAAATATGAAGGTTTTTAAACCAAGCTTCACACCTAGCTCTGAAGCAAATAATAAACCAGAGTAACGTAGTATAATGAATTTAAGTTACCGCCCGTTTTACGGGCGGTTTTGTTTTTGCTCGAATGAAAAGACCGCCCCCAACTGAGACCATCAACGGAGCTGTACTTTCTTCATTTTTGGGGATGCTGCTATCTTTTTTTAATTAAAATCAAATATATGATGGCGAAGATCATTGGTACAAACATAAATATGCATATCCCAAAAAACGATTTCATCATGTCTTGATGGAAACCATTTGTGTTAAATACTGTACTTGATAGTGTAAGGCATCCAATACCGACTAGAATAAAAACAAGGGTATGATGATGCTGGTCAGTTTTTTCATTCCTTTTCTTCACTCACTTTTTGGCCGATTGGAAAGCATAACTTGAAAGTTGTACCAATATTCTCAACACTATTTATTTCGATTCGGCCTCCTAATAATTCGACCAAATTTTTCACGATCGCCAGTCCTAAACCTGTGCCTCCTGTAGATCTCGATCTTGATTTTTCAACCCGATAAAAACGTTCAAAAATAAAAGGCAAATCATCTTTCGGAATCCCTATGCCCGAGTCTATTATAAAAATTTGAATGTCACGTTTTTGAGGTGCAATATATATATCAATTTTTGTATCTTGATTACTGTATCGGATAGCGTTTTCGATTAAATTTATGAATATTTGTTCCAACCTCCTTCCGTCTGAAAATAAAAATGGATTTCCAGTTTTGGTACTCAAATGAATATTAATTCCTTTTTCTTTTGCTTTTAGGTCAACCTTTTTAACAGAGCTTATTAAAACCTCTGAAATGTCTACCCATTCAAAATCTAAATCTAACTTGCCTTCTTCCATTTTTGCCAGTTCGAATAAATCGTTAATAAGCTCTGCTAAACGTGTGGATTCATCATAGATAATCATCAAATATTGTTTTTTTCTTCCTCACTGTCATAAAGCTCATCTTTTACAACCTTTGAATACCCCTTAATGTATGATATTGGTGTGCGCAATTCATGAGAAATGTTTGCAAAAAACTCTCTTCGATTGTTCCTATAATCCTCAAGCTCTCTTTCTAAATCCATGATAGCTGCAGCCAAACTTCCTACTTCATCTTTTGTAGGTACTACGAGCTTTGTTTTGAGTTTCCCTTTGGCTATTTCACGTGTAGCACGCTCCATCTTCAACAGAGGGGAGGAAAGTTTTTTGGAAATGAAAAATGTAAATCCAATTGCTATAAATAAAGATCCAATTACAGAAACCAAAAGCCAAATACGAACTTTAGCTATAGAGGTGTTCACATTGTCCATATTTGATACAACCACAAGTCCACCTTTGACTTCATTTCCAATTATGATTGGCTTACCTGACAGGAGAAATTTTTGATCTCCTCCTTTTTCGGAATATTCGATTCCAACTGTCTGTTTTTTAGAAATTGGCTGAAAGATATTATCTGATACTTGAGTACCTTCTTGAAATCCTAAGATGCCAGTGCTCTTTATTATTTTTCCCTTCATATTAAAAACGAAAAGATCTGCGTTAATTAATTCTGATGACATCTTAAACATGTGATAAGCAGCTTTATCATCCACATCTGAAATAGATGCCGAATATTTAGTCGCAAAATGATTGAGCTCTTCTTGCTTTTGATTTTTATAAAAAGATGTAAAGAGTTGATCAATCGTAAAAACTAATGGAAAAAAACTGCCAAAAATAAAACAATGATTATTCCACCGAGTTTAAAGGTAATGCTATTAATATTCATATTGATTGGTCCACATCTTTAAATTTATAACCTATTCCCCACACCGTTTGGATTGGATTATAGTCCGAACCAATGTCTCTAATCTTCAATCGAATGTTTTTTATATGTGTATCAATCGTTCTTGTGTCCCTGAAATCATCATATCCCCATAATATATCCAGAAGTACTTCTCGAGTAAATACTCTTTTAGGATTGAGCACCAATGTATGGAGTAATTTGTATTCCTTTGGAGTCAAGTCCAAAACCTTCCCTTCTATGGAGACTGAATGAGCTCCTTGATCAATCTGAAGATAACCATCTCCATATTTTATGATATTTCCATCATCACTCTCTTCTTTATTTAATACAGCTCTTCTTATTAAAGCATTTACTCGAGCGACAAGCTCCTCCGATTCAAAGGGTTTGATTAAATAATCGTCTGCGCCAATTTCCAGTCCATGAACTTTATCCTTTAATTCACTTCTAGCCGTCAGCATCAAGATTGGTGTAGAACTAACTTGTCGGATTTCTTTACATGCTTTCCATCCATCAATTCCAGGCATCATAATATCGAGAATAATTAAATCAAAAGAAGATGTTTTGACTTTCTTAATTGCTTCTTCTCCTTCACTTGCTTCTATAATATCGTAGTCTTCCAAATAAATTTTGAGCAGGTTCCTCATTTTCCATTCGTCGTCAACAATTAAAACTTTCTTCCTCATGTACTCCCTCCTAAACACAAAAATCAGCTAAATTTGGATTTCGCATATAATATTTCTGTATTTGATCATGTAAATAATAAAATATAAATGCTTCCACTTGTAAGCTGATCTATTGAAAAGAGCTTATCCTTTAAAGGAATAAGCTCTTTTCAAAATGAAAATCCTGTGATCTGTCCAAACCTTACTCAGCAGCTGAAAGTTCACTTTCTGTTACCCACTTATGATTTTTTACTTCTTTTCCGCCAGTTGTCGGCTTATAGTCAACCATATATACCGTTGTTTTTTCAGCAGTATCAATCTTAGCGGTTGCTCCTTTCATACCCTCCATATGATTTGCCTCCAAGGTCACTTCTGATCCCGGTTTGAAAGATTTATCACCAGCATCCTTTATGTCTTCTTGAACAACCCATTTATGGTTTTCGACTCTATTACCACCAGTTGTTGGTGTGTACGAAACAGCATACACAGTGGTATCATAAGCCCCTACGATTGTAGCTTTGGCCCCATTCATTCCTTTCATATGATTTGCATTTATAATTGCTTTGCTTCCTACTTTATAGGTTGGATTAGTTGCTTCTTTCATGCCTTTAGGAACTTCTCCACTCATGTCCATTTCACTATGATCCATACCTTGCATTTCTTCATTGTTTTCTTTTTTCTGATTAGCATTATCATTATTTGCGTTTGCACAAGCTCCTAGTATTAAGGAAAGAGATGCGAATAATGATACAATCACTAGACTTTTCTTGCGTTTTTTCATGTAAATATAATCCTCCTTAGGCGTTTGTAATTAACAACATCATATTACGAAAATGTGCAGAAATTGTGGAGATGATCATCAATTTTATAAAAGATCTCTTGTCTTGCTGTATTTATAAAATATTTTGCGCATTTACTATTTAAAATACTCCTATCCTAATGAAAAAAACATTGATCGGCAACTTAATTAATCTTGGTACTTGTTACTTTTATTATACCCCATGATGAATTCTCAACTGAAACGTTTAAACATCTTACTTACGGGAACTATAATTAATAATTATTAAAATGAAAGGGGCTTATTAAAATGCACGAAAAATATCAAGAATGTATTCAAGAATGTTTACATTGTATGCAGATCTGTAACCATTGTTATGATGCCTGTTTAAAAGAAGAGAACGTAAAAATGATGGCCGACTGTATTCGATTGGACCGTGAATGTGCGGACATCTGTGGTTTTGCCGCAAAAGCGATGGCTAGTAATAGCCCATTTGCTCCAGAAATTTGTCAGTTATGTGCGTCTATTTGTGAAGCATGCGGAAATGAATGTAAAAAACATAACGCAGCACACTGTCAAGAATGCGCCGAAGTTTGCTTTAAATGTGCAGAATTATGCAGAAAAATGGCTAGTTAAAAAATCATCAAAAAGGCAGTGGTCTATCGTATAGATCGGCTGCCTTCATTTTTTGTCTTACTTGGTTCACATTAACTTAGCTTAAGGAACCCAATGCCTATGGTGATTTAATCCGTAAAATATTTCATAATCTTTAAGAAAAGAATGGGCATTCATTACAACCGATACCAAACCTAAATGCCATTGTTCCACTGGCGAGTATCGGATTCAAGAGTCCAAATGCAGCACTAGGAATTAAGACAAGGTTATAGGTAAATGCCCAGGAATAAATTTTGATGTATCTTGCGCATTGTTGGTTTGGAAAGTTGGTTAGTATTACATCCTTTTGTCTTCATTACTTAAGCACAACAACGAATTAGCTTATTAATTGACCTTTGCCTATTCGTTTGAAAAATTTATAGAATGTCTCTCGTTTTTACCCTTTTGTGAATATACGGTGATTATTTTTCTACTTTTTCGTACACTTCTTCTGGTGTAAGATTCTCAAACAGCAAGGAACCAACCTCAGCGTCTTTCCCTTTTGCTTTTCCACCAACATATAAATTGTAATGATCTCTTATTTTCATAATGCCTATGTCACTTACCCTTGGTTCACCACAGCCGATCGGGCAACCTGTATAAGATACCTTTAAGGTAAATGGTACTGGTTTTCCGGCTATTCGGCGATTTAACTCTTTTGCCACCGGCATTCCTTCCTCTTCTTCTCCTTTGCAAAAATTACAGGTACGCAGACTTTTCACAACATTTCCAACCGGATAACAATACAATCCTACTTCCTTAAATTTTTCTTTTACTAATTCCACTTTACTTTCAGGCACCTCAATATAAAGTTGTTGGAATGTAGTCAACTCCAGTTCATCACTATCATTCATGTACTCTACAATTGCAGATAATTGTTTGGCATTTAGTTTAGCACCGAAGGATATCCCACCGTTGACAGCGAGTTTCACAATTTTTTCTGTTTGATCCAAACATCCCCACTCCCTACTATTCATTTTAATTACTTTACCCCGGTAAGGTATTATTGATAGTTGAAAACTTACTCCAACTGATATTTCAATGTTAATTATCTATATATAATATTTTTTTATTTCATCTATATTCTGTTCAAACCCAATCAAAGCTTTTGTTTTTCTGACCAATCCCAAAAAGGATTTGTTTTTAAACACAAATGTTGGAACAATTCTTGTGCCAGTAATTCTGAATAAATCTTCTTCTTTAGAAGGCTGTCTCGTTAAATCATACTCAATATAAGGTACATTATTTTTGGATAGAAATTCTTTTGCTGCCTGACAATCTGAACAGGTAGGTCTTGTATAAAGCTCAAGTTGAACATTTGTCATAACAATCACCTTTCACATTTATGTTAAGATTTTTATGTGAAATGACACAATTATTCTTTAACTTCTATAACAAATGGATAGACATTGACTCGCTCTCCAAACTTAAATTCAGCCCAAATCTTATATACACTTGGCTTATTAAATTGAGTTTTAAATACGGTCTTATCATCTGCTACGGGGTGAACATGGATGTATTTCTCCCCATCTTCATCTAAGATTACAACATGACCTAAAGCTCCTAAATATGGATCGGGTTTAGCATCTTTCACATTAAAATTTAAGGTAATCTCTTTATTTGCTTCAAATGATTGACTGATTAATTCAACAGTTTGACCATTAATTGTCTTCGTTAATTCCAAATCCATATCAAGATCGTTTCTATTGTGTTTCTGATGAATTTTTCCGACGTTTAGCTTAATAGGGTTTACTGTATAATTTAATCCCTTTGGTTTAATATCAACGAATATTTTATAAGCATTATCTGGTAAATTGTGCTTCAGTGAATATAGCCCATTGTTCTTTTTCTCCGGGTGAAGATGATAATATTTTTTTAAGTCTGAGCTAACAACAATTAAATGCATTTGTTTTTCATGTGAGACTTCCAGTTCCGGCACATGTTTATTTTTATCTTTTAACTCAATTGTAATTTCTCCATTCGCATAAGATACCTTTGGCGTAACATCGCTGGCTTTGTTTGTGCTATGGTCCTCATGCGCTTGATGCCCCTCTTGATTATCCATTTTCTCCTGATCATGATCAGCATGCTTTGTTTGTTCATTGGTTTTTGGATTTACCGTAGCATATAGACTGTAACCTGCGATGACTAACCCTAGATATACTATAGCTGAGACTGCCCAAATCAATATACCTCGTTTCATAAGTCCCCATCCTTTCTAAGCCTTTAACTTAATTCTCTGTAGTCGTAAAGCGTTGAGAACTACCGACACGGAGCTAAAAGCCATCGCTGCCCCGGCTAACCAAGGAGCTAAGAAACCTGCAGCTGCAATAGGAATTCCTATACAGTTGTAGGCAAGTGCCCAGAAAAGGTTTTGCTTAATGTTTGTTATCGTTTTCTTACTCATAAAAATTGCGTCTGCTATACTAGTTAAATCACCTCTGATAAGGGTAAGATCAGCAGCTTCCATTGCCACGTCGGTTCCTGTGCCAATTGCCATCCCAATATCAGCTGTCGCAAGCGCCGGAGCGTCATTAATGCCGTCCCCTACCATCGCCACTTTTTTACCGGACTGCTGAAGCTTTTTCACTTCTTCAGCCTTGCCTTCCGGTAAGACCTCTGCAATAACTTTCTTAATTCCAACCTGATCCGCAATCGCTTGTGCCGTTTGGGTATTATCGCCTGTAATCATCACTACGTCTAAGCCCATGCTGTACAAACGGGAAATGGCTTCTTTGGATGTTTCCTTGATTGTATCTGCTACAGCAACAATTCCTGCATAACGACCCTCGATAGCGACTAACATGGCTGTTTTACCTTGCTTTTCTAAGCTCTCCATTTTGGCTAACTCGTCTTGTATGATGATATTATGTTTAGCCATTAGTCTGCGTGTACCAATGAATAATTGTTTTCCATTCACCGTTGATTGGATTCCGAATCCCGGAACGGCTTCAAATGTTTCAGATGATCCTAGCTCAATTCCCATTTCCCTTATACCTTCAACAATCGCTTCGGCAAGTGGATGTTCTGAGTTTTTCTCCGCCGTACCAACAAGGGTAAGAAATTCACTTTCTTCAATACCTTCTGCTAAAATAATGTCGGTTAAAGATGGTTTCCCATTTGTAACCGTACCTGTTTTATCAAGAATAATCGTATCTAAGCGATGAGTGGTCTCCAGATGCTCTCCACCTTTAAATAAAATCCCAAATTCGGCTGCACGGCCTGAACCAGCCATAATCGAAGTTGGGGTAGCAAGACCAAGTGCACAAGGGCAAGCAATAACCAATACAGCAATAAATTTCTCAAGAGCTTCTGCAAATTCGCCGGGACTTACAACAAAATACCATATAAGGAAAGTAACCACTGCAATTCCGACAACGATCGGAACAAATATTCCTGAAATTACATCGGCTAAACGTTGGATTGGTGCTTTTGAACCTTGAGCTTCTTCCACTACCTTAATAATTTGAGCCAAGGCTGTATCTTTACCGACTTTTGTTGCTTTAATTTTCAGGAAACCATTCTTATTAATGGTCGAGCCAATAACAGTATCTCCCACATTTTTATCAATTGGAATACTTTCACCTGTTAACATCGATTCGTCAACAGCTGACTGACCTTCAACAATCTCACCATCAACCGGTATTTTCTCACCTGGTTTTACATAAACAATATCTCCTTCTAAAACTTCTTCAATTGGGATCATTATCTCTTTACCATCACGAACGACTGTTGCATTTTTAGCCTGTAATCCCATTAGCTTCTTAATTGCTTCAGAAGAGCGTCCTTTCGCTTTTGCTTCAAATAGTTTGCCTAATAGAATTAGTGTAATAAGAACTGCGCTTGTTTCATAATAGAGTTCAATCATATGTGCGCCGGATCCAATTGACATTAGACTTAAATATAGACTATAGAAATAGGCAGCTGATGTACCAAGTGACACAAGCACATCCATATTTGCACTCTTATTTCTTAATGCTTTAAAAGCCCCTACATAAAACTGTTTACCGACAATAAATTGCACTGGAGTTGCAAGAGCAAATTGAACCCAAGGATTCATAAGCATATCTGGCAGCCAAATAGCGCGTGTAAATTCAAAGTGACTCACCATCGCCCACAATAATGGAAATGACAAGATAAGAGAGAAAATAAACTTTCCTTGTTGCTTTTCTATTTCTTTTTGTCGATGGTCAATTTGTTGCTCAGTATTTTCTTTTTATGTTCGAGAGTATATCCTAGCTTTTTTATAGCCTCTTTTATTTCAGGAACGGAGGCCTGTTCTGGATTATATTCTACAAGAACTGTTTCTAATGCAAAGTTAACAGTTGCTTTATCAACTCCATCTAATTTGTTTAATTTTTTTCAATTTTACTTGCACAAGCTGCACAGGTCATTCCCGTAATATCAAATTCCACTTTTTCCTTTACAACATCATAGCCTAAATCTTGAATTTTCTTTTGAAACTCCTGTTCTGTTACCACTTCAGGATCATATTTTATACTGGACTTTTCCAGCGCCAAATTAACATTAGCTTCTTTTACCCCATTTATTTTTTTGATGCCTTTTTCAATTCTTGTGGCGCAAGCCGCACATGTCATTCCTGTAATTTGAAAATTTGTTTCTTTTATTTCTTTGTTCATATTGAAGCACCTCGCTTATACCGGATGGGGGTATATTTCATTGATAAAGATAACGTGCATTTTAAAGCACGTTATCCATTTTTACTATTCAACCTCATATCCTTGATCATCAATAGTTTTTTTGATCTCACTTAAGGATACTTCAGAAGGGTTAAATTCTACGTCTACATTTCCTGCTTCTAAATGGACTTTTACTGATTTAATACCTTGTAATTCACCTACGCTTCTTTCAATAGAATTAACACAATGACCACAAGACATTCCTTTAACATTCAAAGTGATTTTATCCATCAAATAAACACTCCCATTTATTTTTCATTAATTTTTCTATTGTTAAAAGAAATTCATCTAATACTTCTGTATCTCCCTCGTTAATCCGTTCCATTACACAAGATTTTAAATGCCCTTCCAGAAGAATTTTGGCTACACTATTTAAAGCCGACTGTGAAGCTGCAATTTGGGTAATAACATCATCACAATAAGTATCTTTCTCGATTAACCCTTTTATTCCTCGTATTTGACCTTCGATTCGATTCAAACGACTAACCAAATTTTTTTCACTATATCGGAATGATGGCTTTTTCTTTCTTCAGTAAAGTGACAATTTTCATTGGCGATTTCAGACATTTTATCACCTCCACAATCAATATACTATACCCCCCTATGGTATGTAAAGGTTTTTTGGAAATTTTTCCGCCCATTTTTTTCACCCATTTTATAAAACCCCCGATCCAGTGTATAATCCTCAACATGATCGAGTGTCTGCTGGTGATTTACCTTAAACTTTCTTTGAGCAATCCCAGCCCATTCTTTATCACTTTTAATGCTATAGTTTTCCAAAATAGACCAAGAGGGTTCTGCGTCACTTGGTCTATTCTGCGTACAAACTCTTTATTTATTTGTTTGACTACATGATTTTCTGTAGAGCACCCCCATTAATATAATGGAGAGAGGAATGACAACGAGGCTCGTCCATTGACCTGCAGTAAAATCAAATAAATATCGAGCCGAGTCTCCCCGTAAGAATTCCAACATAAAACGACCTAGTGCATAAAGAATGTTATAAACTAAGAAAAGAAATCCTTTCGGCCATGTTCTATTTTTAAAAATTAATATGAGACCAAACACAATGAAATCCCATTGACTTTCCCATACTTCTGCTGGCCAGAGTGGTAGTGAACCGTATGTGTCATAAGCCACTGTTCCTTTAGGATAAACTAAACCAAAATTCGATCCTGTAGGAGAGCCAAATGCGTCTCCATTTAACAGACAGGCGATTCTGCCTATCGCCTGTCCAAAGATAATTCCCGGGGCAAAAACATCGGCTAATTCCCAAAAGTTTAACTTCTTACGCCAAGAATAAATGGCTACTGTAAAAAAACCACCTACAAGGGCCCCTTGTATTGAAATGCCTCCGTTCCATATAGAGAAAATCTGGTCTAAGTGCTGACTGTAATATCCCCATTGGAAAAAGAATACATGCCATATTCGAGCACCAATGATAGCACCAATGATGGAATAAAGCGTTATATCAATCACATGTTTTTGATATTTCGTTTCTTTTGATAAGTAATAGGTAACACCCATTCCAAGTAAAATGGCAAGCACTATAACAAGCCCATAAGACCGTATGGGAAAGTTTCCTATTTCAAACAAAACAACTCTCATGATGTACCTCCTTTCACTTCGCTCTTGTAATATGTTAACAAGAAAATTTGTAGGATTTTTGAAGGGAAAAATAAAATTTAGTTATACCGTGATTAAGGTACACTTTACGAAAAACAGTAGCATTCGAATAATTCGAATGCTACTGTTAACGAATTGCTATGGGAAATGCCTTGAATAAGAGAGTATTTATTTACTTTTTGGTTAATACTTTCCGTCTTTGTTCATACTGTCCTTCACTTATTTCACCCTTGGCATAACTCTCTTTTAATAACATTAGCGGACGGTCTGTTACTCTGCTATTTCTCATTAAGAAACGAACAACCACATAAACGGCTACAGCAGTGATCAGGATTAAAAGCAAGAAACTAAGGAACATCATCATACACATTCCCATCATAGAAGCACCATTCATCATTCCGTTCATCATTATCACCAACTCCTTTCAAATTCTTTTAGAAATAGGCACCAAACTTATTGGAAATAATCACTACAATTATTGCAAGAAGATCGCCCATCATTTAGGATGTATGGTCTTCTTTACATGGATTCTCTTTAGTTCTTTGACATTTCTTCTGATTGCTTCAGGGCTCTTATCTTTTAAAGATTCTTTTTCCTTCGTAAGCTTGTGATTTTGTTCGATCAATTCAGCCATTTTCTTTTGAAGAGTTTGTAATTCCTTAGGCGAAGTTAGCTGTTGATCCGTTTTTGTATTCTTATCTTTATGGCCACTAAACATACCCTTCATACAAAACAGCATCATCAAAGGACATGCAAGAAAAAGTAAAATCTGTAACCAAGTCATTTTGCTCACTCCTTTTTTTGATATCAGAAGTATAGACAATAAATTTGTTGAAAATTTGTATAAAAAGAGAAAAATCATTAGTAGTAGATTTAATCACTGAAAAAATGAGTAAAAAACTTGGGTTCTTAAATGTGGGGTTAGGGGTGAGAGTACTAAGAATTTATGGATTATAAACATAACAAATGTTTTGACCAAAAGTTCCACCTGCAGGAATATTAATCGCCAGAAGATTAAGAGGCAACTTTGCTGAAAATCTAAGTATGGTATAAGGCTTACTAAATAAAACTAATAAAATTCTAAGCCTACTCCCAATTGTGATACTAATAGAACACGACTAAATTAAGATTTGGTTTTGTTTTTTAACGCTTAATCGTTTAAAAACAAGTTATTTATCTCTAGGAGTTACCTTATATATACTGTTTTTCTTTAGTTATTAAATATCTCTCCTTGACATGTTATATTGCAATAAAATCGATCGTGCAAGTCAAATTTTAAGTAATGTGACATTATCGTTTATCATGGACATATAATTCTGTCAATCGCACATCATGGTAATATAATTATGTCATTTTTAGTGACAGAATTCTGTTACCAAAAATTAAAAAACCCTATAATTTAGGGTTTTTTGACCATATAATTGTGTCGTTACACACATATTCTAACAGCATCCCCTTATTGTAAGGTAATATTAAAAAACCTCTACGTCCTTAATAAATTAAATTGGTCATAAAGGTTTTTCAGTTTGAGTATTTTCATCGGTTATGTCACTTGTTGCTGGTCTTCTTGATCAAGTCCACGCCATCGTATGCCAGACTTTCCACACTTGCAGCTTTCTGCAGGATGTAATGATCAAAAAAGTTCTTCGTATAGTCTGTAACTTCGTATAGTCTGTAACAAGATTTCGCATCTCCGTGGCATCCCGTTCGCCTCTAAGTTCCTCATTCACACTGGTAAACACGATGTCGCAGTAATCTAAATGCGCAGCACGATCAACAGAGAAATAATAGGTATCCATGCTATTGTTAGCCCCAATGATCGCATTCATGTTATAGTTCGGTTCAGAAAACAGCAGCAAAAAGGGTTTCTTAAGGTCGCTGCCCTGAAGGCCGAACGCTCCGCTATCCAAGCCAATCCCGCAGGCGAACTGGTCGTCGTCCCGGCAAACAATCGCCGTCGTAGCCCCGCCATAAGAATGTCCGACTATGCCCATGCCGATGTCAAGCCACAATCTGTCCTTAAAGATGGAATTCAGCTCTCCAGAGTCCAGTTTGACAAGATAATCGGCTGCATACCTTACATCTTCCGCCTGTAATTCACAATACTTTGTTAACTTGCCAAGAATCGGCAGTGTAAACACGTTATGGCACATCTTAATGGCAGTTTCATCGTCAGGACGCATCTCCATCTTACCAGACAACGCCAGCATCTCCGGATCTTCAGAAAACGCCAAAATGGCATCAGAAAAATCCTTTGATACATTAAACAGGCGCCCATCTTTACGCTTATACATCGTGCTATTCTGATGGCCGATGCTTACCGCCACATATCCCATGCTTGCCAAGTCTGTACAGATCACTGTGCCCCATTCTGGAGAACCGCCTCCGCCGCAAACATAGAATAACACCGGATAACGCTTTTCTTTCCCGGAGAGAGCAAGGTCGTCGTAACATTGGGTCTTGATATCTATAGAGTAAGCATCCTTCAACGCAGTGAGAAGCGGCTGCTCATCAAGCATTTCGCAGACTTCAGGAAACATGTACGTTGATGTAGTCTTCCCTTCGCTGCTGTCGGACGGATAGTACACAAACGCCGTCAGTTCTCTTTTTGTATGATCTGATGCCGTGTGCTCAAAATCCATTTGGGTGCGGCCGACAGTATAGCCGCCAATTGGCTCTGGAAATGCGTCATACCTTTTCATTCTCTTGTTCCCCCTTAAGTAATAAAAGTGGCGGATGTGAAATACATACATTGCGCGATAAACGCTTTTCAAAACTGTGAAACGATTACATTATATGTTCAGTGAATCATTATCTACTCCTTCACGTAAACCTCCATGTATTGCTGTTTAAGATGATAAAAGCGGACATCGTTGCTGATGTCCGCCTAAAGCTTAACTAATGGGGTTCTGTTCCCCAAATCAGTTTTCCTTGATGATATAATGTAATTTTTTCGTTGTTTTAAACGTATTTGATTGAAAAAAGGAATAATCGCCGCTTTGTGCATAATTACTCCAGTCATCATGGTGAAGACGAAGCTGAATATTCCCTGTGCTTGCTCCCGGTGACAGCGTTCCTGTTTTAAACCCCAGTTCCAGATAGGTATCTGCACCTTGCTTAGGTTTATGCAGCGCCGCAAATTTGTGGATCAGATTGCCGCATCCAATTTGCGCGTAGTCACAGTCATAGTTTTGGCCTTTGTTTTTCGCGTTATACCAGTAACGGGCAGTGACATGTTTTAAATCAACCGTCGCATTGCCGTTATTTTTTATGTGAAGCTGCGGGCGGATTTGGTTGCTGTTCACACTCCCATCCCCTGCTTTGTATTGTACGGAAATGCCTTTTTCCTGTGCGGGGTTATCTTGTGCTGGCGTTTCAGGGGCGTCCTTCGTTGAATCTTTGCTGTCGTGAATGTTTTCTCTTACGAATGTTCCTGAAGCAGTTAAATCTGACAGCGGCCAGCCGCCTGTTTTAGATGCTCCCGGCTTTAAAGCCGAAGATGATTCCTGCTTATCAGAAAGATTCCAGTTCACCCAGCTGATGTTTTTGCTGTCGAGATAATTCAGCCATTCCCGCGACTGGTCAAGGAATACACCGCCATTTCCAGACGCGTCGCTTGTTCCCCATTCCGTCACGAAAATAGGCGCTCCTTTGCTGAGTGCATAGTTTGCTTTATCCCGTAAAGATTGGCCGTGTGTGCCGGCATAAAAATGAAGCGCGTACATGACGTTTGCATCTTTTAGCTGGTCATCGGCTGCATCATTCACATCTTGGCTCCATGTACTTGTTCCGACAATGATGATGTTGTCTGGATCATTTTTGCGGATAACGGAAATCACTTCTTCCGCATACGGTTTAATATCACGCTTCCAGTTCACATCACCGTTTGGTTCGTTTGCAATTTCATAAATGACGTTTGGCGTGTTTCCGTAAAGACTTGACATTTCCTTAAAAAATTCTTTTGCCTTCTCTTTATGTTGGTTTGGGTTGCCGTCATTTAAGATATGCCAGTCAATGATGACATATATCCCAAGTTCTTTTGCCGCTTCAACCGCTTCTTTTACTTTATTTTTCACGGACGGATTATCAATATAACCGCCGTCTGCCGTATACATCGCCGCGCGGAAAACGGTTATGCCCCAATCGTCTCTCAGCCATTTTAAGCTGTCTTTATTGACAAAATCGCCATACCATTGCAGTCCATGTGAACTGATCCCTTTCAATTGTACCGCTTTGCCGTCTCGGTTTACGAGCTGTGTTCCTTTTATGCTAAGCTGACCATTCTTGGCTGCTGGCGTTTTTGTCCCTGCTGCAGATGCCGGCGAAGCCGGCAAGCCGCCCATTGTCAATACCGTAATCAATAAACACGTAATAAAAATAGAAATTGACCGTTTCATATCTGATCTTTTCCTCCTTCGCATCATTTTGGCTCTTCACTTCTTATGAGCTCGAACTCATTGTAAAAATCTTTCTCATGATTGTCTATCAACCTAATTTCTTGTTTTTGGGAGGTGTAAAAGCCTGTCAATTTGCTCTATCTCTATTGAATAAGACACACCTGACACATATAGAACAAAGAAAACTGGACTGAATCGGGACTTTACACGTTATTTTTCAATCGAATCGAAAAATTAAATGTATTTCCAACGTAGACGCGCTAAATGTGATGAGTCTCAATATGGCATTGAATCTTATGATTGCTGTAAAAAGCGAGCCCTTGCCCGTCCTTGTTAATTTAAGGTTGATGTAAGGTTCGGATTAATACGGGTTAAGGTTGGAGTTGTACAATAAGATTGTACTTCAGTGTGGGATTCAGCCAGAAGAATTCTCCCTTTAATAAATCATAGAGGTGAAAAGGTTTGAGAGAAAATAAAATTTTGTCTTCATTATGTTACTTCAGTATATTTTTTGCACCGTTTCTGTTTCCGATTATCGTCTATTTCTTAAGCCAGGACGATGTGAAAGATCATGCGAAAAAATCTTTATGGACGCATCTGATTCCTTATTTGATTTTTGGAATTGGCATCATCGCTTCAGGTCTACTCGGTATGAATGATATCAGACATGCCGGGCCTTTCCTGCTTGCGACTTATGCTGTTACATTCCTTGTGGCGATCTATTTTTTCATTTGGAACATTGTCAAAGGAATCAAAGTGTTTTCGGAATAATAGGAAAAAACGGTTCTGTTATTAATCAGCAGAACCGTTTTTTGTATAGCTATTATGATAATTGTATATCTATCGTTGTCCCTTCTCCCGCGGTGCTGTGAATGGTGATGTCCCCTCCGTGCTTTTGGATAATATCCTTTGCTATGGCCATTCCAAGACCAGAGCCTGCATGCGTCGTTCCTGTATTTGTCCCCCTGTAATAGCGATCAAACACTTTTTCCAGCTCCTCTTCTTCTATCCCTTTGCCGTTGTCCTTAATTGTCACATGAGTTCGTTCTTTTTGTTCAAGCTGTACAACGATCTTCACATCGGGATCATTGTGAACGAGGGCATTTAAAATGAGATTCGTGACCGCTCTCCGAATCAATATCGCATCAAGGTCCAGCATCAGCTTTTCCAGGTTCGTTTGAAGCTCAATGGACTTATCCGCATATCTGGAATCGTTTAAAATATCAATTAACGTTTCCCGCAGAAGCGATACAAGGTTTACCCGTTCTTTATTTAACATCACATCGTTGTTTTTCAGCCTTGTCGTTAAATTTAAATCTTCCATCACATCTTTCATATAGAGCGATTTACTCTCAATGATCCGGGCGTACTCTCTGATCTGCTCGACTGTGAGATGATAATTCGGATCTTTGATGATTTCTGCATAGCCTTGAATAGATGCTAATGGTGTTTTAATGTCATGAGAAATATGACTGATCCACTCTTCACGCATTTGCTCTAATTTATCTTTTTCTTTTTTGCTTAAAGATAGTTGTTCCGATAAGTGATTGACATTATAGAACACATCTTTATAAATGCCTTTGGATTTCATTTTGATCGTATAATCTCCATTAGCTAACCGCTGGATTCCTTGAATGACACGGCCGAGCGGTTTTGTGAGCTGCCGGCTGAATAGATAGCCAATGAGTAACGCGATTAATGCATCTATTGATAATAATATGATGGTTCCTGCATTGAACTTCGTCACAAATTCCTTGGTATCATATGAGAGGACAAATTTTCCGAGAGAGGGATTTTTAAGCCCTATAAAGTAACTGTACTCCTTGCCGTTTACTTTTTTTCCGCCGGCGTAAATGGTTGACAATAATTGTTCATCCTTATATTTATGTAAATTTACAATTTCAATAGGTGTATATTTTTTCTTTAGTCCTTTAGGTTCTCTATCATGATAAACATCCTGTCCGTTTTCATCTAATATTTGAATCCATGCATTCTGCTCTTTTAAAGCTTTTTGGCCCTCTTTGTTTACTGTAATACCATTGTTCGATAACGTGACATATTGTCCGAATGATCTTGTGAAAGTTTCCGGTGTACTTTCTTCGTCATGTTGGGTGTTCGCCTGGAACACGAGCCAAAACATAAAAATAAATAAATTAATGAAGACTGTAATGATGGTCACTATGATGACAGATACCATGTATCTGCCTGTTAATCGCCAATTCATCCTTACGCATCCTTTACAACAAATTTGTAGCCTAACCCTTTCACAGTGACGAGAAAGTCTGGTTTTGATGGGACAGTTTCTATTTTCTCACGGAGCCTGCGTATATGAACCATCACCGTATTGTCAGAACCGAAAAAGTCTTCTCCCCATACAGCTTGATAGAGTGTTTCTTTACTGATCACCCGATTGGGATGCTGCAGAAAATAGGTCATAAGCATAAGCTCTTTAGGTGTTAGCTCAATAGCCGCTTCATTTTTGGTGAGCTCGGCTTGTTGTTGGTTTAATTCAAATGGCCCCTTTTTTATCACGGTTCCGGTTTGAGAAGGCTGTAAGTAAGAGACCCGTCTCAGCTGCGCTTTGACCCGGTATGCGACTTCTTTAGGGCTGAAAGGTTTTGTAATGTAGTCGTCCCCGCCGATGGCAAGTCCTACAATTTTATCCGTTTCCTCCCCCTTTGCAGACAAAAAGATAATAGGAATGTGTGAAATGTCCCTTATTTGCTTGCAGATATCATAGCCTTCACCGTCTGGCAGCATGATATCCAATATCACAAGATCGGGATTTTCTTGATGAAATTGAGCCAATCCGTCACGGGCAGTTGAAGCGGTCACTACGCGATCAATGCCTTCTCTTATTAATACGGTTTTGATCAGTTCCAAAATTTCTTTTTCATCGTCTATGATTAATACTTTGCTGTGAAGCCGTGACATATATTGATCACTCCTTGAAGTCATTGTCATTATTATACCCAATGTCCGTGTATCGTTAAAAAACCAACACTTCTCTCCCACAGAAAATAAGCCAATTTTCTTTTTCGAGTAAGAAAATTGGCTTATTGCGATGCTGATGTCTCTAACGCTTTACAACAAATGTTGTCACGCTTTGAGCCGGCAGATGGGCCCAAAAATGATTATCCGTTACTTTGAGATCCGTTCCAGGTTGAAGATTGCTGCTGCTGCTCGTGATCCATCTGGATACTTGCGAAGCAGACCCATTCTGCAACACGAAGTTTTGGTTGACCCCTGTGTTATTCTTATTAATGGCAACAATCACGACTTTATTGTCTCCTTTATAGGCTGACACGTAAACATTCGGTTCAGGATTTTTCGTTGCATCAATCCTTACATAGCCAGGGCGCACAAATTTTGAGAAATGAGCCATATTGTATCCGCGTTTGCTGATCATCCCATCTTCTTTCATCGGGCCGTATGATCTGCGGATGTACCACCACACATAAGCTTGAAAATCTCCCTCTACCATTGAATGATGAATATGCTCTGAAACACCTAAAGCCTCAGGCCATCGATCCGCCGAGTTGTTATCACTGTTCGGATAGTATACTTCCGTCATCCAAAGGTCCTTCCCCGCTCCTTTTTGTTTGAAAAGAGGATAAGGAAACTGACTGACCTGAGTGCCGTACAGGTGGGTTCCGAGGATATCCATATTCCTAAGCGCCTGCGGATCGTTCAAAATGGGGTCCGATATATTTTTCAGGTATTGAAATGATTCCGGCGCAATCACACGGGCATTAATGGAACCGGCATTCTCTCTCATGAAACGCAGGATTTCTTGGGGCGTCCACCATGTCCATTCGTGAGCGTAATCAGGCTCGTTCTGCATAGAAATCGCATACAGATTCACACCATTACTCTTCATGAAATTAACGAAATCGTTAAGATGCTGCGCGTATGCGGCGTACTTATCGTATCTCAGCCGCTTAGCTGATGTGTCACCATTATGATTGAAAGTCTCAACCATATCGTTTGGCGGATTCCAAGGGGAAGCAAAAACGATTGCTCCATGTTTGATCGCACTCTTTGCAGTCTCCACTTCCTTGTACCAATTGTTTCTATTTTCATCTACATGAATTCTTAAGACCGAAAAACCTAACTGATTCTGTCCATTGCCAAAAGCGGTCTCCCGTTGAGGCGCAGTCAAATCTCCAATCCAAGCCGGGTGGTTCATTCCTCCAAAACCGCGAATCACTTGTCTATCTGCAGATATATTAACTGTTGCATCACTCGCTGCTGAAACTTCAGTAACTCCCGGTCCTATGAATATGACGGACAGCATTGTGAAACATACCAATAACACACAAATTGGTTTTTTTACGCTCGACATCATTTTTTTCCTCTCCTTCATTTGTCTTTTATGGACTTAGAAAACGTACCTTTGCTTATCTTTGTGTAAACTGCCAGTAATCAACATTAAACAAGTTTCCTGTACCAGTTCCGGTAAATACAAAGAATACGTTGTGAACACCGGATGCGCCGCTTACCGCAGTTTCTATTTCTCTCCAGGATTGCGTTCCGCCTGTGGAAGGGACATTCAAGGTTCCGACAAGCTTACCGTTTGCGCTGTCTAGTCGCACTTCTATTCTTCCGCCAAGAGCGGACGCTACATTTGCTTTAAACGTCCTGGCACCGCCTGACCCGAAGTCTGCATTTCCAACAGCAATCCAGTCTCCGTTATGAATGTTTGTGACATGTTGATTATTGACCGGCCCGCCGGGTGCAGAGGAATTCTCGGTCAAAATCCGTCCGTTCCAGGCAAACGTTTCCGCTTCTACCCGGTGATATGGATTCAAGTTGGATAGCTGTTTGACACCTGCAAAATTTGCCGCTACCTCTTGCAGGGAGCCATCAGGATTATGCACAAGCTTATTTATATGGGGAGAACGGTATCCTTTGCCGGCCCCGTAAAGAGCGGAGCTGACAGTTTGAGTATGATACACCACATACCACTCGTTTTTAAAATTGAAAACAGCATGGTGATTGTTTCCGCCGCCTCCGAAAAATGCTCCCGGATTTTTCAGAAAGTGCCCTCTATACGAAAAAGAATTCATAGGACTTGAGCTGGTCATGTAGCCGATCTCACCTGGAGGTTTATCGGCCGGGTGCGCGCCCCCGAAATTGATACAATAGGAATAGTAATATTTTCCGTTATACTTATGCATTCCCGAATCTTCAAACATAAAAGGCGCATCAATCGCAGATGCACTTCCGGCAACACTGGTCATATCAGGCCCTAATTTCATGACTCTTGCTGTTTTAGGATTGGCCCATTGTCCCTGCGTTGGATTTGAACCGCCCGGAACGCCTCCGCCGGCATATAGGTAACCGGTACCGTCATCATCTACGAATACTGCAGGATCAAAAAGCCATACAACACCGGACATTCCTGGTGTACTTGGCGTCACCAGCGGTTTTCCGATCGGATCTGTCCACGGGCCGGTCGGGCTGTCTGCGGTGAGAACCCCGATACCCCCGCCGCCGTTTGCGAAATAAAGGAAAAATTTATCCTTACCGTTGATCTTTTTCACCGCGGCTGACGGGGCCCATGATGCTCCTGCCCATTTGGCAATCCCCCGGCCGCCATTCACCCCATTGGCACCCGCTGCGGGAATCGCTCCGTGATCTGTCCAGTTCACCATATCCGCTGAAGATATGACGGATATTTTATTCAAATTGGCAAATGAATTATCCTTAATCGTTCCGTCGCTATTATATTCATAGTCATCGCTTGACATATAGATGTAGACTCTTCCGTTATAGGTCAGCGCAAACGGATCCGCGCCCAGATGATGGTCGATAAGCGGATTTGAATTCCCAACATGTTTTGCAATTGGAGTGCTTACCGCATTCGCATATTCCCCAGGTAAACAGCTCAATAATAAAGCAAGAACAAATAAACATACGCTGCACTTTTTCATCAGCTTAACATCCTCCTGTTTCCGCATATTAGGTTTTTAAAAAATATGATAACAACAGGTCATGAAGAATGCGTAAAATGAATGATTTTTAGAGTGAAAACGTTGCAAATATCTGACCCTCTTTTATGAAAAATGCCGCCGATTGCAGTCAGCGGCATTTTGCCCTGAATCACTTACATTTTGTCAAACTTCGTGTCGCCAGCAAACGATCCTATTGACAGTTGTTCTTCAAGAACAAGTCCGTGATGATGCCGTTCTTCAATCCTTTTGATAAGAGATCGAATTGTATCCGTATTTTCTTCGATATTGTGAGGGTCAAAGATCGTCACATGGTCTCCTTTTAATTTGTACTCAAGGTAATGCTGTGCGGTTGATTGCTTCCATCCTCTATCGGTCAACTCGCCGCATAGAAAATGATGAATGTTGGCGTTCACCGCGCCGGAATTGATCAGTTTATTGTGATATGTGAGATAGCTTCTGATTTTATCCTTAATGGAAGGAATGGTTAATAATTCTCTGTAATAATCCGGAATGATATCGAGATTCCGATGAATGATCTCTTCGGTTTCCTCTTCCGAAAAATAATTCACCGAAACGGCTCTTTTAGAATCAAGCATCATAATGTCCGATACGATGCGTCCGCGCTTCTCCAAGGCTTTGGCAACCTCAAAAGCCAAATTCGACCCCGAGGAGTAACCGAGTAAAACAAAAGGCCCTTGTTCCTGAATGCCTATCATGCTTTCTGCATACCGGTCGACTATCTCTTGCTCGTAAGACGGCTCTTCTAAGAAATCAGCGGCATAGACGGTGCAGCGGCCGTCTAGTCTTTTCGCCATTTCATTATAGACCAGCCCGTACCCGATTAAAGGCGGGAAACAGAACAAAGGGATTGAACCGTTCTGATTCATCTTGACGAATACGTTATCCGTCTTGGACTCGAAAACTGCCGCTTGAATGGCGCGTGCCATTGTTTCGATGGTAGGAAAATCGTATACGGCTTGATAATGCATTTTGATTCCCATACGGTCGTTGATTTGATGAATAACTTGCAATACTTTGAGCGAATGGCCGCCAACGTCAAAGAAGTTATCTTTAATTCCCGGGTCATTGAGAGCTAAAATGTTCTTCCATATCTCGGCCAGCTGCTTTTCAATTAACGTTCCGGGCGCTTCGTATTCGGTTCCGGTGAGCCTATTTCCCTCAGGAGCCGGCAAAGCTTTTCGATCGATTTTTCCATTTGCGGTTATCGGCATTTTCTCCATTTGAACAAAGTAAGCCGGTATCATATAAGCGGGCAGTTTGTTCAGTAAATGACGCTTCAGCTGCGCCGTATTTAATGAATCGTCTCCTGACAAGTAGGCGCACAGCTGCTTTGAGCCCTCTTCTTCAATCGCGATGACGACCGCTTCTTTGACAGATTCCGATTGCAATAAAGCCGCTTCGACCTCGCCAATTTCAATCCGGTAGCCCCGGATTTTCACCTGATGATCAATTCTTCCTAAATACTCGATATTGCCGTCAGGCAGCCACCGGGCGACATCTCCCGTTTTGTACATTTTTTCGCCTGCGGCAAACGGGTGTTCAACAAATTTCTCAGCCGTTAATTCCGGGCGGTTCAAATATCCTCTGGCCAGTCCCTCTCCTGCCACATAGAGCTCGCCCGGTATGCCCATGACCTGAATGCGTTGATATTCGTCCAAAATATACGCTTGCAGAGTAGGAATAGGTTGTCCGATGTTGCTTCTGCCCTCGTTGATTTCCCGTTCCGTGATTTCTTTATATGTGACATGAACAGTGGTTTCGGTGATGCCGTACATATTGATTAATTGTGTTAAAGGATATTTAAGCTTCCAGTCTTTCAAGAAGGATGGATTTAACGCCTCTCCGCCAAATATGATTTTTCGGATGTTTAAATTGGATTCGGGATCTGCTCTCTCCTCCTGCATCAGTTGATAAAAATAACTTGGCGTTTGATTTAAAATGGTCACAGCTTCCGATTTTAACAATTGCAAATACCTTTCCGGGTTTTTTGCTATTTGTTTCGGAACAATCACTAATTTGCCCCCATACAGCAGCGCTCCGTACATTTCCCATACTGAAAAATCAAAGCAGAAGGAATGAAACAAAGTCCAAGTGTCCGATGCGTTAAAATCAAAAACATTTTTGTTGTTAAATAACAGACGAACCACGTTTTTATGTTCAATGAGCGTGCCTTTCGGATTCCCCGTAGTTCCTGATGTATAAATCACGTAGGCTAATTGATTTGGCATCACGCTCAGATTGAGATTAGATGGTTCGGCGTCGTATGATGACGGATCGTCAAGGAAGACAGTATGACTTTGATAATCGGTACCTTCCAGAAGATGATGTTGCAATAATAAGATAGAGACGTTAGAATCCTCAAGCATATAATGGATGCGTTCTTTCGGATAATCCGGATCGATCGGTACGTAAACGCCCCCGGCTTTCAAAATAGCAAGGATGCCTATCACCATCTCCGGTGAACGTTCCGCCATAATGCCGACAAGCTCCTCGGCCTGAAGACCTTTGGCAACCAAGGTTCGGGCCAGCTGATTGGCGCGTTCATTTACTACCCGATACGTCAGCTTCTTATCTTCAAAAACAATCGCTGCTTGCTCCGGCGTTCGCTCCGCTTGTTCTTCAAACAATTGATGTATCGTCTTTGCCTTTGGATACTCAGCCGCCGTATCGTTGAACTTATCTATCAGAAGCGATCGCTCATCTGCTGTTACGATATCAAGGTCTTGTACGCGAATGTCCTGATCGTCCGCCATTTGCTTCATGATTTGCATGAAATGCGTCTGCATCCGTTCGACACTTGCTTGATCATAAACATCGCGGTTGTATACAAAACGAATGTCAATTTCTCCATCCGGCATCACGATAAAAGTAAAGTCGTAATGTGTATGTTCTTCCATATGAAAATCGAGAATGTCTAATGCGTTGTCATCCTGCTTCATATGTTCTATTTGTTTCTCAACCGGGTAATTCTCAAATACCATAATATGATTGATCAACTGCTGCTTTTGCTCAGTTTGAGCCTGAATGTCATACAACGGAAATGTATCATATTTTTGAGAAGCCAGTGCCCGCTCCTGGTTCACTTTCAATACTTGTGCAGCTGTCATTTCAGGCTGCGTATGAATACGTACGGGAATGGTATTGATAAATAAACCGACCATGGTTTCAATTCCCGGAATTTCTGCCGGCCTGCCGGATACGACCGTGCCGAAGACGACATCCTGACTTCCGTTATATCTTTGCAGCAGTAAGCCCCATGCTGTTTGTATCCATGTATTGACGGTGACTTGCTGGCGGCTTGCGGCCCGTTTGATTTCGTCTGAGAGCTGCTTTCCTAAATGAAACGTATGCTCTCCTTTTTCGTATCCTTTCGTCTGGCCGGAAGATTGTTCTTGTAACAAAACAGTTTGCCCTTCATAACCTTCCAAGTAATTGCGCCAATAGGCTGACGCCTGCTTGTGATCTTGTTGATCGAGCCATTCGATATATCGGCTGTATGGAGTGACGGCTCCCCGCTTCGGCTGCGGCTGCCTTTGTTCGAGTATCGCATAATAGGTTTCAAACACTTCTTTCGTAACAAGAGGCAAACACCAGCCATCCATTAAAATATGATGAAAGCTCCATATCAATCGCGCTTGGTCTTCCTCTGTCCGCAGGATCGATACGCGCATTAAAGCATCCTGGGTGAGATTGAATCCCCGCGCCTTATCTCTTCTGGCAAAATCGGCAATAAACTCGCTGCGCTGATGACTGTTCATGCTGCGAATATCTTCAACGGCCGTTTCAATCGGTTTTTGCCGGAATACAATCTGCAAAGGCTGATCTTTCCATTCTGTATAAAAAAGAGTCCGAAGAATGTCATATTTTTCGGCCAGATGCGCTAAACTCATCCTGAATGCATCGATATCCAAGAAACCTTTCAGATCAAAAGCGGCTTGTTCAAAGTAAGCTTCGGAATCCGAATCAATCAAGCTGTGGAACAACATTCCTTTCTGCATCGGGGTTAATGGGTATATATTTTCAATGTCACCGAGATGACTCGTTTGCTGCACAAATTGATCCAGTTCACCGATCGTTATACCTTTTAACGAAATGTCGCTTGGCGTCAGGTGAATTTGATCTTGAGCATCACAATGTGCGATGACTTGCTGCAGGCTGCTTTTTAAGAGATCGGCACAGGCTTCCATTGTTTCTCTTTGATATTGTTTACCGCTATAGCTGATGGCCAGCGACAATCGGCCTTCTGAAATCATGCCGTTGATATCAAGTGTATAGGTCAAGGGACGATTGTCACTGGCTGTTTTCCCGCTTGAGTAAGGGGATACCTCCATCTTGCCGTTCCGGACATCTTGATCAAATTGACCCAAATAATTGAAACGTATTTCCGGATGTCTGGTCCATTCATGTGCCTTCGGGTGATCGGACAAATATTTGATCAGGCCGTAACCTATTCCTTTTTGGGGGATCTGACGCAAATTTTCTTTCACTGTTTTAATCCGCTCCGGGATATCCTGATCAGCTTTGATTTGAAGCGAAACCGGATATAGGCTTGTGAACCATCCCACTGTACGCGAAATATCGAGATCCGGAATGATAGACTCTCTGCCGTGTCCTTCAAGGTGAATGAGAATGTCTTCATATCCGGTCCAACGATGAACAGCAATTCCCAGACCGGTCAGTAATAAATCGTTCATATCGGTCGAATAAGCCCTGTGAGCGTTTTTTAATAAACGTTCGGTTTCCTCGACGGTCCATTGAACAATGACCGTTTCCTTGTCTTTGGCCAGACCGGTCTCCTGTCCATTGTCCTTTGGCAATGTATGTTGCGGATTATGTTTCTGTCTGAACCAGTATTGATTTTCCGCTTCGAATTCCTGACTTTCTGCATAACGATTCAACTGTTCAGCCCATAACAGGTAAGAGTCCGTTTTCTTCGGAAGCCGGATCGCTTCTCCGTTTTGTAGCTGCTCATAAGCTGCCGCTATATCCTCAAGTAAAATCCTCCACGATACGCCGTCGATGACCAGATGATGAACCGCAATCAGCAAATGATCTCCCTCTTGACACCGGAACAATCCCAGTTTCATGAGCGGTCCTTCGGCTAAATGAATGGATTGCTGAATCTCATTGGAAATGGTTTCTATCGTCTGGGACACATTTTTTTCTTCGCGTAATGAGATCACTTCAAGGCTGAACAGATCACCTTCATCGATCCCCCGATTTCGGGCTTCATATCCATCTTCTGTCGGAACATAGACCATGCGCAACGCATCGTGTTGCTCTGTGATCTTCTTCATGACTTCCCGAAGCTTGGATTCATCCAGTCCCTCTTTCCAATAAAGCATAATCGCTTGATTGTAATGGTGTAATTCCGGGTATTTCTGGTCGAAAAACCAATGCTGAATCGGTGTCAGCAGCGCACGGCCTTTGATTTCTCCTTGTTCTGCGATTCGGGTTACCGGCTCTACGTATGGAACAAGCTCGGAGATGGTTGGGTATTTAAACAAGTGTTTGATTTCAAACTTATACCCGGCTTGGTATAATCTTGAGGACACTTGAATCGACTTAATGGAATCGCCCCCCAATTCGAAGAAATGATCTGAGATTCCGACCCGTTCTAAGCCTAAGACCGACTCCCACACCGCGGCCAGTATTTTTTCCAGTTCTGTTCGAGGAGCTTCATAGTTCATGCCTGTAAGATTCTCTCTTGGAGAAGGAAGGGATTTACGGTCTATTTTCCCGTTGAAAGTAAGCGGCATCTCTTCCAGCTGAACGAAATAAGCAGGTATCATATAGGATGGAAGCTGCCGGGACAGCTCTTCACGGAGCTCGCCTGCAGTTAAAGCATGTTGTGCGGTATAATAGGCGCACAAGGATGTTTCCCCATCGATTTCCCGGGCGATGACGATGGCTTCTTTGATCGCCGGCAGCTGAAAAAAAGCGCCTTCGACTTCGCCGATTTCAATGCGGTAACCGCGGATTTTCACCTGGTGATCAATCCGGCCCAAATACTCGATATTGCCGTCCGGCAGCCATCTTGCCAAGTCTCCCGTCCGGTATATCCGTTCTCCTGATGCAATCGGATGGTTTACAAACTTCTCGGCCGTCAGTTCGGGACGATTCAAGTAGCCCCTTGCAAGCCCATCGCCCGCTATGCACAGTTCTCCCGCCACACCGATCGGCTGCATATGTTCCAAATCAGCATGTAATATATACAATTGAATGTTGGAAATCGGTTTGCCTATCGGAATCGTTGCATATGTTTCTTCCGTCTGGCAATCAAAGTATGATACATCAATTGTTGCCTCAGTCGGTCCGTACAAATTGATGATTTGAGCCTGGCTCACCGACGTGATGATGCGTTTGAAGCCTGCGACATGTACAGGCTTCAAAGCCTCACCGCTTGCAAACACATGTCTTAATGACGCTAATTTTTGTTTCAACATCCCGCTTGGCTTCTGATCCATGGATTCCAGGAAGGCATGCAGCATCGCCGGTACAAAATGCATTGTGCTGACGCCTTTTTGTGCAATTGTATCTAAAATCAGCTCGGGATTCTTTTCTCCTCCGCTTGGCAGCAGCACCAGTTTAGAACCTGCCATCGTCCACCAGAACAGTTCCCACACTGATACATCAAAGGTGATCGCAGTTTTTTGCAGAATCGCATCCCGCTCATCCAGAGGGTATTTTTCCTGCATCCACACCAGCCGATTGATGACCGACCGGTGCTCAACCATAACCCCTTTCGGCTTGCCCGTTGAACCCGATGTATAAATAACATAGGCCAGATGATCCGGACCAGCAGCCGGCTCTACATTCGACCCGTCTTCACAAAAGTTTTGGGGATCTTTCATATCCAGCACTTTTCCCGTAAAAGGTACTCTCTCTTGCGAGTGATTCTGCACCAGTAACAACTTCGTATCCGAATCCTCCAATATGTATCGAACCCGTTCCTCGGGATAGCCCGGGTCAATCGGTACATACGCCCCGCCGGCTTTCAAGATCCCGAAGATCCCTACAATCATATCCAGGGAGCGTTCGGCCATAATCCCGACCGGCTGATCCGGCTGCACGCCTTCAGATTGCAGTGTCCGAGCGAGTTGATTCGCCTTTTCATTCAATTCCCGGTACGTCAGACGGCTATCCTCGTAGACAACAGCCGTTTGATCAGGGGTGCGTTCCGCTTGTTCCTCCAAAAATTGATGAATCGTTTTTTCTCTTGGATACTCTGCAGCCGTTTGATTATAGGCGATGAGTTGATTTGTCTCTGAGTCTGACAGAATATTAAGCTGTCGGATCATAAGGTCGGGTTGGAATAACAAACTTGAAAAAACCCGGTTTACATGTTCGATCACTTGCATCATATACTGGCGATCATAAGCTTGTTCATTATAAGTTAACTTTAAATGAATCGAATCATTTTCGATGGAAAACTGAAATAACGTATCAGCAGCAGCCGTTTCTATAAAACGAATGGGATGAAGCTGATCTAGTGATACGATCGTATGGATCATTGGCAAATGATTTGAATCGTAGTTCAGATTTAATGGACCGGCCATTTTATCGAAAGGAACGTGCTGATTTAAGATGGCTCCGTTCAGCGTATGCTTGAATTCATTAAATATGGATTTAAATGTGCTGTCCGCATTTATGTTTTGTTTGATTAACATGACTTGATCTAAACGAAGGTCTTCATCGGTTTCGTCTTCAAAGGTCGGTACACCTACAATAACGCCCTCTTCCCCCGTATATTTGTACAAAAGACACTCGATTCCGACCAGGAGAACCATATAAACGGCCATTGGCGATTTATTCGTCATCTTCATGATGCGCAGGGATACATCGGAGCTCAATGAACTGTGAATACGGTTGGGTGCACTCGGCGCATCGTGCTCTATTGTTGAGTCCGACATTTGAAACGAAGGGATTGCACTGGGACGATCTTCCGCATCGAACATGCTGCTCCAGAACAACTCCTGTTGCTTGAATTCTGACATTAATATCCCTCCAGTGAGTTTTAGCCGGCTGACCGCTGTCCCCGTAAAAACATCATGCCGGGGACAGCCGGTACCGGCCGTTTTTAGAAATTCAATTCGATTTCGTTTGCAAAGTGTTCACTTTTATTTACTTTCTCACTTAATTGAATTTCTTTTAAAGGAATCGATGGGTCTTTTATGATCGCCGACAGAATCATGGCGTAATCTTTGCTCAGCGTAGCGATGGTTTTCTGTTTAAACAGCTTCGTGCAGTACTCAAAGCTTCCTTGAATCTCGTGCGGATTCATCACGAAAGTCAGCTGTAAATCAAATTTGGCCGCCGTATTTGTTTGTTCATATGGTCTCACCGCGAGAGAGTCCAATTCGATATCCGTTTGTTCCGTATTTTGCAGAACAAACATCGTATCGAATAACGGATTACGGCTTAAGTCCCGTTTCACTCCCAGTTTCTCAACTAATTCTTCAAAAGGATATTCTTGATTTTCATAAGCTTTCAGCATCGTTTCTTTTGTTTCCGTTACATAGTCCATAAAGGTCTTTTCTCCAGCCGGGGCCGTACGGATGGCCAGCGTATTCACAAACATCCCGATAATATGCTGTAAATCTTCATGCATTCTTCCCGCAATAGGCGTACCGACGACGATATCTTCCTGACCGCTGTATTTCGCCAGCAATATGTTATAGGCTGACAGCAAGATCATGTAAGCGGTCGATCCGGTCAATTCTTCCATCTGTTTAATCCCCTGGACCACAGTCTCATCGAGAGCGAAATTGTATCGCTTGCCTTCAAAGCTTCGAATTCGCGGTCTGGCAAAATCTTTCGGCAGCTCAAATGGCGGGAGTTCCACATGAAATACATTCAGCCAATAGTTCTCCTGCCTTTTGATGCGTTCCCTCTGCTCCGCCTGCTGCTGCCATACAGTGTAATCTTTGTATTGAATCCGGAGCGGGGTTAATTCTTTGCCGTCATACAATTGAATCAGTTCTTCAACGAAAATATTCATAGAAGCGCCGTCTGAAACGATATGATGCATGTCAAACATGAACACATGTCTGTCCTGTTCTAATTCGATGAGCCCGGCCCGAAGCAATGGAGCCTGACTGAGATCGAAAGGCCGCACGAAATTGCGGAACAGCTCCTCGACCTGCTCATCAGCTGCTTTGTACCTTTCTATAGAGAAATCCGCCTGCGGCTTGATCACTTGCACCAGCTCTCCCCGAACCATTTCAAATCCGGTTCGTAGCGATTCATGGCGCTGGATCAGACTTTGGAACGCAGATTGTAAACGATTCATATCGATCCTGCCTTCCAATGTCAAAATTCCCGGCATGTTGTAACTTAGTTCTCCGCCTTCAATTTGTGTAGACAGGTAAACCATCTTTTGTACGGAAGATACAGGATAAACATCTTTGGCTTCTGCAACAGGAATTTCATCCGGTCCGCTGGTTTCCGCGCCCGCAATGACCCTCGCCATTTCTTCAACCGTCGGGTATTGAAACACTTCTCTCAATGAAATGCTTTTGCCGAATTGCTTATGGATCTTGGTAACGAGCGTCATCCCCCGTAACGAATGCCCGCCGAGATCGAAAAAGTTATCTTTGACGCCGACTTGTTCTAACTTCAATACTTCTTTCCAGATGTGAACCAGCTGCTCTTCCGGTTTTGTCCTTGGAGCAACATAGTCAATCCCGGTCTGCAAGCCTGCTTCAGGCAGCGGTAACGCGCTGCGATTCACTTTTCCATTGGAGGTTAACGGCATTTGTTCCAGTTGCATCAGGTATGAAGGAACCATGTATCCTGGTATTTGATCGGAGAGTTTTTCTTTAAGCTGATTGATCGGCAGTGACTTCTCCCCTGTAAAATAGGCATACAAATCGCTTTGTCCCTCTGCATTTTCTCTGGCCAGGATCACCGCTTCTTGTACATGCTCGATGTTGAGAAGAGCGGCTTCCACCTCGCCAAGTTCGATCCGGTAACCGCGAATTTTGACCTGATGATCCTTTCTTCCGGCATATTCAATGTTCCCATCCGGCAGGTAACGGGCAAGATCGCCTGTTTTATACATCCGCTCTCCGATTACAAACGGATCGGCCACAAACTTTTCACCCGTTAATTCAGGCAAGTTCAGATACCCTCGTCCTACTCCGTCTCCGGCGATGCACAGCTCGCCCTTTACACCTATAGGCAGCATCCGATCATGGGAATCAACAATATACACACGGTTGTTGCCCAGCGGCTTGCCGATCGGCACGTAACCGCCGTCGTCAGCGGATGCCAATGTCTCCGGTACGATATGGAAGACCGATGCATCCACGCAGGTTTCCGTCGGACCGTATACATTGGTTATGAGCGGCATTGATGACCCGTTCGAAGCGAACAATTCAAGCAATTGCGCCACTGTCGCCTGCGGGAGCGCTTCTCCTCCAATAAGCATGTGCCGGATCGTTACCCCATGAAGGCTGTCTGCAGCGATAAGCAATTGCAAATGTGACGGTGTTCCGTCTGTTACGTCAATGCGGTGGGTGCGATAATAGTTTGACAAGGCATAGCCGTCTGATACTGATGCTTTAGGGACGATATACAGTGCATGTCCCCCTAACAGTGCCGCGAAAATTTGCTTGACCGATGCGTCGAAATAGTACGGTGCCAACAGAGACACACGCAATCCCGAATCATAAGCACCGTACACTTGTCCGCGGAGCCCCTCCATCAAATGAAGTACCTGGCGATGCTCAATCAGCGTGCCTTTTGGTTTGCCGGTTGTGCCTGATGTGTATATCACATACGCCAAGTGATCCGGTCCGGCTGCCGTCACCAGATTCGAGCCATCCCCGCTGTTCATTCGTTCGTCATTCAGCAGTAAAATTTCTCCGGCAAAGGATACACGATCTTGTAAATGGGGCTGTGCCAGCAGAACCTTTGCTCCTGAATCCTCCAGAATATAGCGGATGCGTTCCTGCGGGCTGTCCGGATCCATCGGCACATACGCGCCCCCGGCTTTCAGGATCGCCATAATCCCCACGATCATTTCCAGAGAACGTTCTGCCAGAATACCCACAGGCTGGTCAGGCTGCACGTCTTCGCTTCTTAAAATCCGCGCCAGGCGGTTGGCCCGCTCATTCAGCTCACGGTATGTGAATCGGCTTTTCTCGTAAACTGCGGCCGTAAGTTCCGGCGTACGCTCCGCCTGCTCCTCGAACAATTGGTGAATTGTTTTGTCCCTTGGGCAGTCTATTGCCGGTTGGCCCCATCTCTCCACAATCTGCTCTTTCTCCTTCGCGGTGATCATCTCCAGCGATGAAAGCGGCGCCTGCGGATCATTCGCAATCGCCTCGATCAATTGGATAAAGTGCTTTGCCATGCGTTCCGCAGTTTCCTGCTTGTACAGCGCTGCCGCGTAACTGATCATACCTGTAATTCCGTCTTCATTTTCTGCCGCTTGGAACGTCAGGTCGAACTTCGCCATCGCATGGTTGTCCGGATAAGGGGTAAAACGCACATCATCGAGGCTCAATTCTCCCCGTTCTGTGTTTTGCCATATGAACATCGTGTCAAACAGCGGATGGCGGCTGAAATCCCGGGACACATTCAGCTTGTCCACCAGTTCGTCGAATGGATACTCCTGGTTTTCGTACGCTTTTAATGTATGCTCTTTGATTTCCTGCACGTACTCCCGGAATGTTTTTTCCCCGACCGGATTCGTTCGTATCGCCAGCGTGCCCACGAACATGCCGATTAAGCTTTCCAAATCCGAATGGGTTCTTCCGGCAATCGGGCTCCCTACTACGATGTCTTCTTGCCCGCTGTATTTGGCAAGCATGGTCGTATAAGCAGCCAGCAGCACCATGTACAGCGTGCTTTCGCTCTTCACCGCCAAGCCTTTCAGCTGTTCCGTCAGCTCCGGTCCGATAACAAACTCGATTTGTCCTCCTTCAAAGCTCCGCGCAGCCGGTCTTCCGTAGTCGGTTGGCATATCCAGCACCGGAACCTCTCCGCTGAACACATCCAGCCAGTACGCTTCCTGTTTCTTCATCCGTTCGCTTTGCATATCCGCCAGCTGCCACGCCGCATAATCTTTATACTGAACCCGCAATGGCGGCAATTCTTTTCCTTCATATAATGAAACGAACTCTTCAATCAAATTCTTGATAGATACGCCGTCTGAAATGATATGATGCATGTCAAACAGCAGCAAATGGCGGTCTTTTGCAAGCTCAATCAGTCCTACCCGCAGCAGCGGCGCTTTCTCCAAGTCAAATGCCCGCACAAACCCATGAACGAGGGCTTCCGCCTGTTCTTCTTTCGCCTGAGTGAATTCCACTGCAAATCGGACGTCGTCATAGATCCGCTGCACCGGTTCTCCGTCTATCAGTTCAAAGCCGGTACGCAGCGTTTCATGGCGCCGAATCAGCTTACGGATCGCCTTCTCGACAAGTTCCCGATCCAGAGCCCCATCGGCCCTCATGACACTCGGCATGTTGTAGCTCAGCTCTCCGCCTTTCAGCTGATTCAAAATGTACAGCCGTTTTTGCGCCGAGGAGACGGCATAGTATTCTTTTGCGTCAACGGCCGGGATAGATGTATATGCTGTGTGTTTCATTCCGGTAATCGTTTCTGCCATTTCTTCAATTGTTGGCGACCGGAACACTTCCCGCAGCGGCAGGCTGACCCCCATCTCTTTGTGCAGCTTCGCCGTCAGAGTCGTTGCCCGCAGCGAGTGACCGCCCATGTCGAAGAAGTTATCTTTCACGCCGATACGCGGAAGTCCAAGCACCTCTTTCCAGATATGCGCCACCTGCGCTTCCGCCGCTGTACGGGGAGCAACGTATTCGCCCCCCCGTTTGCACGCCTCCTTCTAGTGCTGGCAATGCTTTGCGGTCGACTTTTCCGTTTGCCGTGAGCGGAATCGATTCAACAAAAGCCCATTTCACGGGAATCATATAGTCAGGAAGGTTTTTGGCCAGATCTTTCCGTAATGCTGAAGGATCAGTCGCTTTTGAGACGCTGCAGTACGCGCACAATTCATTTTCACCCAAAGCGTTTTTTTGAATAAGGACGGCTGCTTCTCTCACCGCCGGGTGATTGGCCAATATGACCTCAACTTCTTTCGGTTCGATCCGGTAGCCCCTTATTTTCGCCTGATCATCAATGCGGCCGATGTATTCGATTTGCCCGTCCTCACGCAGCCTTGCCAAATCTCCGGTGCGGTACATAACGGCTCCCTCTCTGAACGGATCAGGCAAAAATTTCTCTCCCGTTAAAGCCGGGTTATTCGCATAGCCTCTCCCGGTATTTGCTCCGGAAATATACAGTTCTCCCGCAATGCCCAAGGGCTGAAGCTGTTTGTTCTTGCTGATGACATACATATTGTTATGGCATATCGGTTTTCCGATCGGCGGAAATTCAGGAATATCATCTCCCGGTTGAATGGTATACGTCGACACCACATGAGTTTCTGACGGACCGTAATGATTGTGCAAATGCAAGCCGTGGGTGCGGAGCACTTGCTGAAATAAACGGGATACTGTCAATTGTTCTCCTGCTGTAATCAAATGCTTCACACAGCGCGGAAATGAATATGCATAGCTCTCTTCGCTAAAAAGCATTTTGGCAAAAGCAGTCGGGAAAAAGACGATGTCCGTCTGATGTTTATTAATAAACGAAAACAGCTGAGCCGCGTCCCGCTTTATTGATTCAGGCACGATGTGGAGTGTGCCGCCGCTGAGCAGGGCTGAAAACAGCTCTTGATAGCAGACATCAAATGCCGGAGATGCGTATTGAAGCACATTGGTTTTGAAATCGATGCCTGAGTTTGTAAATTGGTCATACAGCAAATTGGCCATATTTCTATGTTCAAGCAGCACACCCTTCGGTTTCCCTGTCGTTCCTGATGTATAAATAACGTAAAGCAGATCCTCCGCCGTGTTTATCGTCTGCACATTGCTCCCGTCCGGTTCTGTCACCGCTTCTTCTATGAATGTGACAATCTGCGTTGCTGCCTCGGGGACTGACCGGTCTTTCTCTGTTACAACATGAGTGCAGCTGCTGTTTTCAATGATATAGCGGATTCGTTCGGCAGGGTGGCTCGGATCAATCGGAACAATGGCACCGCCCGCTTTTAAAATGCCTAAAACAGCAACCGCTAATGATGGTGAACGCCCGGCGATCACAGCCACCGGCTCCTGATGCTCCACACCTCGCTTTCGGAGAATCCGCGCGAGTTTATTGGCCGTTTCGTTCAGCTCTTTGTAAGAAATCTCCGCCCCTTCGTATTGAATTGCGATTTCTTGCGGCGTTTGTGCCGCCTGGCGTTCAAACATAGTATGAATCGTTTCGTATTCAGGCTTCTCTGTTCCCCCGGAAAGCGGAGTGAGCAGCTGTTCTTTTTCTTGCTGCGTCAGAAGTTCCATTTCTTCTATTTTGACAGACGGCTGCTGCAAAATTTGGTGAATGAGCTGTTCAAAATGTCCGCGAATCCGCTCTGCCTCTGATTGTCCATATTCATTTTGGTTGAAATCAAAATGAACGGTGAGTTGTTCGCCAGGGATGACAACTACATTAAAATCGTAATGGGTATGTTCTTCTATATGGAAATTCACGATATTTAAATCCGCAGCATCATGGCCCTTTTCGACTTGCTGCTCTATCGGATAATTTTCAAAGATCAGTATATGATCAATTAAGTTTTGCTTTTGTTCCGTTTGGGCCTGAATTTCGTATAAAGGATAGGTATCGTATGATTGGGAAGCCAGAGCGTTTTGTTGAACCATTTGCATCGTATCAGCAAAAGTGCTGTCCTCATCGCAGCGGATGCGAACCGGAATGGTATTGATGAACAGGCCGATCATCTGTTCTACATCAGGAATTTCCGCCGGCCTTCCCGACACGACACTGCCGAAGACAACGTCTTCTGACCCGCTGTATTTCTGTAATAAAACTCCCCATAACGTTTGGATCAACGTGTTTAATGTAACCTGATGCTGATTTGCGATCTGCTGTAATTGTTTTGTCTGTTCGTGATCAAATCGGCAGATCACATTGGCATAGGCGTATTCTTTTTGTTCATGCTGCTCTATTTTATGAAGAAGCGTGGTTTCACCTGTATATCCTTCAAGATACCCGCTCCAGTACCGCTTTGCCGCTCCCTGATCTTGGCGGTCAAGCCACTTGATATAGTCGCTGTAAGGAGCTGCCGATGACGGTTCTGGTTCCCTGCCTTCCTGTAAGGCGCGATAATGATCAAACACTTCCTTCGTGATAAGAGACAGGCACCAGCCATCCATCACAATATGATGGAAGCTCCAAATCAAATGATATTTGCGGTCTTCCATACGGAAAATCGCTATGCGCATCAGCGGATCCCGAGCCAAGTCAAATCCTTTTGCCTTATCTTCTCTTTGATAGGCTGCGATTGCATCCTCTCGCAGGTGCTCCTCTATGTCACGCAAATCTGCAAAATGAATTTGCGGTTTTTGCGTTTTATAGACAATTTGTAAAGGAGTATCGTTCCAGCCGCTGTAAAAACGGGTTCTGAGCACGGCGTATGTTTCAAATAATCGTTCAAGGCTTGCTTTAAACCAATCAATCTTTAATTCTCCCTGCAAATCGAACGATGCTTGTTCAAAATAAGAACTTGAGGCCTCGTCCAGCAGGCTGTGGAAGAGCATTCCTTTCTGCATCGGAGTGAGCGGATACACGTTTTCAACCTCACCTGCATGCGGCAGTTGAATGAGGAGCTGATCCAATTCGTCAATGGACATGCCTTTTAACAAAATATCGCTTGGCGTCAGTTCCGATTGTTCTTTATGAACGCAATGCGTAATGATTGTCCGCAGGCGGCTTTGAATCGTTTCCGATAACCGCATGATCGTTTCTTTTACGTACTGTTTGCTGCTGTAGCTGATCGTAAGCTTCAGCCGGCCGTCGGTGATCAATCCGTTTATATTCAATACATACGGTCTTTCTTGATCTCCGCTAGAGTCTGAACCGCAAGAATAAGAAGATAATTGAACCCCATGCTGCTGTAAATCTTGGTCAAACTGTCCCAGGTAGTTAAAGCTGATCTCAGGATTGAGTTTCAATGGCATTCCGCCGCTTAAGTACCTTGCTATTCCATATCCGATCCCTTTATGCGGAATTTGGCGCAATCCTTCTTTGGTCGTCTTGATATAATCAGAGATCTTTTTGCCCGGATGCGCGTGCAGCACAACCGGATACAGACTTGTAAACCACCCGACTGTGCGGGAGATATCTATATCTTGTATAATCTGTTCTCGGCCGTGTCCCTCTAAATGAATCGGAATTTGTTTCAGTCCTGACCAATGCGATATGGAAAGACCCAGAGAAGTTAAGAGCAAATCGTTTATTTCCGTGTTATAAGCGCGATTCGCTTGTTTTAATAGCAGCTCCGTTTCCTCTTTCGTCCATTCCACAGTTGCTGTTTCACTGTCTTTTGAAGTTGTATGGGTTTCATGAAAATCTTTAGGTAGCGGTTTGACTTCGGTTTGTTCGATCTTTGTCCAATATTCCTGTTCCTGTTTTATGGTTTCACTTTGCGCATATTCTGAAAGTCTCTTAGCCCATAATTGGAAGGAATCTGTTTTTTGCGGCAGTTGAATCACTCGCCCGTTCTCGGCTTGCTTGTAGCCGCTAACGATATCTTCCAGTAAAATGCGCCATGAAATTCCGTCTATAATCAAATGATGGATGGCAAAGAGCAGATGATCTCCATTTGCGCATTGAAACAACCCGGCTTTCATTAACGGCCCATCACTTAAACGCATACTGCTTTGTATCTCATCAGCTTTGGCTTCAATTGTCCGTCCCGGATCGGAATCTTCTTTCAGATTCAGGACTTCTAAGCGGTACAGTCCGCTTTGGGCGATTTCTTCATTCTGTGCCTCACAGCCATTTTCCGTAGTCCGGAACGTCATGCGGAGCGCATCGTGATGTTCAGCAAGCTTTTGCAGGGTTTGACGAAGCTGCGTTTCCTGAAAACCTTCCGGCGCATGCAGCATGACGGCTTGATTATAATAATGCTGATCTGTCGTTATTTGTTCGAAAAACCAATGCTGAATAGGAGTCAGGCTGACTTTTCCTTTGACCTCACCTTGATCGGCTATACGCAGATTCTGCTTGATATGCGGACTCAATTCTGCAATTGTTGCATATTGAAACAAGTCTTTGATTTCCATTTTGTATCCTTGCTGATTTAATCTGGAGGATACTTGAATGGATTTAATGGAATCTCCGCCAAGGTCAAAGAAATTATCAAGAATACTGACGTTTTCAGCGCCTAATACCGATTCCCAGGCAGAAACTAATATTTCTTCCGCTTTTGTTCGGGGAGCTTTATACTCTGCTCTGTCCTGCAGCTCGAAATCCGGAGCCGGCAGCCCTTTTTTGTTTATTTTTCCGTTAGAAGTTAAAGGCATTTCATCAAGCTCGATAAAATAAGCCGGAACCATATAACTTGCAAGGGTATGAGACAATTGTTTCCGGAGCCGGGCAGCCGTTGTTTGCCCGCCGCTTACGTAATATGCACACAATTGTTTAAACCCGTGGACATCTTCTCTGGCTGTAACGACAGCTTCCTTGATCGCTTCTTCTTGAAGCAGTGCCGCCTCGATCTCGCCTAATTCGATACGATAGCCTCTGATTTTCACTTGTTCATCTATTCTGCCCGCATATTCAATGTTTCCGTCCGCCAGCCACTTCGCCAAATCTCCGGTCTTATACATCTTCGCTCCGGGTTCAAATGGGTCATCGACAAATTTCTCTGCCGTTAATTCGGGACGGTTCAAATATCCTCTTGCCACACCGGCGCCGCTGATATAGATTTCTCCCGGCACTCCGATCGGTGCGGGTTTCATATTCTCATCAAGAACGTAAATGCTCGTGTTTGCCGCAGCGGTTCCGATCGGTACCGATTCCCGTCTGTCCTTTGCGGCATCATAACGGTAAATCATGCAGCCGACAACGGTTTCCGTCGGTCCGTACTCATTGCATATTTCAATCCGGCCTTCGAACTGTTCATGAATGCTGCGGGCTAACCGGGTGCTTAAGTTTTCCCCGCCCACAATCATTCTTCGGACAGCCGTTTGATCGGCAATGTTCATTTCTTTCAAAACCTGCAAATGGGCCGGGGTCAATTTAATGATATCCACCCTCGGGTCCCGCACAATCGATTCAAGCAGAGCTGTTTTATCCTCTCCGTCATAGACGATGATTGCATTGCCTGTGACAAGCGGCGTGAAAATAGAAGTCACCGTCAGATCAAAAGAAATTGACGAATACAATGGGAAGTTGGCTTTCTCGCCTTTTACATAAACCTCTTTCGCCCACCAAATATAATTGGTCAAGCCTCGGTGCTCGATTAGTACGCCTTTTGGCCGGCCTGTGGAACCTGACGTATAAATGACATATGCCAAATGGCTCACATCATTTATCGGAGCAAGGTCAGAGCCATCTTGGTGATAAGAACTTTCATCATCAAGTAAAACCGTGACGCCTTCGTAGGCGAGCTGTTTCCTGACGTCCCGCTGCATTAAAACGATTCCGGCTTGGGAGTCATCCAGCATATACCGGATGCGGTCTTGCGGATATTCCGGATCTATAGGGACATAGGCTCCGCCTGATTTTAAAACGGCAAGGATTCCGACCACCGATTCGATGCTGTTTCTTGTGATGATGGCTACAGGCTGATCCGTCTGCACTCCTTTCGCTCTTAACGTTCGCGCCAGTCGGTTGGCCCGCTTATTGAGCTCTCCGTACGTGAGCTGCCTGTCCTTATCAATGACGGCTGCTTGATCGGGCGTACGCTGCGATTGCTCTTCAAATAATTGATGAACCGGCGTCTGCGGAAACGGCGCGGCCGTGTCGTTAAGCGTCTGCAGAAGGGTTCTTCTTTCGCCTTCCGTTAACAATTCCGCTTGATCCACCCGGATATCCGCATTTGTCACGACTTGTTGCAGGATTTGCATGAAATGTTCCCGAACCCGCTCTATGCTTGCCCGATCATACACATTTGCATTGTATTCAAAAGAGATGTTCATCTCGTCGCCCGGTATAACGGTCAAATTAAAATCGTAGTTGGTCTGTTCTTCCATTTGTACGTTGGAGATCGTGATGGATGTTCCGTTTTGGCGGCCTATGCTTTCCATATACTGATCAACCGGATAATTTTCGAATATCATTAAATGTGTAATTAAATCTTGCTTTTGCGTTGTACGCGCTTGAATATCGTACAGCGGGTGCGTCTCAAATTGTTGAGACGCTACAGCCCTTTCCTGCGCCTCTTTCATAAGTTCGGCAAACGTTGTCCCGGCTTCACACCGGAACCGGACGGGAATGGTGTTAATGAATAAGCCGATCATGGTTTCCACGTTTGGAATTCCAGCAGGTCTTCCGGATACAACACTTCCAAACACAACGTCCCGGCTGCGGTTATATTTCTGCAGCAAAACCGCCCATGCCGTCTGCAGCAGCGTGTTCAGCGTGACATGATGCTGGCCTGCCGTCCGCTTCATTTTTGAAGTGAGATCGGAGCTTATGTCACACGTCACTTTTTCAGGAACGTATCGTCCGTCTTCCGCTGCATGGTGATCCTTAGGAAGGCCGGTTTGCTCCTCATATCCCTCTAAGTATTGATCCCAATAAGCCGTGGCCTTTTTCGCATCTTGCCGGCCGAGCCATTCAATATATTGACTGTACGGAGTAATTGATGATTGTTCAGGCTGCTTTTGCTGAAGCAAGGCAAAGTAATTCTCGAATATTTCTTTTGTAATCAGCGGCAGGCACCAGCCGTCCATCAAAATATGGTGGAAGCTCCAGATAAAACGGTATGTCTTTTCATCCGTACGAAGGATGAATAGCCGCATTAACGCGCCTTTTTCTAAGTCGAACCCCCGCATCTTATCTTCTCTGGCATACTGCTGAATCATCGCTTCTTTTTGTGATTCCTTCATCTCTCGTAAGTCATTGAATTGAAAACCGATTTTTTTCGTTTTGAATATGATTTGGAGCGGCTGATCCTTCCAGCCTCTGTAAAAATTCGTGCGGAAAATATCATATTTTTGCGATAAGCCGTCCAAGCTTTTTGAAAATGAATCAATCTCCAGATCTCCATGCAGATCAAACATCGTTTGCTGAAAATAAGCACCTGAATTCGGATCAAATAAGCTGTGAAACAGCATGCCCTTCTGCATCGGCGTTAATGGATAAATATTTTCCGCTTCGCCTAATTCACGCGTCTGCTCCAAAAGCTGTTCCAGTTCGTCGATTGAGATATCTTTTAACAGGATGTCACTTGGTGTGAGAGAAGTCTGCTGCCGGCTTACGCAATGCGCAATGACTTCTTGCAGACTTTCTTTCAACCCCCGGGCAAATTGCGCCATAGTAGATCTTTCGTATTGTTTGCTGCTGTAGCTCAGTGTCAGTGATAATGTCCCTTCGGCAATCATGCCGTTCAAATCAAGCACAGCCGTTCTCTCTTGATTTTCGTTCATCGATAACCCTGTGGAATATGGCGATATGCGCAAAGCCTGATGCTTCAGGTCTTGGTCAAATTGCCCCAAATAGTTAAACGATATCTCCGGATTCAGCTGCAGGCTGTCGGCTTCCGGATGCCCGGATATATATTTGATGATGCTGTAATTCATTCCTTTATCAGGGATGCGGCGCAGCCCTTCTTTTACGATCTTGATCCGCTGCGACAGGTCTTTTCCGGCTTCCATCCTCAGGACGACAGGGTACTGGCTTGTGAACCATCCTACCGTGCGGGAAATGTCAGCATCCGGAATAATCGGTTCTCTCCCGTGGCCTTCCAAATTCACGACAATGTCTTCCGTGCCTGTCCACTTGTGAACGGCCAGCCCTAGCGAAGTCAGCAGCAGATCGTTGATATCCGTGTTGTAGGCGCGGTTCGCTTGTTTTAATAATTGCTCCGTTTCCTCTTTTGTCCATTGAATCGTCACTTCTTCGCTGTCACTTAATAACGATCCTTCGCTGATAATGTCCTTAGGCAATGGCTGAGGCTTTATGCTTGAAAGCTCAGTCCAATAAGCAATCTCCTCTTCCATGTCGGTTTCCGCTGCATGCTTGGACAATTGATCGGCCCAGAATGGAAACGAATCTGTTTTTTGCGGGAGCTGGATCGTTTGTCCGCGTTCTGCCTGCTCATAACCGCTTGCAAAATCTTCGAGCAAAATACGCCAGGATACTCCGTCAATCAGCAAATGATGAATTGCAATCAGCAAATGATCTCCGTCCGGACATTGGAACAAACCGAGCTTCATCAATGGCCCTTTGTCTAATACCATGCTGCTTTGAATCTCATTCGCTTTATCGGCAATCGCTTGAGCCGGATCGGTTTTCCCTTTATAATTCATCACTTCCAGATGGTATAGTTCACTTTCATCTGTTCCTGTAATTCGCGGAGCGTATCCATCCGGCGTTTTTTCAAAAATCATCCTCAAGGCATCGTGATGCGACGCGATCTGTTCCATCGTCCGGCGAAGAGGAGCCTCTTTAAAGCATTCCGCCGAATATAACATGACGGCCTGATTGTAATGGTGTGCATGCGGCATGTTTTGTTCAAAAAACCAATGCTGAATCGGGGTCAGCTTGGTTTCGCCATTCACTTCTCCTTGATCAGCCACCCTGCTGACCGGCGCTACAAACTGACTAAGTTCAGCAATCGAGGGGTGTTTAAACAAATGCTTCATATCAACCTTGTATCCGGCTTGATACAATCTGGATGACACCTGAATTGACTTAATCGAATCTCCGCCAAAATCAAAGAAATTATCCAGAATTCCTATACGTTCTGCCCCTAATACTTCTTGCCAGATGGACGCCAGCAGTTCTTCTATTGTGTTCCGCGGGGCTATGTATTCGTATTCAGCCCGCGTATTTTCGTCAGCAGCAGGCAAAGCTTTCAGATCAATCTTCCCATTGGAAGTGAGCGGAATGCGTTCCAATGGGATAAAGCGGGAGGGAATCATATAATTCGGCAGTTCCCGGGATAATTCTTTTCTGAACTGCGCAGCGGTCAAAGAAGGCTCGCCGACATAATAGGCATACAATTGTTTGGCCCCGTCTGCGTCTTCACGCGCGACGACTGCGGCTTCATGAACGTTTTCCAGATTGAACATGGCTGCCTCTACCTCGCCGATCTCAATCCGGTAGCCGCGAATTTTCACTTGATGATCAATCCGCCCTAAATATTCGATTCTTCCATCCGGCAGCCATCTGGCGAGATCACCCGTTTTATACATCTTTTGACCAGGGACATGCAGATGCTCCACAAATTTTTCCTCCGTCAATTCAGGACGATTGAGGTAGCCGCGGGCCACTCCCGCTCCTCCGACATACAGCTCTCCCGGTACGCCGATCGGCTGGATTTGATGGTGCGCTCCTAAAATATAAGCTTGATGGTTGGCCACCGGGCTGCCGATTGTGATCTGTTCATCAGCGGACTGAACAGGGTGAAATGTAGATACCACGCTGTTTTCTGTCGGTCCGTATTCATTATTGATCCGAATGCGAGGCTGCAGAGAATGGAGCTTCTCAACTGTATCTGTTTCCAGCTGCTCACCGCCTACAACAACATGCTGAACATGGATGAAGTCCTCTGTGTTCATCTGTTCGATCATCGTTTTCAGAAGACGGGGAGAAGTTGAGAAATGAGTAATTCTCTCTTGTTTTATGGCATTTTGAATGGCGAAAGTTTCTTTATTCTCTTCATTAGGCAATAGGTGCAAAGTTGCCCCCGAGATGAGCGGGCCGAAGAAATTTAAAATGAACGCATCAAAAACATACGGGTACAAGACAAGCACGCGATCCGCCGGAGAATGCTTAAAAAACGCCTTCTTCCATTGGAGCGAATTCACAATGCCGCCGTGTTCAACCATGACTCCTTTCGGCTTTCCTGTTGTACCCGACGTATAAATGACATAGGCTAAATGGCTGTGTCCCGCTACTGGTGATAACAATGAGCTATCGGCATGGTATGATGTTTCATCATTCAAATCAATCACCGGGCCGTCAAAGGTGAGACTGTTTTTTAAATGACGCTGAACAAGGAGAACGTCTGCATCTGCATCATGAAGCAAATATTGAAGCCGCTCTTTTGGATATTCAGGATCCAGGGGCACATAAGCGCCCCCTGCCTTCCAAACGGCTATAATGGATACGATCATCTCTAATGAACGATCAGCGAGTATGGCGACTAACGTATCGGGTTGAACCCCGCAATTACGCAATGTTCTTGCCAAACGGTTCGCCTTCTCATTCAGTTCCCTGTACGTCAAATGGTCGTTTTAAACTTGACGGCCGCATGCTCAGGAGTTTTTCTGCTTGCTCTTCAAATAATTGATAGACTGTTCTGCTCCCGGAGAAATCTCTGGCGGTATCATTAAAATCAAACAATAGCTTCTGTTTTTCCGCTTCCGGTAAGATCTCTGCCGTATGGATCGCGGCTTGAGGCTGAAACAGGATCACAGACAGCAGCTGATCCAAATGGGATACAATTTGATTGATATAGCGCTCATCGTACAGATTGCCGTTATAAAAAAGTTTCAAATGAATCCCGTTGTTCTCCAAATCAAAGTGAAACAGCGTATCGGCTGCAGTATCTTCTTTAAATTGCAAGGAATGAATTTCGTTAAGCGAAACGACGGTATGAATCAACGGCAGATGCTCGTCATTGTATTGCACGCTCAGATGCTGAACCATTTTTCTAAACGGCAGGTTTTGATTTTTCAGAGAATCATTAACGGCTTCTTTCAGCTGTCCGAATACGGTTTTAAATGTACTCTCGTTTGAAAGCGTATTTTTTAAGAGGACAATGTTGTTAACGGCTGACTGGCCGGCTTTTTGCTTCGATACCGTCGGAATGCCAAGAATCAGGCTCGTTTGATCCGTATATTTATATAACAAGCATTCAATACCCGCCAATAAAATCAGATAGGCCGCCATATCGGAATGATTCGCCATTGTCATGATTCTTTGAGATACTTCCGGAGATAAGGAACGGCAGATGCATTTTTCCTGGTAGCCGGTACGGGCCAACGACGCTTTATCCGCTGCTTTAAAGTAAGGGAATGCGCTTAGTCCGTCTTCTTCATCAAACAGGTTTTCCCAGTACGTTTCTTGGTTTTTAAATACCGACATTGGAGCACCTCATTTTATATAATTTAAAGAAATGATGCTTTTCCCTAAAAGTTCAATTGAATAGAATCAAGCGCGTTCTCTTCTTCCTCATTGCTGCCGCTCAATCCGATATGTTCGATTAGAATGCTTGGCTGTTCCAAAATCGCCGATAGGATGTGTAAGTAGTCGTTTGATAAAACCTCGATTCTGCTTTTCTTAAACAGTTTTTTCGAATATTCAAACAGTCCGTGATAGTTGTCTTGGTCCGCCTGAATCGACAAGGTCAAATCGAATTTCGCAACCGGATGATGAAATGGATACGGCTTGAGTTGAAGAGAATCGAAAGTCAATTCAGCATGATCGAGATTTTGCAGCACAAACATCGTATCGAATAAAGGATTGCGGCTTGAATCTTTTGGAAGATGCAGATGCTGAATTAATTCTTCCAACGGATAGTCTTGATTTTTATAGGCGTTCAGCATGTTTTCTTTTACTTCGTTTAAGTAGGCATCAAATGTTTTACGGCCCGCCGGGTGATTGCGAATGACTAACGTATTGACGAACATTCCCACGACCGGCTCTACATCCAAATGAGTCCGCCCGGCAGATGGCGTTCCTACGATAATATCTTCTTGTCCGCTGTACTTGGATAAAAGAATCGTATAGGCTGCCAATAAAATCATATACAGTGTTGCACCTGTGTCTTCTTCCATTTGGTTTAAACGCTGTTTCAAGTGTTCTGGTATAAGAAATTCAAATGATTCGCCTTCGTAATCGCGTATGGCAGGTCTCTCATAATCCGCAGGCATATCCAGTACAGGAATATCACCGTGAAACTGATCCAGCCAATACGCTTCCTGGCTCTTGATGTTCCGTTTCTGAATGTCCGATTGCTGCCAAACTGCAAAGTCTTTATATTGAATAGAGAGCGGGTCCGGTTCGTTCCCCTCGTAGATTCGGCTTAAATCTTTCATCAGAATATTGACGGACACGCCGTCAGAAATGATATGATGCATATCAACCACAAGCACGTGCCGCGCAGGTTCAATTTCAATCAGTCCGGCCCGCATCAGCGGCGGTTTGGCTAAGTCAAACGCTTTGATGAAATCAAGCACACGGTCTTCCGCTTCTTCTTCGCTTGCTTGAATCCGTTCTATCGTAAAGTCGACGTTCTGATGAATACGCTGTGCCGGCTCGCCTTCATATAAATCAAAGCTGGTCCGCAACGCTTCATGACGCGCGATTAATTTTCGGAAAGCGGCGTTTAACCGTTCGAGATCGATCGTCCCTTCCACATTCATGGCACCCGTCATATTGTAAGTCAGCTCGCCGCCTTCTGTGTGACTTAACAAATACATCCGCCTCTGAGCTGAAGAAACCGGATAATATGGCATTTCCTTTGCAACCGGAAGCGGTACATATCGATTTTTGTCCATGTGTAACGCCTTGTCAGCCAATTGTTCAATGGTAGGAAACTTGAATATGTCTTTGAGAGACAGATTCACATCCAGCTCTTTGTGAATTCTGGCGGCTAAGGCAGCCGCTCGAATGGAGTTGCCTCCGAGATCAAAGAAATTATGTTTGATCCCCGCATGGCTTATTCCGAGCACTTCCTTCCATAAATCTGTCAGTTTGGATTCCGTCTCATTACCCGGCGGAACATATTCGGCTGTCAGCTGCAGACTCGCTTCTGGTGCAGGCAGTGCCTTACGGTTTATTTTCCCGTTGGACGTTAACGGCATATGCTCCAGATGGACAAAATAGGACGGAACCATGTAGTCCGGAAGCTCCGATGACAATTGTTCCCTAAGCTGCGCAGCCGCTATAGGCTTGTCGCTTACGTAATACGCGCATAATTGTTTTAAGCCGTCTTCTTCTTCTTTCACTGTAACCGCGGCTTTTTGCACCGCTTCCGCGTTATGCATTGCTGCTTCAATTTCACCAAGCTCGATTCGGTATCCCCTGATTTTGACTTGTTCATCAACGCGCCCGATATATACAAGATTTCCGTCCTTCAACCGCTTAGCCAAATCCCCTGATTTGTACATCTTCGCTCCCGGGACATACGGGTTTTCAACAAATTTCTCTGCCGTTAAATCCGGACGGTTCCAATACCCTCTGGCAACACCCGGTCCGCTGATATATATTTCGCCGATTACCCCGATCGGAACCAGGTTTCTGCTTGCATCGGCCACATAAATATCCGTGTTGGCAGCCGGAGTGCCGATCGGTACAAATTCCCGCTTGTCCCGTTCTGCGTCGAAGTGATAAATCATACATCCGACGACAGCTTCCGTCGGTCCGTATTCATTGAAAATGTCCATCCGGCCTTTAAACTGCTCGCTGACACTTTTGGCCAGACGGGTGCTTAAATTTTCTCCGCCGACAATCATTTTCCGTATTGCGGTGCCGCCAGCGATATTCATCTCCTTGATGACGTGCAGATGTGCCGGGGTCAATTTGATCAAGTCTATTCTTGAGTCCCGCATAATCTCAGAAAGCACAGCGCTTTTATCTTCGCCGTCAAAGACAATGATGGTATTTCCCGTAACCAGCGGTGTAAATATCGAGGTCACAGTCAGATCGAAAGAGATGGAAGAGTATAATGGGAAGTTGGTTTTCTCACCTCTTACATAAACCTCTTTCGCCCACCAAATATAATCAGCCAGTCCCTGATGCTCAATGAGGACACCTTTTGGATTTCCCGTGGAACCTGACGTATAGATCATGTAGGCCAAATCATGCGCATCGCTGTCCGATTCAAGATTCGAGTGATCCTCATGGTATGAGTTTTCCTCATCCAAAAGCACAACGTCACCATCATACGGTAATTGATCCAGCAGGCTGCGCTGTGTCAACACAACCTCCGCCCTTGAATCTCTCAGCATATATTGGATCCGATCTTCCGGATATTCAGGATCAATGGGCACGTATGCGCCGCCGGCTTTCAGAACAGCCAAAATTCCGACAATCAGTTCGATCCGATGCGGGCAGATGATGGCAACGAATTGATCCGCTTGTACGCCTTTTGTCCGTAACGTCCGCGCCAATCGGTTCGCCCGTTCATTGAGCTGTCTGTACGTATACCGCTCATTGCCAAAAATAACGGCTTCATGATCGGGACTCTGTTCCGCTTGCATTTCAAACCATCGGGTTACTGTTTCGTTATGCGGATACGGCGTCTTTGTGCCATTACACTCCGTCAGCAGTTGATGCCGTTCGGTTTCAGACAGCATAGGAACGGAAGACAATGTCATCTCCGGCTGCTCAACAAGACTGTTTAAAATGGCGGTATAGTGTTTGGTGATCTGTTCAATGGTGTCTTTTGTGAATCGTCCCGGTTTATAATCAAAATGCATCTCTATCTGTTGACCGGCATCTTCGATTGTGAGCATCAAATCATACAAAGAGACCCCTGGATTTCGTTCTTTCACTTTAAATGTACATTCATTGTGCCGGATTTCATGAAATTCAATGTTTTGAAACACAAACATCGTGTTAAACAGAGACTTTCCGGTTGTTTCCCGCTGCACATTTAATTTCTCCACAAGCCGGTCGAATGGATAGTCTTGGTTTTCGAAAGCGTCAAGCGTCTGCCGCTTTACTTCTTCCAGATAATCCGTAAACGTTCTATTGGCGTGCGGCTTCGTCCGGATTCCAATGGTTTGTATGAAAATACCGATGATCTTTTCGATATCCGGATGATTTCTTCCTGAAGCAGGCGTGCCAACGACAATGTCTTCTTGTCCCGTATATTTATGAAGCAGCACATTATAGGCGGCCAGAAGCACCGTATAGAGAGTGGTTTCCGCCTTTTTCGCCAAATCTTGAAGCGAACGGATGACATCCGGCTGTAAGGAGCATGTCACACGCTGTCCCTCAGAAGACCGTTCTGCCGCTTTTGAACCGTCTGTCGGCAGGTCAAGGGTGGGAATTTCGTCTTGAAATTGTTCCAGCCAATATGTCTCCTGCCGCTTCATGGCATCCTCATTCAGCCGTTGGTTTTGCCATTCTGCGAAATCTTTATATTCAAATTCAATGTCCGGTAATGGTTTCTGATGATATAAAGCCAGCAATTCATTTGTAAGGATGTTGACGGAATAACCGTCCGAAATGATATGATGCATATCGATGAGCAGTTCGGCCTGCTCGTTTTCAATCTTGATCAGCTCCGCACGAACTAACGGAGCTTGGTCCAGGCGGAACGGTTTTACAAACCGGTCTGAATAGGCATCAAATTCGTCCCGGCTCATTGTCCGGACATGAACGTTAAAATCAACTTCGTTTTCAAGTTTCTGAACGATATCGCCATCTATAATGTCGAAATACGTGCGAAACGCTTCGTGCCGCTGCATCACTTGTTGAAGAGATGAGATCAGGGCTTGCTCATCGTACTTCCCTGTTATTGATATTTGGCCGAACATATTTTGCGCCAGCTGATCCGGTTCCAGTTGGTGCAGGAAATATACTCTTTGCTGCGCCGGCGATGTCGGGTAATACGCTTTTTTCTCGGCAGCCTTCATCGGGAGGTGCACGACTTTTGTTTCGTTCTGAATGAAATGTGCTAATTCCTTAACAGTCTGGTGATTGAAAAATTGTCCGATGGAAACCTTTTGATGAAATGTCTTCTGAACTTTGGAAAGCATAAGCGTCGCCTGGAGCGAGTTTCCTCCCAGAGCCAGGAAGCGATCTGATCTGCCGACCCGTTCAAGGCCGAAAAGTTCCTCCCAAATCCGCGCCAGCTGCCGCTCCGTTTCATTTATCGGCGCCTCGTAGGCTTCAGTGAAATTTGCTGTATTGCTTCCTATTGAAGAGACCCGCTTCTGGTGTTCGGCATACAGTTTTTGTAAGTCATGCTGTTCTTCATCGGAAAACAGCATCATGGCGTCAAGAGGGATTGAATCTCCCTCAACCATTTTTTGCAGCAATTTTGTAAAACCCGCTCCCCACTTTTTCATGATTTCCGGACTGATGACGTTCGTATTAAAGTCGAAATCAAGAACATATTCTTGATGCGCGTCTGTTATGTTAAGAAATAAATCGTACAGGGTGCATTTTACCGGGTATGCAACGGGCTCCGCTTCCGCCTTTCCGAAATGCAGCTTTCGAAAAGGCCTGTCTAAATTAAAGATAATACGCATATCCGGCACTTGATCGTGCGGAAGCTCTCTGGCCACCAGTGTCATCGGGACGGCTTGGTGCTGCATTGCAAGATTCACGCTTTCTTTCATACTGCCAAGATAACCGGATAAAGTGCTTTCTGAAGAAGACGTGTTCTTCACCGGAATCATATTGACGCAATTTCCAATCAGATCATGCTGTTTCATATGCGATTGACCTGCAGCGGGGATCCCGATCACAAGGCCTGACTGTTTGGTAAGCCGGTGCAGAAAAAGATGAAATGCACCCAGCATCGTCACAAATACGCTATTTTTCATCTGAATGCTTAATGACCTTAAAGCCTCGCTCAATGGCCGTCCAAGCCTGACGGTACACCGGTCTCCCTCATACCCGTTCGGATAACGGACAGAACCTGCGCTCGGCAGAATTGGCTGCTGTATCGGTTCAGAGAAATGACGCCGCCAATACCGGACCCCTTCTTCATAATGGCCGCTGTCAATCTGTGCCTGCTGCCAGTCTAAGTATTGGTGAAACGAAACATCTGCCTCTTTCGGTGAAATCGGCTTTCCTTGTACAATTGCCGCGTAGTTGCTCTCCAGTTCTTGAACAAATACGGCGATTGACCATCCATCGGCAATGATATGATGGAACGTGAGCACAATCAGATGTTCATTGTGAGCCGCAGTAAGCACATGGATTCTAAACAAAGGCTTTTGTTCATGGAAATGAAACGGCCGCTTGGCATCTTCTGTCAGCCATTTTTGAATTTCCGACTCCCGATGTTCATGCCGGTGACCGGTAAAATCAATGACTGGTATTTCTATATTCATCCGTTCCTGCACTTGCTGTACCTCGTCATCGGGATGAATCACTGTACGTAAAGCTTCATGACGGTCAACGATATGCCGGACGGCTTGTTTTAATGGCGTATGCTGCAGTTCGCCCTCCACTTTCAGCATAATGGACTGGTTTAAAGCGGCGGAAGCTTCATTCCCGTAATGGGATGCCATAACCAACTGCTTTTGTTCAGGTGAAAGCTCGCGCGTCCCGGACTTTTTACGGCCTCCTCCATCAGGTGAGTCCGGGCCTTCCGGAATAAATCCGCCTCGGCGAAGATCCTCTACCGTGTCTTTCACCGCTTGAATAATATTTTCGATATCATCTGCGGTATGCGCGACGGACAAGAAGCAGTTGCGTCCTTCCCACACATAGACACCTTTATAGTTGAGATGGTAAAAGAACAAGTCATTATCAAGCGATGAGACAAACCGGAATAAAGAACCGAATCGAACCATGCGGATAGGCACTTGCGCTTGTTCGAAGCAGCGATTCAGCGCATCGACCAAGTAGGCTGTTTTTGATTAAGCTGCTCATACAGATGTTCTCCCTCGGTTTGTAAATGGCGAAGGACGGCTAATGACATCCTCATGGTAAGCGGGTGAGTATTGAAGGTGCCGGCCACAAACGTGCGTTTCGCCTCGTCTTGCGGGTAGGAATCGTCCCCATACTGCCAGGTACCCCCGTCGATCGCATTCATGAACTCAGCTTTTCCGGCAACTACCCCTAACGGCTGTCCGCCGCCGATGATTTTTCCGTAGGTCACTAAATCAGCCTGAATGCCGAACCATTCCTGTGCGCCGCCGAGACCGATCCGAAATCCGGTAATAATTTCATCCATAATCAGAGCTGTTCCGGATTGCTGCGTGATCGCCCGCAATTCTTTCAAAAATGCCCGCGGCTGCAAATCCGGTCTGCGGCTTTGTACCGGTTCCACCAGTACGGCTGCCAATTCATCCCCGAGGCTGCGAATCACTTCGAGCGAATCGGGATTGTTGTAATGTAAAATAATCAAATCATCCATAAAGCTCTGCAGTATGCCCGGAGCCAGCGGATTCGCAGACGCGGCTCCGCCTTTTGTGCCGGCGACCCCTAAGACGCCGTCAAACGTGCCGTGATAAGATCCCGAGAACGCCACGACTTTCTTTCTTCCTGTTGCCGCCCGCGCCAAACGCAGGGCAACCATGACGGCCTCTGTCCCGGAATTATAGAAAGCGACCCTTTCCACCCCGGTACATGTGCGGATCCGATCGGCAACTTCACCGGCGACATCTGACATCGGGCCGAGCGGAGGCAATGATGAACGGGCTGAATCATCGATAACCTGTGTAATAAAGGAAGGATGATGCCCGAAAAGGTTAACCCCGAATCCCATGGTGACATCGATATATTCATTTCCGTCAATATCCCACATTTTAGAACCGTCAGAACGTTCGGCGATAATCGGGTATACGATTTCCTTCCAATACGAACGGAAGCTGGACAAGTTGCGGTTGTTTGCATGAGCAAATCGGGTGTTGTCCGTATATTGTTTGGAACCTTTCGTTTTATCTGCGTATTTCTTGATGAAATCTTCTAAGTATTGTTTTTGCCGTGCGGTATAGTGTCCCTGTTCATGCAGGTTCTGAGGCTGGAAAGGAACATAGGGTTTCGCTTCTTGAGCCGCTTTCTTTTCTGCAGTGACGGCCGGAGGCCCCTGCTTGACAGAAGGAATTGATTTCTCTTGCGCTTTAGCGTATTCTTTCTCATCGGAATGATGTCCGCTGTTTCTCAACAAATTAAAGCTATTTAATTGAGCTTGCAAGGTATCCTGAATTAATTGATTCTGAGAAGCGATTATTTTTTCGAGCATATGCTCTTGATGACCTTCTCTGCGATCCGATTCAGACTGTGCTTCTGAAATGACCTGTATTTCCTGCGCCGGAACATTCTCTTGAGGCGGAGCGGATGCAAAGGACGGTGGAACGGTCTCAGCCAAGTAATCTATGACACTTTGAAGGTTGTTCATCGTATCAAAAAAACGATCCATCGGGATGTCTGCCCCAAATTCGTCCGCGATGGCTTTTTTGACCTGTGACAGCATGATAGAATCCATTCCGAGCCCGATAAAATGAGCATTCAGATCGAGTTCCTCCGCTCTGATCCCCGAAGCATTGCTGATTACAGTTTTCAGGAAGGATTCAATGTGCGCCTTCGATTGATTGATATTCAATGCCGCTTCTCCTCTCTTTTCGTCCTCGTTTAAGCGCAATTGGTCAGCTTCAGCCCAGCATCGGCTCCGTTCAAACGGATACAGGGGCAATGGCGTCTTTTGTACAGTTTCACCGGAATAAAGCGCGCGCCAATCGATAACGGCTCCTTGCACAAATAATTCGGCTGCGCGATGCAGCCATGTGATCCGTTCATCTTGCGTACGTAAACGCTGCTTAATCAGAGCGGCTGCTTGTTGATTCAGCTCTTCTTTATGAACAGGCAGCATTTCCTTCATATTCTTGTAGCCGATGTATACACCGGGAAGGTTTCTGTCTCCCTGAATCAGGCGGGTCAGCTTATCCGATAATTCTTGCTTACCGGATACAATCATGGCAACTCCATGATCCAAATGAGCCCTGCCCGTACTGGCTGTATAGCAAATGGACTTTAATGAAGCTTGGCTGTCATCCGATATATATTGCCGGTACTGCTGTGCGAGTTCATAGAGTGATTTTTCAGTATGAGCGGATAAAACAAATAGGTGCGGCCCATGTTCATCCTCGGGCGCATACTCACTTTGAGAAATATATTCTTCCAATACCACATGAGCATTCGTTCCGCTAAAGCCAAATGAGCTGACTCCGCCTCGCAGCGGCTCATCACCGGATGTGAACACTGCAGCTTCCTGGTTTACGTAAAATGGTGAAGAGTGAAAATGAATGAGCGGATTAGGTTCATTAAAGTGCACTAACGGCGGATTTTTCTTGTGATTCAGCATGAGGACAGATTTGATCAGCCCGACGATGCCTGCCGCTTCAAACAAATGACCGATGTTCGATTTAACAGAACCAATCGCGCAAAATTGTTTTTTTGCCGTATACTTTTCAAACGCTTTACAAAGCCCGTTAAATTCAACCGGATCGCCGAGCTTCGTTCCGGTGCCATGCGCTTCGATGAAAGACAGTGTTTCAGGAGCAATGCCCGCGTCTTTCCAAGCCGTCTCAATGACCTCAGTCTGAGCTGCCGGATTCGGTGCTGTAATCCCGGCGGTTGTTCCGTCTTGATTCAGCGCGCTTCCCTTGATTACGCCGTAAATATGGTCTCCGTCGCGAACAGCATCCTGCAGAGGTTTCAGCAGGACTGCGGCCGCGCCTTCACCTGTGCCAGTACCGTCCGAATCTTTGCTGAACGTTTTCGTGTACCCGTCCGAAGATTCCATATCAAGTCCGATACAGATCGGCAAGAGCGATGTCCGGATACCGCCGGCAAGAGCCATTTCACAATCGCCGGATATTAAAGATTTACATGCCATATGAACGGCGGCAAGCGATGAGGAGCATGCCGTATCCACTGTGACCGCCGGCCCTTTTAAATTTAAGAAATAAGCGATTCGGCTGGCTAACACGGAAGGAAGATTGCCCACGATATATTGATGAAGCTCCTCCGGATAATTCGCAGAAAGGAGACGTTCATAATCGTAGCCCACCTTCGAGTACCCTGCATATACCCCGACACGGCTCCCGTTCATGCTGCCGCCGGCATAGCCCGCATCTTCAATCGCATGCCATGCAGACTGCAAAAACAGTCTTTGGTTAGGATCCATAAACTGAGCCGTTTTAGGAGCTAAACCGAAGAACGAGTAATCAAAGCGGTCGATTTCATCTAAATAGCCGCCCTTCACAAACTGATTCTCATTGATTTCGCTTTGGATGGACTTTAAATAATCCGCCGCATCTTTCAGCCGGGATTCAGGGTATTCTCGAATGCTGTGCTCACCTTTTTCAAGCAGATTCCAAAAATCACTTTTCGTTGATGCTCCAGGGACATTGAGCGACATCCCGATAATGGCGATATCTTTCGGTGTCACATGGCTTGGCTTCGCTGCCACGTCCTGCTTGATTTCAGCCCGGCTTTCAGACAGATATGCCGCTAAATCAGTGATAGAAGGATACGTAAAGAGATCTGAAACAGCAAGCTCGCGTCCGAATTTCTGTTCTATGCGCTCGGCAATCTGCGATAACTGTAATGAATTTGCTCCCATATCAAAATAACTGTCAGCGAGGTGAACCTTTTTCCCATTGAGCACATCGGAAAAGATAGACAGTAATTCCGTTTCAATTTCATGAATGGGAGTCTGTCCGGATGTTTCCGGGCTGCTCTCCAAACATTCATTGATAGCGGCAGACTCTGTTGAAAAATTCCCTGCCTCATACTGTCTGGCAAGTTCGTAGCGTTTAACCTTTCCGCTGGTTGTTTTAGGGAGTTTTCGGATCGGAAGGACTTCTTTTATGCTCCAGCCGCCCCGCTTGAGCAAATGCTTTTTTATCTCTTTGACGAGCGGTGCGAATTTTTCAGGTGATTTTTTGTAAACAACAAAGAGCACGATTTCTCCGCTTTGTGTCTTTTGATCATATACACCGCAGGCGGCAACTCTTCCTAAGTCAACCTCTTCCATTTCAATCGCGACCCGTTCAATATCGTGCGGGTAGATATTTTTTCCGTTCACGAAAATAATGTCCTTTTCTCTTCCGGTTACGACTAAGTTACCACTTTCACTAATGAATCCGAGGTCTCCCGTTTTTACCCAGCCGTCAGAAGTCAGCGCTTTTTCCGTACTCTCGGGGTTGTTATAATACCCTTGAGTCACATTGTCTCCTTTGATCTGGATATGGCCGATGATTCCGTCTTCTACTCTTTCATTTGCTCCATCGGAGATCCGAAGCTGACAATAGTCAATAGGTTGTCCCACTTCGACGAATGAAGCGCAATTTTGATCCTCTTTGCTGACTTTTACAGCTCTTTCACCAAGATTTAAATAGTCACGATGCAAATAAACGGGAACGAATTCTTTACCTAATTTAGAGAATGCTGCGCCGACCGACGCTTCCGCTAAACCGTAAACATTCAAAATGGCGGATCTTTTCAGATTGAATACTGCGCATCTTTTCAAAAATTCGTCACATAGCTCCGGCAATATCGGTTCTGCACCGTTTGCGATGACCTTGATGTGGGATAAATCCCAGTCTGGTTCGTTTTTCAGAAATTTAAGGAAGTAGTTGTACCCGAAATTAGGAGAGGATAGAATACTGGCTTTATGTTCATGAGCTTTTTTCATCCAAAGAATAGGTCTGCGAATAAATAATTCTGTAGGCATCAGATTTTGATTGATTCCGGTTATGAAGGGAACAAGGTGGCAGGCGATGAGCCCCATATCATGCGTTAAAGGCATCCACGATAAGAAAGAGTCTTTCGAATGAACGGCTAGGGCATTCCCAATGGCGCACGTGTTATGTATTAAGTTGTGATGCGTTAACATGACTCCTTTTGGATCTCCTGTCGATCCTGAAGAAAATTGGATAAAGGCGAGTTCATCCGCATCAGGTTCATAAAACGAAGCGGGGTAATCGTAGGTTTGATCTTGAATGATGTCAGATTTTTCGTTTAATTGATGATGGAAATCCTGTAAATCGTGTTCTGCAGCATATTTCTTTATTTTGTCCAATACTTTTTCAGAGGCAATCAGAAACGGATGATTTAATATATTCCAAATGCGCCAGACCTTCAGCTTATGGTCATCATCTTCTCCGATACTGACCGGCACCGGGATCATTCCTCCTAATATACAAGCCCAAAAAGCAACGACAAATGATTTGTTTTCTTGGATTTGAAATACGATTTCCTGCTTCGGCTGAATGCCGATATGCTGTAAATAGCCAAGATACCTTTGCGCCTCTTCAAACAATTGGCGATAAGAGACAACCGTCTCGTTTTTATCGGATTCGATAAAACGGATCCCGCGATCAGAGATATTGCTTCTTTCCCGAATGACTTCTACTAAGGTTTGGAATTGACTGGTATACATAGGTCCCCTCCTGGGCGCTTTATTTTAAAATCCGCAATTCTTCCCAAGCCGGAAGCTGTTTAGCTTCACAAATTAATTTGCATAAATGGATCGAATGTTCGAGTTCTTGTTCTGAAAGCACGTCTTCATGCTTTTTCATTCTCTCTTTCAGCTCTTGGATTTGCGTAAATAATGGCGTCGTCATATTGGAATAAGCCGCTGAATCCTTGTTGTAATTGCGCGCAATGACGGATTGAATCATCAATTTATTCAGTTGTTTTTTGCGTAAACGGACAATATGTTTCTTTCTTTCCGCTGAATTGGAAAGCAAGTGAACATCAGATGTCTGTCCTAAGGGATAAGGTACAATGTGATTCGTTGTTTTTCTCAGCAGACCGGCTAAGACATTGTTCGGACCCATTTCGATGACTTCTGTGACTCCGTGTAAAAGCAAGTAATGCATCGATTCCGTCCATCTTACCGGCATCGTCATGTGCTGCTTGAGATGTTCGCTGATCGAATTTCCGCTGCTGTAAGGGCGTGCGGTGACATTTGAAATGATCGGCCATGCGGCATCCCGGAAGGAATACCGGTGTAATACAGTCTGGAATTGTTCAGATGCTGATCGTATCAGCGAACTGTGAAAAGGCGCACTGACATTCAAATAAGTGTATGCCGCTCCCTTTTCCTCCGCCATCTTGATGACACGTTCCACAGCTTGCCGGTGTCCGGAAATCACATGCTGCTGTTCTGAATTCATGCAGGCTACTCCTGCCGGAAAGTCTTCCGTCGACACTTTCGAACATATTTCCTGCAACGTTTGAAGAGAGAGGTGAGTCACGGCGGCCATCGTCCCCTGCTGCTGAGGATCCGCATTTTGCATAAGAATTCCCCGCTGCCTTACAAGTGTAACGGCATCCTGAAAAGAAAGGGCGCCGGCACAGACAAGCGCTGAATATTCGCCTAAGCTATGGCCTGCCAGGAAGCGGGGCTTCACCCCTATTTCCTGCATATACACTTGAAAAGCAATAACACTGACCGTTAAAATAGCGGGCTGCGCGTTCATTGTCTTTGTCAATTCATTCATATCTCCGTTAAAACACAGTTTTTTTACATCCAAGGAGATCGCATCGCTCGCTTCTTCAAACAATCTCTTTGCGAGCACAAAATCATTCCAAAATTGTTTGCCCATTCCTACAAATTGAGACCCTTGTCCAGGAAATAAAAAGGCAAGATTGTTCATGAGATTCCTCCGATCATATTGAACAGAAATACAATATCCTACAAATTATCCCTTTATATAACATCCTAGCATGATTATAACAAATGTGTATAGAATACTTTCGGAGGAGTTATTGTTCGATTTTACAAACGAATTAGATATATTTATTCATAAAATAAAACATGGGGGTTTCACCGAAAATCAGTCTTAAAGAGAGATGATGAAAAGCCGGAGTGGAGCCTGTTACCGGCTCTTCTTCACTTAGGACGAGCTCTTCATGTTTCATATGTTTTAGGGCTATTGGCATTATTGTGTCAGAAATTACATATTTTCTGTTTATTGTAAAAATTCATTTGTATATCTGTGAAGGATTGTAAACTGATGGCGTTTGATTATAAATTCGGTGCAAGAGATGGATCTGGTGAGGAAAATCTGCAAGGACAAAATACGCCGCAGAACATGTGAATGACCCAGCCCGGATACCGATTGACGCAGTAAATCGGCCTATTGAGTGAACAAGGTTTTCAGGCATAAAAAAACAGCCGTTCAGAGCGGCTGTTTTTTAAATAGTACAAGAACTATTGAGCGGTATACCCGCCGTCCATGACTACGGCCTGACCTGTGACCCCTTTTGCTTTGTCGCTGGCCAAAAATACGGCGTAATCAGCGATTTCCTTCACTGACAGCAGCCGTTTTTGGGGAACGAGCGGAAAGATGACGTCCTCAAGCACCCGCTCGTACGGTACATTCCTTGTTGCGGAAATGTCCTTTAACTGATTGCGGACAAGCTGAGTGTCCACATATCCCGGACAAAGCGCATTGACAGTAATGCCGTCAGCCGCGCCTTCAAGTGCGCCGACTTTCGTTAAACCGATGACGCCGTGCTTGGCGCTGTTATATGCCGCTTTCCCGTGAAAACCGATCAGCCCGTTGACAGACGCCATATTAATGATTCGTCCGAATTGCTGTTTTTTCATAATGGGGAATGCATGCTTCATTGCGATAAATGGCGCAGTCAGCATGACACGAATGAGCCGTTCAAACTGTTCGGTGGGAAATTCCTCGATGGGCGCGACATGCTGAATGCCCGCATTATTCACAAGGATATCGAGACGTCCGAATTGTTTCTCGACCGTCTGCAGCATGTCGGCCACTTGCTTTTCATTTGTTACATCGCATGTGATGCTGACTGCTTCACAGCCTTCATCTTTAAGTCCTGCCGCCGCTTCTTTCCCCGCTTGTTCGTTTACATCAGAGATGATGACGGCTGCTCCTTCACGGGCGAATTCTCTTGCAATTTCAAGCCCGATTCCTCCGGCTGCTCCTGTTACAACGGCTGTTTTTTCAATAAGCAATGAATCCATGGCGGCACCTCCTCATTTTGGTCTGACCCCGTTTTTTAACGACTGGCTGACAGTAAAATGACCTTCTGTTTTCTCAAAGACCTCCTCCATTGTTACACCTTCCTGCAGTTCGGTGAGCGTCATACGGCCATCATGAAAATCGAATACAGCCAAATCTGTGATCAGCCGATCGACCACCTGCCTGCCGGTTAAAGGCAGCGTACATTCCGTTCTCACTTTAGATTCCCCATATTTATTAACATGCTCCATAATGACAATAATCCGTTTTGCTCCGTGCACCAGGTCCATGGCGCCGCCCATTCCTTTGATCATTTTTCCGGGGATCATCCAGTTCGCCAAATCTCCCCGTTCGGACACTTCCATCCCGCCGAGAATCGCTACATCAATGTGGCCGCCGCGAATCATGGCAAAGGATTCGGCACTGTCAAAATACGAGGCTCCCTTTACCTCGGTAATGGTTTCTTTTCCCGCATTGATCAGATCGGGGTCCTCCGTTCCTTCCGCCGGATAAGGCCCGATCCCGAGCAAGCCGTTTTCAGACTGAAGCAGGACGTTATAATCATTCGGTATCTCATTGGCTACAAGCGTCGGCATCCCTATCCCCAAGTTCACATTCATTCCGTCCTTTATTTCCTTTACAGCCCGTTTGATCATTCGTTTTCTGCTATCTCTCATTCTGTCAGCCTCCTTTATCATGCTTGCCGGACGGTGCGGCGTTCAATCCGTTTTTCATGAATCCCGCCAAGCAGCACATGCTGCACAAAAATACCCGGCGTATGAATTTGATCCGGATCAAGCTCTCCGGCATCGACGATTTCTTCAGCCTCTGCAATCGTCACTTTGCCTGCCATTGCAGCGAGCGGATTGAAATTTCTCGCCGTCTTTCTGAACATCAGGTTGCCCAGAGGATCGGCTTTCCAGGCCTTTATGATGGCGGCGTTCCCTGTAATCCCTTTCTCCAGAAGATAGGTGCGCCCGTCAAATGTCTTATGTTCTTTTCCCTCGGCTACTGATGTTCCGACGCCCGCAGGTGTATAAAACGCCGGAATGCCCGCCCCTCCCGCGCGAATTCTTTCTGCGAGCGTTCCTTGGGGCACCAATTCGACTTCCAGCTCCCCGCTTAAAAACTGCCGTTCAAAGGTTTTGTTTTCTCCGACATAGGATGCGACCATTTTTTTGATCTGCCGGTTTGCAAGCAAGAGGCCTAACCCCCAATCATCAACACCGCAGTTATTACTGACAACGGTCAAGTTTTTCACGCCGCTGTCCCTGATCGCGAGAATTAATTGTTCCGGAATGCCGCACAGGCCGAAGCCTCCTGCGATGAGGGTGTCTCCGTCCTTGATCAGTGCAGCAGCATCTTTATAAGAGTCCATCACTTTTCCTTTTCCCATATTCGTTTCCCCTTTCTGTTTTGGCTACACAAGGCCCGTCAGACTGTAAATGGCGATGATGACAAACACAGCGGCTGTTTTAATGACGGTAATGGCAAAGATATCCCTGTAGGATTGGCGGTGGGTCAACCCGGTGACCGCGAGCAGCGTAATGACGGCGCCATTATGCGGAAGAGTGTCCATTCCGCCGGAGGCCATCGAAATCACCCGGTGCATGACCTCCGGCGGAATGTGGAATGTATTGATTGCTTCTGTATACGCTGCTGACATCGTGCTTAAAGCGATGCCCATTCCTCCTGATGCCGATCCTGTAATCCCGGCAAGCGCAGTGGTCGTCACCGATCCGTTGACGAGCGGATCAGTAAACGTCTGCGATATGCCGCTGCTGACCATTTTAAAGCCGGGAAGCGCCGCAATGATGCCGCCAAATCCGTATTCGGCTCCTGTATTCATCGACGCCAGCAAGGCACCCCCGATGCCCTCATTCAGTCCTTCTTTCAAATTGAAGAGCACTTTTTTCCAATCGAACAAAATCGTTGTCATGATTCCGATGAATAGTGCGAGTTCTACTGACCAGATCGCAGTGACGGAGGAAAGGTCAATCTTCCCGAACGCTTCTAAACCGAGCTGCGCAAAATCAAATCCGTCAGGGTACCAATGCGGGAGCCACATCGTGAAGCATTTGTTCATGACTCCCACAAGGATAAGCGGAACAAAGGCGAGCACTTGCCGCGCGGGGCTGGGTTCTGCCTCCTGCGGTAAAACAGGCGTATGTTTTTCATTAGCCAGACCTGAGGATTCCTCTGCAGCGGAAACCTCAGATTGAAATCCAGCATAGCCTTCTCCGGCATTGGCCGCTTTTTTGCGCCGGGATTCTAAATAAATCATTCCGGCCGTAAGCACAAATGCTGCACCAATCAGTCCGAGCCAGGGAGCGGCATAAATGTTTGTTTTAAAAAAAGCTGTCGGAATGACATTTTGAATTTGCGGTGTGCCGGGAAGCGCATCCATTGTAAAAGTAAAGGCGCCCAATGCAATCGTACCGGGTATCAGACGCTTGGGAATATCAGCTTTAATAAATAGGTTTTTAGCAAACGGATAAATGGCAAACACCGCTACGAAGAGACTGACGCCGCTGTACGTTAAAATCGCACCCATTAAGACGATGGCGAGAATGGCTCTTTTTGCTCCCACAAGCCTGACGATTGTTTTTGCAATCGACTCGGCGAGCCCGGATATTTCAACAACCTTGCCAAAAACGGCCCCTAAAAGAAATACGGGAAAATACAGCTTAATAAATCCTACCATCTTCTCCATAAATATATTCGAGAAGAAAGGAAGTACGAAGCTTGGATCTGTAAGAAGCACGGCAAACAGCGCACAAATCGGGGCGAATAAAATGACTGAAAAGCCCCGGTAAGCCGCAAACATCAGCATGCCTAATGCCAATAAAATAATAACAATGTCCACAAATCCCCCTCTTTTCTGCTCAATATTAGTAAGCGCTTACAAAAATCGAGAAAATAAAGCAAAAAACATGCCGGTTTTGCACAGTTTCTGAGGCTGGAAAAATGTGCATCACGGTGAATTTTCCGTTTTGGCGAGAGAAAAGGAGACCCTTTCTGCATGATATTGATTGGCTGAGCAGTGAGTTTTTTAGGGATAGTGAGATGGATCAGAGAGGATTTTTGCTTTATAAATATGTATTCTTTTTCTTTCATTTATTTCCTGCAAGAGGAACCGATAAAATCCGGCCCTCCTGCATGCTCATTCAGCCAAGGACAACCGGAAGCTCTTTGAGCGATCTAAAACCAATGAGCTTGCGGTATTCAAGGCGGTGTGCGGCCAGCCGAAGCTTAGGCATCCGCTCAAACAGTGTGAGAATTGCAATTTGTGCTTCGATGCGCGCTAATGAGGAGCCTATGCAAAAATGGGCGTTTTTTCCGAATGCAAGATGCGGATTCGGTTTTCTTCGGATGTCCATTTTATGAGGCTGATCGAATATGCTTGGATCGCGATTGGCCGCTCCTAAAAAGATGTATACCTGCTCTCCTTTTTTTATGGTTTTTCCATTTATTTCACAGTCTTCTGAAGCGGTGCGTGCCGTCAGCTGCGCGGGGCTGTCGTAGCGCAGACATTCCTCGACAGCAGTTTCAATAAGCGAGGGGTTTTCTCTCAGTGCGCTAAGCTGTTCAGTGTGTTTCAATAAAGTAAACACACCGTTGCTCATGAGGTTTACCGTCGTCTCGTGTCCGGCTATGACAAGTAAGATACATGTCGCGAGCACTTCGTCTTTTGAAAGCTGTTTCCCCATGATAAACCTGCTGATTAAGTCTTCCTGAGGATGTGCTTTCCGCTCGTGAATCAAATCTCTGAAATATGCAGTCAGCCTGCCTGCGGTGTCGCTTGCTCTGACTAACGTCTTTCTTGACCGGGTAAGATCAATGGCCTGAATGACGTCTGCCGTCCATTGTCTGAATTGATATCTCTCCTCTTTCGGCACTCCGAGTATCTCCGCAATGATGAGGCTTGCCAATGGAAAGGCAAACTCTGAAACAAGGTCTGCGGTTTTTTTGTTTTGGATTTGATCCAACAAGTCATGAACCGTTTCTTTTATACAGGGGCGAAGTGATTCCGCCGTCTTTGCGGTAAATTCTTTACCTATAAGCATCCGCATCCGCTTATGGTCTGATTGATTTTTAAATAACAGCATATCGTGCTGGATATGCGTTAAATTTTGATATTTCGTTGAAGCTTCCGGAAGAGGAATGCGGTTTTTAAATCGGGTGTCTTTCAGAATCGATACCGCTTCTTTGTACCCGGTGACATACCAGCCCGGATATTTTAATACGGTTCCTTTATAAACAGGATCAATGGATCGCAGTTTTTCATAAAACGGGTAAGGGTCATTCCAAAAATCCGAATCCGCATGGAGAGACGGATGTGCACTTGATAGGTCCGCCGTCATCTTATACCTCCGTATTGCAGGCGGATTGCAGGCCGGCTTTCATTTCTTCAACGGATTCGACTTCAAACCCTAAATCATGGAGCATTTGATGATCCTCTGTTTCATGCTGCCCTGCTGTCGTTAAGTAATCTCCGACGAAAATCGAATTTGCGGCGTAAAGTCCCAGCGGCTGCAGCGAACGAAGGTTGACTTCCCGGCCTCCTGAGATACGGATTTCTTTTGACGGATTGATAAAACGGAACAAGGCCAGCACTTTCAGGCAATACACCGGATGTAATTCGCTTACCCCTTCTAACGGAGTTCCGTCAATCGCATGCAGAAAATTAACCGGGATGCTGTCGGCGTCAAGCGCTTTTAAGCTGTTCGCCATATCAATGACGTCCTGTTTCGTTTCTTTCATGCCGACGATGACACCCGAACAAGGCGACATCCCCGATTGTTTCGCCGTTTCCACCGTATTGACCCTGTCGTCATACGTGTGGGAAGTCGTAATGTTTGAGTGATTCCTTTGTGATGTATTGATGTTATGATTGTACCGGTCTACTCCTGCCTGTTTCAGGCGCTCTGCCTGTTCCGGCTTCAGCAGACCGAGGCATGCGCAGATTTTTAAACCGTACGTTTCTTTAATTTCTTTGACAGCATCAACAACTTGATCTACTTCTCTGTTCGACGGTCCCCGCCCGCTGGCGACGATGCAGTATGTCCCTATATTCAGGTCATGGGCGCGTTTTGCCCCCTTAAGCAATATATGCTTATCCACCATCCGATAAGACTTGATCGGCGCTTTTGATATTGAAGATTGTGAACAGTACCCGCAATTTTCCGGACACAGGCCTGATTTTGCATTCATAATCATATTCAGCTTTACTTTTTTCCGTAAAATCGTTTTCTGATATGAAAAGCGGCATGCATCAGCAATAAAAGATCCTCATCAGGACAATTTAAAATGGCCAGCGCTTCTTGATTCGTTACTTCCGTCCCGTCCAGCACTCTCTCTGCAAGATCCATCCATTGATTCATGTTTATCTCCCCATTTGTGTCAGATTCATGAAAGAGGAAACATCTATATGTTTCTCAATCATGTGTTGAACGTTTTCCGGTGAAACGAGATCCAGCTTCGGTGTGATTCCCAAAATCGGAACTTTGCATAATGTTTCAATCATGCTCGGGTTTGTCTTCTCGTCCAGCCCCGGCCGGCTCTTTACGCCGTTGATCATAATGCCGAGAACCTCTATCCCCATGTTTTTCGCATATTCAACGGTTAAATATGTGTGGTTGATGGTTCCGAGATCAGGCCTGGCGACAATCACTGCCGGCAATTCCAAGGCTTTTATCAGATCACTGACTAAGTAATTTTCACCAAGCGGAACGGAAATGCCGCCTGCCCCCTCGACGATGAAACACTCATGACGATTTTTGATCTTACTCCAGTGGGCCATGACTTCCTCCATGCTCACGCATTTCCCCTCAAGCATGGCGGCCGTGTACGGCGCAAGCGGCTCTTTCCATTCAAATGGCGTAATTTCTTCATGAGACAGTGCGGTTTGTGACATGTTTTTCAACAGCGAGGTGTCACTTTCCGGATGAGTCCGCGGCACGCCGCTTAAAAACGGCTTAAACACTCCGATATCCGCCTGTTTCTGCCTGAATGCCGCGGCAAGTCCGCAAGAAACGATGGTTTTTCCGACGCCGGTATCTGTTCCTGTGACAAAAAAACTTCTCATTTGTTTATATTCAGCTCTTTTCTAATGGAATCAAATGCTTCTGTCAGCTCGTCTATGTCCTGTAAGCTGCGATCCGCCGTAACGGTCAGCCTGATTCTGCTTTCGCCTTCCGGAACGGCGGGCGGGCGGATGGCCGGGGCGCAGATTCCCTTTTTCTCAAGCAGCGCAGCGGCTGAAACCGTTGTTTTTGCATCACCGATGATAACGGGGATAATCGGTGTATCCCCGCCTCTTACGATAAAGCCCATATCGGCCAGACGCGTTTTTATCTTTTTGACAGACGACTGCAGCTCACGGCGCGTATCGTGCATATCTGATATGAGGTCAAGTGCCGTATGCGAAGCCGCACAAATTGACGGCGGGAGGGCCGTCTGAAAAATAAACGTCCTCGCCTGATTCAGCAAAAAATCAATGAAAATGTTTGATCCCGCGGCAAAACCGCCTTCCGTTCCTACTGCTTTGCTTAATGTGCCGATGACAACATCAGGACAAACACCGAAATAGTCACTGGTTCCCCCGCCGTTTTCCCCGAGTACACCGGTTGCATGCGCGTCATCTGCTATCACAAATGCCTGGTACTGATTTGCAAGCGCCATTATTCGGTCAAGAGGCGCAATTGTGCCGTCCATGCTGAAAACGCCGTCTGTGACGATAAAGCGGCGGTTCCGAGTCTGGACGGAGGCAAGTTTTTTCTCAAGATCAGCCATATCAATATGGCGGTACACGATGGTTTCCGCTTTTGATAAACGGCAGCCGTCAACAATGCTCGCATGGTTCAGTTGATCGCTTAAAATGACATCGCCTTTTTGAGGCAGTGAGGCAAGCACGCCGATATTCGCCAAGTAACCGCTGGAAAATAATAAAGCCGCTTCCGTCTGTTTAAAGTCCGCGATTGTTTGTTCAAGTTTTTCGTGCCACACAGTATTTCCTGTCGTTAACCGTGAGCCGCCGCTTCCCGCTCCGAACCGGCTCAGCGCTGTTTGCGCGGCTGTGATCAGCCGTTCATCTTTTGACAGGCCTAAATAGTCATTGGACGCCCAGGTCTGCCGCTTTTGCCCCTTGGTTTTAAGAGCGGTTTCCTGTGTTCGCAGCGTCCGATACAGCCCGTCTCTTTTCACCGCATCGAGCCTTCCGAGGAGCCATCCGTCAAAATCCACGGCCGGTCACCTCGGCTATCGCTTCTTTCATAATGGATATCATGGCTTGTAACTGATCGGTTGTGCTGGCAAGCGGCGGCAGAAAGGCGATGACGTCTCCGAGCGGCCGTGTCAGCATACCCAGCTCTCTCATTTTCAAGGACACCTTGTATCCCATCCGCTTTTCAGGCGGATAAGGCTGTTTCGTCTCTTTATCCCGCACAAGCTCTATGCCGCACATCAAACCGAGCTGGCGGACATCGCCGACATGAGGAAACTGCTTCAGATCATGAAGAAATTTCGCTGCCGTTTTTGATTTTTCGGCGACTCGTTCAACGATGCGCTCTGATTCGAATAAACGCAGATTTTCAATTGCCGCGGCACAGCCAAGCTGATTTCCTGTATAGGAATGGCCGTGGAAAAATGTTTTCATTTTGTCGTAGTCATCGTAGAAGGCTTCATAAATGGCTTCTGTGGCAAACGTCACAGCGATCGGCAAATAGCCTCCCGTAATGCCTTTCCCTGCCGCCATCAAGTCCGGCTGGACATTTTCATGCTCGCAGGCAAACATTTTTCCGGTGCGGCCGAACCCCGTCGCCACTTCGTCAACGATCATTAACACATCATATGCCGTACACAGCTTTCGTACGCCTGCCAGAAAGCCTTCAGGCATGACGATCATCCCGGATGCGCCTTGCACCATCGATTCAATCGTAAGTGCGGCAATCTCTTCGTGGTGCTTTGCAAGCAGCTGTTCGAGCGCGTGAAGGCATTCATCCCGGCACTGTACGGGGTCGCCGCTTTCAGATCTGTATACATAAGGAATCGGGGCTTTGTAGCTTTCAAACATCAGCGGGCCGTACACATGGTGGAAGAGTTCAATGGAGCCGACGCTGACGGCTCCGATCGTATCGCCGTGATAGCCGTTCTGCATCGAAATAAACGTCTGCTTCTTAGGTCTCCCTACGTTTTTCCAGTATTGAAAGGCCATTTTCAGAGCGATTTCCATTGCTTCCGCTCCGCTGTCGGAGTAAAAAACGCGCGTCAGCTTTTCCGGTGTGATGCCCGTCAGCATCTCGGCAAGTTCTGTTGCGGGAACGTTTGTCATACCCAGCAAAGTCGAATGAGCGATTTTTTCAAGCTGTTTTTGAATCGCTTCATCCATTTCTTTTTTGCGGTGGCCGTGTACATTGAGCCATACTGAAGAAAAGCCGTCATAATATTCTTTGCCGCTGATGTCTTTCAGCATGATCCCGTTTCCGCTTTCAATGATTAACGGATCTTCATCGTAATCTTTCATTTGTGTGAAAGGCAGCCAAAGATGCTGTTTGCTTTTTTCAATCATTGATTGTTTCATATGTTCTCCTCCCGCTGAATGAATACAGGCTGCTTCTCTAAAAAATGGATACAGCTCTCCGCATCTATGGAGCCATCAGTAAAGAAAACCCGGCATCCGCTTTCATCTCCGGCATTCTTCATCTTGGCAATCCGCTGATATCCCAGCTTCTTTGCGGCAACGTAGCCTGTTATGTAATCAGGGTCATCTGACCAGCACAATTCGGCAATAATTCCCGGATGTGCGCAAACTTTTGCCGCGATGGCATGTGCTTCCTTTATTCGTGAATTTTCCGGCATGTTGTGAGTAAAAGCCCATTTTTGAAAATCGTGTGACGGCCAATCCACTCGGGATACCCGCACACCTCTATTCCCTCTGCAGTCAATGCGTTTTCCTGCCCGGATATCAAACAGGACCGCTCCTCTTGCTTCTGCATATTCCGAAATGTTTTCGTACGCTTTCTCGATCATGTGCGGAGGAATCCCCGCCTTTTGCAGAAGCTTGCGGGCGATTGCTTGTCCTTTTTCCGGCGTGTCTGTTTGATGGAGGGCAACCGGCAAAGGGCGGATCGTTTCGATCGGTTCATGAACGCTTTCAAGCTGAATCTGCATAAAATCAGGTATCCCTCTTGAGTGTGAGAAGCCTTTATGTAATAAGCCATCTACCGCTTCCTGTAAACCGCTGTAAGTGATGAGCCGTTCTCCGCCGGAAATGTGTTTTCCGCCCTGCTCATGGGGGGCGTTTCGGGAAGCTCTCATTCTGACGCTGTAATAGGTCTCTTCCCGCATGAAATCTCCCTCCTTTCTTTTACTTTGAAATTTAATGTTAACCAAAATAAAAAAATGTTAACACTTATACATAATATTAGTGTTTCACGCTTAATATGTCAACCTAAACTATCGAACTGTTAACTTAGTGGGTTTTACAAAGCCTCATTACGTTTTCATGTTTTGTTCATATTTTAGTAATTGTTTATTCAACACTGTCCGCTAAAGTAATCCATATCAACAAATAGGACAGCGATCCGCATCTTACTTATGAAGGGAGGTCAAAACCGGATGCCGTTATGCTGAAAGAAAAAGTAAAGACAGCAGGCCGTTTTTGCACCGTGGGCGCCGGCAATACGCTGATCGATTTTGGTGTCTTCTTTCTTCTCGCCGCTTGCCATGTCCCCTATCTGCCGGCGCAGATCTGCTCCTATTCGGCAGGGATCATCAACAGCTATGTGTGGAACCGGAAGTGGACGTTTCGTGTAAAGCGCAAGGCTGACGGGAAAGAGATCGTGCGCTTTCTCATCATTAATCTTGCCGCGTCGGGAATCACCTTTTTGCTGCTGTACGCGTTTCAAAAAGGCGGCTGTTCGCTTTTGGTGAGTAAGCTCGCCGCCACTATCGGCGGAATGATGATGAATTTTATCGGAAACCGAATCTGGGTATTTGGAGATTCGCTGAAAAACATACAGGATCAGGAGTGAAGATGAATGAGAAAAAAAGTGAGAAAAGCGGTCATCCCCGCAGCGGGTTTAGGAACGAGATTTCTGCCGGCGACAAAGGCGCAGCCGAAAGAAATGCTGCCGATCGTCGACAAACCGGCCATCCAGTACATTGTCGAAGAAGCAAGAGAGTCAGGAATTGAAGATATACTGATTATTACAGGGAGAAACAAACGCTCGATTGAAGATCATTTTGACCGGTCGGCGGAGTTGGAAATCAATCTTGAGGAAAAAGGCAAGTCAGAGACGCTGAAGGAAATGCAGCGGATTGCCGATTTGGCCAATATTCATTACATCCGTCAGAAAGAACCGCTCGGACTAGGCCATGCGGTGCTGTGTGCGGAGCATTTTATCGGAGATGAGCCTTTTGCCGTTCTCTTAGGTGATGATATTATGGTATCTGACACTCCCGCTCTTTCACAGCTCATAGACGTCTATAACCAACACGGCACAGAAACGATCGGCGTACAGCCCGTCGATCCTGCTGATGTCAGCAAATATGGTATTATACAGACGGGGCGGCAGAGCGGTCATGTGTACCGGGTTGAGGATCTGATTGAGAAACCGGCCGTTGAAAAGGCGCCCTCTCATATTGCGGTGATGGGCCGCTACATATTAACCCCTGCCATTTTTAAAACGCTGAAGACGATCGGAAGAGGCGCGGGCAACGAAATCCAATTGACAGACGCGCTGCGCGAAGTATGCCGCACCCGAAGCATTTACGCGCGGGAGCTTGAAGGAAGCCGGTTTGATATAGGAGATAAGTTCGGCTGTTTTAAGGCCGGCACGGAGATCGGGCTTCTGCGGGAAGAAATGAGACCGAAACTTTTAGCTTATTTAGAAGAGGTGTTAAAAAGAGAATCTGAAGAAATCGTGCGTTAAAAAATAATTTGTAACCATTTTGCTTGTCAATCAGTCATATAATTGGGTAAAAAGATAAAGAGGTTGTGAAACAGTGTGGGCAATTTTATTAGTGAAATATTATCCTGGCTGACAAGTATGGGCTATTTAGGGATTGCGCTCGGATTAATGATCGAAATCATTCCGAGTGAAATCGTTCTGGCTTACGGAGGCTATATGGTGTCAGAAGGCACGATCAGCTTTATCGGCGCCATTGTCGCCGGTGTGATTGGGGGAACGATCGCGCAGTGCTTTATTTACTGGATCGCCCGTTATGGGGGACGGCCGTTTTTGGACAAGTACGGCAAGTACTTACTTCTGAAAAAGCATCATGTTGATGTTGCGGAAAACTGGTTTCGCCGTTACGGCGCCGGCGTTGTGTTCTCGGCGCGGTTTATCCCGGTCGTCAGACATGCGATTTCCATCCCGGCCGGCCTTGCGAAAATGCCTCTTTCCAAGTTTGTCATATTGACGACGCTTGCCATTATTCCGTGGTCTGTCATTTTCGTTTATCTCGGGTATCAGCTCGGGGGACAGTGGAAAGACGTAGACAGCTATGCCGGAATGTATACAACTCCGATCATTATATTGGCTCTCGTATTTATTGTTGTTTATTTTGTTGTGAAGAAAATGAGATCAAGACTGTGAAAAAAGACTGCATAAGAACGGCTGCCGAGCCGGATCTATGCAGTCTTTTTTTATTTATACCGGATATACGGGGTGTTTCCGGTGTGTGAATGTCAGTTGTTTGGACATGTAAGCAGTGAGGCGTTTATTGAGTTCTTCCCGCAAGGAATCAGCAGGAACAATGCCGTCAATCACCATTTCAGAGGCAAGCCGGTAAAGGTTAATATCTTCCTTATATTCATCACGCTTTTCTTGAATAAAAGCCGGCCTTTCTTCAGGGGCCAGCTCGCTGATTTTGTTTGCGTAGACCGCATTCACCGCTGCTTCAGGACCCATTACGGCAATTTGCGCAGTCGGAAGCGCTAAACAGCAGTCCGGTTCAAAAGCAGGCCCCGCCATCGCGTATAATCCGGCACCGTAGGCTTTTCTGACGATAACGGAAAGCTTAGGAACAGTCGCTTCCGCCATTGCGGAGATCATTTTTGCGCCATGCCTGATGATGCCCGCCTGCTCAACCTTCGTTCCGATCATGAATCCGGGAATGTCTGCTAAAAACAGAAGCGGAATATGGAATGCGTCGCACAAAGCGATAAATTTTGCGGCTTTATCCGCCGAATCGAGAAATAAAACTCCGCCTTTGACACGCGGCTGATTGGCGATAATGCCGACCGGCTGTCCGTGAATTCTCGCAAGCCCCGTTATTAATTCCTGCGCAAATAACGGTTTAATCTCAAAAAACGAGTCTTCATCAATGACACGTTCAATTAAATCCATCATGTTGAACGGTGCGTTTTGATGTGCCGGGATGACATCTGAGAGCGGTTTTTCAAACGCTTTCGGGTTCTTAGATTTGTTGACGGGCGCTTTTTCAGTATAATTTGCCGGAAAGTAGCTGAGATATGTCTGCGCCATCATGATTGCTTCCTGTTCCGTCGGGGCGAGGAGATCACCGCAGCCTGATACGGAACAATGCATACGGGCGCCGCCCATTTCTTCAAGCGATACTTTCTCGCCGATCACCATTTCTGCCATGCGCGGGGAACCTAAGTACATGGATGCATTGCCTTCGACCATAATGACAATGTCGCAAAAGGCCGGAATGTAAGCGCCGCCCGCAGCGGAAGGACCGAACAATAAACAGATTTGCGGAATGCGGCCCGACAGCTTTACTTGATTATAAAAGATGCGGCCGGCTCCCCTTCTGCCCGGGAACATGTCGACCTGATCCGTAATTCTCGCACCTGCGGAATCGACTAAGTACAAGAGCGGACACTGAAGCTTTTCCGCCGTCTCCTGAATGCGGATGATTTTTTCCACCGTTTTCGCGCCCCACGAGCCCGCCTTTACGGTTGAGTCGTTTGCCATCACACAAACGGTTCTGCCGCCGATGGTTCCGATCCCGGTAACGACCCCGTCAGCCGGCAGTCCGTCTGACATGCACTCGGCGAAAAAAGCGTCTTCAACGGATATGCCGTCATCGAATAAAAGCTTCAGCCTGTCTCTTACAAAAAGTTTCCCCTTCTTTTCATTGCTTGCGTGATATTTCGCGGCTCCTCCCTTTTCAATCGTTTTGCTGCGTGTCTGCCGTTCTTTTTCGTAATCCATCCGAGTCCCTCCATGTTTTATTTTCCTTTGTATTCAGGGGGTCTTTTTCTTTAAAAGCGCGCAGGCCCTCTTCTCTGTCAAGTGTGGGGATGACTTGTTCATATGCTTTTCGTTCGATTTCGAGCCCTGTATTGAGATCTGTCTCCAGACCCTTGTTTATCGCGGATTTTGCTTGTCTGACGGCGATCGGTCCATTAGCGGCGATGCGGCCGGCCAGTGCTTTTGCTTTTTCCATAAGTTCATCGGCTTCACAAACATGCTCGATCAGCTTCATGTCTTTTCCCTCTTCGGCAGAAAGCCTTCGGCCGGTATAGATCAATTCTTTTGCCGCGCCGGGACCGATAAGCCGGGGCAGTCTCTGCGTTCCGCCCGCCCCGGGAATGATTGCAAGCCCTGTTTCAGGAAGGCCGAGGCCCGCCCGGCTGACGGCTGTTCTGATATCGCAGGCGAGAGCGAGTTCAAGGCCTCCTCCGACAGCGGTTCCGTTCAGCGCTGCAATGACCGGCTGCGGGAGAGCTTCAATGGATGCAGCCGTTTCACCGATACGCCTGACGCTTTGCTTAACTTGTTCATGATTCATCCCCGCTCTCTCTTTTAAATCAGCGCCGGCGCAAAATGTGTTTCCGGAGCCGGTGAGAATGACACAGCGAATGGATGGCGAGTTTTTGATGTCTTCAATCACACGCTGTAAATGATCAATCATTTCTGATGACAGTGAGTTGGCCGCATGCGGGCGGTTCAGCGTGATCAGACCGATCGTTTCTTGACAGACGGAATACAAGACGCAATCTCCCATGGCTTCTCCTTTCTCATTTCGTTCTGAATGCCTGCAGGTTTCTGCTTGGCAGATCTTTGCCTATTTTATCCGCGATCCAGCCGGCGGCATAAAGAAGTTTATTCATGTCCGTCCCGGTATCAATCCCCATTTGTTCGAGCATATAAATGACGTCTTCTGTGGCGGCGTTTCCTGCTGATCCCGGAGCATACGGACAGCCGCCAAGCCCGCCTGAGGAAGTATCGAAGGATGTAATCCCCATATCAAGAGCGGGAATGATATTCGCTAGAGCCGTTCCTCTTGTATCATGGAAATGGAGTGCGATTTTTGAGGCGGGAATTCTCCGCAAAAGGGCTTCAAGCACGGCTATGACCTGCAAGGGGTTTGCCGCGCCGATTGTGTCGCCGAGCGATATTTCATCAACATCCATTTCGAGCAGGGTGTCTGACAGGCGGATGACTTGTTCGACCGGCACGTTCTGTTCGTACGGACAGCCGAACACAGTGGACAGATAAGCTCTCGTCGCCATTTTTTCAGCTTTTGCTTCAGTAATAACCCGCCTGAGCTCTTGAACGGTCCGGTCAATCGGTTTGTTTACGTTTTTTTGGTTATGGGTTTCGCTTGCAGATAAAAATACACAGGCCTGATCGATTCCGCCTTCTGCAGCATGCTCCAGTCCGATGAGGTTCGGAACGAGCGCCGCGTAGACCGTATGTTCAGATCTGGAAATGCCTTTTGCGACGTCCAGGCTGTCACGAAGAGCCGGAATCCATCTCGGATGCACGAATGATGTCACTTCGATATAGGGGAGGCCTGTTTTTGACAGCATATTGATCCACTCAATCTTATCTTCTGTATCCACCCACGCCGATTCATTCTGCAAGCCGTCACGCGGTCCTACTTCATTGATGCGGACATGTTTCGGACAGTTCATGCTGCACCTCCCGTTTTATTGAAGTTCAATCAGGACCTCTCCTTCATCAGTGAAATCACCTTCTGATTTTTTCACTTCTTTCACCGTACCCGCTGCATCAGCGATAATCGGAATTTCCATTTTCATAGATTCCAAGATGGCCACTTCCTGTCCTTCTTCAATGACATCACCGGGCTTCACATGAATTTTCCACAGGTTTCCTGCCATCTGAATTTTTATGACGCTCATTTTGACGCCCCCTCGTTCATTGTTTGTAAAAAACCGGTTGTTGCCTCACCCTTCTCAAACACTTCTGAATGGGCAATTTTTGTCAGCAGCGGAATGTTGGTTTTAATCCCTTCTACATGATATTCGCCAAGGGCGGTTTTCAGTTGTTCAATGGCCTGTTTTCTCGTATTCGCCGTGACGATCATTTTGGCAATCATCGGATCGTAAAACGGAGAAATGACGCTTCCCTTTTCGACGGCGCATTCGTGTCGCACTGATGGGTGTCTTAAAACGGAAAAAGACGAGATGGCACCGGGTGACGGGTAAAAGGTGACCGGATCTTCCGCATAGATCCGCACTTCTATCGCATGACCGCGGTGGTTGATATCTTTCTGCGAGAAAGTCAGCGCCTGCCCGGCGGCGATTTTCAGCTGTTCTTCCACAAGATCCAGTCCTGTAATTTCTTCTGTCACCGGATGCTCCACCTGCAGTCTTGTGTTCATCTCTAAAAAATAGATTTGTTTCTTTTGGTCGACGAGAAATTCTATTGTGCCTGCATTTTGGTAGCCGATCGATTTAGCGGCTTTAACGGCGGTTTCACCGAGTCTTTGTCTTAATTCATCGTCAACAAACGGCGACGGCGCTTCTTCTATCACTTTTTGGTGGCGCCTTTGTACTGAACAGTCACGTTCAAACAGATGAACGGTGTTTCCGAAAGAATCTGCGAGAATCTGAATTTCAATATGACGGGCATTTTCAATGACTTTTTCCATATACATTGCGCCGTCTCCGAAAAAGGATGCGGCCCGCTTTTGATTGCCTTCAAACGCTTTGGCCAGCTCTTCTTCTGAATGTACGATCTGCATGCCGATTCCGCCTCCCCCTGCAGACGCTTTCAGCATGACCGGAAAGCCGATGGCACGGGCTTCGGCTAAGGCGGAGTGAACATCGGGCAATGGCTCTGAAACACCGGGAACGATCGGGACCTTTGCTTTTTGCATCGTTTTTCGGGCCTCTATCTTGCTGCCCATCTTGGCGATGATATCACCGGGCGGGCCGATAAATGTGATTTGTTCCTTCCGGCAGCGTTCGGCGAACAGGCTGTTTTCTGACAGCAGCCCGTAGCCCGGATGAATGGCGTCCGCTCCGGCGGATTTGGCGGCTTCTATGATTCTGTCGATATGTAAATAGCTTTCATTTACTCTCGATTTACCGATCGGATAGGCCTCATCAGCCGCTTTTACATGCAGCGCGTCCCGGTCGGCTTCTGAATACACAGCTGCCGAGGGGATGCCGAGACGTTTGCAGGTGCGGATAATTCTTAAGGCGATTTCTCCTCTGTTGGCAATCAGGACTTTTTTAAACAAATGTGAAGCACTCCTTTTTCATTAAGTTCATTTGAGCTCTTCAATCGTTTTTTCCCGCAGCTTGAATTTCTGAATTTTTCCTGAGGCTGTCATTGGATATTCATCTGTAAACAAAACATACCTGGGGACTTTATAGCGGGCGATATGTTCTTTGCAAAAGGTTCTGATGTCTTCTGCGGAAGCGGTTTGTCCGTCTTTGAGCCTGACCCACGCCGCGGCCTCTTCTCCGTATTTCGGATCAGGCACGCCGACGACCTGAACGTCTGCCACTGCGGGATGCCGATATAACATTTCCTCAATTTCGCGCGGATAGATATTTTCGCCGCCCCTGATCAGCATGTCTTTCAGACGGCCCGTGATTTTGCAGTACCCGTCCTCGTCCATGACCGCCAAATCACCGGTATGCAGCCAGCCGTCTTTGTCTATCGCTTCTTCGGTCGCTTCTTGATTTTTATAATAGCCTTTCATGACATGGTATCCGCGGGTGCAGAGCTCTCCTTGTTCACCCCGGTCGGCTTCTCCGGATGTTCCGGGCCGAACGATTCTGACTTCGATATGGGGAAGCGCGCGCCCCGCTGTTTCCACTCTTCTTTCAAACGAATCATCCGTTCTTGTCTGCGTAATGACAGGTGATGCTTCGGTCTGTCCGTAGGCAATGGTAATGTCGGTCATTCCCATTTTGCCGATCACTTCCCTCATGACTTCCGCCGGGCATGGCGAGCCTGCCATAATCCCGGTTCGGACGTGGGAAAGATCATATTCAGAAAAACGGCTGTCATTTAGGAGGGCGATAAACATCGTCGGTACACCGTGCAGAGCCGTGCAGGCTTCTTGCTCCACCGTTTTCAGAACAGCCGGCGGAGAAAACTGTTCGATCGGAATCATCGCCGCACCCGCGGAAACACACGCCAGCACGCCGAGCACACACCCAAAGCAGTGGAAAAACGGCACAGGAATACATAAACGGTCACTTGAAGTAAGCTTCATGCATTCTGCGATATTGGCCGCGTTATTTACGATATTAAAATGTGAGAGCATGACGCCTTTCGGAAATCCGGTCGTACCTGATGTATATTGCATATGAATGCAATCATCCTTTTTCAGGCTGTCCATCTTTCCGTCAAGCGCTGCATCCGTTACAGCTTCGCCATCCTTCAGCAAAGAATCCCAGCGGTGCATCCCGGGCGGACTTTTATCACCGATATATAACACCGTCCGTAAAAAGGGGTAACGTTTCGAACGCAGCCTGCCGTGCTCACAAGTTTTCAGCTCCGGAATCAGCTTATTCACCATCTCAACATAAGATGTCTGCCGGTAGGAATCCATGATTATCAGGGCCGAGACGTCTGAATGCGCCAGCAGGTAATCGAGTTCTGCGATTTGAAAATTTGTATTGATGGTGACCAGAACGGCGCCGATTTTCGCCGTTGCAAATTGCGCCGCGAGCCATTCCGGTATGTTGGATGCCCATATGGCCACATGATCTCCTTTTTCAATTCCCAGTTTCATCAGCCCTTTTGCGGTTTGCCGGCATAACCGGTCAAACTCGGCATACGTATAACGAAGGCCGCGCTCAGGGTAAACAACCGCTTCATGATCCGGAAAAAGCTCCGCGGTCCGCTCAAGCAGCTTTCCCGCTGTTAAATGGATAAGTTCAGCCATATGACCTGCCCCCTTCCATCCCTGTCTTAGTAAACGTTTTCATTTCACTTCAAAAGCTGTCTTGCGATGACCATTCTTTGAATTTCTGATGTTCCTTCTCCAATCTCCATCAGCTTTGCGTCACGAAGCATACGTTCGACACCGCATTCCTTCATATAACCGGAACCGCCATGAATTTGGATGGCCTGAAGGCAGGTTCTGACGGCCATTTCTGAAGCATAAAGCTTGGCGAATGCCGCTTCTTTCGTAAATGGCAGGTTTTGATCCTTCAGCCATGCCGCTTTAAGCACCATTTGTCTGGCAAGGTCAATTTCCATCGCCATATCGGCCAGCTTAAATTGAATGGCTTGAAATGACGATATCGGACTGCCGAACTGCTTGCGTTCCTTCGCATATGACAGCGACGCCTCCAGTGCGCCTTGAGCGATACCGACAGCCAGTGCCGCAATCGAGATCCGTCCGCCGTCTAATGTATATAAAAATTGTTTAAAACCTTTTTCAGGATCACCGAGCAGGTTATCGGCAGGCACCCTGACATCCTCCAGCACAAGCTCGGCCGTATCCGATCCTCTCACACCCATCTTGTCGTACGGATTTGTGATCGTAAATCCCGGTGTGTCTGTCGGGACGATGAGAGCTGAAATGATCGGTTTTCCGGCGGAGTTCTTTCCCGTAACGGCGGTGACAATGACCGTGCGGGCGTAATTTGCGTTTGTGATCCAGCATTTTTCTCCGTTTATCACATAGTCATCGCCCTTTTTCTCGGCTTTTGTCTGGGTACCGCCGGCATCTGAACCGGCATTCGGCTCTGTCAGCCCGAATGATCCGAGTGCTTTTCCCGAAGCAAGCGGAATAAGATGTTCTTGCTTTTGCTGTTCAGTACCGAAATAGTATAATGGGCTTGCGCCGAGTGACACGGCTGCCGCGTAGCTCAGCCCCGTGCTGCCGCAGGCTTTTCCGATTTCTTCAACCGCTGCTGCATATGAAATGGTGTCACCGCCCGCCCCGCCGTATTCTTCCGGAAACGGAATTCCGAGCAGCCCAAGTTCGCCTATTTTTTTAAATGTGTCTATCGGGAAAACGGCTGATTGATCAACCTCATGGGCTTTCGGGGCAATTTCATTTTTGGCGAAATCTCTGACCATTTCGCGCACCATCTGTTGTTCTTTTGTCAGTTGAAAATTCATTAACCTTCCTCCTTCTGCTGCTTTCTACATTTTATTAATGGGGGTCTTTATTCATTCCATCCAAATAAAGTCTGAACATTCGGACTCATCCATTGCAAAAAAACTGACAGCGCGGCAACTGTCAGTTTTATTAATAATGGCTATTTAATCGTCCGTTTTGCGGAGGGACGGCTCTCATGGTGAAGCCTGTCAACGGAAGTAACGATATAGGTGCAGGCTTCTTTCGCCCGAATATCAGTATCTGAAAATGTCTGAGTCCGTGACGATGTTTTTCTGACTGTATCCACTAAATAAGGCTGCTTTCCCTTTTCTGCGCGGTAAATGGCGTAATAAGCCGTTTTTTTACCGTTGGATTTCGCATCTTCGATATAGAGTGTATGGCCTGAAGCGTTCTTCTCCGCCCGTTTGACAGACGGTTTTTTTAAAGCCGACTGTCCGAGCCAAGGCATCTCGGGAATTAATGCGGGCCGGCTGTACATGTCTTTGATCAAACGGTTTTTTACATCGAGCGGATTACGGTTTAAATCCTTTAAACTGAAATGCATGCTTCCTTTAATCCAAGCTGATCCCCTGTTTAGCGTAATCTGTCTTCCGTATTCCCCCGGGTCGGCCCATGCCGGATCAGCATTGTTGTTGATTTTATAAGCTGCCTGCCCGATATATAAATGCACCGGCCGATTATTCACTTCTTTTCCCCACCAATCCGCTAAGACGTCATATGCCGCCGCTTTAAATCCGATACTCCAGTAAATTTGCGGTGCGATGTAATCAATGTATCCTTTTTGGATCCATTCTCTTGTATCAGCATATAAGTCATCGTAGTTCCGCACCCCGGCGGCCGTTTCGGAGCCTGTCGGGTCATCTGCGGCATTTCTCCATACGCCGAACGGGCTGATTCCGAATTTGACATAAGGTTTTTCTCGTTTGATGGTTAGGTTGATTTCTTTTACAAGCCGGTTGACGTTATCCCTGCGCCAGTCATCAATTGATGCAAAGTGAGCTTTTCCGTACTGTTCGTATTCCGCCTGATCGGGGAATTCCTGTCCGGCAATTTTATAAGGATAAAAATAATCATCCATATGAACCGCATCAATGTCATAACGGCTGACCACTTCTTTGATTCCATCCGTTATAAATTGTCTTACTTCCGGAATTCCAGGATTATAGTACAGCTGTTTTCCGTATGCAGCGACCCAGTCCGGATGGGAACGCGCGGGATGATCATCTGAAAGCGCATTCAAATTTGTGTGATTCATCGTGATCCGGTAAGGATTGAACCAAGCGTGAAATTCAAGATTCCGTTTATGTGTCTCTTCAACTAAAAAAGCAAGCGGGTCGTAGCCGGGATTTTTGCCTTGTGTTCCTGTCAGATACTCTGACCAAGGCCCGTAATCTGATGGATAAAAAGCATCAGCCGCAGGCTTAATTTGGACGATAACGGCGTTCATCCCCATCTCCTGAACGTCATCCAGCAGCTTGCTGTATTCTCTTTTTTGCTCTTCCGGTGACAGCCCTTTTTTAGAGGGCCAGTCGATATTAGTGACAGACGCGATCCAGACGGCTCTCATTTCTCTCTCCGGCTGAGTGCCGCTTGCTTGTGCGGATGCTGAGAACGTAAAGATGCCGGCTGTCAGTACAACGGCCAAAAACCATATCATGCTAAAACGGCAGCTTTTCATGTTTTTCCCCCTCTCTGCTTTACGGTATTCCGAAGCATTCCGGGCGGTGAATCAGGAAGCCTGCTTTGCTCCTCTCAGCCTAAAAGGGAAAGAAAAAAGTCCTAAAGCGAATCAAAACGCTTCAGGACTTTTTATGTTTTATGGCGGCGAGCACGTCAATGACCTTCGTTCCGACGCCGACGCATGTTTCAAGAATGGCCTGCGCTCCGGCAATGGACAAAATGAAAATAACCGGATGCGCATAGCGGGGCCAGACCAAATAGCAGATGCCGATCAATATGGCGCACCAGACGCCCGCACACCAATAACATTGCAGCATATAACCGAATGCGGAGGAAGGGACTTTTTTTTGGACGGCGCGCCCGTTTTGATCGACGGTTTTTTCTTGCTTTATAAAGGGTTTTCTTATGAATTCCGTAATCTTATCAAATACGATCAAATGGGTCAGCCGGTAGCTGGCAAGAATAATCATTACATACGTAAGCCAAGATAGGTTCGTCATCTCAAAGCCTCCAAAAAAAACTGAGTTTGATTCCCCTATCTTGCCCTTTGTCTTCTTCAGTCATTCTGCCGGATGTTACAGATTCCGCGCCAAGCGTCTTCCGCTGTTTGCGATGATGTCCAGTATGACCTCGGCATTTTTGTGTGCAAAGGCGGGTTCAAACATATCTTTATGGGCTCCCTCGCCCTGATATTCCTGGTAGAGTCCCGTTGTGGCGCCTTCCCATTTCTTCGGCTCAGACTCAGCATTGTGCTCTTCCTTTAAGCCGGCCTCGATAAAATGGAGGTTTGCCGCAATTTGGCCGTCATTTATCAGTTCCGCCCAGTACGTTTGATAGCGCTCTGTTTTTCTGATGACCGCTTCCCTGACGGCTTCCGGGACATTTTCGGCTGTTGCGTTTGTTGGCTGCTTCGGCAGTGCGTCAAGCTTTCTGTACGCGTCTGCGATAATGACGTCGCTGATTTCTAAGCCTCGCTTTTCCATCGCTTTTGCAGCCTCGAATGCCGTATTGCCGCCCGCTGAATATCCGAAGAGGATGTAAGGGCCTTCCGGCTGGATTTCCAGCATCTTATCAATGTATTGTTCCATTCTGCTGTCTTCTTCAATAAAGTTAAAACCGTACACAGCAGCCCGTCCATTTAATGCCGCCGCCAGATCTTTAAAGAAAATGCCGAAACCTGAGATTGGCGGAAAACAGAAAAGATTGCGGCCTTTCGGCTGATTCAGTCTGCTGATATGCTGTTCGGCAGCTTCTGACAGTGTGTTTGAATACAGCTTTTCAGCCAATTGTTCAATTGTCGGATATTCAAATATCATTTCAATCGGCACATCCATCTGCTGCCTGGTCTTCAGCTGATGAATCACTTGCAATGCTTTCAAAGAATGGCCGCCCAGCTCAAAGAAGTCATCCTGTATGCCCAGCTCCCCGCAGCCGAGGATCGACGTCCAAATGTCGATCAGCTCACGCTCTACCCAGTTTCGTGGCGGAACGGCTTTTGATGAAGCTTTTTTCCGTTCCGGCGCAGGCAGCCCGCGGCGGTCAACTTTGCCGTTTGCGGTAAGCGGCATACGGTCAAGCTTCATCACATACTGCGGAATCATATAGTCGGGAAGCGACCTGGCCAATAGGGATCGAATGGCTCTTTCTTCAGCATGTGCGCCTGTATAATACGCACAAAGGGTTGCTTCTTGTCCTTCGTCTGACACGATGACTGCAGCTTCCCTGATTCCATCAATTTCAGTCAGCCGCGCTTCGATTTCGGCCGGCTCGATACGCTTCCCGCGAATCTTGAATTGACGGTCGATACGGCTGATGTATCCGATGCTTCCATCCGGCAGCCAGTGTGCCAAATCCCCTGTTCTGTAGATCTTTTCTTCAGGATGAACCGGATGGCTGACAAACGCTTCACTTGTTAAATCAGGCCTGTTTAAATAGCCTTTGGCAACCCCGTCCCCGCCGACACAAAGCTCACCGGGCACGCCGATCGGCGCAAGTCCGCCATTTTTATCAATGATATACGCGGTTGAATTGCTGATCGGTTTTCCGATTGGGATCGGCTGAGAAAAATCGTGCCTGATTTCGTAAAAGGTAGAAAATGTCGTATTTTCCGTCGGCCCGTATATGTTATAAAGGCTGAGATTCGGACAGCGGTGTCTGACCTTATTGATGAGCGCCGGGGACAATGCTTCTCCGCCGACATATAAGGTGTGCAAACCGGAAAACATCTCCGGATCCGCCTGGGCAAACTGGTTAAAGAGCGCCGTCGTCAAAAACAGAATCGTAATACGATTGGAACAAAGATAATTGCCGAACCTCTCAGGGGCAAGCATTGTCGTGCGGTCAACCACATGAAGGCACGCTCCGTTCAATAGCGCTCCGAAGATTTCAAACGTCACTGCGTCAAAACCGATGGACCCTGTCAGAATGAGACGGTCCGTCGTGCCGGCTGACGTATAATTGCTGTTTGACACGAGCGATACGACGTTGCGGTTGGAAATCATCACACCCTTCGGTTTTCCTGTTGAACCGGATGTATACATAATATAGGCAAGATCATCAGGTGACGTAACGGTATTCAGTTTTCCCGCCTCAGCGGTTTGTTTTTCAGCTGCAGCCGGGATAGAGATGATGTGAGAAAAGTCAACGTCAGTCTCAATCCCTTTTTGTACCGTTAACAGCTGTGCTCCGCTCTCAGTGAGCATATCGGCGATCCTGTCGGATGGCAGTTCTGCATCGAGCGGAAGGTACGTCCCTCCCGCTTTCAATACAGCGAGAACAGCGATGATAAATTCCGGTGAGCGTTCGGCAAGAATCCCGGCAATTCCTTTTGGCGCCAAACCGTTTTCCAGCAGGATGCGGGCGAACGCAGTTGACCGTTCATCGAGCTCCCGGTAAGTCATCGTCAGCCCGCCGGCGTGAAGCGCCTGATGATCCGGGGTTTTCTTCACCTGTCGGCTTATCAGGCTGATGATGCTTTCGTCTCTTTCATAAATTGTTTTCGTGTCATTAAATTCGCCGATTATTCTTGATTTTTCCTTTTGTCCGAGCATCGGAAGTCGATCAGCGGGAACATCGGGATTGAAGGCGGCGCCGCGCAGCGCTTCTTCCAAGTGTCCTTTTACGCTCTCTATCCATACTTCGTCATAAACGTTCGCATTGTAGCTGAATTTGATGATCAGCTCATCGCCGGGCGCTATGATGAGGTTAAAATCGTAGCCCGATTGTTCCGAAACATTAACATTCCCGATCTGGAACGGTGCATCCGATTCCTTTTCCGCGTCTCTCATCTGCTGCTGAATCGGATAATTTTCAAACACGATGATATGGTCGATTAAATCCTGTTTCAGCTCAGTCTGAGATTGGATGTCAGCAAGCGGATGATAACTGAACGCCTCTGAATCAAGCATTTCTTTCTGGCAACGGCCCAGCAGTTCTCTAAAGCTTTCGTCACCCGTTTTAATGCGTACCGGCACAGTATTGATAAACAGCCCGATCATGCTTTCCACGCCGTCAATGACGGAAGGCCGCCCTGATACGACAGCGCCGAATACGGCATCGTCCGTCCGGTTGTAGCGCTGCAGCATCAGGCCCCATACAGTCTGCATAAGAACCGCGAGCGTAGCGCCCTCTTCTTTGGCGATGGTTTTCAGCCTGTCTGTCAGATTTTGATCTAAAGAAAACAGGAGCTCTTTCTTACGGTAGCCTTTTTCCTGGGGACGGGCCGATATTTTCGGGAGTCCTGAGGGTGTCTCGCAGCCTGCTAAATATCCTTTCCAATACTCAGAAGCCGCGTCTTTGTCCTGATCAGTCAGCCATGTAATATACGTGCTGTAAGGCTTTGCGGGCGCCAATGTGACGGGTGAGTCTGATTCAATCGCCCGGTACATATGCATGAATTCCTGAAGGACGATACCGAGGCACCAGCCGTCCATAAGGATGTGATGGTGGCTCCAGACGCATACATATTTTTCGTCAGCCGTTTTAAACAAAGACACACGCATCAGCATATCCTTTTGCAAGTCAAAGCCTTTTAAGCGGTCACGTTCCTTAAATCGCTGTAAGTAGGCGCTCTGTTCCGCTTCATCCAAATGTGTAAGATCTTCGCGGTGCAGCCGGAATTCCCGCTCACGCAGCACGACTTGGCGGGGGCCGTTCAGCTGAGCGACATGAGGTAAAAAAACCGTTCTGAAAATATCGTGGCGGCTGATGACAGACTGTACGCTTTGCTCAAACAATTCCGGACGAAGCCGGCCTTTTATGGTGAAGACGGATTGCTCGATATATGCAGCCCCCTCCTTTTGCAGAAAGGAATGAAAAAGCATTCCTTCCTGCATTCGGCTGAGGGGATAAATATTTTGGATATTTTTTGTTTTGTCCATGTGTTCCTCCCGCTCGGTTTAGTGGAAGCTGAGTAAGTCGGCAATATCCTGCAATGCTTCCTCAGTCAGCTCCCGATCATCAAAGTCACTGACGGTCTTCTCCGTATCGGTTTTGCTGAGGCAGTGTTCCGACAGTTTCAGGAGATAATACCGGCAGCTTTCGGACAGCCATTCGATCGTATCTTGCCGGAAGCGCTCCGTTTCATAGGAAATGCTGACGGTCATCCGGCCTTTTGCCGCAATCGCGCTGATTTCAAGTGACTGCTCCCGTTTCCATGTATCTGTCACATCATCTCCGCCTCCCAAAGGAGAAAACTGAAACGCGTCAGGCTGTTCCGTTTCTGCCGAACTCCCGCCGGGCGCATCGAATTGTCCGAGATAATTAAAGCTGATCTCCGGTGCTTTCCCGAAAGTCATCCCGGCAAGCTTCGGCGGTGTTAAATATTTGAGGACGCCGTATCCGTTCCCTTTATCCGGAATGCGCCGCAATGTGTCTTTAACGGTTTTCAATGTGCGAATTTCATATTCTTCAAGAGGTTCATAAACTCCGCTCCGGACAAGCACCGGGTAAATGGAAGTGAACCACCCCACTGTCCTGCTGATGTCCGCACCTTCCTGTTCCGATTGGCGTCCGTGTCCTTCAAGGGCGATTTTCAAAGCGTGCCGCGGCGACCACTTTTGAAGGGCAAGCACGGCGGAAGCCAACAGCACATCTTGCGTATCCGTATTGTAGGCGCTGTGCACATCTTTCAACAGGGCGTCCGTTTCACTTTCTGTCAGAGTGAAGGATACCGTGTTCCGTTTTTTTGCAGGAGTTTGAGATAGATCTGCCTGCTCGTAAGGAAGACTTTCTGTTTCATAGTGTTCAATCTCCCGCCAATACTCCGCCTGCTGAAGAAGCTGTCTGCTTTCGGCATAATCGGCCAGCTGCTCCGTATATGTTTTGAATGACATGGTTTTCGGAGGGAGTTTGATTTCCTGACCAGAGGCGGCCTGCTCATAAGCAGAAGCCAAGTCCTCCAATAAAATCCGCCATGATATCCCGTCGACAGCGAGATGATGGACGGTCAGAAACAAGTAATCTTCTGCTTCAGAGCGGAACAGCCCCGCCTGTACCAGCGGCCCGTTCTCCAAATCCATGTTTCTCTGAAGCTCTGCGACGCGGCGTTTTATAAAACGTTCCTTCTCATGCTCATCGCCTTCTGTTTCTAATATGGTCAGGTTGTAAAGCTGCTCATCTGCGAGGTCAGCCGGTCTGTTGAAGAGGAGAAGACCTTTCTCTTCGTCTTTTTTGCAGACAAGGCGCAAGGCATCATGATGAACGGTAATGGCTTTTAACGTTTTCTTCAGAGCCTCTTCATCTATTGAATTTGTTCTCGTCAGCATGACGGACTGGTTAAAATGATTTGCTTCCTTCATGTCTTGTGTGAAGAACCATTTGTGAACCGGCGACCACTTCACTTCTCCTTCTGCGGGAGCTTGGCTGACCGGCTGCCGCTCTGTACGGACATAAGGAGCCAGCTCTCTAATTGTCGGCCGGCTGAAAATATCTTTTACGGCGATCTGTTTTCCTGCCTGATGTAATCGGGCTGATACTTGCAGGGCTTTGATGGAATCGCCGCCCAGTTCAAAAATGATTGATCCGCGGCAATGTTTTCAGTTCCGAGCACTTCGCTCCAAATCGCGGAAAGCTCTTTTTCCAAGTCGCTTTCAGGCTCCGTAAATGCCCGTCCGGTGTGCGCTTTTTTCCGCGGCTCAGGAAGCGCGCGGCGGTCAAGCTTCCCGTTCGGTGTGACAGGCAGGGCTTCAAGTGTTTCAAAGAACGCCGGCACCATATAAGCGGGCATTTCATTTCTGAGTGCCTGCTGCACGGTTTCACTTTCTGTTCCTTCTTCTGTCACGATATAAGCGCATAGTTCCGCTTGGCCTGCTGATGCGGACAGAGCGGTAACGGCTGCTTCCTTGACACCTTTTATGCCTGTTAAGGCCGATTCAATTTCTTTCAGTTCCACCCGGTAGCCTCTGATTTTGACTTGCTCGTCCATTCGGCCGATATATTGCAGCGTGCCGTCCGGCAGCCATTTTGCCAGATCGCCCGTGCGGTACATGCGCCGGTTCTTGTGGAACGGGTCTTGGACAAAGGCTTGAGCCGTTTGCTTAGGAAGATTGCGGTACCCTCTTGCAAGGCCGGAACCCGAAATGCAAAGTTCTCCCGTTACACCGATCGGCTGCGGGTGATCCCCGTTTAAAATATAAACGTGTGAATGCTCAATCGGACGGCCGATCGTAATGTTCTCACTTTGTTCTATATGTCTTGCCGCTGTAGTGGCGACGCTGTTTTCCGTCGGGCCGTACTCATTGGCAAGCTCCGTTTGAGGGCAAACTGATAAACTGCGGCTGATAATGTTTTGGTCGACAGCTTCTCCAGCTAATGTGACAATTCTGAGAGACTCTGCATCCCCCGGCTCCAGTACGTCAAGCAGTGTACGGTACAGTACGGGAACAATGATCATGTGAGTGATGCGGTAAGATGCAAGATAGTGTTTAATGGCAAGAATATCTCTTGCTTCATCTTCAGCTGGAACGGCCGCCTTCGCACCTGAAATCAGCGGTGTGAACATACTTGTTACAAAACCGTCAAAGGAAAATGAAAAGAGCTGAAGAACCGTATCTTTCTCATTCAGATCATAAAATCCGCTGCGCCATTGAAGGGTTTTGCTGACGGAACGATGTTCGACCATAACCCCTTTCGGCCTGCCTGTCGTCCCGGACGTGTAAATGATGTAAGCCAAATCTTCCGGTGCTGATAATGGCTGAACCGGTGATGCGTCTTGTTCTTGGATATCCTCCAGTGCGAGCACTTCACCTTTAAAATGATCGGGCACTTGATCTATTGCGCCGTGTACGGTAAGGAGAAGCGCTGTGCCGCTGTCTGAGATGATATATTGCTTGCGTTCCTCCGGATATTCAGGATCTATCGGGACGTAGGCGCCCCCGGCTTTCCAAACCCCGAAGACTGCGGCGACTTGTTCCGGTGATCTTGGTATTACAATGCCGACGGCGGCATCCGGTCCGATCTGCCGTTTTTGCAGAGCTCTGGCGATTTTATTCGACCATTCATCTAATTCTTTATATGTGACCAACGTTTCCCCGCTGATAAGGGCTGCCGCATCCGGTGTTTTTCGCGCCTGGGTGATGAACAGTTCATGAACTGTTTTTTCAGGCAGCTGTTTATCCGCCATGCCGTTAAAGTCCGAAAGAATTCGGTCCCGTTCCGGAGCAGTCAGCATGCTGATCGCTTGTATAGAAGTTTCCGGTTCACGGACAATGTGTTCAAGCATCGTCATAAAGTGGGAAGCCCAGCGCTGCATCGTTTCTTTCCGGAATAAAGACGCCGCATATTCAAACAGAAAATGAATCTGTCCCCCGCCTTCAGAAGCCTGCAAAGTGACATCAAATTTGGAAACCGGACGGGACACGTCCGCAGGCTGAATATGCAAACCGTCCAACAGCAGTTCCTCATGCTCCATATTCTGGACAACAAGCATGGCATCAAACAGAGGATTACGGCTTGTGTCCCGCTGCACGCCGAGACATTCCACCAGCTCTTCAAACGGGTAGTCCTGATGTTCATACGCCTCAAGCGCGGCCTGGCGGACTTCCGCCAAGTAATCGGTGAACCGTTTGTCCCCTTTCGGCTCCGTTCTGATGGCCAGCGTGTTGACGAACATGCCGAGAATCGGTTCAAGGTCTTTGTGCGGACGCCCGGCAATCGGCGAGCCGACGATGATGTCTTCCTGCCCGCTCAATCTCGCGAGCAGCGTATTGTACGCGGCGAGAAGCACCATATACAAAGTGGAGCCGTGATCCCGGGCGATGCGGTGAAGGCCGGATGCCGTTTCAGCGTCAAGCGTGCACGATACGCTGCCGCCTGCAAAGCTTCTGACAGCCGGACGGGGCTTGTCAGCCGGAAGCTCCAGCACCGGAAGCTCTCCTTCTAGCCGTTTCAGCCAATAGGCTTCCTGTTTCTGGTACCCTTCTTTCTGCTGAAACGACCGCTGCCAGACGGCATAGTCTTTATATTGAAGGCGCATCGGCGCAAGCGAACGGCCTGCGTACAGCTCGCCGAATTCTTTAATCAAGGTGTTGACGGACACACCGTCAGAAATAATATGATGCATATCCGTTAATAAAAGATGGCGTTCGTCCGATTCTTTCACGAGGGCCGCACGGAAGAGCGGCGCTTCCTCCAGACAAAACGGCCGGACGAATGCGTCAGCTGACTCGGCCTCATCGAGCTGAAACGGTACGCTGTCATGGATGCGCTGCACCGGTTCGCCGTCAGGCCCTGTTTCAAAGGACGTTCTAAGCGATTCATGCCGCTCCACAAGCTGCCGGAACGTCTCCTCCAGCCGGCTGCGGTCAAGCGGGCCCGTCAGTTCCAGCACAGCCGGCATATTGTAGCCGACACCGCCGTCTTCAAGCTGTTGGAGCACATACATCCGTTTCTGCGCCGAAGACACCGGGTAGGTATCTTGTGTTTGCGCAGGCTGAATCGCTTCATACGGGCTCTCTTCCAAGTCCTGAATAACCGAAGCGAGCTCTTCCACCGTCGGCCGGGCGAAGATGTCCTGTAACGGAACCTGAACACCGAACTCTTTGGCGATGCGGGAGACGAGAGCCGTCGCTTTTAACGAATGGCCGCCCCGCTCAAAAAAGTGATCCCGGATGCCGACGGGTCCGTTTTTCAGCACCTCTTCCCAAAGGGCGCAAAGCTTCATTTCCGTGACGTTCCGCGGGGCGGTGTACACCTGTCTGTCTGCCGCTCCGCCGGGAGCCGGCAGCGCGCGGCGGTCAAGCTTTCCGCTCGGCGTGACCGGCCATTCGCTCATCTCTATAAACTGAGCCGGCATCATGTAGGCCGGAAGGCGTGTTGCAAGCTCCGCCCGCACGTCATCGCTTTTTCGTCCTTCAATATAGGCGTAAAGCGCGGTTTCGCCGTGTTCGGTCCGGGCGGTGACCGCCGCCTCACGAATGCCGTCGATGCGCCGGATCGCCGCTTCGATCTCCCCCGGTTCAATCCGGTAGCCGCGGACTTTCACTTGTCCGTCTGAACGCCCGAGCCATTCGACAAGGCCGTCTTCTGTCCAGCGTGCGATATCACCCGTCTGATACATGCGTTCTCCCGGATAAAACGGATCATCGAGAAAACGCTCCGCCGTCAGTTCAGGACGGTTCAAATAGCCCCGGGCCACCCCTGTCCCCGCGATATACAGCTCTCCGATACAGCCCGGCGGCAGAAGCTGTCTCTTTTGATTTAAAATATACAGCCGCATGTTATGTCCGGAAATGCCGATCGGAACATTGTGAAATTCCTTTCCTTGCGGCAAATCAAAGTACGCCGCTTCTACCGTCGCTTCCGTCGGACCGTAGGAATTTGTCAATTCCGTTCCCGGCAGAAGGTCATAAAAACGGGAAACCAAGTGAGGGCCCAATTGTTCGCCGCCGGCAAAAACCCTTTTTAAGCAGGTCTTTTTGATCGGCTGTTTTCTGGAATTTATATATTCCAAGAAAGCATGAAGCATGGATGGCACAAAATGAGCTGCCGTTATGCGGTTTTTCTCCAATGCGTTCAGTATCATTTCAGGGTCTTTCTCGCCGCCTTGCGGAAGGAGAAAAACAGAAGCTCCCGCGATCGGCCACCAAAACAGCTCCCAAATCGAAGCATCGAAAGAGTATGATGTTTTATGCAGAATGGTGTCGGAATCCTTTAATCCATAACGCGTTTGCAGCGAGTATAAAAAGTTTACGGCTGACTGATGTTCAACCTGCACGCCTTTTGGGCGTCCCGTAGAACCGGATGTATAGATGATATAAGCCAATGAATCAGGTTTCACCGGAACATTGGGGTTGGCCGCAGCTTCCGGGTTTCCTGTTTGCCCGCTTTTCAGAGAGATCGTTTCTCCCTCAAAAAGATCTGGTGCGAAAAGTTCTGGTTCTGCCAGTAAGAATTTCACGCCGCTGTCTTTCAGTAAAAAGCGAATCCGCTCTTCCGGATAATCCGGATCAATCGGCAGATATGCACCGCCTGCTTTTAAGACAGCGTAAATGCCGATCAGCATGTCAGGAGAACGACGGCCCATAATGGCAGTTTTATCCTCCAGCCTTATTCCCCGCTTGATCAGCCGGTGCGCAAGCTCATTCGCTCTTTCGTTCAGCTCCTGATACGTAATCGAAATGTCATCAGTTAAAATCGCCGGACGGTCCGGCGTTTTTTTCCGCCTGTTGTTCCAGCAGATCATGAAGAGGCTGATGAAGCGGAAACGCCGTTTTCTGCAAGGGGCTGAAAGCGTGAAGCAGAGATACTTCTTCTTTTTCCGACAAAACAGAAATATCGTCTAATTCCAAACCCGGATCAGCTGCGGCGTTTTCGGCAAGTGTCGTGAAAAATTCCGCCCATTTTTGAATCGTTTTTCTCTCAAACAAATCGGTGCTGTATTCAAACTGGCAGTACAATTCACCGGCGTTTTCGGAGATGTACAGCGATAAGTCAAATTTAGAAATCGGCAGGCTGACGTCTGCCGGCTGCAGTTCAAGTCCGGCTGCCCTTAGCTTCTGCTGTTCCATATTTTGCAGCGCAAATGTTGTGTCAAACAGCGGATTTCGGGACATGTCCCGCGGCACACCGAGCTTATCGACGAGCTCTTCTAACGGGTAATCCTGATGTTCGTAAGCCTCAAGCGCTGTTTGGCGAATTTCCTTTAAATATTCTTTGAACGTCATGCTTCCGTCGGGACGCGTCCTGAAAGCGAGCGTATTGACAAACATGCCCAGAACGGCGTCAAGGTCGGCATGAGGCCTTCCTGCAATCGGAGACCCGACAATCATATCTTCCTGTCCGCTTAAACGGGCTAACAGAACCGTGTACACACCGAGCAGCGTCATATAAAGTGTGCATTTGTTTTCTTTCGCCAGCTTTTTCAACTGTGCTGTATGTTTTTCGCTGATGACAAATGACACCCGGTCACCGGAAAAGCTCCGCACCGGGGGACGCGGCTTATCAGCCGGCAATTCAAGCACGGGAATCTCCCCGGCAAGCCGGTTCAGCCAGTACTCCTCTTGTTTCCGATATGCGGCGCCCGCCATAAATGATTGCTGCCAGACGGCATAATCTTTGTATTGAATCCGTAACGGCGGCAGACTTCTCTCAGCATACAGCTCACTGAATTCACATATCAAAAGATTGACGGATACGCCGTCTGAAATAATATGATGCATGTCAGCTAAAAGCAGGTGCCGGTCTTTTTCAATTTGGACAAATCCCGCCCGAAAAAGAGGCGCTTTGCCGAGATCGAACGGCCGGATAAACGCTTCGGCTGATTGTTCTTTTGTAAATGCAAACGGCACTTCGTCATGAATCCTCTGCACAGGCCGGCCGTTTTTTCTTCAAAGGACGTTCTGAGCGGTTCATGCCGCCGGATCAGCTCCTTGAACACGGCTTCCATCCTGTCTCGGTCAAACGGCCCCTTCACCTCTAAAACGGCTGGAATGTTATAGCTGACACCGCCATTTTCAAGCTGGTGAAGGACATACATCCGTTTTTGAGCGGATGAGACAGGATAAGTTTCTTTTGTTTCTGTCTTTTCTATGGATGCGAACGGATTCTCTTCTGCTTCACCGATGATTTTGGCGAGTTCTTCTACAGTCGGATAGCTGAAGACATCACTCAGCGGGATTTGCACGCTGCACTCTTTAGCTATTTTTGCAACGAGTGCCGTCGCCTTTAATGAATGGCCGCCAAGCTCGAAAAAGTGATCGTGAACGCCGATCGGGCCGGTTTGAAGCACTTCTTCCCATATGCGGGTAAGCTTCAGTTCGGTCACATTCCGGGGAGCTGTATATCGACGGCCCGCTGCGTACGCTGAAGCTTCCGGAAGGGCCCGCTGATCGACTTTGCCGTTTCCAGTGAGCGGAATCGCGTCAACGAAAGCCCATTTGACCGGAATCATATAATCAGGCAGCTCCTTGGCCAAATCACTTCGCAGCTGAGAAGGATCAGTCGCTTGTGAGACGCTGCAGTAGGCGCATAATTCATTTTCGCCCGACTCATTCGTTTGAATCAGCACGGCAGCTTCTTTCACGGCATGATGATTTGCCAGGACGGTTTCAATTTCCTTCGGTTCAATCCGGTACCCTCTGATCTTCACTTGATCATCTGTCCGGCCGATGTATTCAATTTGGCCGTCCGCACGCAGTCTTGCCAAATCTCCGGTCCGGTACATGACGGCGCCCTTTCTGAACGGATCCGGCAAAAATTTCTCTTCGGTCAGCGCCGGATTGTTCACATAGCCTCTTCCTGTATTCGCTCCGGAAATATACAATTCTCCCGCAATTCCGAGAGGCTGAAGCTGTCTGTTTTTGCTGAGAATATACATTTTGTTATGATGGATCGGTTTCCCGATCGGCGGATGTTCAGGTATGTCATCTCCCGCAGAAATCGTATACGTTGAAACCACATGGGTTTCTGACGGGCCGTAATGATTATGCAAATGCATACCGTGTAAACGGAGCGTCTGCCTGAACAAACGTGAGATAGTCAGCTGCTCCCCGGCCGTAATGACATGCTTCACACAGCGGGGAAAAGACTGTGCATAACCTTCTTCATTGAAAAGCATCTTGACAAACGCAGTCGGGAAAAACACCACCTCTGTTTTGTGCTGATCGATAAACGAATACAGCTGAGAAACATCCCGTTTGATTGATTCGGGCACGATACAAAGGGTGCCGCCGCTCAAGAGTACTGAAAATAACTCCTGATAGCAGACGTCAAACGCCAAAGATGCGTACTGCAGTACATTTGTGCAAAAATCAATATCTGTGTTCGTCAATTGGTCAGAAAGAAGGTTGGCCATATTTTTATGTTCGAGCAGCACGCCCTTCGGTTTCCCTGTCGTACCGGATGTATAAATCATATAAAGGAGGTCGTCCGCCGTATTAATGGATTGCACATTGCTTCCGTCCGCTTCCGTCCCGGCCTCTTCTATATATGTAACCTGCAGCGTTTGTTCCGCGGGGAGTGACTGATGCCGCTCTGTTACAACATGGATGCAGCCGCTGTTTTCAATAACATATCGGATACGCTCCTTTGGACTGCCGGGATCTATCGGGACAAAGGCGCCGCCTGCTTTTAAAATACCGAGAACGGCCGCCGCTAAAGAAGGGGAACGGCCGAGCATGACGCCTACCGGCTCCTCCCGCTTTAATCCGCGTTTTTGCAGCAGACGGGCCAGCTTATTAGCCGATTCATTCAGCTCTTTGTACGTCACTGACCCGCCTTCATACCGGATCGCGATTTGATCCGGCGTTTGTGCGGCCTGCCGTTCAAACATCGCATGAATCGTGTCATACTCAGGCTTTTCAGTTTCTTCAGAAATCGGAGCAAGCAGCTGCTCTTTTTCCTCAGGAGTGATGATTACAAGCTTATCCGGCGTGATATCAGGTTTGTCGAGAATCTGGGAAACGATATGTGTCAAATGACCTTTGATATTTTCGATAAATTGGCGGTCATACACGCTTGAATCGTATCTCATTTTCAAATGAATCTCGTCACCCGGCGCCACCATAAGATAAAAACTGTAATTGGTTTCGTCTTCCATGCTGAAATCATGGATGTGAAAAAGGTCTTTCGTTTCCCCGTTGCTGTTCAGCACATCGAGCTCCTGTTCAACCGGATAATTCTCAAAGACGAGAATATGGTCAATTAAGCCTTGTTTTACCTGTGAATTCGCCTGTATATCATAAAGCGGATGATAGCTGTATGCCTGTCCTTTCAAAGCGTCCTTTTGCACGTTTTTGATCAGCTTTTGAAACGGGATGTCCGCCCCGCTGATCCGGACAGGCACGGTATTAATGAACAGGCCGATCATTCGCTCGATGCCTTCGATTTCAGACGGCCTTCCGGAAATAACAGAACCAAAAACCGCATCTTCTGTCTGGTTATACGCCTGAAGCAAAATGCCCCAGAGCGTGTGGAAAATGGTGCTCAGCGTGACCTCTTCTTTCACGGCCAGATCTTTCAGCTTAGCCGTGTCCTCTTTTGAAAAGGAAAACGTCACTTCCTCTTGTCTGCTTTCGCCGGCTTTTTTCTGCTTCGGCAGAACAGTCTGCTGCTCAAAGCCTTCAAGGTATCGCTCCCAGTACGAAGCGGCTTTTTCTTTATCTTGCTCCATCAGCCACTTGATGTAGGTCCCGTACGGCACAGCAGGCTCAAGCGTTAACGGTGTCCGGCGGAGGCGCGAGGCGTATATCTGGAAGAACTCTTTCAGCACGATCCCGAGACACCAGCCATCCATAATAATGTGATGAAAACTCCATATGCACGTATATTCACATTCTCCGGTTTGAAGCAGCGTCACCCGCATCAGCATGTCTTTTTGCAGGTGAAATCCTTTCTTACGGTCTCTTCGTTTGGCTTCTTCAATATGCTTGATTTGATCAGCCTTGTTTAAATTGGTGAGATTTTCCTCAATGATGCTGACGTTCCGCTCTTTTAATACGACCTGCTGCGGCACTGACACGTTCTGGCTGATAAAGATCGTTCTGAAAATATCATGTCTTTCGAAAAGGGCATGAACGCTCTCTTCAAACACGCGGGTGTCAACCTTCCCTGTTATTGAAAAAGAGGCCTGCTCGGCGTAAGCTTGTGATTCCTTTTGCAGGAGGGAATGAAAAAGCATTCCTTCCTGCATATAAGACAGCGGATAAATATCCTGAATTGCATTCTTTTTTGTCATGTTATAATCTCCCCGTCGCCTTTTTCTACAGTTCCTCGACAAAACTCGCTATGCTGTCCAAATCATCAGATGTTAACGTTTTGCTGCTAAAATCACTAACGGTTTTTTCTGCTTCCTCTTTGCCTGTGCAGTGCGCCATAATATCACGCAAATATTGCTGTAAGGTTTGCAGCAGCTGTTCCATCGTTTCTTTGCGGAAGCGGCTCGGCGGATAGCTCAAACTGAAGTGCAGTTTATGTTGTGCGGCCATCGCGCTCATTTCCACCGCTTGTTCCCGCTGCCATGTCGGCGTGATGTCGTGCCCGCTCGCAAGACCGGATAAACTGAATGTGTGCTGATCTTCTGTATCATTGAATTGCCCTAAATAGTTAAAGCTGATTTCAGGCGCTTGTCTGAAGCGGATTGTTTTTTGTTCAGACGGTGTCATGTATTTTAAAATGCCGTAGCCTATTCCTTTATCCGGTATTCTTCCGAGTGTGTCTTTGACCGTTTTTACAGCCGTTCCAAGCTCAGCGCCTGCTGTGTTCAAGTCAATGAGCACCGGGTACATGGAGGTAAACCAGCCTACGGTGCGGCTGATATCGAGCTCCGGCATGATGTGCTCTCTCCCGTGCCCTTCCATCGCGATGCGCAGTCTGCCGCCCCCTGTCCAGTCCCGTAAAGCCAAAGCTGCGGCAGTCAGAAGAATATCTTGCGTATCGGTATGGTAGGCCCGGTTGACCCGCTGAAGCAAAACGGACGTTTCTTCTTCTGTAAGCGTAAAGCTTACCGTTTGCCGAACGCTGTCGGCTCCCGTCTGATACTGCGGTTTTTCATAAGGAAGTTCGGCGGCTGTTTCTTCTTCAATAAAACGCCAATATTCTTCTTCACGCATCAGCTTGCTGCTTTTTGCGTATTCTGAAAGCCTTACGGCGTATTGCTTAAACGAATCGGTCTTTGGCGGAAGCTGGACCGGCTGACCTTTTACGGCTTGAGTGTAAGCGGCAGATAAATCCTCCAGCAGAATACGCCATGACACTCCGTCAACCGCCAGGTGATGTACGGTGATGAATAAATAATCCCCTGACCGGGTTTTGAACCAGCCGGCTTTTAATAACGGTCCTTTTTCAATATCCATCCGCTGTTGGAGCGCAGCCACTTCATCTTCTATTTCTCTTTCCCAAGTATCTGTCTCAGACAGATCCCAAATGTCCAAGCTGTACAGTTCATCTTTTTGAATACCGTGATTGATTTGTCTGATACTTTCGTTTTCTGAACTGACGGTGATACGGAGTGCATCATGATGAATGACAAGATGCTCCAAGGCTTGTTTGAGCGGCTGTTTATGCAATGCGTCAGAGCTGAACATCATGACGGACTGATTGAAATGATTTCTGTTTTCCATCCGCTGTGATAAAAACCAGTGCTGAACGGGTGTCCAAGGTATGTCTCCTTCCACCGGCCGCTGATCGATGACTCTTTCCGCTTTCCGGATAAGAGGCGCGAGTTCCTTAATGGACGGATGCCGGAATAAGTCACTTGCCGTCATTTTCCACCCATAGCGTCCGAGCCGTGCGGCAACTTGCAGCGCTTTGATTGAATCGCCGCCCAACTCAAAAAATGAATCCTCAATCCCGACTTGTTTTGTGCCGAGCACTTCCTGCCAGATCACGGAAAGCTGTTCTTCAAGCTCATTGCGGGGAGCTGTGTACGCGGTTTGAAGCGCAAGCTCCGGTTCGGGCAGATTTTTCCGATCCAATTTACCGTTCGGCGTAAGCGGCAGCTTCTCAAGTTCCATCATATAGGCCGGAACCATGTAATTCGGCAGTTGCTTAGAAAGTGAAGAACGCACTTTTTCTGTATCCATGTCCGCCTGCAGACTCATATATGCGATCAGTTCTTTATTGCCGGACTGCCCGGTTCTGACTGACACGGCAGCTTCTTTCACGCCGTCCAGGCTCCTCAGTGCGGCTTCAATCTCTCCCAGCTCGACCCGATAACCGCGGATTTTCACTTGATCATCCATCCGTCCGGCATATTCAATCGTTCCGTCCGGCAGCCAGCGGGCTAAATCTCCGGTGCGGTACATCCGTTCTCCGGGAACAAAAGGATTAGGGACAAATTTTTCTTCCGTCAGCTCAGGGCGGCCGAAATATCCTCTTGCCACACCGTCTCCGCCTGTGCATAATTCGCCGATGACGCCTATCGGCTGCGGTGTTCCCCTGCTGTTTATGATATATGCGGTTGAATTTCCGACAGGGCGGCCGATCGGGATTGAATGATCGTATGATTGTTCAATCAAAAAGCAAGTCGAGAACGTCGTGTTTTCAGTCGGCCCGTATCCATTCCATACTGAGAGATGCGGCAGCGCATTCCGAACCCGGTTTACATGACTTGGGGACAGTGCTTCCCCGCCGATAATCAATCGGGATAATCCGGAAAACACGTGTTCATTTTGTTCTGATAGATGATTGAACAAAGACGATGTCAGCCACAGTGTCGTAATGCCGTTTTGCTGTATAAATGTTTCCAGAACATCAGAGTCGAGATAGGTTTCCTGGTCACTTACATATAAAGAAGCGCCGTTTAAAAGCGGACCGAATATTTCAAATGTCGTTACATCAAATCCTAATGATGAAGTAAACAACAGTCTGTCTTCCGGCGTAAAATCAATATAATTGCTGTTTTTCACAAGGCGGATCACGCTTCGCTGTTCAATCATGACGCCTTTTGGCGCACCTGTTGACCCGGATGTATAAATCATGTAGGCCAATGATTCAGGTCCGCCGAGCGGTTCGGGATTTTCCGAACTCAAGCCGGCCTTTGTTTGAATATCCTCTATGAATAAACGTTTTCCTGAAAGCGGCAGACCGTCAAGTTTATCAGATTGGAGAAGAATATCAGCTTTACAGTCTTTAAGCATCCATTCAGCCCGTTCCCGAGGCACATCGTCACCGATAGGCAAGTAGGCGCCTCCTGCTTTTAATATTCCGAGGATTCCGGAAGCAAGCTCTGTTGTGCGGCCGGTTAATAAGGCGACAACACTTTCCGGACCGACGCCATTTGATCGAAGAGCCGCCGCTATTCTGTTAGCCCGTTCGTTCAGCTCACGGTATGTCAAGATTTGTCCATCGTATACAACTGCCCGGGCATCGGGGGTTTCTTCAGCCTGACGCTCAAATAAACGGCTGATGGTTTCGTGTCTTGGGTAATCGCTTTTCGTCTGATTAAACTGATAAATGACGCGATTTGTTTCAGCATTATCCAGTACGTGAATGTCACCAAGCGATATTGTTTGGTCTTCAATTACTTTTGTAAGAATTCGGGTAAAGTAAGAAAGCCATTTTTCGATTGTCTGTTTTTGATAGATATCTGTATTGAATTCAAAATCAAAGCTGATGGAACCGTCAGACCCTTCCGCCGCGTAAAGCGTGGCATCAAACTTTGCGGTTTTATGACTTGTACCCGCAGCTTGAGTCAAATGCAGCTCATTTAAATTCAGGGATTCACGCTCCATATTTTGGAGCACAAACATCACGTCAAACAGCGGATTACGGCTTGTGTCCCGCTGCACGCCGAGCCGCTCCACCAGCTCTTCAAACGGATAGTCCTGATGTTCATACGCCTCAAGCGCCGCCTGGCGGACTTCCGCCAAGTAATCGGTGAACCGTTTGTCCCCTTTCGGCTCCGTTCTGATGGCCAGCGTGTTGACGAACATGCCGAGAATCGGTTCAAGGTCTTTATGCGGACGCCCGGCAATCGGCGAGCCGACGATGATGTCTTCCTGTCCGCTCAACCGCGCGAGCAGCGTATTGTACGCGGCGAGAAGCACCATGTACAAAGTGGAGCCGTGATCGCGTGCGATGCGGTGAAGGCCGGATGCCGTGTCAGCGTCAAGCGTGCACGATACGCTGCCGCCCGCAAAGCTTCTGACAGCCGGACGGGGCTTGTCAGCCGGAAGCTCAAGCACCGGAAGCTCTCCTTCGAGCCGTTTCAGCCAATACGCTTTCTGCCTTTGATACCCTTCTTTCTGCTGAAACGACCGCTGCCAGACGGCATAGTCTTTATATTGAAGGCGCATCGGCGCAAGCGAACGGCCTGCGTACAGCTCGCCGAATTCTTTTATCAAGGTGTTGACGGACACACCGTCAGAAATAATATGATGCATATCCGTTAATAAAAGATGGTGTTCTTCCGATTCTTTCACGAGGGCCGCACGGAAGAGCGGCGCTTCCTTCAGACAAAACGGCCGGACGAATGCGTCAGCTGACTCGGCCTCATCGAGCTGAAACGGTACGCTGTCATGGATGCGCTGCACCGGTTCGCCGTCAGGCCCTGTTTCAAAGGACGTTCTGAGCGACTCGTGCCGCTCCACAAGCTGCCGGAACGTCTCCTCCAGCCGGCTGCGGTCAAGCGGGCCCGTCAGTTCCAGCACAGCCGGCATATTGTAGCCGACACCGCCGTCTTCAAGCTGTTGGAGCACATACATCCGTTTCTGCGCCGAAGACACCGGGTAGGTATCTTGTGTTTGCGCAGGCTGAATCGCTTCATACGGGCTCTCTT